>NZ_LT598496.1:6431580-7074738 GCF_900091425.1 Micromonospora krabiensis
CGGTCACCGGCTCGGTGGTCATCAGCGCGGCGTGCAGGGACTCGGCCGAGCGCGGTGGGGTGCGGTCGTCCAGCCACGCCGCGCCGGGCCCGTGCACGCTGGCCAGCCGCGCCCCGCGCCAGAGCGCGAACTGCAGGGCCGTGATGTCGGAGAAGCCGGCCACCACCTTCGGGTCCCGGCGGACCGCCGCCATGTCGATGTCGTCGACGACCCGCTGCGCCCCGTAGCCGCCCCGGGTGCAGATCACCCCGCGCACCTCGGGGTCGGCGAACGCCGCGTTCAGGTCGGCGGCGCGCAGGGCGTCCGCGCCGGCCAGGTAGCCCTGCCGGGCGTACGCGTTCGGCGCCAGCACCGGCCGCAGACCCCAACCGGTGAGCAGTTCCATGCCCCGGGCGACCCGCTCCGGCCGGGTCGGCCCGGACGGGGACACCAGCATCACCGTGTCGCCGGGACGCAGCGCGGGCGGGCGGACGGCGGTCGACGGGGCGGGTGCGGTGTGGTCGGGCACAGCGGCTGAGCCTAGTTGTCCGAGGCCAGGACGTTGCCGCCGGAGGCCAGGGCGTTGCCGCCGGAGGGCGGTGCGTCGCCGGTCGGGGCTGGGACGGCGCCACCACGCCGGACCGGCTCGGGGTGGGACGGGTCTGTTCGTCGGGGCAGCAGGAGCGGGGTGGCGAGCAGGAGGACGCCGGAGACGGTGATCGCGGCGAGCGGGCCGATGAGGGCGGCGAGGACGCCCCAGACCATCGTGAGAGCGGCCTGGACGAGTCTGCCGGCGACGCTCCACGCGGTGAGGACCTGGGCGGCCTGGTCCGGGGGAGTCCGTCGTAGGCGTTCGGTGGCGTAGATCGGGTTGAAGACGCCCATGCAGGTGATCAACAGGGCCTCGACCACGATCACGGTGAGCAGTCCGGTGACACCGGGCCGGACGAACGCGAGACCGAGCGGGAAGATCGACCGCAGCCAGCCAGAGACGACCATGACGCGGCGCCGCCCGTGACGCGCCGCGAGGCGGGCGGAGAGGCGGGCCCCCACCAAGCCGCCGAGTGCCGGGACGCCGAAGGCGAGGCCGTACTGCCACGCGGGGAAGTGGTACTCGCCCAGCAGCAGGACGGCCAGCAGCGGGACGGTGGCCGTGATCAGGCCGCCGACCAGGACCGAGTTGAGGAACAGGCGCCGCAGTACGTGGTCGTGGCCGATGAACCGCCAGCCGCCGAGGAGGGCCGCCCCGCGTACCCTGGTGGCCGGGTCGCGGGGTGCCGCGACGTCGTCCCCGCGGATGCGGAGGATGCCGAGCGCGGACAGCAGGTAGCTGACGGCGTTGGCCGTGACGGTGACGACCGGCCCGAGCAGGCCGACGAGTGCGCCGCCGAGCGGCGGTCCGGCGGCGGTCGCCACCCAGGTCGTGCCCTCGAACCTCCCGTTCGCGATCAGCAGGTGGTCGCCGTGGACGAGGTGCTTCAGGTACGCGCCGGACGCGGCGCTGAAGGCGATGCCCGCCGCTCCGGAGACGACCGAGACGACGAGCAGGTGGCCGTACGACAGCAGGCCGAGGGCGTACGCGACCGGGACGCTCGCGGTGGCGAGGAACCGGGTCAGGTCCATCGTGATCATCACCGGTCGCTTGGGGCGGTGCGCGACCCACGGCCCGAGCGGGAAAGCGACGATCGCCGCGACGGCGAGCCCGGCCGCCTCCAGGAGCGACACCGCGAACGCCGACGAGTGCAGCACGCGAACCGCGAGGAGCGGGAACGCGCCGAAGGCGATCCACGTGCCGTACGTGCTGACGGCGTAGGCCGACCACAGCCAGCCGAAGCCGGACCCCAGTTTCACGCGCACCCGACTCCTCCGCCACGACCGATGAACGGGTCGCCGCATCACATCGGCTGCCCACCGGCGGGATCAAACAACCGCCGGCCGGCGAGCCACAACGTTCGGTTGGGCGCCCCTAGGCTGGGCCGGTGGATACCGAGGCGGTGCGGTCGTTCGTCCGGGCGGCCGAGCTCGGCCAGCTGCGACACGCGGCGGACGAGTTGGGCGTGACCCAGCAGGCGGTGTCGAAGCGGGTCGCCGCTCTGGAACGCGAGCTGGAGGTCCGCCTGTTCACCCGCAGCGCCCGAGGCGTCGAGCTGACGCTGGACGGCCAGGCGTTCCTGCCGCACGCGCGGAGCATCGTCGCGGGTGCCGACCGCGCCGTCAGCGCGGTCCGGCCGGGCTCGCGGGCCCTGCGGATCGACGTCCTCGGCCTGCGGAGCGCACAGGCCGTCGTCCTGCACGACTACTGGCGGTCGCATCCCGGGACCGACCTCGACGTGGTGACCCTCCGGGTCGACGACCCCACCGAGGTGGCCGCCGCCGTCCAGGCCGGCGACGTCGACGCCGCGTTCCGCAGCGTCACCGACCCGGCCGCGCTGCCCCCCGACGTGCGGATGGTCCACGCCTTCGACTCGCCGCTGGAACTCCTCGTCGGTCCCCGGCATCCGCTCGCCTCCGCGCGGACCCTGACGCCGTCCCAGCTGCGCGAGCGTCGGATCTGGGTGCCGGGCATCGTGCCCCGGAGCGAATGGGCGGACTTCTACGACCAGCTCGCCACCGACTTCGACCTCCGCATCGACGCGGCCGGCCCGAACTTCGGCGACGAGGTGCTGCTCGACGCGCTCGCGGCCTCCGCCGACGTGGCCACCCTCGTCGGCGCCCGCGACCGGTACCTCTGGCCCACGAGCCACGGCCTGCGCCGCATCCCGATCGTGGACCCGGTGCTCGCCTACCCGCTCTCCCTCATGTTTCCCAGGACGAGTCCGCATCCGGGGCTTCGGGCGGTCGTCGACCACCTGGCGAGCCTGGCACCGCTGCCCGGAACGGTCTGGCGTCCGTCCTGGGCGCCGGCACCCCGGCACGCCCGGCGGAGCCACTGAGGGACGCGGGCCGCCACCGGATAGCCTCGACGGCGTGGCAACCGCGTTGGTGATCGAGAACGACCCGACCGACGACCTTCGCCGGCTGGGCGAGTGGCTCACGGAGGCCGGCCTGGAGCTGTGGGTCGTACGCCCGCACGCCGGTGACGAGCTCCCCGCCGACCTGGAGGGCTACGCGGCGCTGGTGGTGCTCGGCGGCGAACAGCAGGCGTACCCGCTGGCGGACGGCTCGCCCGGCGCACCCTGGTTCCCGGCGGTGGAGGGGCTGCTGCGCAAGGCCGTACGGCACCGGGTGCCCACCCTGGCCATCTGTCTCGGCGCGCAGCTGCTGGCGACCGCGCACGCCGGGCAGGTCGAGCGCAGCCCGTCCGGGCCGGAGGTGGGGCCGGCGGTGGTGGGCCGGCGGGACGCGGCCGAGGCCGACCCGCTGTTCCGGTACGTGCCGCTGATCCCGGACGTGTTCCAGTGGCACTCGGACGAGATCACCGAGCTGCCGCGCGGCGCGACGCTGCTCGCCGCCTCCACCCGCTATCCGCACCAGGCGTTCCGCCTCGGTGACCGGGCCTGGGGGCTCCAGTTCCACATCGAGTGCGACACCGCCATGATCGCGGAGTGGGCCGCCGACTCCACGGTCCTCGCCGAGCTGGGTTACGACCCGGAGGTGGTGGTGGCCGCCTGCGCCGCGGTGATGGTCGACGTCGAGGAGGTCTGGCAGCCGTTCGCCGCCCGGTTCGCCGCGTTGGCCCTCGGAGAGCTGGACGAGGGCGCCGCCCGTCGCAGCCTGCCGTTGCTCGGGCAGTGATGAGCCGGCCGACCAGCGCACCCGGGCGGCTCGCCCGGTACGGTTTCGGCACCGCGCAGGGCGACGGCGGCGCCCGGGCCGCCGACCTGCTCGGCCCGGACGGCCTGGGCCTGTGGCGGCCCGACGTCCAGGAGCCGACGGACGACCGCGCCCGCGAGCTGCTCTCGGCGCTGTCCCGGGCGGCGGACCCCGACCTGGCGCTGCGCCAGCTGCACCGGATCGTCGAGGCGGAACGCCGGAGCGGGGAGCCCGCCTCGGCGCTGCTGGACGCGTTGCACGACGACCCCGGGCTGCGCCGGCGGCTGGTCGCCGTGCTCGGCGCCTCCTCGGCGCTCGGCGACCACCTGGTCGCCAACCCGGACCACTGGACCGTCCTGCGGACCACCCCGGACGGCTGTGCCCCGGCCGCCGAGGGGCGCCTCGAACCGGCCGCGGGCGGGGAGTCCGCCGGCAACGCGGTCGCGGCGCTGCGTCAGGCGTACCGGTTGGCGTTGCTGCGGATCGCGGCTGCCGACCTGACCGGCGGCCGTGGCCTGGAGCAGACCATGGGGGCGCTGTCGGCGCTGGCCGACGCCACGCTCGCCGAGGCGTACGCGATCGCCGTCGGCGAGCTGCCGGAGGGCACGCCCCGGCCCCGACTGGCCGTGGTGGCGATGGGTAAGTGCGGCGGGGACGAGCTGAACTACGTGTCCGACGTGGACGTCATCTTCGTCGCCGCCGAGGACGACGACCTGGCGGCGGCCACCACGATCGCCACCCGGCTGATCCACGTCTGCGGGCTGGTCGCCTGGCCGGTGGACGCGGCGCTGCGCCCGGAGGGGAACCGCGGGCCGCTGGTGCGGACCCTCGCCAGCCACGTCGCCTACTACCGCCGGTGGGCGCGCACCTGGGAGTTCCAGGCGCTGCTGAAGGCCCGACCGGCCGCCGGCGACCTGGCGCTCGGCCAGGAGTGGATCGACCAGCTGGCCCCGCTGGTGTGGCGTGCCGCGGAGCGGCCGGAGGCGGTCGAGGACGTCCGGGCCATGCGCCGCAAGATCATCGACAACATCCCGCCGAAGGAGCTGGAACGCGAGATCAAACGCGGGCCGGGCGGCCTGCGGGACATCGAGTTCGCCGTCCAGCTGCTGCAACTGGTGCACGGCCGTGGCGACGAGACGCTGCGGGCGCCGGGCACCCTGCCGGCGCTGCGGGCCCTGGTCGTCGGCGGGTACGTCGGCCGGGCCGACGGTGAGGCGCTGCTGCGCGGCTACCGCTTCCTGCGGACCGTCGAGCACCGGTTGCAGTTGCAGGGCCTGCGCCGCACCCACACCGTTCCCACCGAGCCGGCCGCGCTGCGCTGGCTCGCCGCCGCGCTCGGCTACACGGCCACCCCGGGGCGCAGCGCCGTCGAGGAGTTCCGCGCCGAGTGGGTCACCCACGCCTCCGAGGTACGCCGGCTGCACGCCAAGCTGCTCTACCGGCCGCTGCTGGAGTCGGTGGCCCGGGTGCCCGCCGACGGGCTGCGACTCACCCCGGAGGCGGCGCGGCACCGGCTGGAGATCCTCGGCTTCGCCGACCCGGCCGGCGCGCTGCGCCACCTCCAGGCGCTCACCGGCGGCGTGAGCCGCACCGCGGCGATCCAACGCACCCTGCTGCCGGTGCTGCTCAGCGAGTTCGCCGACGCCCCCGAGCCGGACCGGGGCCTGCTCAACTACCGGCAGGTGTCCGACAAGCTCGGCGGCACCCCCTGGTACCTGCGGCTGCTGCGGGACTCCGGCCCGGTCGCCCGCCGGCTGGCCCGGGTGCTCTCGTCATCGCGCTACGCCGCGGACCTGCTGGCCCGCGAACCGGAGGCGCTGCGG
Organism: Micromonospora krabiensis; assembly: GCF_900091425.1. Classification (GTDB taxonomy): domain Bacteria; phylum Actinomycetota; class Actinomycetes; order Mycobacteriales; family Micromonosporaceae; genus Micromonospora; species Micromonospora krabiensis. Next base: position 6,437,136 of record NZ_LT598496.1, read on the forward strand.
CTGCTGGCCGAGGAGAACGAGCTGGTGGCCCGCCCGCGGGAGGTACTCCACGAGGGGTTCACCGCGGCGGCGAGCCGGCACGCCGACCGCGTGGAGGCGACCCGGGCGGTACGCGCGCTGCGCCGCCGGGAACTCGTCCGGATCGCCTGCGCCGACGTGCTGTGCCGCGCCGGCTCGCTGGCCCCGACCCCGTCCCCGGCCCGCGCCGACGGCACCGACTCCGGCGTCGTACCCGGGCTGGCCGACGTGCGGGCGGTGGGCACGGCGCTCGCCGACGTCACCGACGCCACGCTGGCCGCCGCGCTGCGCATCGCCCGGGCCGCCCAGCCGACGCCGCCGAAGCTGCGGTTCGCCATCATCGGCATGGGCCGGCTCGGCGGGTACGAGTCGAACTACCTCTCCGACGCCGACGTGCTGTTCGTCTACGACGCGCCGGCCGGGGTCGACGAGCGGACGGCCAGCGGCGCGGCCCACGGCATCGCCGAGGAGCTGCGGCGGCTGCTCGGCATGCCCGCCCCCGACCCGCCGCTCGGGGTGGACGCCGACCTGCGCCCGGAGGGTCGGCAGGGTCCGCTCGTGCGCAGCCTCGCCGCGTACGCGCAGTACTACGCGCGGTGGTCGCGGGTGTGGGAGGCGCAGGCGCTGCTGCGCGCCCGGTTCGTCTGCGGCGACGCCGACCTCGGCGACGAGTTCGTCGCGCTGGTCGACCCGGTGCGCTACCCGGCGGACGGGCTGACCCGCGAGCAGATCGTCGAGATCCGTCGGATCAAGGCGCGGGTGGAGAACGAGCGGCTGCCCCGCGGCGCCGACCCGGCCACCCACACCAAGCTGGGGCGGGGCGGGCTCGCCGACGTCGAGTGGGCCGTGCAGCTGCTCCAGCTGCGGCACGCCGGCACGGTGCCGACGCTGCGCGGCACGCGTACGCTCGACGCGCTCGCGGCCGCCCGGGACGCCGACCTGGTGGACCCGGCGGACGCCGCGGCGATGGCCGCCGGCTGGACCCTCGCCGCGCAGGTCCGCAACGCGCTGATGCTGGTGCGGGGGCGGGCCGGCGACCAGCTGCCCCGACACGGGGTGGAGCTGGCCGGCGTGGTACGACTGCTCGGTGCCGACGACCCGGGCGAGTTCCTCGACGAGTACCTGCGGACCGCTCGCCGGTCCCGGGCGGCGATGGAGCGGGTCTTCGACGCCTGACAGCCGCCGCACCCTGCTCGGCACCCTCGTCGCGTCGGTGCTGCTCGCCGGTGCGTTCCTGCTCGCGCCGCCGATGGGCACCGACCTCTCGGCGCAGGTGGCCCGCGCCCACTTCGCCGAGGAGAACGGGCTCGCGCCGGTCGACTTCTCCTGGTACGGCGGGGTCGCCCAGTTCGGCTACAGCCTCTACACCCAGCTCCTCGGCGCGGCGCTCGGCGTACGCCTGGTCGGCGCGATCGCGGCGGTCGGCGGCGCGGTGGCGTTGGCGTGGCTGCTGCTGCGCGGCGGCGCCCGCCGGCCGCTGCTCGGCGGGCTGCTCGGGGCCGTGGTGCTGGTGGGGAACCTGGTCAGCGGGCGGATCACCTTCGCCGTCGGCCTGACCCTGGGTCTGCTCGCGCTCTGCGCCGTCGCCGCCTCCCGCCCCCCGCGCTGGGCCCGCCTGGTGCTGGCCGGGGCGCTGGCGGTGCTCGCCACCTGGGGCAGCCCGGTCGCCGGCCTCTTCACCGGCCTCGCCGGGGGAGCGATGCTGCTCACCGACGGGTGGCGGGGGTGGCGGTCGCGTCCCCGGCCGAGGGCGGAGAGCCTGGTGCTCTGCCTGGCCCCGGTGCTGGCGATCGCACCGATGGCGCTGCTCTTCGGCAACGGTGGCCGGCAGCCGTTCACCGCCGAGTCGATGCGGATCAACGTCGCACTCGCGGTGCTGGTGCTCGCACTGGTGCCCGTCCGGGTGCTGCGGGTCGGCGCGGGCCTCACCGCGCTGCTCCTCGTGGCCGCCTACTACCTGCCCAGCCCCATCGGCTCGAACGCGCTGCGCCTGCCGATGCTGTTCGCGCTGCCGGTCGTCGCCGCGTTCGTCACGCTCGGCACCCGGTGGCTGGCCGCCCTGCTCGCCGTACTGGTGTGGTGGCAGTCGCCGGTGATGACCAGCGACCTGGCCCGGTCGGGGTCCGCCCCGGCGCACGCGGCCTTCTACCAGCCGCTGCTCGACGAACTGCACCGGCGGGCGCCGGTCGGCCGGGTCGAGGTGGTGCCGCTGCGGGACCACTGGGAGAGCGCGTACGTGGCGGCGGCGGTGCCGTTGGCCCGCGGCTGGGAGCGCCAGGTCGACGTCGAGCGCAACCCGCTCTTCTACGGCTCCGGGCCGAGCCCCGAGGACTACCGGGACTGGCTGCGCCGCAACGCGGTCAGCTTCGTGGCCGTGGCGCCGGACAGCCCACCCGACCGGTACGCGCGGGACGAGGCGGCGCTCGTGCTGGCCGGGCAGCCCTACCTGCGCGAGGTCGCCCAGCCTCCGGGCTGGCGGCTCTACCAGGTGATCGACCCGACGCCGCTGGTCGCCCCGCCGGGCCACCTGGTCGAGTCGACCGGCGCGGGCGTCGGGTTCACCGTCGACGCCCCGGGGGACGTGCTGGTCCGGGTGCGCTGGTCCCGCTGGCTGTCCCTGCGGGACGCGCCGGGCTGCCTCACCCCGGGACCGGACGGCTGGGCCACCGTGCGGGCCACCGCCGCCGGCCGGTACACCGTCACCAGCAGCCTGTTCCCGACCGGGCACTGCCGGTCGAACTGACGCGGGGCCGGCCCGTCGCCCGATGCCCACCTCCGGCACCTGACGGCCGTACTGGCAGCATGTCCCGCGTGCCTCACCACCTCGCGCGCTGGACCGGACTGGCGGGATCCGCGCTGCTGGCCGTCGCCGCCGCCCTCGGCGGAGCGCTGCCCCACGGAGACCTGCGACCGACCCCGCTGAGCGTCTGGCAGGGCCCGAACGGGCCGCTGATCATCCTCGGCTGGCTGGTGGGCACGGGCCTCCTGGCGTACGCCTGGTGGTCGCTGCGGGACGCGGACCTCCCGGTGCGGTGGGTGCTGGTCACCGTCGCGCTCTGGCTGCTGCCGCTGCTGTTCACGCCGCCGCTGGGCAGCCGCGACGTCTACGCGTACGCCTGTCAGGGCGCCAGCTACGCCGGTGGGATCAACCCGTACGAACAGGGCGCCAACGCCCTGCCCTGCCCGTGGCTGGACACCATGTCGTACATCTGGCGGGACACCCCCGCCCCGTACGGCCCGCTGTTCGTGGTGTTGTCCGGCGCGGTGGTGTCGGCGACCGGATCGCTGATCGGCAGCATCGCGCTGTTCCGCCTGCTTGCCGTGGCCGGCGTGGCGCTGACCGCGGCGGCCGTGCCGGTGCTGGCCCGCCGCTGCGGGGTGCCCGCCGGTCGGGCGCTGTGGCTGGCGCTGGCCAGCCCGCTGGTCGCGGTGCACCTGGTCGCCGGCGCGCACAACGACGCGATCATGGTCGGGCTGCTGGTCGCCGGCCTGGCGGTGGTGGCGTCCCGGCCCGGTCGCCCCGGGCCGCTGCTCGCCGGAGGCGTGCTGCTCGGGCTGGCCGCCGCGATCAAGGTGACCGCGCTGGTCGTGGTGCCGTTCGCGGCGCTGACCGCGATCGTCGGCGGGTACTCCGTCCGCGCGCTGATCCGCCACGGTGGCTGGGTGGTCGGCGGCGCGGTCGGGATCATGGTGGCGGTGACCGTCGCCGCCGGGCTCGACTTCGGCTGGATCAGCGGCCTCGAACAGGGCAACCTGGTCATCGCGTGGACGTCGCCGTCGACCGCCGTCGGGCAGACCGTCGGCTACCTGGGGCTGCCGTTCGGCTGGCACGGCGACGCGCTGCCGGTGACCCGGGCGATCGGCATGGCGGTCCTCGCCGTGCTGCTGGTCGGGCTCTGGTGGCGGGCCCGCACCCGCGAGCCGCTGCCCTACGCCGGTCTGGCGCTGGCCGCCACGGTGGCCCTCGCGCCGCTGTTCCACCCCTGGTACTGGACCTGGCCGCTGACCGTGCTCGCCGCCACCACGCCGCGCGTCCGGTGGGCGGTGCTGGTCGCGCTGGTGTCGTCGTTCCTGGTGCTCGCCGACGGCACGGGTCTGCCCCGATACACCAAGACCGTCGGCGCGCCGCTGATGACGCTGTTGGTGATCGTGGTGGTGGTCCGCTTGGTACGGTCGGCTCGGGCGGCCCGCCGGCCGGTCGCCGTGGAATGAGGGGGGGCGCGCCGGTGACCGCAGCCGGCGGACGTCCGATGCCGGCCGTCGCGGGCGGGACGACCGGCGAGGGCCGGGCCCGCCTGGCCCGCTGGGCCGGCCTGGCCGGCGCGCTGCTGCTCGCCGTCGCCGGTCACCTCGGCGGGGCCCTGCCATCGGTGCGGCCGCGGACCACACCGGCCACCATCTGGCAGGGGCCGCACGGCCCGCTGGTCGTCGGGGCGTGGCTGGTCGGCACCGGGCTACTGGTCGGCGCCTGGTGGGCGCTGCGCCGGGACGTCCCGTCGACCGGGTGGGCGTACCGCACGGCCGGCCTGTGGGCGCTGCCGCTGCTGGTCACCGCGCCGCTGGGCAGCCGCGACGTCTACTCCTACGCCTGCCAGGGCTGGGCGTACGCGCACGGCGTCGACCCGTACGCGACCGGGGTCGCCGAGGCCGGCTGCCCGTGGCTGGACACGGTCTCGCCGATCTGGCGGGACACGCCCGCCCCGTACGGCCCGCTCTACGTGCTGCTCGCCGCGCTGGCGGTGCTCCTCGGCGGCGGACTGACCGGCACGATCGTGCTGCTGCGGCTGGTCGCCCTGGCCGGGGTGCTGCTGGTCGCGCTCTGCCTGCCCGGGCTGGCGCGCGCCGCCGGTGTACCGACCCGCCGGGCGGCCTGGCTGCTGCTCGCCTCCCCGCTCGTCGGCGTCCACCTGATTGCCGGGGCGCACAACGACGCGATGATGCTCGGGCTGCTCCTGCTCGGGCTGCTGGTGCTGGTGCGCTACCCGGGCAAGCCTCGCCCGCTGGTGGTCGCCGGGGTGCTGCTCGGGCTGGCGGTAGCCGTGAAGGCCAGCGCTGTCGTGGTGCTGCCGTTCGCCGCGCTGGCCGCCGTGCGGGGCCGCTACACCGTACCGGCGCTGCTGCGCGACGGCGGCTGGCTGGCCGCCGGGGTGCTCGCCGCCCTGCTGGCCGTCTCGCTCGGGTCGGGGCTCGGCCTCGGCTGGGTCGGCGGCCTCACCCACACCGCCGACTCCGCCCAGTGGACCTCACCGCCGACCGCGGTGGGGTTCGTCGCCGACTACGCGGGGGAGCTGCTCGGCCGGCAGACGGACGCGGTGCCGGTGACCCGGGCGGTGGGCCTGTTGCTGCTCGTGGCGGTGCTGGTGGTGCTCTGGTGGCGGGCGTGGACGGCGCTGCGCAGGCTCAACGACGTACGGCAGCGGGTCGCCCGGCTGGCGGCGGCCCGGCCCCGGGTCACGCTCCGCTCCGCCGGGCTGGCCCTGGCGGCCACGGTGGTGCTGGCCCCGGTCTTCCATCCCTGGTACGCCACCTGGCCGCTGGCCCTGCTCGCGGTCGCCGCGTCCCGGACCACCTGGTTCGTGCTGCCCTGCGCGCTCGCCGCCTGCCTCACCCTGCCGGACGGCACCAACCTGGCCCGGTTCAGCAAGGCGCCCGGCGCCCTGGTGATGACCGCTCTGGTCCTGACCCTCCTGGTGCTCGCCCTGACCCGCCGCCTCCGCACGCCGCCGCCCGGCTGATCGTGAGGTGGGCTGCCGCGCACCTCACGATCGGCGACGGGGCGGGTCAGCGGCCGCAGGTCGGGCAGGGGGCGGGACGGCGGGCCGCCCGGGCCCGTCGGCCGCGCAGGACGAGCGCCAGCGGCAGCAGTGCGGGGCCGACCACCCCGATCACGACGGCCGTCGCGGCCAGCTCGGACCAGACCGCGACGGTCATGCCGACCCCGTCGACCGTCGCGGCCAGCGGCTGCAGCGCGAGCAGGCCGATGGGGGTGAGCAGGACCAGCGTCGCCCAGACGCCCCGATGGTCGGCGCGCAGGGCGAGCCCGGCGGCGAGCAGCAGCGTCACCGCGAGCAGCGCGACGGCGGCACCCGGGAGCACCGGCACCGCCGTCCAGCCGTGGTAGCTCCCGCCGAAGGTCCCCGGGGGCAGCAGGTGAAGATTGGTGCCTGCGGCGGCGACGACGCCGACGGCGATCAGTGGCACCGCCCGCAGCGACGCCGGCAGCGCGTCCGGCAGGCCGAGCGCGATCAGGCCCAACGCGACCTGCGGCACCAGCACGAACAGGGGTGGGCGTGGCAGGTCGACGAGCGCGGCGGCGGGGACGAGGGCGACGGTGAGCAGCACCGCCGACGCGACGGCCCGCCGGGCCCACCGGCCGGGTGCCAGGGCGTGCACCACCGCGACGAGCAGCCAGGCGACCCACACGCCGATGCCGAGCGAGACGAACGGCCCGGCGGTCGGTACACCCAGTCCGGCCGGTGCGGGGCGCAGCTCCAGCAGCGACCAGGCCGTGGCGAGCGCGGTGGCGGTGAGGAAGGCGAGGACGGCCGCCAGGCGTACGCCCGGCAGCAGGTCGGCCGCCCCGGCCGCCCGCAGCCGCTGGCGGAGGCCGCCGCGCACGAGGTCGGCGACGTCCGCGCCGGACGGCCAGCGTTGGTCCGGCCGGGCCAGGTCGAGGTACGTCCCGACGATCTCGGCGCCCCGGGACCGGCGGTAGTCGGCGGGGTACGCGCCCAGCAGGCGCAGGTAGCGGCGCTCCAGGTCGGTCATGCCAGCCCTCCGGCGGTACGCGGGGCGAGCGGTCGGGCCGTGCGGGCGCGGGCCCGCAGCCGGCTGGTGGCCGCCTCGACGTTGCGGCGCAGGCGCTCGGTCTCGGCGCTGAGGGTGGCGTCGCCGGCGGGGGAGAGGCGGTAGTAGCGGCGCAGCCGGCCGTCCACCACCTCCTCGCGGTCGACCTCGACGAGGCCGGCGTCGACGAGCCGGTCCAGCGCCCCGTAGAGGGTGCCCGGGCGCAGCGAGACGCGGCCGTCGGAGAGGGACGTGACCTCCCCGATCAGCCCGTAGCCGTGCATCGGCTCGCCGGCGAGCGCGGTGAGGATCAGGAAGGTGGGTTCCCGCAGCGGTGTGTCCATGCCCGGCAATATAACGGACGCGAAGGTATATCGGGGGGCGTTACAAAGTGGCCGGGCCGGCTCCGCAAGCGGAGCCGGCCCGGCCGGGATGGAGTAAACGATCAGCAGTCGTAGTACATGGCGAACTCGTGCGGGGTCGGGCGCAGACGCACCGGGTCGACCTCGTTGGCCCGCTTCCAGTCCACCCACGTCGAGATCAGGTCCGGCGTGAAGACGCCGCCCTCGAGCAGGTAGTCGTGGTCGCCCTCCAGCCGGTCGAGCACCTCCGGCAGCGAGCCGGGGACCTGCTTGACGTCGCCCCACTCCTCGGGCGGGAGGTCGTAGAGGTCCTTGTCGATCGGCGCCGGCGGCTCGATCTTGTTCTTGATGCCGTCGAGGCCGGCCATCAGCATCGCCGAGAAGGCCAGGTAGACATTCGCCGACGGGTCCGGCACGCGGAACTCGACGCGCTTGGCCTTCGGGTTGCTGCCGGTCACCGGGATGCGGGTGCACGCCGAGCGGTTGCGCTGCGAGTAGACCAGGTTCACCGGGGCCTCGAAGCCCGGCACCAGGCGGCGGTAGGAGTTGACCGTCGGGTTGGTGAAGGCCAGCAGCGACGGGGCGTGGTGCAGCAGGCCGCCGATGTACCAGCGGGCGGTGTCGGACAGGCCGGCGTAGCCGGTCTCGTCGTAGAAGAGGGGTTCTCCGTTGAGCCAGAGGCTCTGGTGGGTGTGCATGCCGGAGCCGTTGTCGCCGAAGAGGGGCTTGGGCATGAAGGTGGCGGTCTTGCCGTTGGCCCAGGCTTCGTTCTTGACGATGTACTTGAACAGCTGCAGCTGGTCACCGGCGTGCAGCAGCGTGGAGAACTTGTAGTTGATTTCCGCCTGGCCGGCGGTGCCGACCTCGTGGTGGGACCGCTCCACGGTGAAGCCGGTGTCGACGAGGCGGCGCACGATCTTGTCGCGCAGGTCGGCGTAGTGGTCGACCGGCGGGACGGGGAAGTAGCCGCCCTTGTAGGCGGTCTTGTAGCCGCGGTTGCCGCCTTCTTCCTCGCGGCCGGTGTTCCAGGCGCCCTCGATCGAGTCGATGTAGTAGAAGGCCTGGTTCGCGGCGGTCTCGTGGCGGATCGAGTCGAAGATGTAGAACTCGGCCTCGGGGCCGAAGTAGGCGGTGTCGGCGATGCCGCTGGCCGCGAGGTAGGCCTCGGCCTTCTTCGCGACGTTGCGGGGGTCGCGGGAGTAGGCCTCGCGGGTGAACGGGTCGTGGATGAAGAAGTTCAGCGCGAGGGTCTTCTGCGCCCGGAACGGGTCGATGAAGGCGGTGGCGACGTCCGGGAGCAGGAGCATGTCCGACTCGTGGATCGCCTGGAAACCGCGGATCGACGAACCGTCGAACGCGAGGCCGTCGGTGAACAGATCGTCGCTGACGGACTCCACCGGCAGGTTGAAGTGCTGCATCACGCCGGGCAGGTCACAGAAACGTACGTCGACGAACTTCACGTCCTCGTTCTTGAGGTACCGCAGCAGTTCCTCGGGGTTGGCGAACACACGTCCTCCTGGCACGTCCAGTTGGTGGCTAGGCTCCTGGCGACGCTATGGCCGGGGGGTTGCCCGGCCGTGTCTCCTTTGTTTCTGCCGTGTTACGTCCCTCGCGGAGCGTCATGACCGCCGCTCGGCGCGGGTTGCGCACGCGTGGACCGGCGACGACCTGTGCCGTTGTCGTGGCCATTGCAGCCAATGGTCGGAATTGGCGCGTCCGCCACGGGAGCCGCTCCGCCTGCGGACCGGCCATCCGAGGAGATCTTGGAGGATTAGCGCCCCCGGAGGGGCCCCAACTCTCCAAGATCCGGGGGCCTGGTCCCCGCTCGCCACCGCTGGGGAGTCGGGCCGAGACGGCTCGGCACACGGCTGGCTCGTGGGGCTCGCCGACGGCTTGGCTACCCTTGACCGCTGTGACCAACCCGCCTGTTGAGCGCCCGGTACCGCCCGCGACCGACCCCGCCTTCAAACCGGCCGACCTGGGCCGCCGGTTCGGCGCACTGGTCATCGACTGGGTGCTCTGCCTGCTGGTGTCGAACTTCTTCGCCGACCCGGTACGCGACGGGTGGGCCCCGGTGCTGGTGCTGATCCTCGTGTACGGGTTCTTCCTCGGCCTCTTCGCCCAGACCCCCGGCATGTACCTCACCCGGATCCGCTGCCTCTCCTGGAGCGACGGCGGCCGGATCGGGGTGCCCCGTGCGCTGCTGCGCGGCGTGCTGCTCGCCCTGGTCGTACCCGCCCTGATCATGGACCAGCACCGCCGCGGCCTGCACGACCGAGCCACCAACGCCGCAATGACCCCCGCCTAACCACCCCCCCGCCCCGCGCCGCCCCGCTCCCCGCCCCGCCCTCCTGCCCGCGATCTTGCACTTCCTGCCCGGGCATAAGGCGTGAAAGCCCCACCCGCAGGGCCGAAACTGCAAGATCGCCGGGGCGTGGGGCGTGGGGCGTGGGGGGCGTGGGGCGGTATGCGAAAGGCCAGGCGCTCGGGCCTGGCCTTTCGTGGCGTACGTCGTGGGGTCAGCGGCCCCGGGTCTGGCGGAAGGCGCCGCGAGCCGGACGCATGTTCTTCGGGATCGCGCCCTTGGGCAGCTGCGGCCGGGCGCTGAGCGCCTTGAGGCGCTTGTCCAGCGCGTTGACGTCCTTGCCGCTGAGGTTGCGGGGCAGCCGCATCAGCGTCATCCGCAGCTTGCGGATGGGCAGCTCGTCCTCGGACTGGCCGATCACGTAGTCGTAGAGCGGCGCCGAGCCGATCACCTTGGCCAGCCGGCGCTTCTCCTGGCCGAGCAGGCCGCGCACCCGCTGCGGGTTGCCCTCGGCGAGCAGGATCACGCCCGGGCGGCCGATGACCAGGTGGACCATGTCCATCTGGGTGGTGGAGCTGACCGCCGGTGTGACCCGCCAGTCGCCCCGCATGCTCTCCATGATCTGGGCGGCGGCGCCGGGCTGCCCCTCGGCGGCGTTCATCATCGCCCGGTTGGACCGCAGGTTGAGCACGATCAGCAGCGCGAGCAGGATGAACAGGATGCCGATCGGCACCCAGATCCAGCCCCAGAAGATCACCGCCACCACGGTGAGCGCGAGCGGGATCAGCACCGCGGCGGCGGCCAGGGGCGCGAACCACCGGTCCTGCTTCGCGGTGAACTGGAACACCATCCCGATCTGCTTCAGCCGTTGGCCGAACGAGACCTTCTCCTGGGGCTTTGCCATACCGACGAGTCTAGTGGGCCGCGCCCGTCCTGTTGATCCGCGCCCGGGGTGCCCGCCGGCTGAGTACCTTACGGCCGCCCGACGGCCGGCCAGCGGCGGGTAAGGAGGGGGGCGGCGGCCGATAATGCGGCGGCGTCCCCATGCCTCGCGGGCACCTTCGCGCGAAGAGTCAACGTCAGCAGTTGACCACCCGCACGAAGGAGATCGACATGTTCGGCAACGACGCAGAGTTCCTCCTGTCGCTGCACCGTACCCACGCCGCCGAGCTGCGCGCGGAGGCCGCCGCGGACCGGTTGGCCCGCGCGGTGCCGCGGCCGGCCGGGCGCGGCTGGCTCGGCCGGCGGCGGCACGTCGGCCGCACCGACGCCCGCCGATGACCGTCCCGGCGGTCATCGGCGGACCCGCCGCCGCGAGTCCCGCGCCGGATCGCCCGGCCGCCCTCGGGGTGGGCGTCCCAGCCGCGCCGGGCGGCGGGTCCCCGGACCCGGCGATCGTGGGAGACCCCGGGCGCGCCGACCGTGGCATGCTCGGTGCCGTGACCGTACGCGCCGCCAGCACCGTCCTCGTCGGCCGGCAGCGTGAGCTCGCGGTGCTGCGCGACGCGCTCGCCCGAGCCCGCGCCGGTGAGCCGACCACCGTCCTGGTCGGCGGTGAGGCCGGCGTCGGCAAGACCCGCCTGCTGGAGGAGTTCTGCCGGCTGGCCGCCGAGGCCGGGGTCCGCCCCCTGGTCGGCCAGTGTCTCGAACTCGGCGAGGCGGGCCTGCCGTTCGCCCCGTTCGCCGCCGCGCTGCGCACGGTGCTGCGCTGCGACGGTCCGCAGGTGTTCGCCGGGTACGAGGGGGACTTCGCCCGGCTGCTCCCCGAGCTGACCCGGGTGCCGGCCGCCGCCGGCGCCCCGGCCGGCGCGCCCCTGTCCGACGCCCCGCGTGGCTACCTGTTCGACCTGGTGGCGGACCTCTTCCAGCGGCTCGCCGACGAGCGCCCGTTGCTGCTGGTCATCGAGGACCTGCACTGGGCGGACCGGTCCACCCGCGACCTGATCGGCTTCCTGGTGCGGGCCGCCCGCCCGGGTCGGCTGCTGCTGGTGAGCACCTACCGCACCGACGAGCTCCAGCGCGGCCACCCGCTGCGTCCCTTCCTCGCCGAGCTGGACCGCGCCCGCGCCGTCGACCGGGTCGAGCTGGGTCGGCTCGACCGGGACGGCACCGGGGCGATCCTCGCCGACCTGCTCGGTGCCGAGCCGGCCGCCCGTGCCGTCGACGACATCCACGACCGTACGCAGGGCAACCCCTTCTTCATCGAGGAGCTGGCCGCGGCCGGCGACCCCATCGGCTGCGCCACCCTGCCGGACACCCTGCGCGACCTGCTGCTCGCCCGGGTCGATCGGCTGCCCGAGCCGGCTCAGCGGGTGCTGCGCATCGCCGCGGCCGGTGGCACCCGCTTCGCCCACCAGCTGCTCGCCGAGGTGGCCGGGCTACCCGATCCGGAGCTGGAGGACGCGCTGCGCGCCGCCGTCGCCGCCCAGTTGGTCGTGGTCGACCCCGACGGGGACTACGAGTTCCGGCACGCCCTGGTCCGGGAGGCCGTCCACGACGAGTTGCTCCCCGGCGAGCACGCGCGCCTGCACGCCCGGTTCGCCGCCGCCATCGAGGCGCAGCCGCACCTGGTCGCCGCCGGCCGTGCCCCGGCCGAGATCGCCCACCACTGGCACGCCGCCCACGACCACCCGCGCGCCCTGGTCACCGCCCGCGCCGCCGCCCGGGCGGCCGCCGAGCGGTACGCGTACGCGGAGCAGAGCCGGCTGATGGAGCGGGTGCTGGAGCTGTGGGAGCTGGTGCCCGACGCCGGCCGGCTGCTCGACATGGACCACCTGGCGGTGCTGGAGGAGACCCTGACCGCGGCGGCGACCGCCGGTGACTACCAGCGCGCGCTCACCCTCACCCGGGCGGCGGCGGCGGAGGTCGACACGGCGGCCGAGCCGCTGCGCGCCGCCCGGCTGCTCGACCGGTGGGGCCGGATGGTGTCCATGCTCGGCAAGGGCGACGGTGCCGCCGAGCTGCGGGAGGCGTACCGGCTGGCGTCGGAGGGGCCGGACGGGCCGGAACGGATGGAGCTGCTCGCCGCGACCGCCTCCCAACTGGCCCGGATCGACCCGGTGGACGGCGTTCGGATCGCCACCGAGGTGCTGGCCGCCGCCGAGGCGGCCGGGATGGACGCCGCCCGGCTGCCGATCCAGATGGCCGTGCTGGCCCACCGGAAGGACTCGGCCGAGCTCGGGCTGGCCGAGATCCGCCGTGCCGAGGCGTCGGCCCGTGCCGCCGGTGACGTCCCGACGCTGGTCAGCGCGCTGGTCTACATCTCCGACCTGCTTTTCGAACTGGGCCGCTACGAGGAGTCGGCGCAGGCCGCCGCCGACGGGGTGACCGAGGCGCGCCGGGTCGGCATCAGCCGGTCCACCGGGGCGTACCTGCTCTCCAACCGGGCGGAGGCGCTGGTGGCCCTGGGCCGCTGGGCGGAGGCCGACCGGGTCTGCGCCGACGCGGCCCGGCTCGACCCGCCCGGCGTCGCGGGCCTGCACTGGCTGCAACTGCGGGCCGGGTTGCGACTGGCCCAGGGCGCCCGAGGCGCCGACGAGGCGATCGGTCGGGCGTTGAGCTTCCTCACCCGCCCCTACCTGCACCCCCACATGCGGCTGCCGGTGGACGAGCTGCGGGTGGAGGCGGCGCTCGCGGTCGACGACCGGTTCGAGCTGCGGCGGGCCGTGGAGGCGGCGCTCGCCGTCGACTCGCTGCCCTTCTATCCCCGGTACGCCTGGCCGCTGCTCGCCGCGGCCGCCCGGGGCGCCCGGCACCTGGACGACATGGCGCTCGCCGCCCGGGTCGCCGCGTTGGCGGCCACGGTGCCCGTCCGGTTCCCGCCCGAGCGGGCGTACGCGGCGCAGGTCACCGCGACCGTCGCGCCCGGGCCGGACCCGTTGGCGGCCTGGCGCACGGCCGTCGCGGCGTGGCGGGTCGATGGGCAGCCGTACCCGCTGGGCCGTGCGCTGCTGTCACTGGCGGAGGCGGCCGCGGCGGCGGGGGAGCGGTCGGAGGTGGCCGAGGCGGTGCAGGAGGTGGCCGCGATCGCCGGTCAGCTCGGCGCGGCGCCGCTGGCGGAGCAGGCCGCCACCCTGGCCCGCCGGGTGGGCCTGCGCGGCGCGGCCCGGGGCCGCCCCGGTGACCTGCTGACCGAGCGGGAGCGGGAGGTGCTGCGGCTGGTCGCCGAGGGGCACAGCAACAGCCGGATCGCCGAGCGGCTGTTCATCTCGCCCAAGACGGCCAGCGTGCACGTCTCGCGCATCATCGCGAAGCTGGACGTGGCCAACCGGGTGGAGGCCGCCGCGCTCGCCCACCGGCTCAACCTGCTCGGCGACCCCGCCGCACGCTGACGCGGGTCGTCGGCGCGGCTACCCCTCGAACGGGGACCGCGGCAGCGGGGGGCGTGGGGGAGCGTCCGTCGCCTCGTCGACGCGCTCGATCTGCCACCGTACGACGGTGGGCGCCGCCAGCCGACCGAGCTGCGCGCCGAGGAGACCGGCGGCGACGGCGAGCGCGAGAACGGCGAGGCCGAACAGCGCCTCCCGAAGCGCCGCCCGACGGTCGACGGGCTGCCCCGGCGGCAGGCCGCCTCGGAAGAGGGGCATTCCTGGTGACCCCATCACCGCCATGACAGCACCTCCTGCGCGACGACCGTGGCCGCATCGGCGAGGGCCGCATCGGTGAGGGCCGCGTCGGTGAGGGCCGCATCGGCGAGGGCCGCGTCGGTGACGCCGACCGCCGAGTAGTGGACGTAGACGAGGTAGGTGCCGAGGCAGGCACTGAGGTGGACGGTCCGGCCGGCGGCGGGATCGCCGTCGAAGAAGTAGAGGGCGCGGTCGCCGAGCGCCAGGGGCTGGGTGCGGCGGTTGAGAGGCTGGTACAGCGTCTTGTCGGCCGACTCGCACCGTGGCCCCTGGCCGTCCCGCCGGCCGAGGCGGACCAGCGCGACCCACAGTGCGGCGTGCGAGCCGCCCGGGGCCGACGCGGTCTCCGCGGAGCAGGTGTTCGAGCGGGTGCCGGGCGCGCTGCCCTGCTCGCCGTCGGCGGTCACCAGGACGCGGAGGGCCAGCACCGTGAACCGGACCGTGCGCCGGGCGCTCATGCGTCAGTGTTGCCAACGCCCACACGGACGGCAGGGGTCAGGTGCGGGGGAGGTAGACCCGGTAGCCGTCGACGGTGACCAGGTCGAGGCTGCCGGGGGCGGCTCGCATCCGGTCGTCCAGTCGGGACGCCAGCGGCGAGCCGGTGGGCGCGACCCAGGCCGGGGCCGTCGACCTGGACACCGCCCGGCGGTACGCGGGGTAGCGGTCGAAGCCCGGCCGCAGTTCGTCGTCGATCACCGCGCAGACGACGTCCTCGCCGCTGGCGAAGGTGAGCCGGTTGCAGGTCCAGTAGCCGGCGTAGACGTGGCGGACGCCGAGGCCGCGCAGCGTGGCGACCAGGTCGGTGTGCCGGTCCTCGGCGGCCCGTGCCCCGGGGGCGGTGCCGGCCGCCCGCCCGGTCGCGTACCCGGTGGTGAGGATCGTCGCGGCCAGTACGACGGCGGCGCCGACCGCCGCGACGCGGACCGGGACCGCCGGCCGCGGCGCGTGGGCGAGCCCACGGCGTACGACGCTCCACAGTGGCCAGAGCAGGGCGGGTAGGGAGATGAGCAGGCAGGACAGGTAGCGGGAACTCTCCACGGGGGTGAGCCCGGAGGCGCTGCTGGCGACGTACACGGCGAGGGTGGCGGCCGCCGCCAGCGTCAGGGCGAGCCGGAGCGCGCCGGCGACCCGACCGGCCGGCGCCGGCCCGTTCCCGCCGACGACCCGCCCGCCGGCCGGTGCGCGCAGCGCGCGCCAGGCGCCGACCGTGCCGGCCACGAGCAGCACCGGCAGTGTGACCGCCCACCAGAGCTGCCACGTCGCGCAGTGCCCCGGCGAGCAGAAGCCCATGCCCAGCGGGGGGCCGAGCAGCAGGCCGCCGTGCAGCCGGTCCGCCCAGCCGGCCGGCACGTCGGCGCCGCCCGCCGCCAGCACCGCGGTCAGCGGGTTACGGCCGGTGGCCAGGCTGTGCCCGAGCAGCGGCGCGGCGCCGACCAACGCGGCCAACCCGAGCGTCACGCCGGCCCACCCGCGCACCTCCCGCCAGCGGACGACGAGCAGCACCGCCCCGACGGCGACCACGTACGGCAGCACCAGCGGGTCCACCCAGAGCGTCAGTCCGGCGAGCAGACCCCACGCCGCCCAGCGCGGCAGCCGTCGGCGCGGCCGACCGGCGCACAGGTCGTACGCGAGCAGGGCGAGCGCCGCGCCGGCGGTGTTCATCTCCGGGTAGCCGCCACCGGCGATCAGCTGGTTCTTGACGATCCGGTCCGAGCCGAACGCGAGCAGGACCACCACGAGCAGGGCGAACCAGCGGTCCCCGGTGAGCCGCAGCGTCAGCCGCCAGGCGAGCACGACGAAGAGCGCGTACAGCGCCAGGGTGGGCAGGCGCAGCCCGAGCACCGACGGACCGGTGAGGGCGAGCACCGGCGCGGCGAGGTACGCCTCCAGCGTCCCCATGTAGGCCTGGCCGTAGAACCAGACCGGGAACTCCTGCCCCCGGGCGATGTGCAGCGCGGCCAACCCCATGGTGGCCTCGTCGCTGTTCGTCGGCGGCGCGTCCCACAGCAGCAGCGTGAGCCGGTAGCCGACCCCGGCCAGCAGCGCGAGCAGGGTCAGCGCGCCGGCCAGCCGGACGGGCCCGGCGCCCGGCAGCGCGCGGGGCGCGTCGCGGGGCTCCTGGCGTACGCCGACGGTCATGGACTGATCATGGCACCCGGCCGGCACCGGGCGGCGCAGCAGTGCGCGGCGGGTCAGCCGGCGGCGACCACGCTGCCCTCGCGGGCGGCGAGGGCCTGCTGGTAGAGCCGGCCGGCCCGGTAGGAGGAGCGCACCAGCGGCCCGCTCATCACCCCGGCGAAGCCGATCTGCTCGGCCTCCTCGCGCAGCTCGACGAACTCCTCCGGCTTGACCCACCGCTCGACGGGGTGGTGCCGGGCGCTGGGACGCAGGTACTGCGTGATGGTGATCAGCTCGCAGCCGGCGTCGTGCAGGTCGCGCAGCGCCTGGGAGATCTCGGCCCGCTCCTCGCCCATGCCCAGGATCAGGTTGCTCTTGGTGACCAGACCGGCGGCGCGGGCCTGCCGGATCACGTCCAGCGACCGCTCGTAACGGAAGCCCGGACGGATCCGCTTGAAGATCCGCGGCACCGTCTCGACGTTGTGGGCGAGCACCTCGGGGCGCGCGCCGAACACCTCGGCGAGCTGCTCCGGAACGGCGTTGAAGTCCGGGATCAGCAGCTCGACGCCGCAGCCGGGCTGCAGCGCGTGGATCTGCCGGACCGTCTCGGCGTAGAGCCAGGCACCGCCGTCGGGCAGGTCGTCGCGGGCGACGCCGGTGACGGTGGCGTAGCGCAGGCCCATCGTCACCACGGACTCGGCGACCCGGCGCGGCTCGTCGGCGTCGAACTCGGCGGGCTTGCCGGTGTCGATCTGGCAGAAGTCGCACCGGCGGGTGCACTGGTCACCGCCGATGAGGAAGGTGGCCTCCCGGTCCTCCCAACATTCGTAGATGTTGGGGCAGCCGGCCTCCTGGCAGACGGTGTGCAGCCCTTCGCGCGAGACGAGCCCGCGCAGCTGGGTGTACTCCGGCCCCATGCTGGCCTTGACCTTGATCCACGGCGGTTTGCGCTCGATCGGCGTCTCGGCATTGCGGGCCTCGATCCGCAGCATGCGCCGCCCCTCGGGGGCGGGCGTCGCGGTACGCGCGGCCTGGCCGGTCGTCGGCGCGGAGTGCTCGATCGTCACGAAACCGAGCCTACGCCGCACGGTGGCCGTCGATGTAGGTCGGGCGACCGGCGTCACGCCCCGGAGCCTTGTGACGCCGCACACCGCGCAGTCGAAAAAGGTCGTCACATTCTGCCGGTGTCGGTGCTAGCGTTCCCGCCAACAGCGACGACGGAGCCGAGTAGCGGCCCGACCCGCCAGAGCAGAGAGCCGCCGGTTGGTGCGAGGCGGTCTGGCGCCGGGCCCGCGAAGACCCTCCCGAGCTGCGGGAAGAACGGCGTCCGCGCCCAGTAGAGCCCGCCGGTTGGCCCCCGTCACGGGCGACGAACGAGGCTCCCGCTCCGGCGGGGGCGAAGGTGTGGTGGCACCGCGAGGTTCCCGCTCGCCCGCACCTCTTTGGGACAGGAGTGATGCTCCGCCGCACACGGCGGAGGCGTTGCGATTGATCAAGGAGGTAGCCGCGATGCAACGCATCCTGTCCGCCCAGCTCACCACCCGCGTCGGCGAGACCGTCCGGGTCGCTGGTTGGGTCCACCGCCGTCGGCTGTTGAAGTCGGTGGCCTTCCTGATCATCCGGGACGCCACCGGCCTGGCCCAGGTGGTGGTCGCCGACGCCGCCGTCCGCGCCCAGGTCGAGGCGCTGACCGAGGAGAGCACCGTCGAGGTCGTCGGCACGGTGACGGCGAACACCACGGCGCCCGCCGGGGTCGAGCTGACCGCGCCGACGGTACGGCTGCTCGGCGCGCCCGCCGAGCCGCCACCGTTCGACCTGTACCGGCCGGCGCTCACCGCGAGCCTGCCGACCCAGCTCGACCACGCACCCGTCGCCCTGCGACACCCCACCCGGTCGGGGGCGCTGCGCGTCTCGGCGGCGGCCGTCGCCGGGTTCCGGGCGGCGCTGGACGCGGGCGGGTTCGTGGAGGTCCACACGCCGAAGGTGGTCAGCTCGTCGACCGAGTCCGGGGCGAACGTGTTCGCGCTGGACTGGTTCGGCCGCCCCGCCTACCTGGCGCAGTCGCCGCAGTTCTACAAGCAGCTGATGGTGGGCGTGTTCGAGCGCGTGTACGAGGTGGGTCCCGTGTTCCGGGCCGAGCCCCACGACACCGCCCGACACCTGGCGCAGTACACGTCGCTCGACGTCGAGCTGGGCTTCGTCACCGACCACCGGGACGTGATGGCCGTCCTGCGTGACGTGCTGGCCGGGATGCTGTCCACCGTGGCGGACCGGGCCGGGAGCGCCGTGGCCACGCTCGGGGTCGACCTGCCGGTCGTGCCGGAGCGGATCCCGGAGCTGCACTTCACCGAGGCGCTGAAGGTCGCCGGTGCGCCGGCCGACGAACCCGACCTGGCGCCCGCGCACGAGCGGGCGCTGGGGGAGTGGGCCCGCCGGGAGCACGGGTCGGACTTCCTCTTCGTCACCGGCTACCCGATGGCGAAGCGGCCGTTCTACACCCATCCGGACCCGGACCGGCCCGGGTACAGCAACGGGTTCGACCTGCTGTTCCGCGGGCTGGAGCTGGTGACCGGCGGGCAGCGCCTGCACCGGCACACCGACTACCTGGCGGCGCTGGCCGAGCGCGGCGAGCCGGTCGAGCCGTACGCCGGCTATCTGGACGCGTTCCGCCACGGGATGCCGCCGCACGGCGGCTTCGCGATCGGCCTGGAACGCTTCGTCGCCCGCCTGACCGGGGCGGCGAACGTCCGCGAGGTCACCGCCTTCCCGCGTGACCTGCACCGCCTGACCCCGTAGTCGCGCCCTTCGCTGGTGCTGGTCGAGGTGGCCGACGGGAGGAGGGGGTGTCAGCCGCGGCCGCGGAGTCGGGCGCGCAGCGCGCGACGGGCGATCGGCCCGAGGTCGTCGACCACCTCGACCAGCACCGCCAGGCGTTCCAGGGCGGCGAAGGCGTCGCCGGCCCCGGCCGGGTCGACGCCTTCGAAGAGTTCCAGGCCGACGAAGGCGGCCGAGATCGCGCGGGCGAGCCCGGCCGGGTCGGCGACCGGGGCGACCGGGGAGTCACGCAGCAGCCGGCGCAGCACCTCCTCGATCTCGGCGGTCCAGAGTCGCAGCGCGCCCGCCGTGGCCTCGGCGAGCCGCTGATCCGTCTGCGCGCCGGCGAGCAGTTGGGCCAGGACCGCCACGTTGCCCTCGGCCCGCTCCTGGTCGTGCAGGACGCGACCCAGGTCGAGCAGCTCGCGCAGCGATCCCACCCGCGCGAGGCGTTGGCGGTAGACGGCGACGCGCGCCGTGGTCGCGGCGCCGCAGGCCTCGGCGAGCAGGTCGTCGACGCTGCCGAAGTGGTAGAAGACGAGGGCCTGGTTCACCCCGGCGGCGGCCGCGATCGAGCGCGCGGAGGTGCCGGCGATGCCGTGGGTGCGGATCGCCACGAGCGCGCCGTCGATCAGCTTCTCCCGGGTGCCGGCCATCGGGCTCCCTTCCGTCAGTCCCGGGGATTCTCCCGCAGCGGCCGCACGGCGGCGGGCACCGGTGCGCGGTCGGGCCCAAGGTAGCTGACGGTGAAGGTGCCGCTGTACCCGAACACCGGCCCGACGAGCGGGTTGCTGACCTTCACCTCGATGCCGAAGCGTCCGTGGCGGTCGTCGTACCACTCGCGCAGGTGGGCGTGGCCGGTCAGCGCGGCCGGGCACGGCAGGCCGCCGCGGAACCGCTGGCCGCCGCTGCGGATGGTCAGCGCACCGGTCTCGTCGACGCCGAGGCGCAGGTCGACCGCGAGGTGCTGGTGCGTGCCCAGGTAGTCCACCAGGGTCCCCCGCCGTTCGCTCCAGACCATCGTGGCGTCGAACCGGCGCCTGCGGTGCGTCGTCACCTGGAAGGTCCGCACGAAGGTCAGGGTGGGCCGGCGGTACGAGTCGATGTAGGCGTAGTTCTCGATGGTGAAGGGAACGTCGACGCCGGTCTCCGGGAACAGGACGTGCCGCAGGGTCCCCAGCCGCAGCAGGGGTGCCGTGACGGCCGGGCCCCGCCAGACCCGGGTCATCACGCCGCTGCCCACGCAGCCCACGTCGGTGCGGCCGTCGACACCGAATCGGCGCCGCAGTTGCGGATGCAGTCGGTCGAAGTCGGCGCCCAGGGCGCGCTGGAAGACGGAGGTCACAGCTTCTCCCACAGAGACGGAGGGCGGGCGGCGAGCGGATCCGGCGGTCGGCGGCGACAGCGGCGGGCGGCCGGCGTGTGCGGATGGGGCGGCACCGTCAGGGCGAGCACGGACGCGGTGAGCACGGCGACGGCCACGCCGGCGGGCCCGACGGCGGGCAGGGCCAGCCCGCCGACGCCGCCCACCGCGAGCACGCGCAGCGTGACCTCACGCGCGGCGTTGCCACGAGCCCGTTCCGGAGGTACGCCGTGCTCCAGCCACAGTCGCAACCGGTCGAAGGACCAGGCGGTCGCCCAACCGAAGAGCGGGCGGAAGGCGAGGTCGGCGAGCCGGCCCGGACGCCCCCACCGGGTCAGGTACGTGTAGCGGGTCAGGAAGCGCACGCCGCGCGGGCCGGGCACGTAGCGCCAGTAGCCCGAGCCGGACGCGATCAGCGAGCGCGGGTCGGCCGAACCGAAGCGCAGGACCGACGTGCGGGTGCCGTCGGGCCGCGCCCGCTCGCCGGCGTGCACGCCGTAGCCGGCGACCCGGACGCCCGGCAGCACGGTCGTCGAGTAGCGGAAACACGTCGGCACGGTGCCCGGCACCGGATGGATGCGGGTGAAGCGGGCATCCCAGCGGGGATGTGCCCCCGGATCCTGCGTTGCCCGCCACACCCGATCCACCGGAGCGTCGATCAGCGTCTCCACATAGATCGCGCGCATCCGGTGCCCCCGTTCTTGAGCGGTTGCTCAAATCGACGATAGCGTCGTTTGAGCGATCGCTCAAGGCCTGGTTCGATGGACGTGCGGGGGCGTCCATACGGGGCGGGGTCCGGCCGGCCGGAAGGAATGCGGCGCGGCGGCTGGCCCGCGCCCACGATGAAAGGCGCCGGGGCGGCTGGCCCGCGCCCACGATGAGAGGCGCCGGGGCGGCCGACGGCCCGGCGCCGAGGGCGGCAGCGTGCGTCGGGTCAGGCGGGGCCGAGGAGGTCCCAGCGGTTGCCGGCGATGTCGCGGAAGACGGCGACCTGCCCGTACGGCTCGGTGCGGGGCGGGCGGACGAACTCCACGCCCGCGTCCCGCATCCGTCGGTAGGTGGCCCCGAAGTCGTCCACCTCGAGGAAGAAGCCCACCCGACCGGCGACCTGGGCGCCGACCACGGCGGCCTGGTCGTCGCCGTCGGCGCGGGCGAGCAGCAACCCGGTCTGCCCGCCGGGCGGTCGGACCACGACCCACCGCTTCGGGCGGCCGTCGGTGGTGAGCGACGGCTTGTCCTCGACCAGGTCGAAGCCGAGCACCTCGGTGAAGAAGGTGATCGCCGGGTCGTACTCGGCGACCACGAGCGTGACGAGGTCGATCCGCATCCGGGTCACTCGGTGACGGCGACCAGGGTCGACAGGCGGCGCTCCACGACCGGCAGCACGTCGGTCACGGTGACCGGGCGGCCCAGCTCGGCGGTCAGGGAGGTCACCCCGGCGTCGCGGATGCCGCACGGCACGATGCGGTCGTAGAAGCCGAGGTCGCAGTCGCAGTTGATGGCGAAGCCGTGCAGGGTGACCCCGCGGGCGACGCGGATGCCGATCGCGGCGACCTTGCGGGCGGGGCCGCGGTCGTCCTCCGGCACCCAGACGCCGCTGCGGCCCTCGATGCGGCCGGCGGTCAGCCCGAACTCGGCGCACACGTCGATGAGCATCTGCTCGGTGCGCCGCACGTACGCGACCACGTCGACCGGGTCGGGCAGCCGCACGATCGGGTAGCCGACCAGCTGTCCCGGGCCGTGCCAGGTGATCTTGCCGCCGCGGTCCACGTCGACGACCGGCGTGCCGTCGGTCGGCCGGTCCCACGGCTCGGTGCGCTTGCCGGCCGTGTAGACGCTCGGGTGCTCCAGCAGCAGGACGGTGTCGCCCTGCTCGCCGGCCACCACCGACTCGTGCAGCCGGCGCTGCTCGTCCCAGGCGGCCTGGTAGTCGAGAAGTCCGGCGCGGACGGCCGTGAGGCCGGAGATCATCGTGCTCACACCGTCCAGCGTAGTCCCGGAGAGGGCCGGTGAGGCGGCGCTGGTGAGCCGCCTCACCGGCCCGGTCACATCGGCGGCACCCGCCAGAGCCAGACGTCGTCCACCCGTTGCGGCTCGCCCAGCAGGGCGGTGGCGGTGCGGCGGACCGCCTCCTCGTCCACGTCGAACTTCGCCCCGTGCACCCGGTCCGGGAGCACCACCGCCTCGACCTTCCAGTAGGCCAGGTCGGCGCGGACCTCGCGCAGCGTCCCGTCGGTGATGATCGGCACCAGTCCGGTCCTGCCGGCCTGGTCCATGAGCGCGCTGAAGGTACGCGGCACCGGCCCGATCCGGCCACGTCCGTCCGGCCCGCCGGGGCCGAGGAAGAACCCGGCGGGGATGCGGAACTCGCCCTGCCGGTGCGCCAGGGCGTACGCCTGCCAGCGCTGGCCGTCCGGGTAGATGTCCACGGTCACCGGCACGGGGGTCAGCACGCCGCCGGGTGAGACGTACTGCCGCCAGGTGCCGGCGGTGACGAACCGCGGGATGGGTTCCCGCTCGCTGGTCAGCAGTGGGGTGGGCAGCAGCGGCGCGAGCGCGACCGCGAAGCCGAGCGCCCACGCCAGCTCCGTCGAGCGGTGCCGGGGCGGCCGGGTGCGTAGCCCGTCGACGGTGTACGCGAGCAACAGCCCGATCACCGGCGCGACCACCAGGGCCAGCCGGGCGGGCAGTGCGGCGTTCACCACCGGCAGGTGGCCGAGCAGGTCGAACGGCATCGGCACGTCGGTGCGGTCCCCGTCGAACTTGGCCACCGGTCCCCAGGAGAGCACGGTGAAGACGACGGCGAGCACGCCCAGCCCCCAGAGCGTGGCCCGACGGGGCGGGTCGGCCCGCCGCCAGAGCGTCACGAAGCAGAGCACGGTGAGCAGCAGCAAGGGGATCCCGAAGAAGGAGTTCTCCTCGGTCGGGTTGGGGGCGAGCGAGGTGCCCAGTCCCGCCTCGCCGGCCAGTGAGCGCCGGGGGAACGCGCCGAACGCGGCGATGTCCTCGGAGTGGATGACCGGGTCGAAGCCGGTGCCGTGGAAGCGTTGCGGGCCGGCGAAGTGCAGCCACAGCGGGTACGCCAGCAGCGCGCCGGCGACGACCGCCGTCACCGCGAGCCCGCGCAGGAAGTTCGGCAGCGCGACCCGGGCCTCGGCCCGGCGGGCCGGGTGCAGCGCCCACACGGCCACGAAGACGCCGAGGGCGAGGGCAGTGAAGAACAGCCCCTCGGCGGCGATGGAGAACGCGACCGCCACGAGGACGCCGAGCACGATGCCGTCGCGCAGCCAGTGCCCGGGTCGGCGCAGCGCGAACAGCCGCCAGATCAGCAGCGGCACGAGCCAACCGGCGGTCCAGTTCAGGTGGGCGTTGGCGTGCGACACCATGCCGGGGGAGTACGCGATGAACAGGCCACCCACGGCGGCCGCGAGGCGGCTGCGGACGAACTGCCGGGAGAGCAGCCAGTACCAGGCGATCGCGGTGGCGGCCAGGTTGAGGGTGAGGATCACCAGGAACGTCACCGGCGGCCCGACGAGGTACGTCAGCGGCGCGAAGACCACCGCGTACACGGTGATCGAGGTGTTGACGGCGAGGTTGACCCCGTCCGGGACGTTGATCAGGTGGGTGAAGAGCGGGTTCTCCCCGTGCGTGAGCGCGTTGCCGCCGAAGGCCAGCAGCCACTCGAAGAGCGCCTGGTCACTGGAGTTCACCGTGACCGTGCGGACGTTCGGGTCCCGCCACAGTCCGCTGGTGACCCAGACGGCCAGCGCGAGCGCGGCCAGCACCACGAGCAGGTCGGCGCGGCGGTCGCGGCCGGCGCGCGGCGGCGAGGCGGGTACGGGCCCGGTGGCCAGGGACGGGGAGGTCGGCACGCAGCGGACGTTACCAACCGGAACTGGACGTGCCGGTCATACGTGCAAGGAGCGCGTCGTTCTCGTGTCGGCGCGTGGAGCGGAGGTCGGGCGTGGGCGCTGCTTCCGCGGCGGACATAACGCCGGCAGTGAATATGTGACCGTGGCCCATGTCACATCTCCGACATCCCGACGTAACGTCGCGGCAACTCGAAGGTGACTCAGTTCACAATCCGCCCCCGGGAGGCCGCCGTGCGTCGCTCCTCGTCCCTGCTCACCCGGCTGACCGGTGTGGTCGCCGGGCTCGTCCTGGCCCTGGCCGGGGCCGTCACCCTCGCCGCCCCCGCGCAGGCGGCCAGCCTCACCCAGGTCACCAGCTTCGGCTCCAACCCGGGCAACCTCGCGATGTACGCCTACCGGCCGGACAACCTGCCGGCCAACTCTCCGGCGGTGGTGCTGCTGCACGGCTGCACCCAGAACGCGTCCGGCTACTTCGCCAACTCCGGCTGGCAGAAGTACGCCGACCAGTGGAAGTTCGCGCTGATCGTGGCCGAGCAGAAGTCCGGCAACAACGCGAACGCCTGCTTCAACTTCTTCGAGACCGGCGACACCGCCCGGGGTCAGGGCGAGGCGCTGTCCATCAAGCAGATGGTCGACCACGCCAAGGCGAACTTCGGCGTCGACGGCGGCCGGGTCTACGTCAGCGGCCTCTCCGCCGGCGGGGCGATGAGCGCGGTCATGCTCGCCACCTACCCGGACGTCTTCGCCGCCGGGTCGATCATCGCCGGCATCCCGTACCGCTGCGCCACCAGCATGGTCAACGCGTTCAGCTGCATGACCCCCGGCACAGACAAGACCCCCGCCGCCTGGGGTGACCTCGTCCGCGGCGCGTACTCCGGCTACACCGGCCCCCGGCCGCGCGTCGCGATCTGGCACGGCACCGCGGACTACACCGTCGCCCCGCTCAACGCCACCGAGTCGCGGGACCAGTGGACCAACGTGCGCGGCGTCTCGCAGACCCCGACCAGCACCTCGTCGCTGCCCGGCGGCACCAGCCTGGAGGTGTACGGCAACGACGACGTCCGCCTCTACCGGGTCTCCGGCATGGGCCACGGCACGCCCGTCGACCCGGGTAGCGGCGCGGACCAGTGCGGCACCGCCGGCGCGTACTTCCTGGACACCATCTGCTCGACGTACCGCGACGCGGTCTTCTTCGGCCTGAACGGCGGCGGCACCGACCCGACGCCGACCCCGACGCCGACGGTGCCGCCCACCCCGACGCCGACGCCGACCGTGCCGGCGACCTGCGTCACCGCCAGCAACTACGCGCACGTCAGCGCGGGCCGCGCCTACCAGTCCGGCGGCTACGCGTACGCGAACGGCTCGAACCAGCGGATGGGCCTCTACAACACCTTCTACTCCAGCTCCCTCAAGCAGACCGCCCCCAACTACTGGGTGATCGGCTGCTGACCGGCCCCTTGGCGGCAGAGCAACGTTGATCAAGAGGTTTGCGTCAGATCCCGGCCGTGCCGTGACGCAAACCTCTTGATCATGGCGCTTGGGTCGACAGGGCGGCCTGGAGGGCGCTTCGGAGGTCGGGGTACTGGTACTGGTAGCCGGCGCGGGTGAGGGCGCCGGGCAGCACCCGGGAACTGGACAGAGCCTCGTGGGAGAAGCCGCCGAGGACGACCTTCAACGCGAGCGCGGGGATCGGCATGAACGTCGGCCGGTGCATCTGCCGGGCCAGCTCCCGGGTGAACTCGGCGTTGGTCACCGCGGCCGGCCCGACCATGTTGACCGGGCCGGCGACGTCGTCGCGCTCCAGCAGGAACGCCGACGCGCCCAGGAAGTCGGCCATCGACATCCACGGCCACCACTGCCGGCCGCTGCCCAGCTTGCCCGACACACCCAACCGCATCGGCAGCAGCTGCGGCTTGAGCATCCCGCCCTCGCGGTCCAGCGGCAGACCGGTGCGCAGCCGCACCACCCGGACGTCGGCGTCCTCCGCCGGCCGCGTGGCCGCCTCCCACACCCGGCACACGTCCGCGAGGAAACCCTCGCCCGCCGGGGCGTCCTCCTCGACCGCCCGGTCGCCGGTGTCGCCGTACCAGCCGACGGCCGACGAGTTGAGCAGCACCCGTGGGCGGTCCTCCGCCGGCAGCCCGGCGATCGTGATGGCCAGGGTCGTGGTGGTGTCCACGCGGCTCGACCGGATCACCTTCCGGTAGTCGTCGTTCCACCGCCGGTCACCCACCCCCGCCCCGGCCAGGTTGACCACCGCGTCGGCCCGCGCCACCACCGCCGGGTCGAGCTGCGCGGCCGACGGGTTCCACTGGCACTCGTCGTCACCGCGCGGCGGGCGGCGGACCAGCCGGGTGACCTGGTGCCCGTCGGCCGTGAACCGACTCACCAGCCGGGTACCGAGGAAGCCGGACGCGCCGGCCATCAGGATGCGCATGCCCATATCTTGAGGTACGGACGCGGAGCCGGCCTCGTTGAACCCGGAGTCCGTCAGCTCGCGGGCGCCGGGCGCAGGTCGGCCAGCAGCCGTTCGATCTCCGCGACCGCGTCGGTCGGGAGCGGGCCACGCGCGAGGGTCGCGGCGTTCTCGCGGACCTGCTCGACCGTGCGGGCACCGGGGATCGGCACGGTCCGCGGACTGCGGGCCAGCAGCCACCCCAGCGCGCCCTGGGCGAGGGTACGACCGTCTGCGGTGAGCGCCGCCCGGATCCGCTCGACCCGGGCCGACCACTCCGGAGTCGGCCGCCCGTCGGTGAACCAGCGAAGCCAATCGGGCGCCACGCCGCGTACGTCGTCGCGGCCGACCGCCCGCCGTGCGCCGGTGAGCAGGCCCATCGCGAGGGGACCACGGTTCAGGCTGGCCAGGTCGTAGGCCTCGCAGACCGCGAGCATCGCCGCGTTGTCGTTCAGCACCGACTGGTCGTGCTGGATCGCGGCGCAGTGCGTCCCGGCCTTCGCGAACGCCTCGGCCGAGTC
Organism: Micromonospora krabiensis; assembly: GCF_900091425.1. Classification (GTDB taxonomy): domain Bacteria; phylum Actinomycetota; class Actinomycetes; order Mycobacteriales; family Micromonosporaceae; genus Micromonospora; species Micromonospora krabiensis. The sequence goes on from NZ_LT598496.1 coordinate 6,464,375, forward strand.
GGGGTGGTCGGTGCTCCAGCCGTACGCCCGGATCGTGCCCTTGGCGACCAGGTCCTCCAGCGTGTCGAGCAGGTCGAGCGCGGCGGACGCCGGCAGGTCGTTGATGTGCAGCTGGAACAGGTCGACGTGGTCGGTGCCCAGCCGGCGCAGCGACTGCCCCAGGCTGCGCACCACGTACGCCGGGCTGGCGTCGGTGCCGATCCACCGACGGGTGGACTCGTCGGCGACGTTGCCGAACTTGGTCGCGATCACCGCGCGGTCGCGGCGGCCGGCGAGCGCCCGACCGAGGATCCGCTCGCTGTGTCCCGCCCCGTAGTTGCTGGCCGTGTCGAACAGGGTCACGCCGGAGTCGAGCGCGGCGTGGATCGCGCGGACCGACTCGTCGTCGTCGACCTCACCCCAGCCGAACGGCTGCCCGCCGTCACCCCACAGTGGCCCGCCGATCGCCCAGCAGCCCATGCCGATCGCGCTGACCTCGATGCCGCTGCGTCCCAGCGTCCGTGTCGTCGTCATGCGTCCAGCGTCCCTGTTCGAGTGCGCGCGAAGTCAAGCCGTAGTCAGTCGACGGCGTTCAGGCGGGGCAGGAACGCGCCCAACGGATCGAGGGCCTCCGTGCGTACGACGTACCGGGTGACGCCCCAGCGGCGGCGGTGCCCGGCCACCGCCGCCACGATCTCGTCCTCGGTGCCGATCAGCACGAACGGGGTGGCGAGCAGCTCGGCGACGGTCAGGCCGGTGTCGGCGACCAGCTCCGCGGCGGCGCCTTCCGCGTCGTCGGTCACCACGACCTTCTGCACCAGCGCCTCCAGCTCCGGCGGCTCGGCGCGCCCCTCGGCGCCGGCCGCGACCTGGGCGAGCTGCGCCTCGATGTCCGCCTCCCGCCAGCGCACCTCGTGGGCGTAGCCGTCGGGCAGCGTACGGCCCAGGCCGGCCAGCCCGACGACGTCGGCGTGGGCGCCGGCCCACCGCAGCAGGGCGGAGTTCGCGGTGCCGACGGTCAGCGGAATCCGCCGCCGCACCGGGCGGGGTTGCGCCAGCCGGGCGCCGTGGACGACCAGCTCGGGCGTGTCCACGGTGACCTCCTCGCCGTCGAGCAGGGCGCGGGTCGCCTCGGCGACGGCGATGCAGCGGCGCACCCGCCCGGCCACGTCCGGTCGTTCCCGCCCGACGGCCCGCCACTCGGCGGGGGTGTGCCCGGCGCCGATGCCCAGCCGGGCCCGCCCGCCGGAGAGCAGGTCGAGGGTCGCCACGTCGGCGGCGAGGAGCATCGGCTCGCGGACACCGGCGTTCGAGACGTACGACCCCAACCCGATGGTGCTGGTCACCGCCGCGGCGGCGGCCAGGGCCACGAACGGCGTGGCGACCGCCCCGGGATGGTCGGCGGTGGACAGGGCGTCGAAGCCGGCCGACTCGGTGCGCCGGGCCAGGTCCGCCCAGCCGGCGGCGTCCGACGGGCTGGCCTGGAGGGAGAAGGTGACCATGGGACCCAGCCTGCCGGGCGTCGGCCCGCGCGACCACCTGGCCACGGCCGATTCTGCTACGGGCAGACCACTGGCGCGCCGGCGGTGCTCAGGCCGGCGGGGTGCCGCCGGCACGACCCGGGCCCTGGTCCTCCGGCTCGTCATGCCACGCGGCGCGGAACTCCACCTCGTGCGCCTCGTGGGTCGCCTTCTCCCGGAAGACCGCCTCGCGCAGCGCCCGCCGCGAGTCCGCCATCACCACCACCTCCACGGCCACCAGCCCGACACAGATCAGGGTGAGCAGCGCCAGGGCGGCGAGGGCCGGCAGGATGGCACCCAACGGGATGGCGGCGCCGAGCACCACCACCACGCCCACCCGCGTCCAGGAGAGCGTGCGCAGGGTACGCAGCTGGAACAGGACTCCCCCGCAGAAGTAGCAGGCGACACCACCGAACAGCAGCGGCACGCCGGGCCCGTGGGCGGGTTCGCGCAGGCTGACGTGCGTGTCGGCGACCTGCCGGACGATCTCCTCGGCGCCGAGGGCGAAGAGGATGATCCCGGCGATCATCACCAGGTAGAGGTAGGCGTAGGCGTCCCGGGCCATCGCCACCCGGGGACGGCCCAACGCCGCGTGCTGTGCGATCCGGGCGGCGGGGCCGATCACGTCGTAGTGCGCCCACCAGAGCGCGGCGGTGAAGACGATGCCGCAGACCGCCGCCGCGACCGCCTCCCAGGTGACCGGTTGGCCGAGCAGGTTGCCGCCCACACCGACCGAGATGATCGACTCGCCGAGCGCGATGATGAGGATCAGGTCGTACCGCTCGGTCCAGTGCTCGGCCGACTCGATCGTCCAGCCCCACGCGCCGGCGACCAGGCCGCTGCCGTACTGGAGCACGACGACGCTGAGCCAGAGCAGGTCGCGCACCATCATCGCGGTGTCGAGGTCCGCGATCTGGGCCGGGACCAGGGCGGCGGCCAGCAGGAGGATGGTGCTGAGCACCACCTCGGGGGAGTACCGCAGCAGCAGCCGGCGCTCGCCCGGTCGCTCCTGGGCGACGTGCCAGTAGAGCAGCAGGTGCACGGCGCGGATCACCAGGTAGCTGATCGCGACCACCATCGGCCCGGCGGGCGTCTGACGTGGATCGGCGAACGCCTGCGGCAGGGAGAGCGCGAAGCAGAACAGCGCGGCCATCCCGACCACCATGAGCACGGGGACGAAGCCCTCGCCGAGGCGGACCCGGGAGGCGACCACGCTGTGGATCACCCAGCACCACCACAGCACCGCGAGGACGAGCATGGCGTGCAGCAGGCTGGCGCCGGTGATGTTGATCGCGGTGGCGCGCGTGATGATGAAGAACGAGAAGACGAAGACCAGGTCGAAGAAGATCTCGAACTTGTCGACCCGAGCACCCGGCGCCACCGAGACGGCCGGGCCCAGCCGGTCGCGCCACCGGTGACCACCCACCGACCGAGTCTGGCAGCGGCCCGGGCGGCGCGGGGCCGGAATCGGCGCAGGTCAGGGCCTCTGCGCGCCCGGGCTCCGCGCGGTGATCAGGTGGCCGGTCGACCCGTTCCGTAGCGCAGACCGTCCATCAGCAGGTCGAGCAGCCGGCCCGCCTGCTCCCGCTGCGCCGGTTCCCCGGCGGCCAGCGAGACCCCGCTCAGGCTGGTCAGCACGTCGGCCGCGGTCACGTCGGCTCGGACGCTGCCCGCCTGGGTGGCCGCCTCCAGCAGCAGGCCGAGGGCCGCGAGCAGCCGGTCGCGGCTCTGCGCGAACGGGTTGGTGCCGGCGGCGATGACCAGCCGCAGCGCGTCCGCCATGCCGCGCTTGGTGGCGAGGTAGTCGACGAACCGGTCCATCCAGATCCGCAACGCCTGGTCCGGCGGCGACTCCTCCAGCAGTTCGGCCGCGGCGTCGCAGAGCTTGCCCAGCTCGTTGCGGTAGGCCGCCTCGACCAGGGCCTCCCGGGTGGGGAAGTGGCGGTAGAGGGTGCCGATGCCGACGCCGGCCGCACGTGCGACGGACTCCAGCGTTACCTCCGGCCCGCGCTGGGAAAACGCGCGTACCGCGGCGTCCAGCAGCCGCTGGCGGTTGCGCTGGGCGTCCGCGCGCAGCGGTCGGGGACCGGTGTCCGGCACGTCGCCTCCTCGGGCGTCAGGGTCGGCCGTGGCCGCCGGTTGGCAAACGGAGGGGCCTCCGGTTACCGTGGCCTTAACGGAGGATCCTCCGCTTCTCATCGTAGCGGTCGGGCAGCCGCCCGCCGTACCGACAAGGATGGATCATGACGAGCACACGCGTGAACACGCCCTTCACCCGCGACACGACCGCCCGTGAGGTGATCCAGGGCATCGACCTGGCGGGCCGCCGAGCCGTCGTCACCGGCGGCGCCTCCGGCATCGGCGTCGAGACGGCACGTGCCCTCGCCGCCGCCGGCGCCGACGTCACCCTCGCCGTCCGCAACCCGGACGCCGGCCAGGAGGCCGCCGCCGACATCACCGCCACCACCGGAAACGAGCACGTCCTGGTCGCCCCGCTGGATCTGGCCGACCTGACCTCCGTGGCCACCTTCGTCGCCAACTGGGACGGCCCGTTGCACATCCTGGTCAACAACGCCGGCATCATGGCTTCGCCGGAGATGCGTACCGCGCAGGGCTGGGAGATGCAGTTCGCCACCAACCACCTGGGCCACTTCGCGCTCACCACCGGGCTGCGCCCCGCCCTCGCCGCGGCCGGCGGCGCCCGGGTCGTCTCGGTCAGCTCCGCCGCGCACCTGCGCTCCCCGGTCGTCTTCGACGACATCCAGTTCGAGCGCCGCGAGTACGACCCGTGGCTGGCGTACGGGCAGTCCAAGACCGCCAACGTCCTCTTCGCCGTCGAGGCGACCCGGCGCTGGGCCGCCGACGGCATCTTCACCAACTCGCTGATGCCGGGCGCGATCCGCACCAACCTCCAGCGCTACATCACCGACGAGGAACTGGACCGGATGCGGTCCGCCAGCGGCGGTGGTGCCGCGTACTGGAAGACGACCGAGCAGGGCGCCGCGACCTCGGTGCTGGTCGCCACGTCGCCGCTGCTCGACGGCATCGGCGGGCGGTACTTCGAGGACTGCCAGGAGGCCGGCCCCAACCAGGCGGGCAGCCGCGCCGGCTACGCGCCGTACGCCCTGGACCCGGAGGCCGCCGAGCGCCTCTGGCAGGTCTCCGAAGACCTCCTACGCGCCTGACCCACCCCGCGCCCCCGCGCGCCCGCCCCTGTGCCCCCACGCCCCCGCGCGCCCACGCCCCGCGCTGGTGATCAAGAGGTTTGCGTCACGATCCGGCCTGATCCTGACGCGAACCTCTTGATCAACGCCGAGAGGGGGCGGAGCGCCGACGGGCCGGGGGGTGTGGTGGAACGCGGAAGGGCGCCCCGGAGATCCCGGGGCGCCCTTCCGGCGTGTTCAGCGGGTCAGGACAGGCCCAGCTCCGCCTCGAAGTTGCCGGCCTCCAGCCGCTCCTTGACCGCGACCAGGAAACGGGCCGCGTCGGCGCCGTCGATCAGGCGGTGGTCGTAGGAGAGGGCCAGGTAGACCATCGACCGGACGGCGACGACCTCACCCAGCTCCGGGTCGTTGACCACGACCGGACGCTTCACCACGGCACCCGTGCCGAGCATCGCCGACTGCGGCGACGGCACGATCGGGGTGTCGAAGAGCGCGCCGCGGCTGCCCGTGTTGGTCAGCGTGAAGGTCGCGCCGGCGATCTCGTCCGGGCTGATCTTGTTGGTCCGGGTGCGCTCGGCCAGGTCGGCGATCCGCTTCGCGATGCCACCCAGGTTCAGGTCGCCCGCGTTGTGGATGACCGGCACCAGCAGGCCGCGCTCGGTGTCGACCGCGATGCCCAGGTGCTCGGCGTCCGGGTAGGTGATCGTCCCGCCCGCCAGGTCCATCCGCGCGTTGACGATCGGGTAGGTCTGCAGCGCCTCGATCGCCGCGAGGGCGAAGAACGGCAGGAACGACAGCTTCACACCGTGCCGCTGCTGGAAGGCGTCCTTGGCCTGCGCCCGCAGCTTGGCGACCTTGGTGACGTCCACCTCGATGACCGTGGTGAGCTGCGCCATCTCGTGCAGCGACTCCTGCATCCGCTTGGCGATCGCCGCGCGGATCCGGGGGAGCTTCTCGGTGCTGCCGCGCTTGGCACTCGGCTGCGGCTTCGCGGCCGGCTTGCTCGGCGCCGCGGCGGCCGCCGGGGCGGGAGCGGCCGGGGCCGGGGCGGCCTTGGCCGCCTTCGCCTTCTCCGCCGCGTCGAGGACGTCCTGCTTGCGGATCCGGCCACCCACGCCGGTGCCGTTGACCGAGGAGAGGTCGACGCCGTGCTCGCTCGCCAGCTTCCGGACGAGCGGGGTCACGTAGCCGGCCGCCTCCTCGCCGCCACCCTGGGCGGGTGCCGTCGGGCGCTGCGGTGCGGGCGCGGCTGCCGCCGGCACCGCCCGCTGCTCCGCCTGCACGGGCCGCGCCGAGGTCTCCGCCTCCGCCGACGGCTCGTTGTACGACATGCCCGGGGTCGGCTCGGTCGGCTTCGCCTCGGCCTGCGGCGCCGGGGCGGGCTTCGCCTCGGGCTGCGGGGCGGGCGCCGCCTGCGGCGCCGGGGTGGGCTCGGGCTTCGCCTCCGCCGGAGCCGCACCCGCGGTGCCGATGATCGCCAGCTCGGCGCCGACCGGCGCGGTCTCGTCCTCGGCGACCTTGATCTCCAGGACGGTGCCGGCGACCGGCGACGGGATCTCGGTGTCCACCTTGTCGGTGGAGACCTCCAGCAGCGGCTCGTCGACCTCGACGGTCTCGCCGACCTGCTTCAGCCAGCGGGTCACCGTGCCCTCGGTGACGCTCTCGCCGAGCGCCGGCAGGGTGACCGGGGTGCCGCCGCCCGACGGCGCCGGCGCGGCCTGGGCCGCGGGGGCCTGCGCGGCCGGGGCCTGCTCCGGCTCGGGGCCGGTGCCCTCGGCGGCGGCCGTCGGCTCCGGCGTGGGCGCGGCGGCCGGCTGCTCGGCCTGCTGCTGCGGCGCGGCGCCACCGGCATCCTCGCCCTCGCCGGCGATGACGGCCAGCTCGCTGCCGACCTCGGCGGTCTCGTCCTCGCCCACCACGATCCGGGTCAGCACGCCCGCCGCGGGCGACGGGATCTCGGTGTCAACCTTGTCGGTGGACACCTCAAGCAAGGGCTCGTCGACCTCGACGGTCTCGCCCTCCTGCTTGAGCCACCGCGTGACGGTGCCCTCGGTGACGCTCTCGCCGAGCCGGGGCATGGTGACCGATACCGGCATGTTCTAAGACTCCTTCATTCCCCTGGTGCGATCTCGCCCGTCTGCCGCCGGACGCCGCGGAATCAGTTCTCGATCAGGCGTGCGAGTGCAGCGGCTTGCCGGCGAGGGCCAGGTGCGCCTCGCCCAGGGCCTCGTTCTGCGTCGGGTGGGCGTGCACGAGCTGCGCCACCTCGGCCGGGTAGGCCTCCCAGTTGTAGATGAGCTGCGCCTCACCGATCAGCTCACCGACCCGGGCGCCGATCATGTGCACGCCGACCACCGGGCCGTCCTCGACGCGGACCAGCTTCACGAAGCCGGTCGTCTTGAGGATCTGGCTCTTGCCGTTGCCGCCCAGGTTGTAGTTGTAGGTCTTCACCTTGTCGGCGCCGTACTGCTCCTTGGCCTTCGCCTCGGTCAGGCCGACCGACGCGAGCTCCGGGTCGCAGTAGGTGACCCGGGGGATGCCGGCCTCGTCGATCACGGCCGGGTTCAGGCCGGCGATCTCCTCGGCGACGAAGATGCCCTGCTGGAAGCCGCGGTGTGCGAGCTGCAGGCCGGGCACGATGTCGCCGACGGCGAACACGTTCGGCACGTTGGTGCGCAGCCGCTCGTCGGTGAGGACGTAGCCGCGGTCCATCGTCACGCCCTGCTCCTCGTAGCCGAGGTTGGCCGTGTTCGGGCCACGGCCGACGGCCACCAGGAGCAGCTCGGCCTCGACGGTCTCGCCGCCGGCGATGGTCACCTTCACGCCGTTGTCGGTCTTCTCGACCTTCTCGAACGGCTTGCCGACCTTGAAGTTGATCTTCCGCTTGCGGAACGCGCGCTCCAGCGCCTTCGAGGACTCCTCGTCCTCCGCGGCGACCAGTCGGGGCAGCGCCTCGATGATCGTCACGTCCACGCCGAACGACTTCCACACGCTGGCGAACTCGACCCCGATGACGCCGCCGCCCAGCACGATCGCCGACGACGGGACCCGGTCCAGGACCAGCGCGTGGTCGCTCGTGATGACCCGCTCGCCGTCGATCTCCAGGCCGGGCAGGCTCTTGGCGTACGAGCCGGAGGCCAGCACGACGTTGCGGCCGGTGTAGCGCTTGCCGTCGACCTCGACGGTGTTCGGGGCGACCAGCTTGCCGGCCCCGGCCACGAAGGTGATGTTCTTCGAGCCGTTCACCAGGCCCTGGAGGCCCTTGTAGAGCCGGGAGATTACGCCGTCCTTGTACGAGTTGACGCCGGCCATGTCGACGCCGACCAGCTCGGCCTTGACGCCGAACTGCTCGGACTCGCGGGTCTGGTCGGCGATCTCGGCGGCGTGCAGCAGTGCCTTGGTCGGGATGCAACCGTTGTGCAGGCAGGTGCCGCCGAGCTTGCCCTTCTCGATGAGGGCGACGGAGAGGTCCAGCTGGGCGGCGCGTAGCGCGGTCGCGTAGCCGCCGCTCCCACCTCCGAGAATCACGATGTCGAAGGTTGCGTCGTTCGGCTCGCTCACGTCCAACTCCCAGGTCGCGTCAATGCATCGGGGGTCCGGAGGGGCCGCACGGGGCACACCCCACCTCGGTCATCTTGTCACCACCGGGCACAGGGCGCGTAGTGAGGTGCCCAACGACACGTCCCCGACACGTACTCTTGGCACCGTTGTCGATGACGGATTGTGGGGGAGAGGTCCGTGGGGCTGTTCCGGCGGCGCAAGCAGGCGCGGGTCGCGAGCCACGACCGGGCGGCGGACCGCGCGGATCTGGAGCATCTGGAGAGCTTCGTCCGGACCCGGCGCGGCGTCGAGGCGTACATCGAGCCGCGCACGACGGTCACCGAGACGACCGTGATGCTCATCGCCGACGACGGCGAGTGGACCCGCCGGCGGATCGACGGGCCGGACGGCGCCCGCCGGTTCGCCCACCGGATGGCGATCCCGGTCTACGACGTGCGCCTGATGGGCTACCCGCAGCGCATGCGCGACTTCAACGAACGTCGCAAGCGCCGACCCGAGCTCTACTGAGCCCGCCCGGCGAGGGGCCCAGACACGGAGAGAGTGGCCGCTCCCCGCGGGGAACGGCCACTCTTTCGGTGACGCGCGTGGGCTCCGCGGGCCTCAGCCGTTGGCGGCCACGTCGTCGATCAGGTGGAGCAGGGTGCGCACCGGAACGCCGGTGCCGCCCTTGGTCCAGTAGCCGGTCGGCTCACCGGAGTGGTAACCGGGGCCGGCGATGTCGATGTGCGCCCAGGCCACGTCGTCGGCGACGAACTCACGCAGGAACACGCCGCCCTGCAGCATGTGCCCGGCCCGGTCCATCCCGGCGTTGACCTGGGAGATGTCCGCGACGTCGGAGTCCATGCCCTTGCGCACGTCGTCCGGCAGCGGCATCGGCCAGGCCGGCTCGCCGGTCGCGTCGCCGGCCGCGCGGACGCGCTCGCACAGCTCCGGGGTGCCCATCACACCGGCGATCCGCTTGCCCAGCGAGATCACCTGCCCGCCGGTGAGGGTGGACGTCTCGAACAGGTAGTCGCAGCCGTCCGCGCAGGCCCGGGCGATGGCGTCGCCCAGGATCATGCGGCCCTCGGCGTCGGTGTTGAGCACCTCCACCCGCTTGCCGTTGAACATGGTGACCACGTCACCCGGCCGGTACGAGGTGCCCGACGGCATGTTCTCCGCCATCGGCAGGTAGCCGGACACCGCCACGGACGGCTTGAGCGCGGCCACGGCCAGCATCGCGGCGCCCACCGCGGCGGCGCCGGCCATGTCGGACTTCATCTCCCACATGCCCTGGGCCGGCTTGATCGAGATGCCGCCGGTGTCGAACGTGATGCCCTTGCCGACCAGCGCCACCCGCTTGCCCGTGCCGCCGCCCTCCGGCGTGTAGGTGAGCTTCACCAGCCGCGGCGGGGCCTCCGAGCCCTGCCCGACCGCCGTGATGCCCCCGTACCCCCCGGCCTTCAGCTCCGCCTCGTCGAGCACCTCGACCGTCAGCCCGGCCTCCCGCGCGGCGGCCGCGACGACCTCGGCGAACGCCGGCGGACGCAGCTCGTTCGGCGCGGTGTTCACCCAGTCGCGGCTGAGCCGGACCGCACCCGCCACCGCCTGGGCGCGGGCGACCTCGGCCTGCGCCGTGGCGTCGGAGGCGTCCGGCACGGACACCAGGACCTCGGCCACCGGCTCTCGGCGGGTCGGCTGGGGCCGGGTCTTGTAGCCGGCGAAGCGGTAGCCACCGAGCAGCGCGCCCTCCGCCACCGCCCGCAGCGCGGCCGCCGCGTCGGCGTCGTCCGGCAGCGGCAGGGCCAGCGCCACCCGCGGCGCGCCCGCGAGGGCCCGGACCGCGGCGCCGGCGGCCCGGCGCAGGATCTCCGGGTTCGGCGCGGCACCGGTCGGCTCGGCGCCCAGCCCGACCGCGACGACGAGTGGAGCGGTGACCGTGCCCAGCGTGGCCAGCTTGATCACCTCACCCGGCCCGCCGGTCGCGCCGAGCAGCGCCAGCGTCTCGGTCAGCTTGCCGTCGAACGCGGCGGCGATGCTCTCCGCGCCGCTGGACAGCAGCAGGGTGCCGGCGAGGCCGCTGGTGGCGGCCTGCTCTCCGGACTGGCTGTGCACGCCGATCACGATGGCGTCGACGGCGAGCTCGGCGGGGTCGGTGTCGACCAGGCTGAGGGTGGTGCGGGGCGATGTCACTGAAGCTACTCCGGGCGGGCCGGGCCGGCCGCGGGGACGCGTACCGGCGATGAAGGTCTCGGCGGCAACCTACCCGCCGGACGTCGGGGCTGTCCCGCCGACGGTTCCGGCGGGTCCCGCCGATGCTAACCAGCGGCTCCGGCCCCGGTAAGTTGCCACCCATGACCGACGTGACCACCGACGCCGCCGCAACCCGGCTGCGCCGTTCCCCGCTGCACGAGCGGCACACCGCCGCCGGCGCCAAGTTCGCCCCCTTCGGGGGATGGGAGATGCCGCTGGAGTACGCCGGCGGCGGCGTGCTCCGGGAGCACACGGCGGTCCGCACCGGGGTCGGCGTCTTCGACGTGTCGCACCTCGGCAAGGCCCGGGTGGCCGGGCCGGGAGCGGCCGAGTTCGTCAACGCCTGCCTCAGCAACGACCTGGGCCGCATCGGGCCGGGCCGCGCGCAGTACACCCTGGCCTGCGACGACGCCACCGGCGGGGTGGTCGACGACATCATCGCGTACCTGCACGCCGACGATCACGTCTTCCTCATCCCGAACGCCGCGAACACCGCCGAGGTCGTCCGACGGCTGCGCGCCGCCGCGCCGCCGTCGGTCACGGTCACCGACGAGCACGAGGCGTACGCGGTGCTCGCCGTCCAGGGGCCCCGCTCGGGGGAGCTGCTCGCCGCACTCGGCCTGCCGACCGCGCACGAGTACATGAGCTTCTCCGCGGCCACCCTGGACGGCGCCGCCGGGCCGGTCGAGCTGACCGTCTGCCGGACCGGCTACACCGGCGAGCTGGGCTTCGAGCTGGTCGTGCCCGCCGAGCACGCGGTGACCGTCTGGGACGCGCTGTTCGCCGCCGGCGCGGCGTACGGGCTGCTGCCCTGCGGGCTGGCCGCCCGAGACACGCTGCGCACCGAGATGGGCTACCCGCTGCACGGTCAGGACCTGTCGCTGGACATCACCCCGGTGCAGGCCCGGTCGGGCTGGGCGGTCGGCTGGGACAAGCCGGCCTTCTGGGGCCGGGACGCGCTGCGCGCGGAGAAGGCGGCCGGTCCCCGGCGTACGCTGCGCGGCCTGGAGGCCGTCGACCGGGCGATCCCCCGCCCCGGCATGACCGTGCACGTGGACGACGCCGCGGTCGGCACCGTCACCAGCGGCACCTTCTCGCCGACCCGCAAGCAGGGCATCGCGCTGGCGCTGCTGGACACCGCCGCGAACCTCGCCGACGGGGACCTGGTCGAGGTCGACATCCGCGGCCGCCGCGCCCAGATGCGCGTCACCCGCCCCCCGTTCGTCACCCCCTCGGTGAAGTAACCCGTCCCCGGGGGTCTTGAACCCCGTTGATCAAGAGGTTTGCGTCACGGATCGCGCCGATGGTGACGCAAACCTCTTGATCAACAAGCGTGAGCAGGGCCGGGGACGCCCGGGGCTGAGGGGACAGGGTCAGTTGTCGGTGTGGGGGCGTTGGCCGGCGTCCAGGACGGCCTGGGTCCAGCCGCCCTCCACCACGCCGGTGCCGTCCAGCAGCGCCCAGTCGACGACGTCGGCCGTCTCGACCACCACCGGGGCGCCGATCCGAACGGTCGGGTCGGTGGCGGCGTCGCTGGCACTCACCCCGACGATCCGCTCCGGGGTCTCCCAGGACGTGACGCCCGCCCAGACGTACTCGGGGCCGTCGTCGCCGGGCAGGCCGTACTTGACGACCAGCTGCGACTCCCGAGGCAGCTGCCCGTCGACGAAGCGGGCGCGGATCCCCTCCAGCCCGGCGCGGGCGGTGGCGATCGCCTTGCTCATCGCGTCCCCCGGGCGGGCGTAACGCACGTCGGGCTGGATCCCGGCGAACAGGGTGGCGCACGCCGCCGCGTAGTAGCGGCCGTCCGGACCGGGGTGCCCGGGAGGTGGGCGCAGGCTGAGGAACGAGTCGGCGTCGGGGTCGGTGGCCGGGTCCAGCTCCAGGCGCAGCAGGACCGGGGCCGTGGCGCCGTGCTGCTCCGGGTTGCCGTACGCCACGGCGATGTCGTGCCCGGTCACCGTGGCCAGCACCGGCAGCTGCACGAACGCGGGCACCTCCTCACCGGCGAGCCCGTCGGTCCAGTCGCGCAGCAGCCGCCGGGCGGTACCGGTCATGACCGCGCCCCACGCCCGCGTCAGGTGGTCCGGCACGCCCTGGGTCTGCAGCTCCAGCAGGCCGAAGCGGCGCAGCCCCTTCGTGGTGAACCACAACCCGTCGGCGTCGGAGGAGTACGGCACCAGGATCCAGTCGACCAGCCGGATCCGGCCCTGCTCGTCGGGGAGGGAGCGCAGCGCGGCGTCCGGGGCGAGGAACTGCAGCCCGAACACGTCGACCACGTCCCCGTCGACCGACTCGGCGACCGCCGCCGCCACCGCCCGGGCCGCCCACTCGTGCGCGGGTGGCCAGCCCGGCCGGTACTCCGCCTGCACCACGACCAGGTGGGTGGCGGCGGCCAGCCGGTCCAGCTGCGCCTCCGTGGCGCCGAACGCGGTCAGCAGGTCCGGCGGCAGCTCCGGGAACTCGCCGATCGGCCGGGTGTCCACGCTCATCAGCGGACTGTCCAGCATCTGCCGGGCGAGCCCGTGCACCGGCTCGGCGAGCCGACCGGCGAGCCCCGCCACGGCGCTCTTCGTGCTGACCCTCGGCAGGCCCTTGACGGGCACCAGGTAGGTCGCGTTGAGCGACTCCGGGACCGGAACGGGCAGGAAGTCGTCCGTGATGAGCATGTGTCGTCCCCCGGGTGGCGGCTGCGCCGGTGCTGTCGAGCCGAACGCTACCCGGCGGGCCGGGGACCGTTCAGCCGGACAGCACCAGTCCCAGGTAGACCAGCGTGGTGACCACCTCGACGGTCGCACCGAGGACGTCGCCGGTGATCCCGCCGAGCCGGCGTACGACGTGGGCCAGCAGCGGCACCGCGACGGCGAGCGCGACGACGACGGCGAGCGGCCCCTGCCAGGGGCGGCCGGGCACGGCGGCGAGGGCGACCAGCGCGACGGCGATCGCGCCGACCACCGGCGTGAGCGGTGCGACGGTGCCCGCGACCAGCGCGCCCAGCCCTTCGGGCCGGGCCGCCGGCACACCCCGCCGGCAGGCCAGCGTGACGCCGAGCCGGCCGGCGGCGGTGGCGGTGACCACCGCCGCGAGGACCGCCGGGCCGGGCCGCGTGGCGAGGTCGGCGAGTGCCGCGGCCTGCACCAGCAGGACGACCACCAGCGCGACCACCCCGAACGGGCCGACGTCCGGCTTCTTCATGATCTCCAGCGCGGCGGGGCCGCGCCGGTAGGAGCCGAGCGCGTCCACGGTGTCGGCCAGACCGTCCAGGTGCAGTCCACGGGTGAGCAGCGCGGCGACGCCGACCGTCACTCCCGCGGCGACCAGCGGGGGAGCGGCCACGGCCAGGAGCAGGAGGACGCCGGCCAGGAGCGCGCCGAGCAGCGCGCCGACCGCCGGCGCGAGCGTCATCGCCGTGCCCGCCACCGTCCGGTCGATCCGGCCCGCGCGGACCGGCAGTGTGGTGAACGTGGTCAGCGCCAGCCGTGCCCCGGCGGCGAGCGTCGGCTCAGCCGGCACGCGAGCCCGACGGGTCCGCGCGCTGCTCCTCCGGCTCGGTGCTGGTGGGCCCCGGCCCGGCGGGCTCCGGTTCGGCGAAGTCCGGCTCGTCGGTGCCGACCTCGTCCGCGCCCTCGTCGTCACGATCCGTGCCGCCGGTCAGCGACGGGTGGGTCGGCAGGGCCGCGGCGAGCGCCAGCACGGAACGCAGCATCGGCAGCGCGACGAGGGCGTTCGCCCCCTCGCCCAGGTCGAGCCGTAGGTCGAGCACCGGCGTCAGGCCCAACACGTCGGCGGCCAGCTTGCTGGCCGGATCCCCGCCGTGGTCGGCGAGCAGGCACCAGTGCCGGGCCTGCCCGGCCAGGTCGCGGCTGATCAGGCCGGCGGCGAGCCCGACCGGCCCGTCCAGCATCACCGGTACGCGACGGGCCGTCGCGCCGAGCAGCACACCCGTGGCGATCGCGATGTCGCCGCCGCCCAGCTCGGCCAGCACCTCCTTGGCGCCCCGGGGCGAGCGGCGGGTGCGGTGCAGCGCGTCGCGGACGGCGGCGCAGCGCCGCATCCAGGCCGCGTCGTCGATCTCGCCGGAGTCGGTGACCACCCGGCCGAGGACCGCCGGGGGTTCCGCGCCGGCGGTGGCGGCGAGCACCGCCGCGGCGGCCGCCTCGGTGCCGGCGCCGCAGGCCGCCAGCACCAGCAGCTGTACGCCGGCCTCGGCCGCCTCCTCCGCCAGCCGCCAGCCGTAGCGCAGCGCCGACTCGACCTGCTCCCCGGTCAGCGCCGGCTCGGCCTCGATCGGGCCGGCCGTCGGCGCGTCCACCACCTGGAGGGTCGCCCCACTCTCGGCGGCCAGCCGGGCCAGGGCGCCGCGGCCGGCGCGGGCCTGCCCGGCCCGCCGTGCCGAGTCACCGGGCACCGTGCCGGCGGCGGCCCCGCCGCCGTGGTCACCGTTGAGCAGCAGGACGCGCACCGACGACCACGCGGCCGGGGTGGGGGTGCCCTGGGTGGCGGCGGCGAAGTTGACGACCTGCTCCAGCACGCCCAGCCCGGCGCCCGGGACGTCGAGGGTGGCGAGCCGCTCGACGGCCTGCGGGCCGGCGTACTCGTCGGGCATCGGGAGCTCCATGCCGGGCTGGATCACCAGCCCGGTCGCGACCATCGGTAGCGCCATGGTCGGTGCGGCCCACGAGGTGGCGCTCTCCGCCGGCGGTGCCGGCGGGGCGGGCGTCCGGACGTCGGGAAGGCTGACCAGCTCGGGCGTCGGCTCCAGGGCGGCGCCGTTCACCGCCGGCGGCGCGACGGCCGACACCTCCGGGCCGGCGGCGCCGCGTGCGACGGGCACGGTCGCGGCGGCACGCTTGAGCCAGGCCGGCTGGCCGGCGACCACCAGGACGACCGCGTCGCAGGCGTCGGCGACGGCCCGGTTGGCGGCGCCGAGGGCGTCGGTGAAGGCCCGGCCCAGCGGCGTCGTCGGCACCAGGGACAGGCCGACCTCCGGGCTGACCACGACCAGCCGGGCCGCGCAGCCGCGGACCGCGGCGGCCAGCTCGTCGATGGTCGCGGTGTCGTCGGCCGGCTGGTGCGCCGGGTCCAGCAGCACCGTGACCCAGCCGCCGAGGTCGTCGACCAGCAGGGTCTCGTTCGGCGCGGCGGAGGCGACGACGTCGGCCAGCCGGCGCGGGTCACCGGCGGTCTCCTCGGTCGTCCAGCTGCCCGGGCGCCGTTGCCGGTGCGCCGCCAGACGGGCCGCCCACTCGGTGTCGTCCGGGTCGCCCTCCGGCGCGGTGGCCACATAGCGGACGACCGGCGCGTCGCTGACCAGCGACTCGGCGAACTCGGACTTGCCGGACCGGATGCCGCCGAGCACCAGGACCGTGTTCCACCCGTCAACCGACATGCCCGTACCTTACGGCCGGGCGGGGGGTCGTCGCCTGCCGGCCCGGGCGGTCAGTCGCAGTGCTCGAAGGGGCTCCCGTAGCTGTCCCCGCCGGCCGCGCCGCCCCAGCGTACGCAGACCCCGGCGGCGCGGGCCCGGACCGGCCCGGCGTAGTAGTCGAACGAGCCGCTGTCGGTGGTGCGCGCCTTGCCCTGCACCTCCAGGTACGCCGAGACGGCGGTGCGGGTGCCGACCGCGGTGTCCTTCAGGGTGACCACGCAGTTGGTGCCGGTCCCCGCGTGGTAGAGCAGGTAGACCCGTCCGGTGCGCTGGCCGCCGCTGGTCAGCGTCGCCGAGTCGATCACCTGGTAACCGGAGCCGCACACCTGCGCCGCCGTGTAGGGGTTGGGCTTGCCCGGCTTCGCGCTGCTGGTCGTCGGTGTCGGTCGGGCGCTGGTGCCGCCGGTGGGCCCGGTGCTCGGAGCGCCGCCGGCCGGCTCGCTCGGCCGACCCGGGGTGCCGCCGGTTGCGGAGGGCGCCGGCCGGGTGCCGCTTGGCGTGGCCGCGGGGCCGCCGCCGGAGGTCGTCGCTTCGGGCTCCGGCGCCGGTGGTGCCTGCGGCGCCTGCGTCGACTCGCCGGCCAGGGCCGGGGCGGTCCGGTCCGGCTCGTCGCCGCCACGCGTGGCGAGCACGGCGACCGTGGCGACGACCGCGACGAGGACGACGACGGCGGCCCCGACCAGCGGGCCCCGTCGGCGCCCGGCCGGTGCCCCCGTTCGTGGGTCCTCGCGGGTGTCCACCGGCCCGGCGGGCGCCCACGGTGGCATCCCGCCGGGGTGACCGGCCGGCCCGGGACCGTCCATGGTGGCCGGACGCGCCGTCGGCGTCGCGGCGTCGCGCTGGGCGGCCGCCGCCACCGGCGCGCTGCCCGTGGAGTAGCTGACCGGGGCGCGGAAACCTCCGGGTGCGCGGGTCGACGGCGCCGCGACCGGGGGTGCGGCGGGGCTGACCGGGCCGCCGGGCCGGGGCGCGGCGGGGCTGACCGGGCCGCCGGGCGTACCGGTCGCCGGTGGTGGGGACGCGGCCGCCGGGGCCGGCACGTGGTCGAGCCCGGCGGCGACCGGTGGGCCGGCCGGGGCCGGGCCGGCGAGCGCCCACGGCGGGCGGGCCGAGACGGGGATGGTGGCCAGGGTCGCGTCGCGCGCCTCGGCGGCGGCCCGCGCCAGCTCGGCGGCGCTGCCGAACCGGTCCGCCGGGCTCTTCGCCATGGCCCGGGCCACGAGCTCGACCACCGCCGGCGGGGTGCCCGGCGGCAGCGGCGCCGGCTCGTCCTGGACATGCCGCAGCGCCACCTCCAGGGGGTTCTCCCCGACGAACGGCGGCTGCCCGGCGAGGCAGAAGTAGGCGACGGCGCCGAGCGCGTAGACGTCCGCGGCACTGGAGACCGGCTGGCCGGCGGCCTGCTCCGGCGACATGTACGACGCGGTGCCGAGCACCATGTTGGCCGCGGTGAGGCCGGCCATGGCCCGCGACCGGGCGATGCCGAAGTCGACGAGCACCACCCGACCGTCGGGCTTGACGAGCAGGTTGCCGGGCTTCACGTCGCGGTGCACGATGCCGGCGAGGTGGGCGGCGTGCAGCGCGTCGGCGGCCTGCGCCACGACCGACATGGTCGACGCGGCGTCCAGCCGGCCGGCACGGCCGATCCAGCCGCCCAGCGGCTCGCCGTCGACGTACTCCATCACCAGGTAGTCGACGCGGCCGCCGTCGGCGAGGACGGCCTGGCCGACGTCGTGCACCGCGACGACGCCGGGGTGCCGCAGGGCGGCCAGCATCCGCGCCTCGGCGCGGAACCGGGTGGTGAACTCGGGATCGGCGACCAGCGACGGCAGCAGGACCTTCACCGCCACCTCGCGTTCCAGCAGGACGTCCGTGCCCCGCCAGACCGCGCCCATCCCGCCCGTCGCCACCCGCTCGTCCAACCGGTACCGGTCACCGAGCAGCACTCCCCGAGTCAGCACCGGGTCAACTTACCGGCCGGCGCCGACGCGTCGGTCAACCCCGGGGACGTGAGCGAGCGACCGTCGTCGGCCGGGCCGACTACGCTTGCGGGGGTTCGTCCCACGGGGACTACGGCGGCGAGGGGAGACGCGGCATGGCGTGGAGCTGGCGGTACGAGGGCACGGACGGCCAGTCGGTGCAGGGACCGGCGGAGTCGTTCGGCAGCCAGGCCGATGCCGAATCGTGGATCGGTCAGACCTGGCGCGAGCTCGCGGCGTCCGGCGTCACCTCGGTCGCGCTCGTCGAGGACGACCGGGTGGAATACCGGATGAGCCTGCTGCCCACGGCCGAGTGATGGCGTACGACCGCCCGGGCGGGGATTCGCTGCTGCTCGGTGTGCCCCGGGCGGCGTTCCGGCCCAGCCCCGTCTTCCTGGCCCTGGTGGCGCTCTTCGTCACCACCGGCGTGCTGGCGTGGAACCAGGTCGGCAACGTCCGGCTGGCCGTGTTCGGGTTCGTGGTCTCCGGCTGGCTGGTCTCACTCTGCCTGCACGAGTACGCGCACGCGATCGTGGCGTTCCGGGCGGGTGACCGCAGCGTCGCGCACCGCGGCTACCTGACGCTCAACCCGCTGAAGTACAGCCACCCGCTGCTGTCGATCGCGCTGCCGGTGCTGGTGGTGCTGCTCGGCGGCATCGGCCTGCCCGGCGGCGCGGTCTGGGTCGACCGGCACGCGATCCCGGGCCGGCTGCGGCACAGCCTGGTCAGCCTCGCCGGGCCGGCCACCAACGTGCTGTTCACGCTGCTGCTCGTGCTGGCGCTGCGGGTGGGCACCGGCACCGGCGGGTCGATCGAGTTCTGGGCCGGCGTGGCGTTGTTGGCGTTCCTCCAGCTCACCGCGAGCCTGCTCAACCTGCTGCCGGTGCCCGGCCTGGACGGCGGCAACATGATCCAGCCGTGGCTGAACCCGCAGTGGCGCAGGATGTACGACCTGTTCGCCCCGTACGGCTTCATCCTGCTCTTCGCGCTGCTGTGGAACCCGCGGATCAGCGGCTGGTTCTTCGGCGCGGTCTTCGCCGTGGGCGACGCGCTGGGTCTGCCTTCGTGGCTCTACGCCACCGGGTTCGACCTGATCCGCTTCTGGCGGGGCTGACCCCGGTCCGGTCGGGCGCGGCACCGCGCCCGACCGGACCGGGACGGCTCACGGCCGCTGCGCCGGGCTCTCCGTCTTCGCCGGGTCCCGCTCGGTGATCGGGTCGATGACCTCGTCGATCGCCTTCAGCAGGTCGGCGTCGAGCTTCACACCCGCCGCCTTCACGTTGTCGTGCACCTGCTCCGGACGGGTCGCGCCGACGATCGCGGAGGAGACGTTCGGGTTCTGCAGCACCCAGGCGATGGCCAACTGGGCCATGCTCAGACCCGCCTGGTCGGCGAGCGGCCGCAGCCGCTGCACCCGGGTCAGCACGTCGTCGGTCAGGAACTTCGCGATGAAGCCCGCCCCCGACTTCTCGTCGGTGGCGCGGGAGCCGGCCGGCGGCGGCTGGCCCGGCAGGTACTTGCCGCTGAGCACACCCTGGGCCATCGGCGACCAGACGATCTGGCCGACGCCCAGCTCCTCACTGGTCGGGACGACCTCGGTCTCGATGACCCGCCACAGCATCGAGTACTGCGGCTGGTTGGAGACCAGCGGCACGCGCAGCTCACGGGCCAGCTGGTGGGCCTCCCGGATCTGCGACGCCTTCCACTCGGAGACGCCGATGTAGTGCGCCTTACCGGAGTGGACGACGTCGGCGAACGCCTCCATCGTCTCCTCCAGCGGCGTGCTGTAGTCGTACCGGTGGGCCTGGTAGAGGTCCACGTAGTCGGTGCGCAGCCGGCGCAGCGAGCCGTTGATCGACTCCATGATGTGCTTGCGGGACAGGCCCCGGTCGTTGCGGCCCGGGCCCGTGGGCCAGTACACCTTGGTGAAGATCTCCAGCCCCTCGCGCCGCTCGCTCTCCAGCGCGCGGCCGAGCACCTCCTCGGCGCGGGTGCCGGCGTAGACGTCGGCCGTGTCGAAGGTGGTGATGCCGGCGTCGAGGGCGGCCCGCACACAGGCGAACGCCGCGTCCTCCTCGACCTGTGAGCCGTGCGTGATCCAGTTGCCGTACGAGATCTCACTGACCATCAGGCCGGAACGGCCCAGGTGACGGAATTCCATGAGCCCGACCCTACGCCCGGCGACGCCGGACGGCGTGCCCGCGTCGGGCGGTCGTGGGCGGAGCCACCGCCCGTCGTGGTCGACCTCAGAGCACCGGCGTGGCGTCGGTGAGCAGCTGGTCGATCTCCTCGACCAACTCGGCGCGGCTGTGGTGCACCGGGTCGATCAGGGGCCGGCCGCGCCGATCGAGGGCACCCCACCGGCCGTTGCCCGCCGTCACCAGGAACGCGACCGGGTGGATCACCAGCGCGGGATGTGCCGGCGGCACGACGACCGCGCCGGAACGGTCCACCACACCGCGACGACCACCCACCTCCACCACGGCCAGACCCTCGTCGGTGAACCCCTCCACGTACCGGCCGTCCGCCAGCTCGGTGCGCAGCGAGTGGTAGCGGGTCGGCACCACGAGGTGTCCGGCGCGGTCCACCGCGCCCCAGCCCTCCCGGCGCACCGCGGCCACCCCGCGCTGAAACGGGCGTACGTCGGCGAAGCCGGGCGGGACCACCACGTCGCCGGTGGGGTCGACGGCCTGCCAGCCCGCGGTGCCGTCCCGCACCACCCAGGCCAGCCCGTCGGAGAAGGGACGTGCCGCCAGGAACGACGGTTCGACCACCGTCGTACCGGTGAGCGCGATCAACGACCACCGGTCGGTGTCCGGCCGCCGCACCCACGCCAGCCCCTCCCGGAAGGGCTGCGCCTCCGCGTACCGGGCCGGGATGACCAGGTCGCCGTTCGGGTCCGCGTACCCCCAGAGGCCGCCGTCGCGCGCGGGCGCCGGGGGTCGGACCGGCTCCAGGATGTCGTCCCGGCTTCGCGGGTACGGCCCGAAGCCCCGCTCCGCGGCCCGCTCGGCGACCGCGTCCAGGCCGACCCGCACGCGGGCCAGCAGCTCCGGGTCGCCCTCGCCCCGCAGGTCGAGCGCCCGCTCGAAGTGGTGGCAGGCCTCCATCAACCGGCCCTGGTCGTAACTGCACCGGGCCGTGTGCTCGTGCAGCGCGGCCCGCAGCCGGTCGGGCAGCTCCGTCGACGTCGCGCGGGTGAAGAGCTGGTCGGCCTCCAGGAAGTCGCCGCGCCAGCGCAGCACCTCCGCCAGGCGGGCCCGGGCGAGCGCGATCCGACGCAGCTCGCCGGTCGCCTCCGCGTACGTGAGGGCCAGCCGGCCGTCGGCGAGCGCGTCGTCCAGGTCGCCGACGATCCGCGACACGACCGCGCGGAGGCTGAGCAGCCGGGCCCGGGCCCGGTTGTCGGCGGAGGCGTCCAGCTTCTCGCCCAACCGTCGCCGGATCGTCCGCAGCTCGTCCGGCTCCGCCGCCACCTCGCGGAGCGTCTCCGGGTCCAACTGCCAGCGGTAGCCCGCCAGCACCTGCTCCGGGTCGCCGTGCTCGGCCGGGCTGAGCGGCGTCGGCGTCTCGACCGGAGTCTCGCCCTCGGGCTCCGCCGCGTCGGTGGTCGCCGCAGGCGTGGACACCGGGCCGGCCGGTGGCGCGGACACCGGCTCGGCGGGTGGTCCGGACACGGGGGCAGCGGACGGGGTGGGCACCGGAGCCTCGGCTCCGCGCGCGGGTGTCGCCTCGTCGGCCTCGGTCGGGGCTGTGCCGTCGTCCCATCCTGAGGTGGGCGGCGTCGGTGGGGAAGTCGGCTCCTCGGCCCCGTCGACGGGTGCCGGTGACCCGGGTGCGGGGTCGTCGCGCCGATCGGCGGGCGGCGCCGACACCGGCGCGGATTCGTCCGGCCAGGCGGCCGGTGACCGGCCCGACGACTCGTCCCGCCAGGACAGGTCGGGCGTGGCGAGCGGCGGACCGGAGACCGATCCGACGGGCGACCCGGAGGTCGGTGCGTCGGTCGGGGCGGTTGGCGGCCCGGACACGGGCCGGGCCGGAGGAGCCGAGACCGGTGCGGCCAGGGTCGGGTCCGCCGGCGTTGGTGTGTCCACGGTGGATGTCGGTGCGTCGGACGTCGCCTCCGGCCCGGAGTGCGGGGATGGGAGCGGGTCCGATGCGGGACGCGCGGCGGCGCGGGTGTCGGGAACGACCGGCCGGTCCTCGCCGAGTGGATCGGCGCCCGGGTCGACCGAGTCGTCCGCCGGGTCGTCGGCGCCGGGCGCCGACGCCTCCGGGCCGACCGGCGGTGTGGCGGCCGGCCCTGCCGTGAGCTCCGACGTCAGGGTGACCGGCGGAGCCGAGACGGGCCGCGCTGGCGAGGGCACCGAAGCGTTCGCGGTGCCCGGCGGAGTGTCGTCGGGGCGGGGCGGTGCGTCCGGCGAGGGAGACGGCAACGCGCCGGCCACCGGCTCACGCGGAGCGGGAAGCACCGGCTCGCCGGCGGCCGGTGGTGCCGATACGGGTTCGATGGCGGCCGGTGGTGCGGACACGGGTTCGATGGCGGCCGGCGGTGCCGACACCGGGTCGATGGCGGCCGGCGGGCCGGACACCGGACGGGCGTCGGGCTCGACCTCCGGTGCGGGCCGCGCGGCGGCCGACGCCGGGGTCGCGTAGTTCGGCGGTGCGGATATTGGATGGGCCGGCGGTCCGCTGACGGGATGCGCCGGCGGTGCCGAGACCGGGTGGGCCGGCGGTCCGCTGACGGGATGCGCCGGCGGCGCCGAGACCGGATAGGCCGGGGGTGCCGAGACTGGATACGCCGGCGGTGCGGAGACCGGGTAAGCCGGCGGTGCCGAGACCGGGTCCGCGGTAACACCGGAGGGCGGCTGGGCGGGCGGCGCGGAGACGGGGTAGGCCGGCGGCGCCGAGACCGGGTGCGCCGGTGGCCCGGAGACGGGGTGCGCCGGCGGTGTGGAAACCGGACGAGTGGTGCGCACCTCCTCCCGCTCGGCGACGCCCGGGTCGCCCCCCGCCTGCGGGACCGCGCCCGGCCGGCCGGGCGTCGCGTCGGCGGGCGGCGCGGACGTCGGGCGGGCCGATGGTGGGACTCCGGTGCCGGCCCCGACACCCGTCTCGCGGTCGGCGTCGACCGGCGGTGCCGAGACGGGCGTCGACCCGCTCCGTTCGGCGGTGGACGCGTCCTCCCGGCCGGAGCCGGACGCGTCCGACGGTCCGGCTCCGAACCAGGTGCCGCTCACACCGGTCCGCCCCGCCTCCGGCGGGAAGGCCGGCGTGGGCGGGTCCGACGGAGGTGGCGGGACGTACACCCGGGGACGCCCCGGGGTGATCGGCGGCGCCGACTCGGCGGACGCGGTCGGGCTACCGGGCTGATCCCCGGGCGGCCCGGCGGCTGGCGGCCGGTAGCTCGGCGGGGCGGACATCGGACGGTCCACCGGGGACGCGGCACCGCCGCGCGGGTGCGGGTCCGGCGGGGCGGACATCGGACGGTCGACCGGGGATGCGGCGCCGTCGCGTCGGTCCGGCGTGGGCGTCGCCCGGTCGGCCGCAGCGGTGGGCCGGTACGCCTCCGGGTGGGGCGTGCCGTGGTGGCCGGCGCGGGGCATCGATGCGGGCTGCTCGCTGTCCGGTGCGCCCCGGCGGGTTTCCGGTGCGCGGCCGTACGTCTCCGGAGAGGGCGCGGTCGGGCGCTGAGCACCGGGTGCGGCGGGGGACGGATTCTCGGCGTGCGGGGGCGCGACCGGCGCCGGGCGGTACGGGGCGGGCGGGGCGGCGTCGCCGACCGGCGCGGCCGGGTAGCGCGGCGGTGGCCCGCCCGGGCGGGCCGGGTCCGGGCGTCCGGCGGCCGCCGGCGGCGTTCCGAGCGGGGGTTCCGTCGGGGCGGGACGGAACTCCATGCGGAGCCGGGCGGCCGGCGGACCGGACACCGGCGACGGGTCGTCGGGAGGAGCGGGCGACCGGCGCGCGGGCCCGGTCGCGTCAGGGCGGACGACCCCGGGTGCGGGTGCGCCGGAGACGGGTGCGCCGGGCGCCGGGGACACCGGCGCCGCCGACGTCGGGGTGGCCGGAGCCGGCGAGACCGGACCCGCCGCCGGGGACACCGGCCTGCCGGGGTGCGGACCGTGCCCGGACGCCGGGGAGACCGGGCTGGGGAAGGGACCGTGGCCGGCGGCGGGGGAGACGGGCGCGCCGGGGTGTGGGCTGTGGCCGGCGGCGGGGGAGACCGGAGGGCCGGAGATGGGCGCGCCCGGGCCGGGACGGCGAACGGTCGGAGGGTGCGGCTCCTCGTTGCGCGGTGCGCGTTCCGGCCGTACCCCGCTCCACCGATCGTCGTGGCGGGACGGTGGCTCGGGGCGGGCGCCCCGGGGGCCGCCGGGCTCGGCCGGGCGCTGCCGCTCCGGCCGCGGCTCCGGGTGGCGTGCGGCCTCCCGGCTCCGGTCCGGACGCACCGGGCCGGGCGGCGGCCACGGCAGCACGTCGTCGTGCTCCGGCTGGGGACGTCGCTCCCGGTACGCGTCGACGGGCGGGCGCCGGTCGACGTACGGCTCGGTCCGTCCGGCCGACTCGCGTGGCGGCTGGCGGCGCGGGTCGGACCCGTGCCACTCCGGCCGCTGCCGCGGGTCGGCATCCGGGCGGCGGTCGGTGTCGTGACGGCGGTCGGTGTCGTACCGCGGCTCGGACGTCTGACGCGGACGTCCGTTCTGGTCGGGGTGGCGGTCGTCCTCGTGCCAGGAGTGACCGGCGCGGTCCGGCTCGGGCCGCCGTCCCCGGTCCTCGGCGTACCGCTGCCTCGCGGCGGGGTCGTGGTCGGCGTGGTGTGGCCGGTCGTCGGGGCGTGGCTGCCCGCCGCGCGGCCCGGGCAGGTCCCGGCCGTCACCGTACGGGTCGTCGGGACGCCGGTCCCGCTCGGCCTGACCCCACGGGTAGCGGGTGCGGCCGGTCGTCTCCGGGGGGCGCCGGTCGTGGCCGGCGGATGCCCGGTCGGCGCCGTCCCGACGGCGGGTCGGTGGCTCCTCGTCCGGCTCGGTCATCCACCCGGGCTCGGGGCGAGGGCCGGGGGAGACGGGCGAGGCGGGCGAGGGCGGCCGGCTCCGGCCCACCGGCTCGGACCGGGACGGGCGAGGCTCCTGGCGGTCATGGCCCGGCTCGCGGTGCCAGCCGTTGTCCCGGGCGGCCCGGTCCTCGCCGCGGGAGCGGCGGTCGGCCCACTCGGTGCGGCCGTCCGACGCGGGGCGGCGGGCCGGCGGGCGCTCCTCGGACCAGGTGGGCTCGGCGTGCGGGCGGCGGTACGGCTCGTCGTCGTGGCGTTGCCCGGCCCGGCTGTCGTGGCGGCCGTCCCAGTCCTCCTCGGGGAACGGCTCGTCGGCCCAGGATCGACCCACGTACGTGCCGTCGGGGCGGGTCGGGGCGAGCGGCGGCACGTCGGTGCGGCCGACGACGCTGGCCCGTCCGCGCGGCGGTGGTGGCGGTGCGTGCTGGACGCCGATGTCCCCGGGGTAACGCTGGCCGGGGAACTGGGGATGCCACTCGTGGGTCGGTTCGAACACCCAGGACGGTTCGGCCGGGTCCGACCACCGGTCGGGATACCGGCTGTTCATCCGGCGTGCCCGTCGCCGCGCCGGGGACGGGTGCCGAGGACCGGGTGACGCCGTCGGAGGCCGCCCGCGAACGAGTGACCGCCGGGCGTCGGGCCGCTGACGACCGCGCTCCGGTGGCCGGCTCGCGTCCGCTCGCTCACGGCGTGTCACCTCGTTGCCAAATTGTCGCGCTGGGCACCCGACCTGCCGGTAGAGTCGCCCGTTCCGGCAGGGCGTGGCTGCGGATGGAGGGTAACGGCGTGGGCTCGGTCACCGCCACTGTGGCACCGGCCACCGCCGCAAACGTTATCCTATCGTTTCGGACATTTAGGGCTATAGCCGTATCCGGTTTCCGACGATACTCCACCTATCGTCAGGCCGCGTTGGCCGGCGTCGTGACCAACGTCGTCTTCGGCTTCCTGCGCTGCTACGTGCTGCTCGCCGTGGCCGGCGGGGCCGGCTCCGTGGCCGGGTACGACCCCCGGCAGCTCGCCACCTTCGTCTGGGTTGGACAGGGCCTGCTCGCCGTGGTCCTGCTCTGGGGCTGGACCGAGCTGGCCGACCGGATCCGCACCGGTGACGTCACCGCGGACCTGCTCCGACCCGTCCACCCGGTGACCGCGTACCTCGCCACCGATCTGGGTCGCGCCGGTTACGCCGCGCTGGCCCGGCTGCTGCCGCCCGTGCTGGTGGGCCCGCTCTTCTTCGCGGTGCACCTGCCCGCGCGCTGGTCGACGGCGCCGCTCTTCGTCGTCTCGGCCGCCGTCGCGGTCGTGCTCTGCTTCGCCTGCCGCTTCCTGGTCAACGCCACGGCCTACTGGCTGGAGGACGTCCGCGGACCGATGATCCTCTGGACGCTCGGCTCCGGGGTGCTGGCCGGGCTCTACTTCCCGCTGCGGTTCCTGCCGGAGTGGCTCTACCAGACACTGTGGATCGTCACCCCGTTCCCGAGCCTGTTGCAGACGCCGCTCGACGTGCTCGTCGAACGCGATCCCACGCCGGTGCAGGTCGGGCTCGTCGCCGTCCAGGTGGGGTGGGCCGTGCTGCTGCTCGGGGCGTCCCGGTGGGTGCAGGGTCGCGCGGAGCGCCGGCTGGTGGTGCAGGGTGGGTGAGAGCGGAGTGGCGCAGCGGGGCGGGGCGCTGACCGCGTATCGCGCGTTGCTCGGCGCGCAGGCCCGGTCGCAGACCGCGTACCGTGCCTCGTTCGTGGCCGACCTGCTGGGCAACGTGGGCGCGACCGTGTTCGACGTGGTCACCGTGCTGGTGCTGTTCGGCGTGACCCGGGAACTGGGCGGGTTCACGCTGCGCGAGACGTTGGTGATGGTCGGCCTGTCCGCCTGCGCGTTCGCCACCGCCGACCTGCTCGTCGGCAACATCGAGCGGATCCCCCGCTACGTGCGGACCGGCCTGCTCGACGCGGTGCTGCTGCGTCCGCTCGGTGCGTTGCCCCAACTGCTGCTGATGGACCTGCCGCTGCGCAAGGTCTCCCGCGCGCTGTTCGGGCTGGCCGTCTGGGTCGTCGCGCTGGCCTCCGCCGACCTGGCGTGGACTCCGGGCCGCGTCCTGCTGGCCGTGCTCGCCCCGATCGCCGGGGTGGTCTTCTTCGGCGCGGTCTTCGTGGCCACCGCGACCGTCTCCTTCTTCTGGATCGAGTCGAGCGAGCTGGCCAACTCGGTGACCTACGGTGGGCGGGACTTCACCTCGTACCCGGTCACCGTCTACGGCGGCTGGTTCCGCGGGCTGTTCGCGTACGGCCTGGGCTTCGCCTTCGTCAGCTACCACCCGGCGCTGGCCCTGCTCGGCCGCGCCGACCCGCTCGGCCTGCCGGCCTGGGTGGGCTGGGCCGCGCCGGGCGTCGCGGTGGTCGCCGCCGCGCTGGCGGCCGTGGCCTGGCGCTTCGGCATCCGCCACTACCGGAGTACGGGGTCATGACGGTCATCGACGCGCGCGGGCTGCGCAAGGAGTTCACGGTACGGGTGAAGACCGGCCGGCTGCGCCGGGAGCGCCGGGTCCGCGCCGCCGTCGACGGGATCGACCTGCGGGTGGAGCGGGGCGAGATGCTCGGCTACATCGGGCCGAACGGCGCCGGCAAGTCCACCACGCTGAAGATGCTCACCGGCGTGCTCATGCCCAGCGCCGGCGAGGTACGCGTCTGCGGGCTGCGCCCGGTCGCCCAGCGCACCCGCCTCGCGCTGCGCATCGGTGTGGTGTTCGGGCAGCGCTCGCAGCTCTGGTGGGACCTGCCCCTGCGGGAGTCGTTCGACCTGCTCCGGCACGTCTACCGGGTGCCGGCCGCCGAGCACGCCGCCCGGCTGCGCCGCTGCCGCGATCTGCTCGACCTGGACGGCTTCCTCGACGTCCCGGTCCGGCAGCTCTCCCTCGGCCAGCGGATGCGGGGCGAGCTGACCGCCGCGCTGCTGCACGGCCCGGAGGTGCTCTTCCTCGACGAGCCGACCATCGGCCTCGACGTGGTGAGCCGGCAGGCGGTCCGGGGCTTCCTCGGTGAGCTGGGCCGGGCCGGTGACACGACGCTGGTCCTGACCACCCACGACCTGGCCGACATCGAGCGGCTGTGCCGGCGGCTGGTGGTGGTCGACCACGGCCGGGTGGTGCACGACGGTTCGATCGCGCAGCTCCACCACCGGTACGGCTCCCGCCGCCTGGTCGTCGCCGACCTGGACGCGCCGATGGTGGAGCCCCCGGCGCTGCCCGGCGCGCGGCTGCACCAGGTGACGGCCGACGGTCGGCGGCTCGCGTACGCGCTGGAGTCCGCCGGGGTGGCCGAGGTGGTCGCCGGCCTGGCCGGGCTGGCGAGCCTGCGGGACATCTCGGTCGTGGAGCCGGACATCGAGGAGGTCGTCGCGCGGCTGTACCGGTCGCCGGCGGAGAACCCGGCCCAGGACCGGACGGCGGACGAGCGGGCGGCGGAGGACGAGGCTCCGGCCGCCACGGCGTGAGCGCCGGTCAGGGGTGCTCCATCACCAGCACCGCGAAGGTGCCCGGCTGCAACGCCTCGTACCGGTGCGGGGCGTCACCGGGGAACATGGCGTAGTCGCCGGGGCCCAGCTCCACAAGGTCGGACTCCGGGCCGACCCGGAGCCGGCCGGCGGCCACGACGACGTGTTCGGCGCTGCGCGGGGCGTGCGCCTCCGCGGTCCGCACCGCCCCGGGCTCCAGCTCGATGAGGTAGACGTCCCGGCGGACCTGGTCCGAGCCGGCGCTGAGCAGGGTGCCAGTGAAGTCGGCGTGTTCCGAGCGGACCCGCGGGCCCTCGCCGGCCCGGATCACGCGTACGGGTGCCCGCGGCGGCTCGACCAGCCGGCTGAACGGGACGCCGAGCGCCCGGCCGAGCGACCACAGCGTCTCGACGCTCGGGTCAGCCCGGGCCGCCTCCACCTCGGTGAGCGTGGACTCGGCGACCCCGGACCGTCGGGCCAGCTCGGCCAGCGAGATGCCGACCCGTTGCCGTTCCCGGCGCAGCGCGGCGGCGATGACGACCAGCGGTGGAGCCGGTTCCGGCGCCATTGTTCCCTCCGTCGGTCCGCGTGGTCGCCCACGCACCGGTTCCTGGTGGCCCGGAGGGGGGAGGGCCGGCGTGGAGTCAGACGGGGTCGCCGAGGTTGACCCGGGGGGCCGGGGCGCGCATCCGGCGGAAGGTGATCGACCGCATGATCGCGTAGAGGTAGAGGGAACCCATCCGCTGGTCGCTGTTGGGGAACCGCTCACGGACGAGCTTGCCGATCTTGCGGGAGATCAGGATCGAGTCGACCACCACGCCCAGGGCCAGCGCGCCCCAGAGCAGGTTGGAGATCAGTCGTACCTCCGGCGGCATCGCCGCGTTCGACCCGATGAGCACGATCAGCGCGCCGCCGAAGAACCAGGTGCCGATCGTCCGCCGGGAGTCGACGACGTTGCGCGCCAACAGCCGCTCGGGGCCCCGGTCGCGCGGACCTCCCTCGCGGCGGAACTCGGCCGCCGCCTCGGCCCGCAGCTCCCGGCGACGAACCCGGGCCTCCTCCTTGCTCAGGGGCTTGGAGGGGGCGCCGCCGCCCGGCCGGCGGCCGGCGGTCGGTCGCTTCGGGGTCTCGCGCCCCTTCGCCGGGGTGTAACCCCGGGGGCGGGCGGAATCGGACGACTCGTCCGGCGTCACGGAGGTGACGGCCTCGTCGACGAGGTCGTTGGACTTGCGGCGAAACAGCGACGGCACGCGAAAAGGGTAGCCAACCGTCGGCGCCCGGTGCACATCGCGGTGCACCGGGGCCGACGAATCAGGGTTACGGCCGCTCGACGTGGGCGCCGAGGTCGGCGAGCTTCGCCTCGAAGTCCTCGTAGCCGCGGTTGATCAGGTCGACGCCGTACACCCGGGAGGTGCCCTCGGCGGCGAGCGCCGCGATCAGGTGGCTGAACCCGGCCCGCAGGTCCGGGATGACCAGGTCGGCCGCGTGCAGCTTGCTCGGGCCGGCGATCACCGCGGAGTGCTTGAAGTTGCGCCGGCCGAAGCGGCACGGGGTGCCGCCGAGGCAGTCCCGGTAGACCTGGATGTTGGCGCCCATCGAGTTCAGCGCCTCGGTGTAGCCCAGCCGCTGCTCGTAGACGGTCTCGTGGACGATCGACAGGCCCCGGGCCTGGGTGAGCGCCACCACGAGGGGCTGCTGCCAGTCGGTCATGAAGCCGGGGTGCACGTCGGTCTCCAGCGCGACCGACTTGAGCTCGCCGCCCGGGTGCCAGAACCGGATGCCGCCCTCCTGGCCCGGCTGGCCGTTGCGCGGCGGCCGCAGGTCGGTGACCTCGTACTCGCCGCCGACCGAGCGGAAGATGTTCAGGAAGGTCATCATGTCGGCCTGCTGCGCGCCGAGCACCTCGACGTGGCCGCGGGTGGCCAGCGCGGCGGCGGCCCAGCTCGCGGCCTCGATGCGGTCCGGGATCGGCCGGTGGGTGTAGCCGTGCAGCTTCGGCACGCCCTGGATCTCGATCACCCGGTCGGTGTGCACCTTGATGATCGCGCCCATCTTCTGCAGGACGCAGATCAGGTCGAGGATCTCCGGCTCCACCGCCGCGTTGCGCAGCTCGGTGACGCCCTCGGCCATCACCGCGGTGAGCAGCACCTGCTC
Organism: Micromonospora krabiensis; assembly: GCF_900091425.1. Classification (GTDB taxonomy): domain Bacteria; phylum Actinomycetota; class Actinomycetes; order Mycobacteriales; family Micromonosporaceae; genus Micromonospora; species Micromonospora krabiensis. The sequence goes on from NZ_LT598496.1 coordinate 6,494,926, forward strand.
GGTGGCGCCCACGCTCGGGTACGGCAGTGCGAACTTCGTGCCCCGCAGGCCGTTCGGAGCGGACAGGTGCAGGCCCTCCGGGCGCTTGTCGACCGTGGCGCCGAACTCGCGCAGCGCCTGGAGGTGGAAGTCGATCGGCCGGGGGCCGATGTGGCAGCCGCCCAGGTCCGGGATGAACGCGTGCCCGAGGCGGTGCAGCAGGGGGCCGCAGAACAGGATCGGGATCCGGCTCGACCCCGCGTGCACGTTGATCTGATCGGTGCTGGCGCTTTCGACGTTGGCCGGGTCGAAGACGAGCTCGCCCTCTTCCTCACCGTCGGTGACCTTGACGCCGTGCAGACCGAGCAGACCCCGGACCACCTCGACGTCGCGGATCTTCGGCACGTCGAACAGCCGGCTCGGGCTGTCGCCGAGCAGCGCGGCGACCATCGCCTTGGAGACCAGGTTCTTCGCGCCGCGCACGCGGATCCGCCCTTCCAGCGGAGTGCCTCCGTGCACGACCAGGACGTCGTCGGTCAACGCAACCTCCAGCGCGTCGGTGCTGCTGTGTGATGGGTGGGGCCAGCGATGGTCACCGGTACCCGGGATGCGGCCGTGGTCAAACAGTCGCCTGCGTCGTTGCTCCGGCAGCATAGTCCTCGGGCGCGAACATGGAACCGGTCACACCACCCGCAGCGTGTTATTTCGGCGATCCGGTACTAATACGCACCACGGTCGCTACGAACAGTGATCAGTTCGCGGTGGGCGGCGGAGTGTCCGCGCCCGGTAGTGCCAGCATCTGGTCCAGCGCCGCCCGGGCGTGGCGGGCGGTGTCCGGATCCACGGTGATCTGGTTCACCACCCGGCCGGCAACGAGCTCCTCCAGGGCCCAGACCAGGTGCGGCAGGTCGATCCGGTTCATCGTCGAGCAGTAGCAGACGGCCCGGTCGAGGAACATGATCTGCTTGTCCGGGTGGGCCAGCGCCAGCCGGCGGACCAGGTTCAGCTCGGTGCCCACCGCCCACGCCGAGCCGGCCGGGGCCGCCTCGATGGTCTTGATGATGAACTCCGTCGAGCCGACCAGGTCGGCGGCGGTGACCACCTCGTGCCGGCACTCCGGGTGGACCAGCACGTTCACGCCGGGCACCCGCTCGCGTACGTCGTTGACGCTGTCGAGGGTGAACCGGCCGTGCACCGAACAGTGGCCCCGCCACAGGATCATCTTCGCGTCGCGCAGCTGCTCCGCGGTCAGTCCGCCGTTGGGCTTGTGCGGGTCGTAGAGCACGCAGTCGTCGAGCGAGTAGCCCATCTCCAGAACCGCCGTGTTGCGGCCCAGGTGCTGGTCGGGGAGGAAGAGCACCTTCGACCCCTGCTCGAACGCCCAGTCCAGCGCGCGCTTGGCGTTGGACGAGGTGCAGACCACGCCGCCACGGCGACCGACGAACCCCTTGATGTCCGCCGACGAGTTCATGTACGTGACCGGGACGGTCTGCTCCGCGATGCCCAGCTCGGTGAGGACGTCCCACGCCGCCTCGACCTGCCCGAGCACCGCCATGTCCGCCATCGAACAACCGGCGGCCAGGTCGGGCAGGACCACCTTCTGCGCGTCCGAGGTGAGGATGTCGGCGCTCTCGGCCATGAAGTGCACGCCGCAGAAGACGATGTACTCCGCGTCCGGGCGGGCGGCGGCCTCCCGGGCCAGCTTGAACGAGTCGCCGGTCACGTCGGCGAACTGGATCACCTCGTCGCGCTGGTAGTGGTGGCCCAGCACGAACACCTTGCTGCCGAGCGCCGCCTTCGCCGCCGCCGCCCGGGCCACCAGGTCCGGGTCGCTGGGCGCCGGGAGGTCACCCGGACACTCGACGCCACGCTCGGTCGACGGGTCGCTGCCCCGACCGAGCAGCAGCAGTGCCGTCGCGGTGTTGGAGGGTTCTACCCAGGTCGAAGTCACGCCCCCCATGGTCCCACAGCGCGGGCGCGTGACAGCTGTCCGCGATGTGGGCTGCCACACTGCTCGGCATGCGCGTGCTGCTCTGCCCCGACAAGTTCGCCGGCACCCTGGCCGCCCCGGAGGTGGCCGCCGCCGTGGCGGACGGTTGGCGCGCCGTCGCCGACGGTGACGACCTGCTGATCCGCCCGCTCGCTGACGGCGGTCCCGGCTTCCTCGACGTCCTCGCCGACGCCCTGGACGTCCGCCGCGTGCCGGTGCCCACCGTCGATCCGCTCGGCCGGCCCGCCCCCGGTGAGATCCTGCTCACCCGCGACGCCACCGCCTACCTGGAGAGCGCCCAGGCGTGCGGCCTGCACCTGCTCGGCCCCGACGAGCGGGACCCGAAGGCCACCACCTCGTACGGGTTGGGGCTGCTGGTGGCCGCCGCGGTGGAGCACGGCGCCCGGACGGTGGTGATCGGGCTGGGCGGCTCCGCCACCAACGACGGCGGGGCGGGGATGCTCACCGCGCTCGGCGTCACCCCGCTGGACGAGGCCGGGCTGGCCCTGCCGTACGGGGGTGCCGCGCTCGCCGCCGTCGCCGCGCTCGACGGCGCGCCCCGGCTGCGCGACGCCCGGCTGGTGGCCGCCACCGACGTCGACAACCCGCTGCTGGGCCTGCACGGCGCGAGCAACGTGTTCGGCCCGCAGAAGGGCGCCGACCGGGCCGACGTGCTGCTGCTCGACGCCGCGCTGGAACGCTTCGTCGCCGTGCTGGAGCGGGACCTGCCCGGCTGCCCGCCGTCGCTGGGCGCGCTGCCCGGTGGTGGTGCGGCCGGCGGCCTCGGCGCCGCGATCCTCGCCCTCGGCGGGCGGTGCGAATCCGGCATCGGCCTGGTCACCCGGGCCATCGGGCTGGACACCGCGCTGGACGGGGCGGACCTGGTGATCACCGGTGAGGGCTCCTTCGACCACCAGTCGCTGCGGGGGAAGGTGGTGGCGGGAGTGGCCGGCGCCGCCCGGGACCGCGGCGTGCCGTGCGTGGTGCTGGCCGGTCAGGTCAGCACCGGCCGGCGGGAGGCCGCCGCGGCCGGCGTGACCGACGCGTACAGCCTGGTGGAGCACTTCGGGGGCGAGGCCGGCGGCGGTCTGGCCGAGGCCCTCGCCCGACCCGCGGACGGCCTGCGCGAGCTGGGCGCGCGCCTGGCCCGGCAATGGAGCAGGTGATCGGAGGTGTGACCCACGCCCCGTGGGGAAGCCCCGAGGTCACGTCGACGGGTCAGCCGGCCCGAAGCGGCCTACAATCAAAAATTGGACCACAGTGGGAATCGCTGGCCGGCGTCTGACGTTGGTCGCGACGAACACACCACACGCGCGCAGGGAGAATTCCACGTGACCAGTCCAGCGCAGACCGAGTCGACCGAGGCCAAGGCCCCCACGTCCGTCGTCCTCACCGACGTCGCGGCGCAGAAGGTCAAGGCCCTGATCGAGCAGGAGGGCCGTGACGACCTGCGGCTCCGGGTCGCCGTGCAGCCCGGTGGCTGCTCCGGCCTCCGGTACCAGCTCTTCTTCGACGAGCGCTCCCTCGACGGTGACATCGTCACCGACTACGACGGTGTCGAGGTCGTCGTCGACCGGATGAGCGCCCCCTACCTGGCCGGCGCCACCATCGACTTCGCCGACCGCATCGACGCTCAGGGCTTCACCATCGACAACCCCAACGCGGGCAGCTCCTGCGCCTGCGGCGACTCGTTCAGCTGAGTCGACATACGCGTCACCATGACGGGGCCGTCCCGACCGGGGCGGTCCCGTCGTCGTACCACCCGGTGTCGCGCGGATGACGGTCGTGCGACCGACCGGACACGGCCGGGTTGACGGACCGGTAGGCTGACCGCGCCCTGCTCCCGACCCCGAGGGTTGACATGAAGATCGCGGTGACCGGATCCATCGCCACCGACCACCTGATGAGCTTCCCCGGTCGCTTCGCCGACCAGCTCATCGCCGATCAGCTGCACAACGTGTCGCTCTCCTTCCTGGTGGACGACCTGGTGCTGCGGCGCGGCGGCGTGGCGGCGAACATCGCCTTCGGCATGGGCCAGCTCGGCCTGAACCCGGTGCTGCTCGGCGCGGTCGGGGCGGACTTCGCCGACTACCGCTCCTGGCTGGAGCGCCACGGCGTGGACTGCGACTCGGTACACGTCAGCGAGGTGGCCCACACCGCCCGCTTCGTCTGCACCACCGACACCGACATGTGCCAGATCGCCTCGTTCTACGCCGGCGCGATGAGCGAGGCGCGCAACATCGAGCTGGCCCCGGTCGCCGAGCGGCTCGGCGGGCTGGACCTGGTGCTGGTCGGCGCGAACGACCCCGAGGCGATGCTGCGGCACTCGGCCGAGTGCCGGGAGCGCGGCTACGCGTTCGCGGCGGACCCGTCGCAGCAGCTCGCCCGGATGGACGGCGAGGACGTGGTGTCGCTGATCGACGGCGCCGACTACCTCATGACCAACGACTACGAGAAGTCGCTGCTGCAGAGCAAGGCGGGCCTGAGCGACGCCCAGCTGCTGGAGCGCGTCAAGATCCGGGTCACCACGCTGGGCAACCGCGGCGTGGAGATCGCCGGGCGCGACTTCGAGACGATCCACGTGCCGATCGCGCGGGAGATCCGGGCCGTCGACCCGACCGGTGTCGGTGACGGCTTCCGCGCCGGCTTCTTCACCGCGCTCTCCTGGGGCCTCGGGCTGGAGCGGGCCGCCCAGGTCGGCTCGCTGCTCGCCACGCTGGTGCTGGAGACCGTGGGCACCCAGGAGTACCAGGTCCGCCGCGACCTGTTCGTCAAGCGCCTCGCCGAGTCCTACGGCGACGTGGCCGCCGACGACATCCGCCCCCACCTCCTGCCCTAACCCCCGCCCCCCTGAGCGCCGCCCCCGCCCCCCGCCCCCCTGAGCGCCGTCGATCTTGCAGTTTTCGCCCCCACGAGGGGCGTTATGCCCTGATTCGCCGGGGCAGGAAGTGCAAGATCGCGGGGTGATGAGGGGCGGGGAGGGCGCGGGTGGGGGAGTCAGTGTCGGCGGCGGACGTCGTAGGCGGGGCCGTCCGGACCCGTCACCGTGCCCAGGAACTCCTGGCCGCGCATCCGGCACCACGCCGGGATGTCCACGGCGGCCGCCGGGTCGTCGGCGAGCACCCGCACCACCGTGCCCACCGGCAGCTCGGGCAGCCGCCGGGCCACCGCGATCACCGGCAGCGGGCAGCGCTGACCACGGCAGTCGAGCACCTCGTCGGGCAGCGTCACAGCCCCACCACCCCCGCCTCGGCGCGCAGGTCGGCCACGATCCCCGGCAGCTCGGCGAGGAACCGCTCGACGTCCGCCTCCGACGTCTCCCGGTGCAGCGAGACACGTACGTTGCCGTGCGACAGCACCCCCATCGCCTCCAGCACATGCGACGGGCGCAGCGTCGACGAGGTGCAGGACGAGCCGGAGGACACCGCGAAGCCCCGCCGGTCCAGCGCGTGCAGCAGCGCCTCCCCGTCCACGTAGAGGCAGGAGAACGTGACCAGGTGCGGCAGCCGGCGCTCCGGGTCGCCCACCACCTCCACGTCCGGCACCTCCGCCGCGACGCGCGCCCGGATCCGGTCCACCAGCGGCGCCAACCGGGCCGCCTCCGCGGCGGCGTCGGCCGCCACCGCGCGCAGGCTCGCCGCGGCCGCCACGACCGCGGGCAGGTTCAACGCCCCGGGCGTACGCCCCGACTCCCGCTCGTCGGCCGGATAGGGCGACTCCCACCGAGCGCCCTTCCGGACCACCAACAGACCGACACCCGCCGGGCCACCCCACTTGTGGGCGCTGGCCGTCAGCAGCGACCAGTCCACCGGAACCGGGGCCCGGCCGACCATCTGCGCCGCGTCCACGTAGAGCGGCACCCCGGCGTCGTCGCACGCGGCGGCCGCAGCGGCCACCGGCTGGACGGTGCCCACCTCGTGGCTCGCCGCGATCAGCGCGGCCAACGCCACCCCCGGCGCGCCGACCGCGGCCGACCACGCGTCCGGGTCCAGCCCGCCCAGCCGGTCCACCGGCACGGAGGTCGCCTCGCCTCCGTCGGCCACGTGCCGTTCCGCCGCGTGCAGCACGGCGGAGTGTTCGATCGCCGAGTGCACGAACGTGCGGCCCACCCGGCGCCGGCCGGCCAGGCCGCCGAGCACGGCGGCGTGCGCGGCGGCCGTGCCGCTGGCGGTGAAGGACAGCTCGTCGGCGCGTACGCCCAGCGTCTCGGCGGTCGCGGCGCGGGCCGCGTCGAGGAGTTGACGTGCCCGACGGGCCTGGGTGTAGAGCTTGCCCGGGTCAGCCCAACCGTCGTCGAGAGCGGCCAGCAGCGCCTGCCGCGCGACCGGATGCAGTGGCGTGGCGGTGGCCGCGTCCAGGTAGACCGGGGATGCGCTCACGACTACCTACGCTATCGCGAAAGACTCGGCCAAGATCCCCCGATGGGGGTGGACGGCCACCCCAACACGGTCGAGCCGGTCATGGTCGAGTAATCTGCGACCGTCGGTGACGCCTTTGCCGCCGGTGCTGTCGCTCCGCCCCGGCGGGGACCGACAGAATCAGACGAGACACCGCGGCGCGCTAGGGAGGCAGGACCAGGTGGTCGCAAGGAGTTCGGAGGTACGGCCGTCGGCCGTACGGCACAGCGCTTCCCCGGGAGCCGGCGGGCGCCGGCGGCGTGGTGCCGGTCGCCTCGCCGGGCTCGGTCTCGGCGGTGTGGCACTGCTGGTCCTGCTCACGGGTTGTGACGTCGGCGCGACGTTCGACGGCTTCGGTTGGCCGCAGGGCGGCATCACCCCCGAGTCGCACCGGATGTACGACCTGTGGATCGCGTCCTGCATCGCGGCGCTCGCGGTCGGCGTGTTCGTGTGGGGCCTGATCTTCTGGTGCATCGTGCGCTACCGGAAGCGGGGCAACGAGCTGCCGGTGCAGACCCGGTACAACCTGCCGATGGAGTTCCTCTACACCATCGCGCCGGTGCTGATCGTCTCCGTGCTCTTCTACTACACGGCGATCGTCCAGACCGACGTGAACAAGACGTCGAAGAACCCCGACGTGACCGTCGAGGTCGTCGCCTTCAAGTGGAACTGGCAGTTCAACTACCGTGACGGCGAGGGCACGGACGCCAACACCGTCGCCTCGACGCTTGGCACCAGCGAGGTCATCCCAATCCTCGTGCTGCCGACCAACCGGTCCATCCGGTTCGAGGAGACCAGCCGCGACGTCATCCACTCGTTCTGGGTGCCGGAGCTGCTGTTCAAGCGGGACGTCATGCCCGGCAAGATCCGGAACGTGTTCGAGGTGTCCAGCCTGGAGACCGAGGGCGCCTACGTCGGTCGCTGCGCCGAGCTCTGCGGCACGTACCACGCGTTCATGAACTTCGAGCTGCGCGTCGTGTCGCCGGAGAAGTACGACCAGTTCCTCGCGGCGAAGCAGGCCGGCCGCACCACGCAGGAGGCGCTGACCGCGATCGGCGAGGACCCGTACGCGGAGACCACCCGCCCGTTCGACACCCGGCGTACGACGAGCAACTTCAACCCGGACGACCTGCCGGTTGGCGCGGGGAAGTAAGGGAGCGGGCATGAAGACCGAGTGGCGTATCTTCCTTCTGATCGCCGGGTTCCTCGCCGGCGCGACCGTCCTCTACGGCGCCTGGACGCACGGCGAGTCCGGCCACATCGAGTGGGTCGGCACGGTGGCCCTGCTGCTGTCCTTCCTGCTGTGCTCGATGTGCGGTGGCTTCTTCTGGTTCGTGTCCCGCCGCATCGACCTGCGGCCGGAGGACCGCCCGGACGCCGAGATCGCCGACGGCGCGGGTGAGGTCGGCTTCTTCAGCCCGGGCAGCTACTGGCCCTTCGGGCTGGCGTTCGCCGCCGCCATCGCGGGCCTCGGCCTGGTGTTCTGGCAGTTCTGGCTGCTCGGCGTCGGCCTGGTGGCGGTCATCTTCGCCGCCTGCGGACTGCTCTTCGAGTACTACTCCGGCACCCGGCGCACCGCCGAGCACTGAGCCCGGCCGCACCACCGGACCACGACGACGGCCCGCCTCCTCCGGGAGGCGGGCCGTCGCGCGTCTACGACCCGGGCCGGTGGTCCTCCGCCGCCGCGCCTGCCCGCCGGTCCACCTCTGCGCCGGCGCGGCCGGAGTGCCGGTGGAGCGGGTTGGCGCTGTTCGGGGGTGTGGGCGCCGCACAGGGGCTTACCTGGTGGTGTTGCGCTGGTCGGGTAGCCGTGGCGGTTGGGTGGCGACGCGGGGGGCCGTGGACGCCGCACAGGGGTTGACCTGGGGTGGTGTCCTGGCCCGTCGCCCGTCGCCCGTCGCCCGTCGCCCGTCGCCCGTCGCCCGTCGCCCGTCGCCCGTGGCGCGTGGCCTGTGGGCCGTGGTAACCGGTGGCTTCGGTCGCGACGCTCGCGGCGGGTGGCCTGGTGGTCCTGACCTGGGCAGGCGTGATGACCGCGGGGCATAGGACACCAGGTGCCCGGCGTGGACGTCCGTCGCCAGCCACCAGCGCGCCGGGTGCTGCTGGGGTGTGGCGTGGGGCCTCAGGCGGCGCGGCGGTGGGTTGACCGGGGTCGGCGGCGGGCGGCGAGCTGCGGCGCGTGGAACGCGAACGTGGCGATCAACACGGCCGACCCGCACCCGGTGCAGACGAGCTCGGGACAGTCGGCGCCGTGCCCGTCGACGCACGGCGGGGCCTCGAAGGGCTGAACGCCCTCGCAGTTGTCGCAGTGGAACTCGCGGTCCGACACGGGCGTCTCCTCTCGCTCCGGTCCGCCGGCAGATGCCGCACACGACGGAGGTGAATCACTCCGATGTAGTTTCGCACGCGGGTCCGACAAGACCGCCTCGGCGGTGCGTTCCGGGCATCGCCCGTAGCCCTTACCTGGACCTGTGTTCGGCGGGACCGGATCGCGTGCCGCTGCCGGCCCCCACAGTCCTGTGCGCTGTGCGCTGTCTTCGGTCCGTCGGTGAGCGCGGACGGCGGAGATCGGCCCCCGCCCGAATGATCCACTCGACTTACTGGAAGGCGGCGTGTCGGGTCGGACGGGACAACCCGAGATCTAGGAAGTCGAGTGGATCACGGTGCGGGTGAGAAGCTCACCCCGGCCGAGCGCCCCCGCGCCGGCCCCGCCCCGCGCTCGTCGGCCGTGCCTCGCGCCGGCGTCGGGCCGGCCTCGCGTCGAGCCGGCCTCGCTCGGGCCGGCCTCGCTCGGGCCGGCCTCGCTCGGGCCGGCCTCGCGTCGGGCCGGCCTCGCGTCGGGCCGGGGGCCCTGCCCCCGCGCCAGACCCGTCCCTAGCTCGCCCCGCCTCGTCCTCGCCCCGCCTCGGGCCTGGCACACCGTAGCGGGCGCAGCCGGGCCGGGGCGTTGTGGGCGAGGGGTCAGAGCGCGCGGGCCACCTCGATCCAGCGGTCCAGGGTGGCCGTGGCCGCGCCGGAGTCGATCGACTCGGCGGCGCGGGCCATTCCGGCGCGCAGCGCGTCGGTCAGGTCGCCGTCCAGCGGGCCCTGCGTGGCCAGCGCCGCCGCCGCGTTGACCAGCACCGCGTCCCGGACCGGGCCGGGCTCACCGGCCAGTACGCGGCGCGCCACGCCGGCGTTGTACGCGGCGTCGCCGCCGCGCAGGTCGGCCAGGGTGGAGCGGGGTACGCCCAGGTCGGTGGCGTCGAGCACGGCCTCGCGGACGCTGCCGTTCTGCGCCGCCCAGACCCGGGTGGGGGCGGCGGTGGTGAACTCGTCGAGCCCGTCCTCGCCCCGCATGACGAGCACCGAGTCTCCGCGGGCGGCGAACACGCCGGCCATCACCGGCGCCATGCGCGGGTCGAAGCAGCCGACGGCGCCGGCCCGGGGGCGCGCCGGGTTGGTCAGTGGGCCGAGGAAGTTGAACACGGTGGGCACGCCGAGCTCGCGGCGGACCGGGCCGGTGTGGCGCATGCCCGGGTGGAACCGGGCGGCGAAACAGAAGCCGATGCCGGCCTCGGTGACGCAGCGGGCGACGGCCTCCGGATCCAGGTCCAGCGGTAGGCCGAGGAACTCCAGCAGGTCGGCGGTGCCGCAGGAGGAGGACGCGGCCCGGTTGCCGTGCTTGACCACGCGTACGCCGGTGCCGGCGACGACCAGCGCGGCCATGGTGGAGATGTTGACGGTGTGGGCCAGGTCGCCGCCGGTGCCCACCACGTCGAGCGCGGTGCCGCGGAGCTCCTCGGTGAGGGTGACCGGCACGGCGCGGCCGAGCATCGCCTCCACCAGACCGGCCAGCTCGGCGGAGGTCTCGCCCTTGGCGCGCAACCCGACGGCGAAGCCGGCGATCTGCGCCGCGGTGGCCGAGCCGGCCATGATCTCGCCCATGGCCCACGCGGTGTCGGCGGTGGAGAGCTCCTCGCCGCGCAGCAGCGCGTTGAGCAGGTGCGGCCAGGTCCGATCGCCCATCGCGGGCCTCCCGAGCGTGCGAAATGCGGGTGGGATGAACCGGCGCCGGTCGGTCCGGCGCCGTGGCGGTGCCGGAGCGGGGGACGTCAGGCGGGTGCGTGCGTCCGCAGCAGCTCGGCCACCGTGGTGCCGGTGGTCACCGGGTCGAGCGGGTGCACCAGGGTGGCGTCGACCTCGGCGTAGGCCGCGAGCCATCGGTCGGCGGCGCGGGCGATCACGAGGCAGGTCGGCGGCGCGTCGTCGCGGTCGTCCTTGATCTGGCGGGCGATGCCGAGGCCGCCGCCCGGGCTGGCCTCGCCGTCGAGCAGCAGCAGGTGGATCTCGTAGTCGTCGACGAGGCGGATGACCTCCTGGTAGGTCGACGCGTCGACGAACTCGACCTCCAGGTCGGGCGCGGGCCGGGTGCCGACGGCCAGCCGCATCCGGTCACGGACCTGCGGGTCGTCGCTGTAGAGCAGGACGGTGCACTGACGATCACTCATGACTCGACTGGCTCCCACCTCGTAGCTGCCCGCTGATGCTACCGGTCGACGTGACGTACGTGACGTCCCGCCCGCCCGGTCGTCGGGGCGTACCCGTCGACGCTGGTCAGGCCGCCGACTCCGCGGCGCGCTCGCGGGCCTCCTGGCGGTCCAGCTCGCGGTCGATCCGGCGGGCCTCGCGTTCGGACTGCTTGACCCACTGCACGACCAGCACCGCGAGCATGGTGACGCTGACGAACTCGCCGCCGGCCCACAGGATGCCGCCGGCGAGGACCTGGTCGTCCCACGGATCGGCCCAGGACAGGTTCAGCGAGGGGTACCAGTCGCCGCCGAAGAGCGTGCTGCTCTGCATGACGGTGAGCCCGAGCACCGTGTGGAACGGCACGGAGAGCAGCATCAGCAGCGCCCGGGCCGGGTACGGCCACCGGCCGGGCAGCGGGTCGAGGCCGAGCAGCGGCCAGAAGAACACGCAGCCGGTCATGATGAAGTGCGCGTGCACCAGCTCGTGCGCCCAGGCGTGCTCGAGCGTGTAGCGGTACAGGTCGGTGAAGTAGAGCACGAACGGGTTGACCACGAAGATGGCGAACGCCACCAGCGGGAAGCTGTAGACCCGGGCGACCCGGCTGTGCACGATCGTGAGCAGCCGCTTGCGGGGGCGCTGCGGCAGCGTCCGCAGGGCCAGCGTCATCGGCGCGCCCAGCGCCAGGAAGATCGGCGCGATCATCGACAGCACCATGTGCTGGACCATGTGCACGCTCAGCAGCGCGGTGTCGTAGGCGTGCAGGCCGCTCACCGTGACCAGCGCGATGCCGCCGAGGCCGGGTCCGAGGAAGAACACCGTCCGCGCGACCGGCCAGCGGTCGCCGCGCATCCGCAGCCGGTGTACGCCGTAGAGGTAGAGCCCGGCGGCGAGCACCAGGCCGAGCGCCAGCCAGCTGTCCAGCCGGGTCTCGGTCAGCAGGGCGCTGATGGTGAACGGTGGCGGGACGGCCTCGCCGCCCGCGGCCAGGCTCGGACCGGCCCAGGTCGCGTGGGCCGCGCTCGGCGGGACCGCCGAGGTGGCGGCGAAGATCGGATCGACGTGCAGCACGCTTTTCAGGCTAGGCCAGGCGAACCGGACGACCACGATCGGGCCACCCTGACCGCTGGTTTGGCCCCCCGCTGATCGTGACCGCCGGTCAGGGGCAATAATGACCGCGTGACTGCGGCCCCAGCCATTGACAAGAGCCGGATCCACTCCCTGACCCGACCCAACATGGTCAGCGTCGGGACGATCGTGTGGCTCTCCAGCGAACTCATGTTCTTCGCGGCGCTGTTCGCGATGTACTTCTCGATCCGCGCGGCTGCGCCCGAGCAGTGGGCGGAGCACACCGAGGTCCTCAACATCCCGTACGCGACCACCTTCACGGTGATCCTGGTGTTGTCCTCGGTCACCTGCCAGCTCGGCGTCTTCGCGGCCGAGCGGGGCGATGTGCACTCGCTGCGGCGCTGGTTCACGATCACGTTCGTGATGGGCCTGATCTTCGTGCTCGGTCAGCTGAACGAGTACCGCACGCTGGTGCACGAGGGCGTGAAGATCAACGAAGACGGTTACGGGTCGATGTTCTACCTGACCACCGGCTTCCACGGCCTCCACGTGACCGGCGGTCTCATCGCCTTCATCATCTTCATGATCCGCACCACCATGGGCCGGTTCACCCCGGCGCAGGCCACCTCGGCGATCGTCGTGTCGTACTACTGGCACTTCGTCGACGTGGTGTGGATCGCGCTCTACGCCATGATCTACTGGCTTCAGTGATCTTGGCGCGTCACGAACCGCGCCGCTGCTCCGTCCCCTGAGACAAGGTCCAACCGGTTAAGGACACAGGTCATGACTTCTGACAACGACCGCCGACGCGGTCTGCTCGCGCGGTTGCGCGGGCGGCCCGCCGCGCGCAGCAGGGGCCGCCGCCGGCTGGGTGCCGCGGTCCGGCTGGTCGCCGCGCTGATGCTCGCGGGCGGCGCCTACACGGTCTTCGCCCCCGGTGCCCAGGCGCAGGACGACCCCACGCTGACCGGCGCCGCCGCCGAGGGCAAGGCTCTGTTCGACGTGAGCTGTGTGACCTGCCACGGTCGCAACGCGCAGGGTGTCGAGGGTCGCGGCCCGAGCCTGATCGGTGTCGGCGCGGCCTCGGTGGAGTTCCAGGTCAGCTCCGGCCGGATGCCGCTGGCGCGGCAGGAGGCCCAGGCGCACCGCAAGCCCCCGCTCTTCACCGACGAGCAGACCCGCCAGCTCGCCCAGTACATCCAGGAGCTCGGTGGCGGTCCGGTCGTGCCGAACGGTGACGACCTGCACTCCGAGGGTGACATCGCGGCCGGCGGTGAGCTGTTCCGGATCAACTGCTCGCAGTGCCACGCCTTCGGTGGCGGTGGCGGCGCGCTCTCCTCGGGCAAGTTCGCCCCGAGCCTGCGCCCGGCGAGCGACCGGCAGATCTACGCCGCCATGCTGAGCGGCCCGCAGAACATGCCGGTCTTCGGGGACAACCAGATCACCCCGGAGCAGAAGGCCGACATCATCGCCTACATCCAGGAGACGCTGAAGCACGACCAGGACCCGGGCGGCTTCAACCTGGGCCGTTACGGTCCGTCGACCGAGGGTCTGGCGATCTTCCTGGTCGGCATCGTCGCGCTGGTCTTCGCGAGCCTGTGGATCGCGGGCAAGTCGTGACCGAGCTGACCTTTCGATTCAGTGCTGCGGTGCCGCCGCTCGGCGCCGCCGGTAACGAGGTGACGGCATGAGCACGCACACCGAGCACCAGACCCAGCAGGGCCGGGAACCGCTCGACGTGAACACCCCCGGGCTGACCCGCTTCGACATCGTCGAGGAGGGCGCCCGCCGGGACGACATCGAGATCGTCCACTACGAGCCGCAGGTCGCCCCGAACTCCAAGGCCGAGCGTCGGCTGGTCCGCCTGGTCGCCGGGCTCTTCCTGCTGACCGGCCTGCTGGCGACCGCGTTCCTGGTCATCTACATCTGGTGGCCGTGGGAGTACGAGGCCGGCCGCGGCGCCGACAAGCTCTTCACCCCGCTGCTCGGCGTCACCCTGGGCCTGGCCCTGCTGGGCGTCGGCTTCGGCATCCTCACCTGGGGCAAGAAGCTGCTGCCCAAGGAGGTGTCGATCCAGGACCGGCACGAGGGCGCGGTCTCCGCGGACGACCGGACCATCACCGGCCAGACCATGCTCTACATGGCCGACGAGCTGGGCGTGAAGCGCCGCCCGCTGCTCGGCATCTCGCTGCTGGCCGGTCTCGCGCCGGTCGCGGCGGTCGCCGCCGCGCCGCTGGTCGGTGGGCTGATCTCCAACCCGCACAAGAACAACCAGATGTTCACGACCGGGTTCGCCCCGGCCGAGGGTGGGCAGAGGATCCGGCTGGTCCGCGAGGACGGTCGTCCGATCCGCCCGGCCGACATCAGCGCGGGCGGTCAGCTGACCGTGTTCCCCGGCGTCGAGCACGGCGTGAGCAACCGGCACGCCGACTCGCCGACGCTGCTGATCCACCTGCGTGACTCCGACGCGCAGGAGTCGCGCAAGGCCAACGAGCGGGTCGGCCACGGCGACTACATGTGGGGCAACTACGCCGCGTTCTCCAAGATCTGCACGCACGCGGGCTGCCCGGCCAGCCTCTACGAGCAGCAGACCAACCGGCTGCTCTGCCCGTGCCACCAGTCGCAGTTCCTGATCACCGACAACGCCCGGCCCGTCTTCGGTCCCGCCAGCCGGCGGCTGCCGCAGCTGCCGATCGAGGTGGACTCCGAGGGCTTCTTCGTGGCGAAGTCCGACTTCACCGAGACCGTCGGGCCAGACTTCTGGGAGCGGCCATGAAGCGTCGTAAGTTCGACCTGGCGGCGACGCCGGGCAAGGCCGCCGCGGGGGTGGACGACCGCTTCCAGGTGGCGACCCCGCTGCGCCGGCTGCTGAACAAGGTCTTCCCGGACCACTGGTCCTTCCTGCTCGGCGAGATCGCGCTCTTCTCGTTCATCGTGCTGCTGCTGACGGGGGTCTTCCTGACCTTCTTCTTCGAGCCGGCGATGACCGAGGTGATCTACAACGGCAGCTACGCCCCCCTGCGGGGCACGCCGATGTCCGCCGCGTACGCCTCCAGCCTGGACCTGTCCTTCGAGGTCCGGGGTGGTCTGATCATGCGGCAGATGCACCACTGGGCGGCTCTGCTGTTCATGGCCGCGATCGTCGTGCACATGCTGCGGGTCTTCTTCACCGGTGCCTTCCGCAAGCCGCGTGAGACCAACTGGATCATCGGTTCGCTGCTGTTCTGGGTCGGCTTCCTGGCCGGCTTCACCGGCTACTCGCTGCCGGACGACGGCCTCTCCGGCACCGGTCTGCGGATCGCCTCGGCGATCATGCTGTCCATCCCGGTGATCGGCTCCTGGCTCACCTCGTCGATCTTCGGCGGCGAGTTCCCCGGCACGATCATCATCAGCCGGTTCTTCATCGCCCACGTGCTGCTCATCCCGGGTCTGCTGCTCGCGCTGATCAGCGCCCACCTCGGCCTGGTCTTCAAGCAGAAGCACACCCAGTGGCCGGGCCCGGGCCGGACCAACGGCAACGTGGTCGGCGAGCGGATGTTCCCGCGGTACGCCATCAAGCAGGGCGGCTTCTTCATGATCGTCTTCGGCGTGATCGCGCTGATGGGCGGTCTGTTCCAGATCAACCCGATCTGGCTCTTCGGCCCGTACGAGGCGTGGGTCGTCTCCGCCGCCAGCCAGCCGGACTGGTACGTCATGTTCCTGGACGGCTCCACCCGGTTGATGCCGGCCTGGCAGATCAACATCCCGATCGGTGACGGTTACGTCATTCCGCCGCTGTTCTGGCCGACGGTCGTGCTGCCCGGCATCCTGGTCGGTCTGTCCACGCTGTACCCGTTCATGGAGGCCCGGCACCTCAAGGACCGCAAGAGCCACAACCTGCTCCAGCGGCCCCGCGACGTTCCGGCCCGCACCGCGGTCGGCGCGATGGCGGTCTCCTTCTACGTGGTGCTGACCCTCTCGGGTGCGAACGACGTCATCGCCGACAAGTTCCAGATCAGCCTGAACGCGATGACCTGGGCCGGCCGCATCGGTCTGCTCATCGTGCCGCCGCTGGCGTACTACGTCACCTACCGGCTCTGCCTGGGCCTCCAGCAGCACGACCGGGAGGTGCTCGCGCACGGCGTCGAGACCGGCATCATCCGGCGCCTGCCGGACGGCCGGTTCGTCGAGGTGCACCAGCCGCTCAGCGCGGCGGACGGGCACGACGGCCACGGCGAGCTGCCGTACGTCGGTTGGGTCGTCCCGAAGAAGATGAACCGGCTCGGCGCCCTCGGCCCGGCCATCCGGGGCTTCTTCTACCCGATCGAGAAGCCGGTCGAGGCGCCGGTCTCGCCGGGGCACCCGCCGGTCGAGGCCCGACCGGAGCGTGAGGAGATCGGCAGCGGCGAGTCCCGCCGCTGACCCACGCACCACCTCGACGTGGCGCCCACCGGATCACCCGGTGGGCGCCACGTCCGTTTCCCGGCGCCGAGCCGTCGCGGTCCGGCACCGCGTGTTCCGGCGCGGCCGGACACGAGGGCCGGGACCGGGACGTACGCGTGGGAGGCGGGCCGGCCGGTCCGGAGCCGGACGGGTGAGCCCGGAGGCGACGGTCCCTCGCGGCGGGGGCTCGCAGGAATAACCCCGGTGAGCCGGGTATCCGTGCGGTCCAACGTCTCAAGGGGGGGAAGCATGTTGGGTATCAAACGCCTCGGCCTGCTGGCCGCGCTGGTGCTGGTCGGCGT
The DNA here is from genome assembly GCF_900091425.1 of Micromonospora krabiensis. Classification (GTDB taxonomy): domain Bacteria; phylum Actinomycetota; class Actinomycetes; order Mycobacteriales; family Micromonosporaceae; genus Micromonospora; species Micromonospora krabiensis. Next base: position 6,511,593 of record NZ_LT598496.1, read on the forward strand.
CGCGCCGGCCGCCGCGGCGCAGGCCGCGGCACAGCCGTCGACGCAGGACACCCAGTACCTGCAGGCGATCCACCAGGTCAACCTGTTCGAGATCACCACGGGTGAGCTGGCCCAGCAGAAGGGCCAGAACCAGCAGGTCAAGGACCTGGGCAAGATGTTCGTGACCGATCACACCCAGCTGGACCAGACGGTGCAGCAGACCGCGTCCCAGCTCAACGTGCAGCTGCCCAACGGGCCCACCGCGGACCAGCAGGCCGTGATCGACCGGCTGAACAACGCCAGCGGTGCGGAGTTCGACCGGGAGTGGGTGACGGCCCAGCTGGCCGGCCACCTGCAGGCCATCCAGGCCACGCAGACCGAGATCTCGCAGGGCTCGGAGCAGTCGGTGATCCAGCTGGCGCAGACCGCGCTGCCGACCCTCCAGGCACACTATGACGAGCTCGTCCAGCTCGCCCAGCAGCTGGGCATCCCGGTCCCGCAGGCCAGCGCCAGCGGTACGCCGAGCCCCGGCGCGACCACCGAGTCGCCCGGCACCGAGTCGCCGGGCACCGAGTCGCCGGGCACCGAGGGCCCGGGTGGCGGCACCACCGAGTCGCCGGGCACCGAGGCTCCGGGTGGCGGCACCACCGAGTCGCCGGCTCCGAGCGAGAGCTGACGCCCAACCACAGCGGCGGCCGGTCCACCCACGGGGTGGGCCGGCCTCCGTGCGTCCGGGGCTCAGTCGGCGTTGGCCAGGCCGATCGCGAACGCCTCCTCCAGGTCGTGCTGCGAGTACGCCCGGAACGCGATGTGCGACTCGGTGTTCAGCACGCCCGGCACCTTCGAGATGCTGCCGGCGATCACCTGCGCGATCTGCTCGAACTCGCGGACCCGCACCATGGCGATCAGGTCGACGTGCCCGGCGACCGAGTAGACCTCGCTGACGCCGGGCAGGTTGGCCAGGGTCTCGGCCACCTCCGGGATCGAGTCGGTGGCGCAGTCGATCAGCACGATCGCGGTGATCACGGGACAGTTCTCCGTTCGTCGGCGTCGTCGCTCATGCTAGATCCTCGGCGCTGGGCGGGCGGCCGGCACGGTGAGGTCGTCGCCGGCCCGGACCACCTCGCGCAACCGCTCACCGGCGCGGACGGTGCCACCCGGCCAGACCACCGACCGCTCCACCTCCCCGTGCACGGTGGCGCCGGCCCCCACCACCGACTCGCGGCAGCGGCCGGTGACCGTGGCGCCCGGGCCGACCAGGCCGGCGGCGCCCGCCGCGTGCAGGTTCGCCGCCAGGTAGTCGGCCGGGGTGCCGGTGTCGTAGAAGGTCCCGCGGTAGGGGACCACGGTCAGCGCGCCCTCCGCCTCGGCCGGCCGCCACACCGCCCGGACGAGGTCGCCGAAGCCGGCCGGAAGGGCCCGGACCAGCCGCCACGGCAGCAGCGAGAAGCCGGTGAAGACGTGCCCGTCGAAGGTGCCGGGCGCCGACGGGTCGACGGCCGGCCGGCCCAGCAGGCGTACCTCGTGGCCGTCCCAGTCGTCGAGCAGCGCGGCGATGTCCGGGCCCGGCGGGGCGGCCGGGTCGGCCAGGTAGGCGTCCGCGTTGCCGACCAGCACCGGCCGGCCGGCGATCCAGTCCCGCAGGTGCGCGACGCCACCGGCGGTGCCGAGCGGGTCACCCGGCTCGACCGACAGGTGCGCCCGGTCACCGACGTGGGCGACCACCTGGTCGGCCAGGTAGCAGGCGTTCACCGCGACCCGCTCCGGCCCGACCAGGCCGAGCCCGGCCAGGCGGTCGAGCGCGCGGTCCAGCAGCGGGACGTTGCCGACCGGGCAGAGCGCCTTGGGCAGGCGTTCGGTGAGTGGACGCAGCCGGGTGCCCTCACCCGCGGCGAGCACGACGGCGCAGAGGTCGCCGGTGCCGGCCGCGGTCATCCTCACTCCTCCGCGCCGGGCACCGGCGGCGGGAACTGCCCGGCCAACGGACCGATCCCGTAGTAGCCGAGCAGCCGCGCCGTCGGCCAGCTGAGCTGCGGCAGGTCGTCCAGCGGGTGCCAGGCCGCCTCGAAGACCTCCGCCCCGTCGACCGTCAGCTCGGTCGTCGACGCGGGCACCTCGGTCTCGAAGACCATGTCCACCCAGCCCTTGGCGTGCACCAGGGCGTTCGGCACGGCCGGGCGCAGCCGGGTGGGGGAGAGCCGGATACCGGTCTCCTCGTGCAGTTCGCGGGCGGCACCCACCACCGGCGCCTCGCCGCGCTGGAGCAGGCCGGCGGGGAGCGTCCACCGGGTGCCGGGCGGCTGCCGCAGCAGCAGCAGGCGGCCCGTCCCCTCGGCCTCGGCGTCCCGGACCAGGGTGACCGCGCCGACGATGTACTTCGGCACGGCCAACCGGACGAGTCGGCGCCGCACGGGGATCGGCAACCGGTAGAAGAGCTGATAGGCGATGGCCCGGCCGGTGACGCGCGAGCGGGGGATCATGACTCCAGGCTAGTGGTCGCGAGCCGTCCTCGTGCCGGGCGGGGGCCGACGGTCACTGTCGGTGATCGACGAGGTCGATGAGCTGGCGGACCACGGCGTCCGGTTCGACGACCCGGTCGAAGACCGCGACCAGCAGCGTCTCCAGGTCGGGATAGCCCAGCTCCTCGGCGAGCCGCAGCAGCGGGAGGTCGCTGGCGAGGCCGCGGTTGTGCTGCCGCAGGGCGAGCCCGATCGTGGCCCGGCCGAGGCGAACCTTGTCACTGATCGTGATGCCTGGCGCGGTGTGCTCGGCGAACCAGCGGTTGATCTGCATCTGTGCGTGCGGCGACTTGACGAAGTCCAACCACTCCCGACGCGGACCGCGCGGTGCCGCCTCCGCCTCGAAACCGTTCTCGGCGTCGCTCTCGGTGAAGATCTCCACCACGTCGCCGTCCTCCAGCTCGGAGGAGAGCGGCGCGAGCCGGCCGTTGATCCGTGCGGCGAGACAGTGGTCGCCGCGTTCGGTGCCCAGCTCGTAGGCCAGGTCGACCGGGGTGGCGCCGGCCGGCAGCACGATCTGCCGTCCGTCGGCGAAGACCTGGATCTGCGCCTCGGCAAGGTCGCAGCGCAGCGACTCGAGGAACTGGGCCGGGTCGGACGCGTCCTGTTCCCAGTCGAGCACCCGGTGCAGCCACGCCAGCTGGTCGGCCCGCGCCGCCGCCCCGCCGCCCGCCCGGGGGAAGCGGTAGTCGGCGGCGATGCCGTACTCGGCGGAGCGGTGCATCTCCTCCGTGCGGATGAGCACCTCCACCGTGCGGTCCTTCGGGCCGCAGACGCTGGTGTGCAGGGACCGGTAGAGGTTGTTCTTCGGTGAGGCGATGTAGTCCTTGAAGCGGCCCGGCACCGGCCGCCACGTGCCGTGGATCGCGCCGAGAGCGGCGTAACAGTCGGTGGCCGGGCCGTCGACCACCACGGCGATGCGCGGCAGGTCGAACGGCGCCGTGTGCCCGCCGGCCACCGTGTCCTTCCAAATGGAGTAGAGGTGCCGGGGGCGCGGCGTCACCTCGGCGTCGACCCGGCTGCGGCGCAGGGCGACCTTCGCGCGGCCCACCACGTCCTCCAGGTAGGCGTCCCAGCCCGGCCGGTCGTGCACGTGCCGGGCGATCCGGGCGTGCTCCTCCGGCTCCAGGTGCAGCAGCACCACGTCGTCCAGTTCGCGTTTCAGGGTCTGGATGCCCAGCCGGTCGCAGAGCGGGACCAGCACCTCCTGGGTCTTGCGGGCGATCCGCTCCCGGGAGGCCGCCGAGCGTACGCCGAGGGTGCGCATGTTGTGCAGCCGGTCGGCCAGCTTGATGATCAGGACCCGGACGTCCCTGCCGGCCGCGATGATCATCTTGCGGGTCGTCTCGGCCTCCGCCGCCTTGCCGTAGAACGCCTTGTCGAACTTGGTGACCCCGTCGACCAGGTGCGCCACCTCCGGCCCGAAGTCCTCCGCGAGGGCCTGGAGCGTGTAGCGGGTGTCCTCCACCGTGTCGTGCAGCAGCGCCGCGACCAGGGTGGTGGTGTCCATCCCGAGGTCGGCGCAGATCTGGGCGACCGCCAGCGGATGCGTGATGTACGGCTCGCCGCTCTTGCGGAACTGGCCGCGGTGCATGTTCTCCGCGATCGTGTAGGCCCGCCGCAGCACCGACGGGTCGGCGCCCGCATGGATGGCACGGTGGGCCCGGACCAGGTGGCTGACCGGGTCGGTCTCGGCGGTCGGCCACGCGAGCAGCGACCGTAACCGGCGGGTCAGGGGCAGCTCGCCCGGCTGGGCTGGAAGGGCGCCCCCCAGGGCGGCGCCGTGTCCGGCGTCGACGTCCACGAGGGACACCTCCTCACCCCGGCCCCCGCGGTGCCGGTGACCCGGCAACCGGGAGCAGGCCCACGAATCGGGCAGGACTGCACTTCTCTAACAGCCTAAGGGAGTCGACGTAGTCCGATCGGTCAGTTGGTCATGAGCGTTCGGTCGAGAGTTGGTGGGACAGGGAACCTTCGGCCTTGGCCAGAAGGTCGCGGAACCGGCCCGCACCCCGCACCGGGGACGACCATCCGGAGGACATCTCGACGAGCCGGGTCTCCGGTCGCTCCAACCAGGACAGGATGCGCTCGGACTCCTCGGCCGAGGCTCGGGGCACCGGCCCGTGCCCGGCCGGGACCGTCTCGGCGGTGGCCCGGATGTCGGCCAGCGTCGGTCGCGGATGGACGCCCGGCGGGGACACCCCGGCGCCGGCCAGCCGGCCGTGCCGGACCAGGGCCAGCTCCCAGCCGCCCCGGGCGGCCGGCCGGGCCGCGGCCAACTCGGCGATCCCGGCGAGCGCGTTGAGCCGCTGCATGCGTACGGCCACCCGCAGCACCGCCGCCAGCCGGGACCGGACCACGGCGGCCTCCTCGTAGCGCTGGGCGGCGGAGAGCACCTCGATCCGGGCCAGCAGGGCGTCCACCACCACCTGCGGGTCGTCCGCGGCGGCGGTGCGGAACGGCGCGGCGGCGCGGTCCTCGTACTCCTCGGGGGTGATCCGGTGCTCGCACGGCGCCGGGCAGCGACCCAGCTCGGCCAGCGCGCAGGCCGGCGTGACGGTCCGCAGCGAGAGCTTGTGCGTGCACTGCCGCAGCGGCACCGCGTCGTGGAAGCCCGCCGCGGCCAGTTCGGCGGCGCGACGGGAGGTGAACGGCCCGAGGAAGGACCGGTCGGCGGGGGAGACGTCGCGGACCACGGACAGCCGGGGGTAGTGCTCGTCGGTGAGCTTGAGCCAGACCATCCGCTCCGGATACTTCGAGCGCCGGTTGTACGGCGGCGCGTGCGCGGCGATCAGCCGCAGCTCGCGGACCTCGGCCTCCAGCGAGTGCGCGCACTCCACCGCCTCGACCCGCTCCGCGGCGGCGAGCATCTCGGAGATCCGGGCCCGCTTCTCCGCCGCCGTGAAGTAGCTGCGGACGCGGGTGGCGATGTCGACCGAGGTGCCCACGTAGAGCGGGCGGTCGTCGGCGGCCCGGAAGATGTAGACGCCCGGCGCCTTCGGCAGCCCGTCGGCGAGGTGCCGCTTGCGACGCTGGGTCGGCGTCACCGCCCGGGCGAACTCGATCGCGTCGCCGATGGTGTCGACGCGGTGACCGCCGAGCCGGGCGATCAGACCGTGCAGCACGTCGACGGTGGCCTTCGCGTCGTCGAGGGCCCGGTGGGTCGGCTGGGTGGCGGTGCGGAAGTAGGCCGCGAGGGTGCCCAGCTTGCGGTTGGGCACCTCGTCCCGGGTGAGCACCCGGCGGGCCAGCGCCGCCGTGTCGAGCACCCGGGGGTTGGGCCAGCGGTAGCCGTGCTTCGCGCAGGCCGCCTTGAGGAAGCCCACGTCGTAGGGCGCGTTGTGGGCCACCAGCACGGCGTCGGCGATGAACTCCAGGAAGCTCGGCAGCACCTGCTCGATCGGCGGCGCCGGCACCAGCATGGCCTGCGTGATGCCGGTCAGCACGGTGATGAACGGCGGGATCGGCTGGCCCGGGTTGACCAGCGTGGCCAGCACGCCCAACTGCTCACCGCCACGGACCTTGACCGCCCCGATCTCGGTGATCCCCCCACCGTCGGGGGCCCCGCCGGTGGTCTCCAGGTCGACCACCACGAAGGTGGTCGCGTAGAGCGGCAGCGCCGGGTCGATCCCGCCGTCCCCGCCGGGGTCGAGACCGGCCAGCGTCTGCTGGACGTACTCCGCCTGTGCCATCCGCGGCACGCTAGCGCCACGGTCCGACACTCCCGTCTCAGCTGCCCCAACAGTCACCACGAGGGCTAGGATGAGAGATCGGCTCACTCACCGGGCGGTGAGCCCGGTCGCGGTGGGAGACTTGCCACATGCCCCTCACCGAGCCGTACGACGACCACCTCCCGCCGGAGGACCAGGTCGCCGCCGCGCGCGACGCCGGTGAGGACGCTGGGCCGGGTCCGGATGATCCGGGTTCCGGTGCGCTCGATCCCACGCCCGCCGCGCGTGACGCCGGGTCGGACGTCCGTGACGTCGCGGCCGGCGCGTCGGGTGGCGACAGGCGCGACGTGGTCGACGGCGGCGCGGCGGCCGAGTCGGAGCCGGTCCTGCCCGAGCCGGTGCGGCAGCGGATCGTGGCCCTCACCGCCGCGGTGCTGCCCGGCCTGCCCACTGACGAGGTGCCCGTGCCGCTGCGCCGGGTCGCCAAGTTCGCCCCCAACCGCCGTGCCCGCCTGGGCGCTCCCATGATCGCCGCCCAACTCGCCGCAGACCCGCTGTTCCGGCAGCGGGTGACCGCCCGGGTGCTCGCCGACGCGGGCGACCTCGGCGCGGCCGTGGTCGAGGGGACGGCCCCGGCCGCCGCCGACCCGGTCGAGGTGGCCGCGCTGGCCTACCTGGCCCGGCCACGCGGGTGGCGGGAGCTGATCGACGCCAGCGGGGCCGCGGTCCGCGCCGAGGCGGACAGCGCGGTCGTCGCCGAACTGGTCCGCGAGGCCGAGCAGCGGGCCACCCGCGCCGAGCACGACCGGGCGGTGGCGCGAGTCGAGGCCGAGAAGCTCCGGGACGAGCTGGCCCGCGTCCGCGAGGAGCTGGGTCAACTGCGGGAGGAGTCGCGGCAGCTGGCCCGCGCGCTGCGGGAGACCCAGGCCCGGGAGAAGCGCGCGAGCGACCTGCTCGCCACCGAGCGCGGCCGGGCGGCCCGGGCGGCCGCCGACGCGGAGGCCGAGCTGCGCCGGGCACGGGCGCGGCTCGCCGAGGCCGAGGCCGCCGCGGGCGTGGCCCGGGCCAGCGCCAAGGAAGCCCGTTCGGTCGACGACGCCCGGCTCTGGCTGCTGCTGGAGACCATCGGCCAGGCCGCCGTCGGGCTGCGCCGGGAGCTGGCCCTCGACCCGGTGGAGATGCTGCCGGCCGACTTCGTGGCCGACGCGTTCGCCGACCAGTCCGCCGCGACGGGCACGGGCGCCGCCGCCCGCGCCCGGGACACCGACGACCCCGCCCGGCTGGACCAGCTGCTCGCGCTGCCCCGGGCACACCTCGTGGTGGACGGCTACAACGTCACCAAGCGCGGCTTCGGCGAGATGTCGCTGGAGCAGCAGCGCAAACGGCTGATCACCGGCCTCGGTGGCATCGCGGCGCAGACCGGTGACGAGGTCACCGTGGTCTTCGACGGCGCCGAGCGGATCCACGGGCTGCCGCCCGCGCCACGCGGCGTACGGGTGCTGTTCTCGCGCAAGGGCGAGACCGCCGACGAGCTGATCCGGCGCCTGGTGCGTGCCGAACCGTCGGGCCGTCCGGTGGTGGTGGTCTCCTCCGACCGGGAGGTCGCCGACGGGGTGCGCCGGCACGGCGCGTACCCGCTGGGCGCGGACTCGCTGCTGCGCCGCCTCGCACGCTCCTGACACCTCGTCGAGGCCGCCCCGGCCGATCTTGGTACGAAATGGCCCCTCCGGGGGCGTCTTCTCACCAAGATCGCTGTTGGTGACGGCTGGGCGGATTTGTCGTACCCGCTGAATAGCCTCTCCTCACCGACGGTGGTCGGGTGGCGACCGCGGGGTCGCCCTCGCCGCCGCAGCTCGTCAGGAGGCTTCATGCTCATCGACTGCGACCGGTGCGCCGTCCGGGGGGCCGGCTGTTCCGGCTGCCTGGTGACCGCGCTGCTCGACGACCGGTCCCCGGGCTCCGACCTCGGCCCCGCCGAGCACCGGGCGATCGAGGTGTTCGCCCGAGCCGGCTTCGACGTCGAGGTGCTCCCCGCGCCGCGTCGCCCCGCCGACCGGCCCCGCCCGTCCCGTCGGCACCGGGTGGCCTGAGTCGGCCGGGCGGTGCCACCGGGCGTGCCCGTCCTGCCGGCACCGGGTGGCCTGAGGTCGGCCGGGCGCTGCCGCCGGGCGTGGGCGGGCGAGCCATAGGATGGGCGCTCACGGCGGGAGGAGCGGCGGGATGAGGCGGGAACGGCACAGCGGCGGTGGACGCCCGGCGACCGGGTCGCACCGCGCCGCGGTCGTGCCGGCCCGGCGCGGCGGGGTGCGGCGATGAGCACCCGCGGCTGGGCGCTGCTGACCCTCGCCGGCCTGGCCCTCGCGCTGGTCGTCGTCGCCGTGCTGCTGATCCCCTGGCACCGGCCGCCGGCGCCCCGGGCCGACCAGCTCGCCGCGCTGCGTGACCTCCCGCCCGACCAGGTGGCCCGGGGCCGCGAGTTCCGGGCCGCGCTGCGCCCGGGTGGCTACGCCGCGCTCGCCGTGGGCCTGCTCGTCGCCCTCGCGCTCGGGCTGACCCCGCTGGGCGGTCGGCTGGTCGAGGTGGCGGGCCGGCCGTTCGGCGGCCACTGGGCGGCCCAGGCGGTGCTCGGCGGGTTGGCCGTCGTGCTCGTCGCCGACCTGGTCACCCTCCCGTTCGCCGCCTGGCGGCAGGCCGTGCTCACCCGCTACGGGTTGAGCACCAACGGCTGGGGCGGCTGGGCGGTGGACCTGCTCAAGTCGTACGCCGTGAGCGCGGTGATCGGCGCGGTGGCGCTGTTCGGCTTCTACGCCGTCATCCGGCTCGCACCGCGCTGGTGGTGGGCGTTCGGCGCGGCCGGCGCGGCCTGCCTGGTGGTGCTGCTCTCCTTCGTGCTGCCGGTGGTCGTGGAGCCGGTGTTCAACCGGTTCACCCCGATGGAGCCCGGGCCGCTGCGCACCGAGCTGATGTCCATGGCGGCCCGCGACGGGGTGCCGGTGCGCGACGTGCTGGTCGCCGACGCCTCGCGACGCACCCGGGCCGTCAACGCGTACGTCTCGGGTCTCGGGCCGACCCGGCGGGTCGTCGTCTACGACACCCTGCTGCGCGAGGCGTCGCCGGCGGAGGTGACCGCCGTGGTGGCGCACGAGTTGGGGCACGCGCGGGACCGCGACGTGACGGTCGGCACGGTGACCGGGGCGTTGGGCGCGGCCGCCGCCGTGGTCGCCCTCTACCTGATCGGCTCCTGGGCGCCGTTGCTGCGGCTGGCCGGTGTCGACTCGGTGGCGCAACCGCGCGCGTTCCCGTTACTGGTCGCCCTGGTCACGGTGGTCGGTCTGGTCGCCACACCGGTCCAGGCGCTGATCTCGCGCCGGGTGGAGGCGCGCGCCGACGCGCACGCGCTGGCCCTGACCGGCGACCCCGCGGCGTTCGAGTCGATGCAGCGCCGCCTCGGGTCGGTCAACCTCTCCGACCCCGACCCGCCCCGCTGGGAATATCTCTACTCGGCGACCCACCCGTCCACGGTCGAGCGGATGGCCGCCGCCCGCGCCCACGCCAGGGAGGCCGGCAGATGAGTCGGACGCTGCTGATCACCAACGACTTCCCGCCCCGCCCGGGCGGCATCCAGTCGTTCGTGCACAACCTCGCGCTGCATCAGCCCTCCGGTTCCGTGGTGGTCTACGCGTCCCGCTGGCGGGGCGCGGACAAGTTCGACGCCGACCAGCCGTTCGAGGTGGTCCGGGATCGCACGAAGGTGCTGCTGCCCACCCCGCGGGTGGCGCGGCGGGCGGCCCGACTGGCCCGGGCGTACGACTGCGACACGGTGTGGTTCGGCGCGGCGGCCCCCCTCGGCCTGCTCGCCGCCGGTCTGCGGCGCCGGGCCGGCATCCGCCGGGTGGTGGCGCAGACGCACGGGCACGAGATCGGCTGGGCGGCCCTGCCCGGTGCCCGGGCGGCCCTGCGGCGGATCGCCCGGGGCGTCGACGTGACCACCTACCTCGGGGAATACACACGCACCAGGTTGGCGCGGGCGGTGGACGGGCTGACCGAGCTGCACCGGCTCGCGCCCGGTGTGGACGTGGACACCTACCACCCGGGCGTCGACGGGGAGCCAGTGCGCAAGCGCCTCGGGCTGGCCGGCCGGCCGGTGGTCGTCTGCGTGTCCCGTCTGGTGCCGCGCAAGGGCCAGGACATGCTGATCCGGGCCCTGCCGGAGATCCGTCGCCGGGTGCCCGACGCGGCCCTGCTGATCGTCGGCGGTGGCCCCTACCGGACGGCGCTGGAGAAGCTCGCCCGTGACACCGGGGTGGAGCGGGACGTGGTCTTCACCGGGTCGGTGCCGCACGGCGACCTGCCGGCCCACTACGCGGCCGGCGACGTCTACGCGATGCCGTGCCGCACCCGCAACCGGGGCCTGGACGTCGAGGGGCTGGGCATCGTTTATCTGGAGGCGTCCGCGACCGGCCTGCCGGTGGTCGCCGGCGACTCCGGCGGCGCCCCGGACGCGGTCCGCGAGGGCGAGACCGGCTACGTCGTCGGCGGCCGGGACGTCGGCCGGCTCGCCGATCGGGTGTCCCGGCTGCTCGCCGACCGCGACCTGGCCCGACAGCTCGGTGCCGCGGGACGGGCGTGGGTGGAGCGGGAGTGGCGCTGGGAGACCCAGGCGCAGCGGATGGCGACGCTGCTCGCCGGCTGAGCGGTCCACGCCAGGCCGTCACGAGCAGCGACGTGGTGGCCTCGCGCCGCGGGGAGGTCACTGCTTCGGGGATGTTGTGGCCTCGCGGCCGCTGGGAGGCGACTGCTTCGGGGATGTTGTGGCCTCGCGGCCGGGCGGTGCGCCACGACGACGGGCGGCGCGCGCGGGTCTCAGGCGGCCTGGGTCTCGCGCTTCGGGGCGTACCGGGGCACGTACTCCTGGCCGGTCAACGCCTGGATCGTCGCCATCACCTCGTCGGTGAGGAGGCGGACGTCGCGTGGTTCGTGGACCCGGCCGGCGATCGTGATGGGCGGGCCGAAGCGCAGGGTCACCGGGTGCCGGCGGGGGAGGCGGGCGTCGATGGGGAGCACCTCCGCGGTGCCGAGCACACCGACCGGGATGATCGGCACGCCCGCGTCCCGGGCCAGTCGGACCACGCCCGTGCGGCCGCGGTGCAGACGTCCGTCGGGTGAGCGGGTGCCCTCGGGGTAGACGGCGACCAGGCCGCCGGCGCGCAGCACGGGGATCGCGGCGTCGAACGCGGAGAGTACGGCCCGTCCGCCAGCGCGCTCCACCCGGATGGCGCCCATGCCGTTCACGACCTGCCGCCTGAGCCAGCCGCGCGGGCCCCGGCCGGAGAAGTACTCGGCCTTGGCCCAGAAGGCGACGTGGCGGGGGGTGACGGCGGCGAGGAACAGTTCGTCGGCGACGGAGAGGTGGTTGCCGGCGAGGATCGCGCCGCCGTGCCGAGGCACGTGTTCCAGCCCTTCCACCCGTGGGTGCCAGCCGAGCCGGAGGGCGCGGCCGACAGTCAGCTTGGCGAGGTCGTAGAGCAGCGGCACGTGTCCTCCGGTGGGGTGGGGGCGGGACCGAGGTGGGCGTCCAGCGTCGCCCGCAGCAGGGCGTCGTCGTCGGCGGCGCCGGTCGCGAGTTGGAGGCTGCCCCATGCCCAGAGTTGGGCGATGCCGTGCAGGTTGGCCCAGAGCGCGCCGGCGAGGACTCCGGCTTCGGCGTCGGCCGGGCGGCGCACGCGCGCGACCAGGTCGACCAGCAGGGCGAACAGGGGCAGGCTGCTGTCGCGCAGCCCGAGCCGGCCGCTGTCCAGCAGGTCGTGCCGGAACATCAGCTCGAACATGCCGCGGTGGGCGGCGGCGTAGTCGAGGTAGGACCGGCCGAGCGCGACGAGTTGGTGGCGTGGGTCGGGTCCGGCGTCCCGCACGGTGGTGGCGACCCGGGCGGCGAGTTCGGCGTAGCCCTCGCGGGCGATGGCGGAGAGCAGGTCGAGGTGGGTGGGGAAGTACCGCCGCGGCGCGCCGTGGGAGACGCCGGCCCGTCGGGCGATCTCCCGCAGGGACACGGCGGCCAGGCCCTCACGGAGTACGAGGTCGACTCCGGCGGCGACCAGCCGGGACCGGACGTCGCCCTCGGATTCGCTCATAGACACTGTCTACCAGTCTCGGTAGACACTGTCTACGCCGGTCAGCCGATCCGCTCCAGGATCCGCTCCGCCGGTGCCGGCCGACCGAAGTGCCAGCCCTGGCCGGCGTCGCAGCCGATCGCCCGCAGCCGCTCGGCCTGCCCGGCCGTCTCCACCCCCTCGGCGGTGACGGTGAGGTCCAGCGCGTGCGCGAGCGACACCAGGGACGCGAGGATCCGCTCGTCGGTCCGGCGGGTCGGCTCCGCCGCCGGGGCACGCAGCCCGGCCACGAACTCGCCGGCCACCTTCAACTCGGTCACCGGCAGGTCCCGCAGGTACGCGAGGTTGCTGTAGCCGGTGCCGAAGTCGTCGATGGCGATCCGTACGCCCAGGTCGGCGAGGACCCGCAGGGCCTTCACCGGCTCCTCGGTGGTGCTCATCATCGTGCTCTCGGTGATCTCCAGCTGGAGCCGTTCGGGCGGCAGGCCGGTGCGCTTCAGCAACGCGCGTACCTCCTGGACCAGGTCCGGGCGGTGCACCTGGCGCACGGCCAGGTTGACGCTCACGAACGGGGCCGGCGCGCCGCGACCGGACCAGCGCTCCGCCTCCCGGCACGCCTCGGCGAGAACCCAACCGCCGAGCGGCACGATCAGCCCGGTCTCCTCGGCCAGACCGATGAAGCTGTCCGGCCGCAGCACGCCCAGCTCGGGATGGCGCCAGCGGACCAGCGCCTCCACCCCGAGCAGGCGTCCGTCGCGCAGCGAGGTGAGCGGCTGGTACTCCAGGTAGAACTCGCCCCGGTCCAGGGCCGCGGGGATGGCCGCGGAGAGCGCGTAGCGAGCCCGCTCGCGCCCGTTGCGATCGGCGTCGTAGACCTCCCAGCGGGCACCGCCGGCGGCCTTCGCCCAGTGCAGGGTGGCGTCGGCGGCCCGCATCAGGTCGCCCGGGGTGGTGCCGGCGACCTGCTGCTCGACGATCCCGATGCTCGCCGTCACACAGAGCTCGTGACCGTCCACGAGGGCCGGTTCGCAGACCGCCGCGAGGGCGGTGTCGGCGACCGCCACCACGTCGGCGGTGCCACCGGTCCGCTCGACCAGCACGACGAACTCGTCCCCGCCGATCCGGGCCACCAGGTGACCGTCGAGGGCCCGGCGCAGCCGGCTGGAGACCATGGTCAGCAGCCGGTCACCGACCTGGTGCCCGAGGGAGTCGTTGACCACCTTGAAGCGGTCCAGGTCCAGGAAGCAGAGCCCGAGGCGCTCCGCGCCCCGGCCCGGCTCGTTGAGCGCGGCGGTGAGGCGCTCGGTGAACAGGGCGCGGTTGGGCAGCTCGGTGAGGGAGTCGTGGGTGGCCTGGTGACGGAACCGCGCCTCGCTGGCCCGCAGCGCGCGCTCCGCCTGCGTACGGGCCGCCATCACCGCCCGGCGGATCGACTCCTGCTCGTCGAGCGTACGGTCGCGCAGGGCGCGCGCGTAGCCGGTGGCGACCGCCGCGAGCAGCCGGGCCATCCGGTCCTCGACGTCGTCGGCGACCAGGCCCAGGTCGCGGACCAGCCGGAGCTGGACGACTTCGACGGTCCGGCCCAGTCCCTCGGCCGAGGCGATGTGGTTGGCGACCAGCTCGGCGCCGACCCGGTGACCGGGGCGCAGGTCGAACGGCTCGGCCTGCAGGGCACCGGCCAACTGGTCGGTGAGCCGTTGCAGCAGGGCCTCCAGCTGTGCCTGGGGCATCGGCAGGTAGCTGGTGCCGGACACCGCCTTGGCCCACGCCCGGGCGAACGTCCCGGGCCGGGTGCGGGGCGCCGGGGGCGGCTCACCCACCGAGCCGCCCGACCCCGCCCAGGAAGACGGCCCGCTCGGCGTCCTCCGCGCTGTCCGGCGACTCGGGCCGCCACTGCGGCACCCAGACGACGCCCGGCTCGACCAGCTCGAACCCGTCGAAGAGCGCGGTCAGCTCGGCCCGGCTGCGCACCGAGAGCGGGCTGTCGGTGCGCCGGTAGACCCGCTCGGCCTCGGCCCGCTCCTCCTCGCTGCGGCCGTCGTCGCTGGCCTGCGACAGCACCAGGAAGCTGCCGGGCGCCAGCGCCTCGCGCAGCGTACGCAGCAGCGCGGCGGGCCCGTCCGCGTCGGGGACGAAGTGCAGCACCGCCACGATCATCACGGCGACGGGCTGGTCGAAGTCGAGCAGCCGGCGTACGTCGGGGTGGGCGAGGATCCGGTCCGGACGGCGCAGGTCCTCCTGGACGACGGCGGTCCGAGCGTTGCCGTCGAGGATCTCCCGGCTGTGCGCCACCGCCACCGGGTCGACGTCCACATAGACCACCCGCGACTCCGGCGCGGCGCGCTGGGCGATCTCGTGCACGTTGCCGACGGTCGGGATGCCCGAACCGATGTCCAGGAACTGCCGTACGCCCTCGTCGACGAGGAACTGCACGGCCCGGCGGAGGAACGCCCTATTCGCCTGGGCCATCAGCGGCGCCTCGGGCACGGCGGCGACCATGGCCTGCGCGGCGGCCCGGTCGGCGGCGAAGTTGTGCGAGCCACCGAGGTAGTAGTCGTACATGCGGGCCACGCTCGGACGCTCGATGTCGATGGTCTCGGGTGCCCAGTCCGGCCGCTGCATGCCTCACCCCTCGTGCCGACGCGCGGGCGCCGTCGCCCACGGACCACCGCGGTATTCTGCCCCCGCGAGGGCCCGGGTGACCATAGCGCGTCGTCGTGAGGGCACGAACGTCGGTCGATATGCGAGGTCCGCGCCGGCCGTCGGGCCGACGCGGACCTCGCGTCACGAACTCCCGCCCGGCGGGCGGTGACGGGTCAGAACTTCGGCGCGTCCGGCGCTTCGAGCAGGCCGAGCCGCAGCGCCGTCATCAGCGCCTGGGCCCGGTTGGCCGCACCCAGCTTCTCGTAGAGCTTCGAGATGTGGGTCTTCGCGGTGGACTCGCTGACGAAGAGCTGCTTGGCGATGCCGGCCACGCTCATGCCGTCGGCGAGCAGCCGCAGCACCTGCCCCTCGCGGGGGGAGAGCTGCGGACCGGACGGGGCCAGCCGCCGCTTCATCGCCTCGGCCAGGTCGGCCGCCGTGAAAGCGCTGGGGGAGGAGGCGGCGTGCCGGGCGGCGGCCACCACCTCGTCGGCCGGGGCGGTCTTGGGCACGAAGGCGCTCGCGCCCGCCTCCAGGGCGCCGAAGAGCTGGTCGTCGCCGGCGTACATGGTGAGCACCACGATGCCCATCGACGCGCTGGACTTGCGCAGCGCGCGGGTGGCCTCCAGGCCGCTGCCGTCGGGGAGCCGGAGATCCATGATCACCACGTCCGGCTGGAGCGCGCCGGCCTGACGTACCCCCTCCGCCGCCGTCGCTGCCTCACCGACGACCTCGAACTGCCGGTCGCGCTCGAACGCGTGCCGCAGGCCCTTCCGGATCAGGTCATGATCGTCGACAAGGAGGACCTTGGTGCGGGTGGCCGGTGTCGGACTTGTGGTCATCCTCGGGTTACTCCCCTTCTGCTGCTGCGCTACCGCGCACGTTATCGCGCCGGGGCGAGGTGCCGAGAACCACCGCCACGGTCGTGCCGCTCGGTTGCCGGGGTCGGATCTCCAACCGGCCCCGGATACGTTCCGCCCTCTCGGCCATGATCGCAAGACCGTACCGCCCGTCGGGCCGCTGGTCAGCGATCCCGTGACCGTCATCCGACACTTCTATCTGCGCGTACGGCGGGTCGACCTCACACGTGACCCACAGGTTGGACGCGCCGGCGTGCTTGCGGGCGTTCGTCACCGCCTCCTGCGCGATGCGCAGCAACTCGGCTTCGGTGGCCGCGGGGAGCCGGGCGGTGGACTCGTCCAGCGACAGGTGCACCCGCAGCCCGCCGGAGGCGCCGACGGTGCGCGCGTACTCGGCGATGGCGGCGGCCAGGCCACCGTGCCGGTCGACCTCGCTGCGCAGCTCGAACAGGCTCAGCCGCAGCTCGGTGATCACCCGGGTCACCTCGCCGCGCAGGGTGCGCAACGCCTCGGCGGTCTCCTCGGCGTCGTCGAAGACGGTGGCCAGGGCGTTGTCGATCCCGTAGCCCACCATCACCAGCTCCTGCGCCACACCGTCGTGGATCTCGCGGGCCAGCCGCTGGCGCTCCTCGTTGGTGGCCAGCGAGCGCACCTCGTCGAAGAGCAGCGCGGCCTCCAACCGCAGCGCGGCGGCGCCGGTCAGGGCCGTCACCCGGGACACGACGTCCGGCGGGTAGGCGTGCGCCGCGTCGGCCTCCAGCACGACCAGACCGACCGTACGGACGCCGGCGACCAGCGGGACGATCAGCGCGGAGACGTCGCCACCGGGGTGCGAGCGGGCCTGCGAGCGGGCGGCGGTCTGCGGCTGCTGGCTGGCCCACGCGTCGGCGATCGCGGAGTCGGCGTCGAGCGTCGTCTCCCAGTCGACGCGGTCGACGCCGACCTGGGCGAGGACCACCAGCCGACCACCGCCGCTGGCCGAGAGCACGGCCGCCCGGTCGGAGCGGGCGGCGGTGCGCAGCTCCTCCAGCAGGTGCTCGGAGATGCCACCCGGGTCGAGCGTGGCGCCGGGCAGCTGCCGGGCGACGGTGCGCAGCTGGGTGAGCAGCCGGGTCGCCTCGGCGTACGGCTGGGGCTTGCCCTCGCCCCGGGCCTGCATGACCCGGTGCAGCGTGCGGGCCGCGTACAGGCCGAGCGCGGCCAGGATCAGCCACTGGGCGCACACCGCCAGGTAGCCCGGCTGGGTGAGCTGCCGTTCGCCGTCGACCTCGGTGAACGCGCCGCTGGCCAGCAGGACGGCGGCGGCCACGCCGAGCAGCGCGGCCCCCTCCCGGAACCGGCGGCGCAGCGCGGTGACGGTGACCGGCACGGCCAGGTACGGCAGGACCGCCGACGCGCCGAGGCCGTCGATCGCCCCGCCGACGAGCGCCACGGCCGCCACCTGGCTCGCGGCGAGCCCCAGCACCACCACCTCGGCGACCCGGCTGAGCGGGCCGACCAGGTGGTGCGGCGACGCCAGCAGGGCGGGCAGCCCGGCGACCGCCAGCAGCGCGATCCACCACAGCTGGGTCACGTCGTGGGTCGCGAAGAGGGTGAGGACGGCGACCAGCGCCAGCATCACCAGACGCGCGGCGGCGGCGAGGGGATGCGGCTGGGGCCGGGTCGTTGTCGAGGCGGGCACGTGACGGATGGTAGTCAGCCTCGATAGATCTCGGCGATCTCCGCCGCGTACGTCTTGTGGACGACCTGGCGCTTGACCTTGAGCGACGGGGTCAGTTCGCCGGTCGCCTCGGTGAAGTCGCGGGGCAGGATCCGGAAGACCTTGATCCCCTCGGCCTTGGAGACGCCCTGGTTGGCGGCGTCGATGGCCTTCTGGATCTCGGCCCGTAGGCCCTCGTGGTCGCCCAGCTCCTCGACCCGGGTGTCCGCGGCCAGCCCGGCGGTCTCCAGCCAGCGGGGCAGCGCCTCCTCGTCGATGGTGACCAGCGCCGCGACGAACGGCTGCCGGTCGCCGACGACGACGCACTGGCTGACCAGCGGGTGCGCCCGGACCTGGTCCTCCAGCACGGCCGGGGCGACGTTCTTGCCGCCGGCCGTCACGATGATCTCCTTCTTGCGACCGGTGATGCTGAGGTAGCCGTCGGCGTCGAGCTGACCCAGGTCGCCGCTGCGGAACCAGCCGTCCGGGGTCAGCGCCTCGGCGGTGGCGGCCTCGTTGTGCCAGTAGCCCTGGAAGATCAGGTCGCCGGCGATGAGGATCTCGCCGTCGTCGTCGATCCGGATGGTCACGCCGGGCAGCGGCCGTCCGACGCTGCCGACGCGGGTGGCGCCGGGCAGGTTCACCGAGGCCGCCGGCGAGGTCTCGGTCAGCCCGTACCCCTCCAGGACGGTGACCCCGATGCCGCGGAAGAAGTGGCCGAGCCGGGCGCCGAGCGGCGCGCCGCCGGAGATCGCGTCCCGGCACCGCCCGCCGAGCGCCGCCCGCAGCTTGCGGTAGACCAGCTTGTCGAAGAGCGCGTGCTGGGCCCGCAGCCCGAAGCCGGGCCCGCCCGGGGTCTCCAGCGCCTCGCTGTACGCGATCGCCACCTGCTCGGCCCGGGCGAAGATGCCGCCCTTGCCGTCGGCCTCGGCCTTCTGCTTGGCCGCGTTGTAGACCTTCTCGAAGACCCGGGGCACGGAGAGCACGAACGTGGGCCGGAACTCCTGCAGCTCGGCGACCAGGTTCTTGGTGTCCGAGCAGTGCCGCATGGTGGCCCGGGCCTGCACGATGCCGATCTGGATGAGCCGGGCGAAGGCGTGCGCCAGTGGGAGGAAGAGCAGCGTCGAGGCGCCCGGGTTGAACAGGTTCGGCAGGACGGGGACGGCGTTCGCGGCGTCGGCGTACATGTTCCGGTGGGTCAGCACGCAGCCCTTGGGCCGGCCGGTGGTGCCGCTGGTGTAGATGATGGTGGCGACGTCGCCGGAGCGCAGCCCCGCCCGGCGTCGCTCGATCTCCTCCGGGTCGACCGAGGCGCCGGCCGCCACCAGTTCGTCCACGCCGCCCAGGTCGATCTGCCAGACGTGCGCCAGCTCGGGCAGCCGCTCGCGGACGCCGGCGACCAGGGTCGCGTGGGCGGTGGACTCCACGACGCAGGCGACCGCGCCGGAGTCGCCGAGGATCCAGGCGGCCTGCTCGGCGCTGGAGGTCTCGTAGATCGGCACGGTGACCGCGCCGGCCGCCCAGACGGCGTAGTCGACCAGGGTCCACTCGTAGCGGGTGCGGCTCATCAGCCCGACCCGGTCGCCGGGGCGTACGCCGGCCGCGACCAGCCCGCGGGCCACCGCCGCGACCTCGTCGCGGAACTGACGGCAGGTGACGTCCACCCAGGCGGGGTCGTCCGCGGTCGTGCCGGGCCGGACGAACTGCACCGCGTCGGGGGCCGCCTCGGCGTTGTCCCAGACCGGGTCGGTGAGGTTGGCCGAGTCGCCGACGGTGACGATCGGGGGGACGGAGAACTCGCGCACCTGCACTCCCTCGTGCTCGCACTGACCGGACCGGCCGCCACGGCGGGTCGGCTTTGTCGAAACCTACCCGTCCGGGCGACGGTGGCGGACAGGCAGGTTCCCGCGACGCGTGGCGGGGGACGGGACGGGCCTGGCCGGCCGCCCGCCGGGTAGCCTCCCCCCATGGCGGACACCTCCACCCAGTCGATCACCATCGGCGCCCCACCGGAGCGGGTGGCGGCGGTCAT
Organism: Micromonospora krabiensis; assembly: GCF_900091425.1. Lineage (GTDB taxonomy): Bacteria > Actinomycetota > Actinomycetes > Mycobacteriales > Micromonosporaceae > Micromonospora > Micromonospora krabiensis. The sequence continues at coordinate 6,531,106 of NZ_LT598496.1, forward strand.
CTGCGACTTCGCGAGCTACCCGGAGTGGACCGAGGCGATGCGCCGGGTGGAGGTGATCGAGGAGTACGAGGACGGCTACGCCAGCCAGGTGCGGTTCACCATCGACGCCGGGGTGATGGCCGACGAGTACGTGCTGGCCTACGCGTACGCCGAGGACCTGTCCCGGATCGAGTGGGACCTGGTGGCGCCGTCGAAGATGCAGAAGTCGCAGCGCGGGTCGTACGACCTGGTGGGCAACGCCGACGGCACGACCACGGTGACCTACACCCTCGAGGTGGAGCTGTCGGTCGGGATGCTCGGGATGTTTCGCCGCAAGGCGGAGAAAATGATCATGGACACGGCGTTGAAGCAGCTCAAGCGCCGGGTAGAAGCACCCGGTGCGGCGCAGTGACGCGCCCGGCGGCCCGGCCGCCACGGTAGAGGAGTCGACCATGGTGGCAACGGATCCGGGTTCGGCCCGGGAAGAGGCGGAACGCCTGGTGGCGACGCTGCTCGCGACGGCGCGGGTGGCGACCTCCGGCTCGGCGGCCGCGGGCCAGTGGGGCCCGATCGGTGGGATGGTGGCCAGTGTCCTCGGTCACAGCGTCGCGCCGGGTGGGTCGTCCCGCCCGACCGGGGGTGGTTTCGCCACCGGGACGGCCGAATGCTGCATCTGCCCGGTCTGCCGGGGTATCGCCGCCTTGCGTGATCCGAGTCCCGAATTCGCGGAGCGACTCGCCACCGGCGCCGGCGATCTGGCCGCCGGAGTGGCCAGCCTGCTGCGGGCGTTGGCGTCCGCGAACCCGCCCGCGCCGCCCGCCGACCACGCCCCGGAGGGCCCCGGAACCCCCGCTGCCGGTCCGGACGACGACCTCGTCTGGCGCGATGCCACCCGCAGCGGGCATGATTCTCAGCCGGCACCGGAGCGGGACGTCTGGTCCGCCGCGACGAGGGCGGAGGAGAAGGCCGCCCCGGCCGGCGCCGGACGGCCCGTCGAGGAAGCCGGGACGGCCGCACCGGCGACCGTCCGACCCGTGGTGCCCGCCTCGCGGGAGCCCGGCGACGTCGGCGTGGACGCCGCAGGCGACGGAGCCTGACCAGGGGACACCCCGCCACACCGCCACCGGTGGTGGACGGCGGGCAGCACAGCAGAGGGGAGCGGCAGCGGTGACGCTGACCATCGGAGTCGACGTCGGTGGCACGAAGGTGGCCGGTGGTGTCGTCGACGACACCGGCACGGTGCTCGTGCAGACCCGACGGGACACTCCCGCCGATGACGTCGCCAAGACCCGCGACGTCATCACCGACCTGGTCAGCGAGCTGGCCGCCGGGCGCACGATCGAGGCGGTCGGCATCGGCGCGGCCGGCTGGATCGACGCGACCCGCTCGATCGTGCAGTTCGCCCCCAACCTGGCCTGGCGCGACGAGCCGCTGCGCGACTACGTCAGCAACCAGGTGGGCCTGCCGGTGATCGTGGAGAACGACGGCAACGTCGCCGCCTGGGCGGAGTTCCGCTACGGCGCGGCCCGCGAGGCCGACGACTCGATGGTCATGTTCACCATCGGCACCGGCGTGGGCGGTGGCATCGTGCTCGGCGGCGAGTTGGTGCGCGGCGCCCACGGCATCGCCGCCGAACTGGGCCACATGCTGACCGTGCCCGACGGCCACCAGTGCGGCTGCGGGCGGCTCGGCTGCATCGAGCAGTACGCCAGCGGCAGCGCCCTGGTCCGGTTCGCCCGCGCCGCCGCCCGGCAGGAGCCCCAGCGCGCCGCGGCGCTGCTGGAACTCGCCGGCGGGGAGGCCGAGGCGATCACCGGGCCGATGGTGACCGCGGCGGCCAAGGGCGGTGACCCCATCTCCGCCGAGGCGTTCGCCCAGGTCGGGCGCTGGCTCGGCACCAGCCTCGCGGACATGGCGCAGATGCTCGACCCGCAGGTGCTGGTCGTCGGCGGTGGCGTGATCGACGCCGGTGACCTGCTGATGGGCCCGGCCCGGCGGTCGTACACCGACTCGCTCGCCCAGCGCAGCCGACTCCCGGTCGCCGAGATCCGCCCGGCCCAGCTGGGCAACCGGGCCGGCGTGATCGGCGCCGCCGACCTGGCTCGCCGGATCTGAGGCGTACGCGTGACGCAGAGCTCCGGTGTGCCGCTGCGCGTCGTCTCGTACAACATCCACGGCCAGCGGGACGACACGGCGGCGCTGGCCGAGGTCGTCCGGGGCGCGGCGCCCGACGTGGTGATCGTCCAGGAGGGGCCGCGACGGTTCCGCTGGCGGCAGAAGTCCGCCGCGCTCGCGGAGTCGTTCGGGCTGGTGGTGGCCGCCGGTGGGCTGCCCGCGCTGGGCAACCTGCTGCTCACCAGCCTGCGGGTGCGGGTGCTCGACACCCGCTGCCAGCGCTTCCCGCTCACCCCGGGCCGGCACCTGCGCGGCGCCGCGTACGCGGACTGCGTGGTCGCCGGCGGCGCCCGCTTCACCCTGGCCGGGTCGCACCTGTCCACCGACCCGGTCGAACGCCCGGCGCAGGCCGCCCTGTTCAAGCGTGAGCTCGACGCGGCGACCAGCCCCGTGGTGGCCGGCGCCGACCTCAACGAGGGGCCGGACGGCCTGGCCTGGGCCACCGTCGCCCGAGGGCTCACCGACACCGCCGTCGCGGCGGACGCGGCCGACCGGCTGACCTACTCGTGCGCCGACCCCCGGCGGCGGATCGACGCGCTCTTCGTCGACCCGCGCGTCACGGTCGTCGACTACGACGTGGTGGACACGCCGCGGACCCGGCGGGCCAGCGACCACTTCCCGGTCCTGGTGGACCTGCTGCTGCCCGTCGCCGACTGACCCGACCACGCGGCCGGGGCTGGACAACCGGCTCCGATGTGGAGAGGATTTCGCGGCGACCGGCACCCGTGCCGCACGAAGGAGATTGTCCCGGTGTCCACCTCCACCGACCGGCCCGAGCCGGAGGCGACCCCACTCGCCCTGAGCCGCGACGGCCGCCCGGTCTCCGACCGGGGCGACACGGTCTGCGTCATCGGCGCCGGGCCCAGCGGCCTGACCGCCGTGAAGAACCTCAAGGAGCACGGCTTCGGGGTCGACTGCTACGAGCGGGAGACCGGCGTGGGCGGGGCGTGGAACTGGCGGCACGACCGCAGTCCGGTGTACGCCAGCACCCACCTCATCTCCTCCCGCCCGTTCACCCAGTTCCCCGACTTCCCGATGCCGGACTCCTGGCCCGACTACCCGCACCACAGCCAGCTGCTCGGCTACTTCGAGAGGTACGCCGACCACTTCGACCTGCGGTCGCACATCTGGTTCGGCACCGAGGTCATCCGGGTCGAGCCGGTCGAGGGCGACCGGTGGGACGTCACCACCCGCAGCACCGGCGGCTACGGGCCGGAGCGCACCTCCCGCTACGCGGCCGTCGTGGTGGCCAACGGGCACAACTGGTCGCCGAAGCTCCCCCGCTACGAGGGGCTGGCGGAGTTCCGCGGCGAGGTCATGCACGCCTCGTCCTACAAGGACCCGGCCCAGCTGCGCGGCAAGCGGGTCCTCGTGGTGGGCGCCGGCAACACCGGCTGCGACATCGCGGTGGAGGCCGCCCAGCAGGCGTCGCGGTGTTGGCACTCCACCCGCCGCGGCTACTGGTACGCCCCGAAGTACGTCCTCGGCCGCCCCGCCGACCAGGTCAACGACGCCCTGCTCGCGCTGCGCGTACCGCTGCGGGTGCGGCAGTGGCTCTACCACTGGACGCTGCGGCTGACCGTCGGTGACCTCACCCGGTTCGGTCTGCCCGCGCCGGACCACCGGGTCTACGAGACGCACCCCATCGCGAACAGTCAGCTCGTCTACCACGTCGGGCACGGCACGATCATGCCGGTGCCGGACGTCGCCCGCTTCGGCCCGTACGGGGTGGAGCTCACCGACGGGCGGCACATCGACCCGGAGCTCGTCGTCTTCGCCACCGGCTACCTGCCGCGCTTCGAGTTCCTCGACCCGAAGGTGCTCGGCGACGACTCCGGCACCGGCCGGCCCACCCTGTGGCTCAACGCCTTCGCGGTGGGCCACCCGACGCTGGCCGTGGTCGGCCTGCTCCAGCCCGACTCGGGCGTCTTCACCCTCGCGCACTGGCAGTCGGTGCTCTTCGCCCGGCTGCTCGACGCCCGCCGGACCCGCCCGGAGCGGGCCGCCGCGTTCGCCGCCGCCACCACCGCCCGGGCGGGGGAGCGCTACTCCGGCCAGGTCAAGGACAGCAGCCGGCACTGGTTCGAGGTCGGCCACGCCGACTACCTGCGCGCCGTCCAGCGCGCCCTCGACTCCCTGGAGGGCAAGTGACCAGCGTGCGGATCATGCGGCAGCAGGAGTGGGCGCGGCCGGTGCGTCCGGCCCGCCGTGAGGTGCTCAGCGCGACTCCGGAGCTGGACGAGGGGCGTCCGCCGCTGCTGTTCGTCCCGGGTTTCGGGCACGGGGCGTGGGCGTTCGCCGAGCACTGGCTGGGGCACGCCGCGTCCCGCGGGTTCCCGGCGCACGCGGTGAGCCTGCGCGGCCACGGCGGCAGCGAACCGGCGCCGAAGGCGCCGCTGCGGGCGTACGTCCACGACGTGGTGCAGGTGGCCGCGGGCCTGCCCCGCCAGACCGTGCTGGTGGGGCACGGCGCCGGGGCGCTGGTGGTGGCGCACGCGTTGGCGCGCTACCCGGCGCGGGCCGCGGTGCTGGTGGCGCCGGTCTTCCACGGCTGGGGGGTCCTCGGTGGCGCGCTGCGCCGCAACCCGGCGGGCACCCTGCCGGCGCTGGTCGGTGGGCGGCTGCGGCTCAGCCGTGCCCAGCTGTTCAGCCGCGAACTTCCGGAGGCCGAGGCCCGGCGGCACGTGGTCCGGCTGGGCCGGGCGAGCCGGCGCGCCCAGTGGCAGGTGCTGACCGGGGCCGACCCGGAGCCGGCCGTCGGACGACCGCCGGTGCTGGTGCTGGGCAGCCCCGACGACCGGGTGGTGCCGGCCGGGGCGCTCACCCGGGTGGCCCGCCGGTACGGTTCGGCGCCGCTGCTGTTCCCCGGCATGGGGCACGACCTGATGCTCGACGCCCGCTGGCGGGAGCCGGTCGACGCCCTGCTCGACTGGTTGGAGAAGGCGCCGGCCGCGCGCTGAGCCCGCGCGGCCTCGGGCCGGCCGCCGACCCTCGACCCCGCGGCCGCCGCCTCGCCGGTCAGGGCTGGGCGGGGCGGCCGGTCGGGGTGCCGGAGCGGTCCGGCTGGCCGGGCACCGGCGGCGTGGCGGGGTCACCCGTGCTGGTCAGCCGGTCGACCAGCGCGCCGGTCTCGTCCAGCGCCCGCAGGTACGAACGGGCCCAGGCGCGGATGTCGTGCTCGTGCAGGTGGGCGCGCATGGCCCGCATCCGGGCGCGCACGTCGGCCGGCGCGGCGTGCAGTGACTCCAGCAGCCCCTGCTTGAGCCCTTCCAGGTCGTGCGGGTTCACCAGGTAGGCCTGCGGCAGTTCGGCGGCCGCGCCGGCGAACTCGCTGAGCAGCAACGCCCCGGCGTCGTCGACCCGGGCGGCCACGTACTCCTTGGCCACGAGGTTCATCCCGTCGCGCAGCGGGGTCACCGCCATCACGTCGGCGACCCGGTAGAGGGCGGCCAGCTCGGCGCGGTCGAACGGCTGGGTGAGGTAATGGATGGCGGGTTCGCCGACCCGCCCGAACTCGCCGTTGATCCGGCCGACCTCGCGCTCCACGCGCTCGCGCAGGATCTGGTACTGGCCGACGCGTTCCCGGCTCGGCACCGCCACCTGCACCAGCACGGTGTCCCGGACCTTGACGTGCCCGCTGACGAGCAGCTCGCTGTACGCCTTGAGCCGCTGCTCGATGCCCTTCGTGTAGTCCATCCGGTCGACGCTGAGGATGACGTGCTCGGGGCTGCCGAGGTCCTGCCGTAGGCGGCGCGCGCGGGCGGCCACGTCCGGCCGGGCGGCCAGCGCGGCCATCTCGGCGGTGTCGATCGAGACCGGGAACGCCCCGATGCGGACCACCCGGCCGTCGATCCCGATCCGCCGGTCGGTGGCGGGCAGGTCGAGCACCTTCGCCACCAGTTGGGCGAAGTTGTGCGCCGCCTGGGCGCGTTGGAAGCCGACGAGGTCGGCGCCGAGCATCCCGCGCAGCAGTTCGGCCCGGCGGGGCAGCTGCATGAACAGCTCCGGCGGTGGGAACGGCACGTGCAGGAAGAAGCCGATCCGCAGGTCGGGCCGGATCGCCCGCAGCATGCCGGGCACGAGGTGCAGGTGGTAGTCCTGCACCCAGACGACCGCGCCGGGTTCGGCGACCTCCGCGGTCGCCTCGGCGAACCGCTGGTTGACCCGCTGGTACGCCTCCCACCAGCGTCGGTGGTGCTGCGGCTGCTCGACGGAGTCGTGGTAGAGCGGCCAGAGGGTGGCGTTGGCGAAGCCCTCGTAGTGGTCGCGCAGGTCGTCCTGGTCGAGTGGCACGGTCCGCATGCGGACGCCGTCCACGTCGGGGAGGTTGGGTGCGGGGCCGGTGCCCCCGGCCCAGCCGACCCAGGTCGCGGGCGCGTGCCGCAGCAGCGGGTGCAGGGCGCTCACCAGGCCGCCGGGACTTCGCCGCCACTCGCAGGCGCCGTCCGGGGCCACACTGTCGTCGATGGGTAGGCGGTTGGCCACCACCACGAGGGAACTCTGTCGCATCTCGGGCATTCCGATCAGCAGAGACCGACCGCCACGAGCCAGGAACAACCGGTCAGTCAACGCGGGAAGTGACGTACGGCGGTATTCCTACTGACAGTAAGTTACACCACTGTCACGCCGACGGTGACCCATCGTCGTCCCGCTATGCGGTCAGCGGCCGGCCATCGACGGGTGTGCGGGAGGGGTCAGACGACCGCGCCGTCGTCCGGGTCGCGGTCGTCGTCGTCGCCACCGGGGCGCAGGCGCCAGATCAGCGTGACGAAACCGGCGAGGATGCCGGTGAAGCCCAGCAGGGTGACGATGGGCCGGTCGACGGGCAGCAGCGACGGGAACAGGAACAGCACGAAGCCGACCACCACGCCGAGCACGCCCACCACCGCGTACTTGGAGATGCGGGGGAGCGGCGGCGGTGGCGGCGGGACGTAGCGCTCGTCCTCGTCGTCGTCGTCGGGCAGGTCGGCGCCGAAGGTGTCCAGCCCGTCGAGCAGCGACGGCTCGTCCTGCGGCCGGTCGGTGCGTCCCACCGACACGCCCGACAGGTCGGCCGCGTAGGGCAGGCGGCGGACGTCGGTCGCGGTCGGGGCGGCGTCGTCGGTCGCGGTGCGGCTCGGGGCGCCACCGGCCGGCGCGGGCGGGTCGTCGACGTCCTCCGCGGCGGGCCACGGGTTGTCGCCCGCGGCGGGCGTCGTGTGGAAGCCGGCGACGATCCGGGCCCACTCGGCCTCGATGTCCGGTTCGTCGGCGCGCGTCTGCTCCGCGCCGCCCTCGTCGGCGAGCTGGGTCAGGTAGTCGCGGGCGGTGGTCAGGTGGGAACGGTCGACGTAGAGCCGGTCGACCGGCCGCGCCGGTACCGTCGTCGTGCGGGTCACCGGGTTGAGGTCGGCCGACGGTTGGAGGTACGCGGCGATGCCGCCAGCGGCCAGCACGTCGAGCAGGTGCTCACCGACGCGCGGATCCACGTCGCCGGCGACGGCGTACTCGCTCGCGTCGAGCCCGTTGTCCCGCCGCCCCCGGCGGGCCCCACCCGCTGACACCGGACACCCTCCTCAACGCGCCTGCGGCGCGACCGCCCCGAGCCCCCTACGGCGCGACACGCGCCGTGTTCTGAATCGTGACACGTCGGGACCCCGTTCCGGGAGTGCGTTGTGTCGCGTCTTCCAAAGTCAGCGCCCGTGCCGCTGGTCGCGGCGGGTGCCGTATGTCCGTTTGTGCGGAGGACGTCAGGAGGCGGTCGCGCGCCGGCCGGTCAGGGGTGACCGGACCAGGCGTCATTACCGTCGACCGCCATCCCGGCACCGGATCGACCGGCATGATCGACCGTCGCGTTGTGGCCGGTGCCCCGGCTCCGTACGCTTTCCCCCGACGGCCCGCCCGCCGGGTGACGTGACCGCCACTGGGAAAGGACGCCGGTGTTCTACTGGCTGATGAAGTACGTCCTCCTCGGCCCGCTGCTGCGGCTGGTCTTCCGTCCACAGGTCGAGGGGTTGGACAACGTGCCGGACACCGGCCCGGTCATCCTCGCCAGCAACCACCTGTCCTTCTCGGACTCGATCTTCACGCCGCTGATGGTCAGGCGGAAGGTCACCTTCGTCGCCAAGGCCGAGTACTTCACCGGCAAGGGCGTCAAGGGCTGGCTGACCAAGATGTTCTTCGTCGGTACCGGCACCATCCCGGTCGACCGCTCCGGCGGCCGCGCCGCCCGCGCCGCGCTGGACACCCAGCTCGAGGTGCTGCGAGCCGGCGGGATCGCGGGCATCTACCCGGAGGGCACCCGCTCGCCCGACGGGCGGCTCTACCGGGGCAAGACCGGCGTGGCCCGGCTGGCCCTGGAGAGCGGCGCGCCCGTGGTGCCGGTGGTGCAGCTCAACGCCGACGAGATCCAGCCGCCCGGCAAGCTGATCCCCAAGATCGCCCGGGTGAGGATCCGATTCGGGGAGCCGCTGGACTTCTCCCGCTACCGCGGCCTGGCCGGTGACCGGTTCGTCGAGCGGGCGGTCACCGACGAGATCATGTACGAGCTGATGGAGCTCTCCGGCCGCGAGTACGTCGACGTCTACGCCCAGAAGCTCAAAACCCCGCCCCCCACCCCAGTAGCCGCCTAACCCCACCCACCCCACCCACCCCCACCCCACCCACCCTCTCCGTTTCCGCGATCTTGCACTTTCGGCCCCCGCCCCGGGGCATACGCACCTTCTGCCCGGGCAGAAAGTGCAAGATCGCCGAGGCGAGGCGAGGCGAGGCGAGGCGAGGCGAGGCGAGGCGAGGCGAGGCGAGGCGAGGCGAGGCGGGGCGAGGCGGGGCGGGGCGGGGCGAGGTGAGGCGGGGTGGGGTGGGGGTTAGGAGGCTAGGGCGGGGTCGACCGGGGCTACGGCGGGGAGGCCGGCCAGGGTCAGCAGGCCGGGCGCCTCGTTCCGCGTCGCGAACGCCTGGACCTCCGCGCGCGGCCCCTGGGCGGCGAGCCGGTCGCCCGCCCGCTCGAACTCGGCCACGGCGAACGCCACCGCCAGGATCCGGTCGGAGACGTCCGGGACGCGGCCGTAGATCTCGCCGCCGGCCAGGTGCAGCTCGCCGGCGCGCCGGTGGTCACCGTCGGCCGCCGCGACGGCCGCGGTCACCGTACGCAGCGCCGCCTCGGACCAGGGCGTCCGGTGGCCCACCCGGTCCAGCATCGCGCGTACCCGCACAGACGCGTCCCGGCCGGCGAGGCTGGCCGCGTACGCCGCCGCCGCGATCCACTCGCCGCTGGCCAGTGCGGGCACCGCCGACCAGGAGTCGGCAAGCTCGCCGACCAGTTCGGCGGCTTCCGCCTTCCGCCCCTGTAGGGAGCGGCAGAGCGCGGCCATGCCGAGCATCGTCCAGTGCAGCCGGTGGAATCCGCTGCCCCGGGCGGTGTCGAGTGCCGCGTCGATGTCGTCCCGCGCGGCGGGTGTGTCGAGGGCCGCGACGGCGACCACCGGACCGGCCGAAACCGAGCCGGACGCGGGCACGACCGAGCCGGACGCGGGCACGACCGAGCCGGACGCGGGCGCGACCGAGCCGGACGCGGCCGTGGCCGCGTCGGACGCGGCCGGGGCCGCCGCCGGCACCGGGTGGCCGCGCAGCACCAGCAGAACGGAGCGCAGGCCGCGGACCTGCATGTCCCAGCTGCCGGTCGGCGTGTCCACGAAGGCCTCCGCGGCGGTGAGCAGCCGGCCGAAGTCGCCCTCGAACCAGGCGCGCATCGCCTCGGCCGAGTAGCTGGTGGTCAGCGTCTGGCCGCTGGCGGTGCGGGCCGGGGCGGCGGAGAGCAGGGCGTCCGAGCGGAGCCAGTCGCCCTCCTCCCGGATCGCGTACGCGAGGTTCTGCGTCGCCCGGGGCAGGGCGAGGAGCTGACCGGCGCGGCTGAACTCGACGATCGTGTGCAACTCGTCCAGCCCGGCACGGTCCCCGCCCTGGTAGCGGGCGGTGGCCGCGGTGATGCGGGCATTGGTCCTCGTCTCCGTGAGGCCGAGCCGCTCGCCGATCTCGGCGGCCGTGTCCGCCGCCGCCACGGCCGGGTCGCGCTCGTAGTTGAGCATGTGCAGCCGGCCCAGCTCGGCGTACGCGTCGGCCTTCTGGGCGCTGTCCGGCAACGGCTCGAACAGGCGTACCGCCCGGTCCAGGCAGACCAGCGCCGCCGCCCGGTCGGCGCGCAGCCAGGCGGCCTGGCCGAGCAGCGTCCAGGCGCGGGCCGCGCAGGCGTCGTCGCCGTGGGCGGCCAGCCGGTCGGCCAGCGTCTGCAACTGGTCGGGCCCGCCGCTGGAGAGGAACGCGTTGCCGTCCCGGTAGAACGAGATCTCCGTGCTCAGCAGCTCCAACTGGAGCCGGCTCACCGGGTCCGAGTCGTCGGCGAGGCCGAGGGCGCGACCCGCGTGGCTGGCCGCCGCCTCCAGCCCGTGCAGGGCGTACGCCCGGCGGGCGGCCCGGTGCAGCGCGTGCCGCGCGGCGGCGGCGTAGCGGCGGGTCTCCATGCCCAGCGTGCGGGCGATCTCGTGGGCCGCCCAGCGGTGGTGGGCCAGCACCTCGGCGAGGTCGGTGTCCCGGCTGCGGGAGAGCGCGTCCAACCAGTCGGCCGTCCGCTCGTGCCGGGCCACCCGCTCGGTGCGCGGCAGCCGCTGGTAGCAGACGTCGCGGACCAGGACGTGCCGGAAGCGGTACTCCGGCTGACCGGCCATCGCGGAGTCCGCCTGCTCGTGCACGAAGTCGCGCTGTTCGAGGCGGCGCAGCGCCCGCTCCACCGTCTCGACCGGCTGGCCGAGCGCGGCGGCGACCGCGCCGGGCCAGAACTGCACGCCGACCACTGCGGCGGCCAGCAGCACCGCCCGGTCGGCGGCGTCGAGCAGGTCCACCCGGTTGGCGATGACCGCGTGGACGCTCTCCGGCATCGGCAGGTCGAGGTGCCGTTCCAGGGACCAGCCCCGGCCGGACTGGCGAAGCGCGCCCTGCTCGATGAGCATCCGCACGTACTCGTGCGCGTAGAGGGGGTTGCCGCCGGCGACCTCGATGAGCGGGTTGAGCAGGTCGGCGGAGAACGCCGCCTGACCGAACATGTGGGCGTAGAGCGAGGCGATGCCGGTGTCCCGCAGCGGCGGCAGCGTGATGGTGAGCGACCCGGTGATGCTGCCCGCCCAGCTCGGGTCGCGGTCGACCAGCTCCGGGCGGGCGGTGCAGAGCAGCAGCAGCGGTACGTCCCGCGCGGCGGCGCCCAGCAGCTCGACGAAGCGCAGCATCGCGTCGTCGGCCCAGTGCAGGTCCTCGAATACCAGCACGGTCGGCCGGCGGGCGGCCAGCGCCAGCAGGAAACGGCGCCACGCCGACTCCGCCTCCTCGGCCGGCATCGGCGTGCCGGTCAGGCCCACGAGCGGACGCAGCGCGTCGACCACCCGGTCGCGCTCACCCGGGCCGACCAGCTCGGCCACCGTCCCGGCGAGCCGCTGCGCCGCGCCGGTCGCCGGGTCGGTGTCGAGGATGCCTGCCTCGGCCTTGACGATGTCGGCCAGCGCGGCGAACGTGACGTTCTCGCCGAACGGCGGGCACCGGCCGGTACGCCAGGTGAGCGGCTCGTCGACCAGCCGGTCGGCGTGCCGGTGCAGCTCCCGGACCAACCGGCTCTTGCCGATGCCGGCCCGGCCGAAGACGGTCACGACCTGCGGCAGCCGGTCGCGCAGCGAGCGGTGCAGCGCGTTGACCAGCAACCCCAGCTCGTGCTCCCGGTCGATCAGCGGGGTGGCGTCCGGTTCCCGGTCGGTGGGCTGCTGGCGTCGCGGGGACAGCGCGAGCCAGACCTCGGTGGGGGTGGAGCGCCCGCGCAGGGTGACCGCCGCCTGTTCCTGGTAGCGGATGGCGGTCCGGGTCAGCGCGTGGGTGGTGCCGCAGACCAGCACCCCGCCGGGCGGCGCCACGGACTGCATTCGGGACGCGGTGTTGACCACGTCGCCGGCCACGATCGCCTGCCCGCCGTCGTGGGCGGCGGCCACGTCGACCAGCGCCTCACCGGTGGCCACCCCGACCCGGAAGCGCAGCTCGCTGGCGCCGGTGGGGGTGTAGCGGGTGAGGACGCGTTGTAGCTCCAAGCCGGCCCGTACGCAGCGCAGCGCGTCCGTCTCGGTGGCCACCGGAGCCCCGAACAGGGCCATGACCGCGTCGCCGATGTACTTCTCGACCACGCCGCCGTACTGGCCGACGACCCGGCGGGCGGCGGAGAAGAAGCCGGTCTGCAGGGCGCGGACCAGCTCGGGGTCGGCCCGTTCCACGTACGGGGTGAAGTCGATCAGGTCGACGAAGAGCACGCTGACCCGCCGACGGTCCTCCTGCGGAGTCAGCCGGGGGCGGTCGGTGCCCGGTCGGGGCGCGCCGCAGGAGGTGCAGAACGCCACGTCGGCGGCGAGCGGACGCAGGCAGTGCGGGCACACCGCACCGAGCTCGCCCCCGCAGCCACCGCAGAAGCGGTCGCCCTCGGAGGCGGTTCGTCCACAGCGGTCACACTGCGCGGCGATGACACCCTCCAGTGCTCGGCGGGGTGGCGCCGGGCGGCGCCGTCGGTAGCGAGTATCGCCGCCGGCTCCGGTGTCGGGTACCGGGCTGTTGGCTTGTGGACAGTCCTCTGAGCGGTCTGCGGGGCTACAGTCAGGCGGCGAATCGATCAGGGACCGAAGGGGGAAGGTCAATGGTGTACGTCAAGCTGGAGAGCGACTGGACCGACGGCAACGGGGTGAGCCACGCCGCGGGTGAGTCGGTCGACGTCGACGCGGCCACGCTCGCCGCGCTCCAGGCGGACGGGATCGTCAGCGAGCCGGCGGCCGGCAAGGACGGGCCCGACAAGTGGGCCGGGCCGGGCAGCCCGCAGAAGTGGGCCGGGCCGGGCAGCGCGGGTCGGTGACCCGCCGGCGGTGAGACGGCACGAGGCGGTCGGGGCGACAGCAGTCGCCCCGACCGCCTCGGCGGTTGTCGGGTCGGCTCGTGGGTCGGCCGTGTCGGCGCCGGCCGGGCCGACGGCCGCGTCGGCCGGGCGGTCGGCTCAGCGGTCGTTCATGCCGGCGCGGCGGCGCAGCGCGGCCACGTCGGTCACCACGATGCGGCGCCCCTCGGTGCGCAGCCAGCCCCGGTTGGCGAACGAGCCGATGGCCTGGTTGACGCTCTGCCGGGAGCCGCCGGCCATCTCCGCGAGCTGGCTCTGGTTGAGCTCGATGGTGATCATCGGGGCCTGACTCTCGCCGGCCAGCCGGACGAGGGTCTTGGCGACCCGGCCGGGCAGGTCCAGGAAGACATGGTCGGCGTTCTGCTCGGTGAGCCGCCGGATGAGCCCGCCGAGCGAACGCATCACCGCGTCGAGGATGCGCGGGTTGGAGTGCACCAGCTCCATGAAGGCGCCCCTCGACAGCGCCAGGGCGGTGCAGTCCTCGATCGCCTCGGCGGAGGCGGAGCGGGTGGACGCGTCGAGCAGGGAGACCTCGCCGAGCACGTCCGGTGGGCGGATCACCGAGAGCACGGCCCGCTCGCCGGTGGGGGCGGTGCGGAACACCGCGACGGCGCCCCGGCGCAGCACGATGAGGGACTCGCCCGGGTCGTTCTCCACGAAGAGCAGCTGACCCTTGCGGTAGGTGCGCGGGACCGCGGCGGCGATCACCCGCTGCCGCACCTCCGGCTCGAGCCCGGCGAACATCTCCACGCCCGTGAGCGCGTCACCCGGCTCCGGCAGGCGAACCTCCACGGCCCAACCCCTCCCCGGTCAAGGACCACAACTCGCACACCGGGTGAACCTGACGGCCCCTGACGTGGGTGAACTGACACCCGTACGGCGTCCGGTAGCGGTACACATCAGATCATGACGGGCTTGTCGCTTGCTGTACACCCCTCAAACCACTTCTGTGACAGTCCCGCGCTGCGGCGGTCGGCGACGTCCGGGGCCCCGGCGTCACGGCGTCCGGGGCGTGGGCGAGGATGGCGGTGATGGTCTACCGCTACTTCTACGACTGTGAGTTCATCGAGGACGGCCTCGTCATCGACCTCGTCTCGATCGGGGTGGTCGACGAGTACGGCCGCGAGTTCTACGCGGTCTCCACCGAGTTCGACGACTCCCGGGCGGTGCCCTGGGTGCGTCGCAACGTGCTGGACAAGCTGCCCTCCCCGGCCGACCGGGCCTGGCGTTCCCGGGAGCGCATCCGCGACGAGCTGTACGACTTCCTGGTCGAGCCGATCCGGGACCGCCCGAACGAGCAGCTCGAACTGTGGGCCTGGTACGCCGCGTACGACCACGTGGTGCTGGCGCAGCTGTGGGGGTCGATGCCCGCGCTGCCCCGGGAGATCCCCCGGTTCACCAAGGAGCTGCGCCAGCTGTGGGACGACCGGGGTCGGCCGCCGCTGCCGGACGCCGACGCGGCGCGGCACGACGCCCTGGTCGACGCCCGCCACAACCTGGCCCGCTGGCGGGCGATGACGACCCGCTGAGCGGCGCGCCCGCCCGGTGCGGCGTGGCGCTCCGTGGGCCGGCGGGATCGCGCGTCGAGATGACGTCCCGTTCCACGGGTTTGGTCCGTTCTGTCCGGGGCACCGCTCCGTCGAGCCGACCGGCCGAGCGAAGGGAGCGCCATGAGCAAGGATCCGTCCCGCACCGAGGAGACCCGCCGGCGGGTCACCGGGTTGATCAGGGACGCGCGGATCTGCATGTTGACCACGATCGCCCTGGACGGCAGGCAGGTGAGCCGGCCGATGGCGCTGCAGGACGCCGACTTCGACGGTGACCTGTGGTTCTTCGCGTACGCCGACTCGGCCAAGATCCGCCAGATCCGGGTCAACCCGGAGGTGAACGTCGCCTTCTCCGACCAGCGCCGACACTCCTGGGTCTCCCTCTCCGGCACGGCCGTCGAGGCGTACGACCGGGAGCGGGCGGGCCGGCTGTGGAACCCGCGGCTCGCGACCTGGTTCCCGGACGGTCCGGACACCCCCGGCCTGACCTTGATCAAGGTGCACGCCGGTTCGGCGGAGTACTGGGACTCCCCGGGCAGCACGGTGGTGAACCTGCTCGGCTCGGCCCGGGCGGCGCTCACCGGCCGCCCGCCGGGGTCCGGCGAGAACCGCGAGGTGCGGTACTGAGGGTGGCCACCCGATGAACGGGACCGGGGCGCGCTGTCGCCGCACAGGCGGGCCGACTACAGTGCGCAGTGACGGCCCGCCCCGGGCCGGCAATGGCGCCGATGGTCTGATTCCGACACCTATCCTGGGGCTTACCGGGCTTCACCAGATGCTCCAGGAGGATGAGCAGATCATGCGTATCGGCGTGCTCACCGGCGGCGGCGACTGCCCAGGTCTCAACGCGGTCATCCGGGCGGTCGTCCGCAAGGGCGTCGCCACTTACGGTCACGAATTCGTGGGCTTCCAGGACGGCTGGAAGGGCCCGCTGGAGGGCCTGTCCAAGCCGCTCGGCATCGCCGAGGTCCGTGGCATCCTGCCGCGCGGCGGCACCATCCTCGGCTCGTCCCGGACCAACCCCTTCAAGATCGAGGGTGGCGTCGAGCGGATCAAGGAGAACCTGGCCGCGCAGGGCGTGGACGCGCTGATCGCGATCGGCGGCGAGGACACTCTCGGCGTCGCCACCAAGCTCCACGAGCTGGGCGTCAACGTGGTCGGCGTGCCGAAGACGATCGACAACGACCTCGGCGCCACCGACTACACGTTCGGCTTCGACACCGCCGTCAACATCGCCATGGAGGCGATCGACCGGCTGCACACCACCGCGGAGAGCCACCACCGCACCCTGGTCGTCGAGGTCATGGGCCGGCACGCCGGCTGGATCGCCCTGCACGCCGGCCTGGCCGGCGGCGCCAACGTGATCCTGCTGCCGGAGCGGAACTTCGACGTCGAGCAGGTCGCCGGTTACGTCGAGAAGCGCTTCCAGCACCAGTACGCCCCGATCGTCGTCGTCGCCGAGGGCGCGCAGCCGCTGGAGGGCCAGATGGTCCTGCAGAACCAGGAGCTGGACGCGTTCGGCCACGTGCGGCTGGGCGGCATCGGCCAGTGGCTGGCCGAGCAGCTGGAGGCGAAGACCGGCAAGGAGGCCCGCACGGTCGTGCTCGGCCACATCCAGCGCGGCGGCACCCCGACCGCGTTCGACCGGGTCCTCGCCACCCGCCTCGGGCTCCAGGCGATCGACGCCGCGCACGAGGGCGACTGGGGCAAGATGGTCGCGATGCAGAGCACCGACATCGTCCGGGTGCCGCTGGCCGAGGCGACCCGCGAGCTGAAGACCGTGCCGCTGGAGCGGTACGCCGAGGCCGAGGTCTTCTTCGGCAGCTGATCGACCGGTGCGGCGCCGCGGCCGGCCTCCGGGCCCGCCGCGGCGCCGTCACGGCGAGGAAGGGGTACGGCGGGATGTCAGCCGGGGTCCACACGGTCGCGGTCATCGGTGCCGGCAAGATCGGTGAGTTGATGCTCTCCGGTCTGCTGCGGTCCGGCTGGCCGGCGGACCGCCTGCTCGCGACCGCCCGTCGCCAGATCCGGGCCGAGGAGTTGGCCACCCGCTACGGCGTACGGGTGGTGGACAACCTGGTGGCCGTCGACGAGGCCGACGTGCTGGCCATCGCGGTCAAGCCACAGGACGCGGCCGTGCTGCTGGACGAGATCGGCCCCAAGGTGCCCGCCGACAAGCTGGTGATCTCCCTCTGCGCCGGCCTGCCGACCAGCTTCTTCAACCGCCGGCTGCCGGAGGGCACGCCGGTGGTCCGGGTCATGACCAACACCCCGGCCCTGGTCGACGAGGCGATGACCGCGATCTCCGCCGGCGTCCACGCCACCGGGGCGCACCTGGCCCTGGCCGAGGAGATGTTCAAGCCGCTGGGCGCGACCATCCGGGTGCCCGAGTCCCAGCAGGACGCGGTGACCGCGCTCTCCGGCTCCGGCCCGGCGTACTTCTACCTGCTGGTCGAAGCCATGATCGACGCGGGTATCCTGCTCGGGCTGCCCCGGCAGGTCGCGCACGAGCTGATCGTGCAGACCGCGATCGGCTCCGCCGTGATGCTGCGGGACTCCGGCGAGCACCCGGTGAAGCTGCGCGAGGCCGTCACCTCGCCCGCCGGCACCACCATCTCCGCCGTGCGCGAGCTGGAGAAGCACGGCGTACGCGCGGCGCTGCTCGCCGCGCTCGAGGCGGCCCGCGACCGGGCCCGGGAGTTGGCCGCCCAGAACGGGTAGCCCCCGGTCAGCCGGGCTGCGTCGCCAGGTCCTCGGCGTCGCGTGCCCGTTCGGGGCTCGGCTGCGCCGGGACCCGCGCGAACCGGGTCCAGGTGGAGACGACCCGCGCGGCGGCCTCCCAGGGCCCGGGGTGACCGACGGCGGGCGCGGTGACGGTGACCCCCCAGTGGCGCAGCCGCTCCAGGCTCTCGGCGAAGGCCGGGTGTCGGGCGAGCGCCGGCTCGGGGGCGGGCACGGCGACGACCGGCAGGCCGACGGCGGTCGCCTCGTTGAGCAGTCGCAGGGCGAGGCTGTCGTTGAACCCGTACGCCCACCTGTTGACCAGGTCGAAGCTGGCCGGTGCGACGGCGAAGGCGTCGGCCGGCGGCAGCGGGTGGAGGGCCTCGGCCCGCTCGTCCGGCCGGACCGGGTGGTGGGTGAGGTCGGCGAGCCGGGCGTGGTCCTCCCGGCCGGCCGCCTCCGGCGTGGTGATGACGTGGACCTGCCAGCACAGGTCCTGGCAGGCGGTGATGAACGGTGCGAGTTCGGCGGCGGGTCCGGTGCCGCAGACGACGAGGTGCAGGACAGGAGATCGGGTTTTTCCGGGCATTGCGCCTCCTATCGCAGGTTCCGTAGTCGAGGCTATCGATGCCGATCCGGACGCGAGCCGTTTTCCGGGTATCCGGCCGGACCGCCCGACGACGTGACCCGTTGGCTGAGTGCTCAGTCAGTCGAACGGGCCAGGAGCGGCCCGGGAATGCCTCGGACGGCCGCCGGTCCGGTCCGCGGCACCCGCCCGTGGGGGACCCCCGGACCGGGCGTCCACCGGCCGCGTCGGGGGACCCCGGTCGGCCGCCGGGGCGTCCATACTGGCTCGGTGTTCACACTCGCCCAGGCCCGGCACCTGGTGGCCACGCTGCGCCCGCGCGTCGACGAGCTGATCCGGCTGCGTGCCGACCTGGCCGAGCTGCGGGCCGACCTGGCCGAGCACGGCGTGAGCCCGCTCGGCGGTCGGGCCGAGGTCAAGGGGCTCGAGGCTCGGCTGCACGCCGTCCTCGAGGAGCTGCACCAGCACGACATCCAGGTCAAGGGCATCGCGCCGGTGCTGCTCGACTTCCCCGGCGAGCGCGACGGCCGTCCGGTGCTGTGGTGCTGGCTGGAGGGCGACTCGGACGTGCGCTGGTACCACCGGGTGGAGTGCGGCTTCGCCGGCCGCCGGCCGGTGTGACCGGGCGCCGCCCGCTGGTCGTGATCCGCGGGCTGCTGCCGTACCCCGGTCGGGTGCTCGTGGCGGCGATCGTCGCGCTGCTGTTCACCCTGCCCGCCCTCGACGCGACCCGGTACGCGGGCTGGCGCGCCGACCTGCGGACGGTGATCCTCGCGTCGGTGGTGGTCGCGGCGGCCGGCGCGTTCGTGCTCGCCGCCCGGTACGGAGCACGCCCGCCCGCCGACCCGGCGCGCTTCCCCGTCCGGCTCGCGGTGGCGGTCGCCGGTTCCGCGCTGCTCGCCGCGGCCTACCTGGGCGCGGCCTGGCTGCTGCACCGCCTGGTCGTGCCGCTGGCCGTCGACGGGCCGGTGGACGGCCTGCCGGCGCGCGGCCTGGTGTCGGCGGTGCTGGCCGGGGCGTTCGGGGTCGCCGTCGGCGTGCTGTGGCGCCATCCGGCGGTGCTGGCCGCGCTCGCGGTGCTGCTCGTCGCGGCGGAGTTGACCCTGGCCGGGGCCGGCGGTGGGCCGGTGTCGGCGGTCCGGTTCTGGCTGCTCGGCGTGGGCCACCGGCACGACGTGCCCGGCTGTGTGAGCGTGGTGCCCGCCGAGTGCGTCACCTGGACCCACCGGTACTGGCCGGCGGGCCTGACCCTGGCGGCGACGGTGGCGGTCGCGGTGCTGGCGGCGGCCGTGGTGGCCGCGCGCGGGAGGGCCGACGAGCGGGCCGAACCCTCGGCCGAGCCGACCCCGGTCGGGCGGGACCAGGTCGGCGCCGCACCCGGCCCGGACGCGGGTCCGGCTCCGGCCGTCGGTGGGTCCACGCCCGACGCCGGGTCCGTCCCGGACGGCGCTCCACCCCGGCCGCGTGCGGTCCGCTGGGCGCTCGCGGCCGGGCTCGTCGTCGTCGGGCTCGCGGCGACCCCGGCGCTGATCGGGACGGGCGTGCGGCACGCGACCGGAGACCTCGCGGTGGGGGTCGGCCGGACCGCGCCGACCGGTTCACCGGTGGAGGTGTCCGTGGCGACGCCCGGTCGGCTCGCGGTCTTCGCGGTGGGGCTGGTGGCGGTCCGCGACTGCCACGCCGAGTCGCCGGACGGTACGCGGGTGGACCTCGCGCCGCTGCTCGGGACGGTGAGCTACGGCGACAGCATCAGCTACCGGTGGGTGGGCACCCTGCGGCTGCCCGAGCCGGGGCGGTGGACGGTCCGGTGCGCCGGCGAGTCGGGGGAGTACCTGGTGGCCGACCCGCCCCGGGTGAGTGGGCTGGTGGGCCGGCTGGTGGAGGCGCCCCGCCCGGTGGGCTGGCTGCTCGGCGTGCTGCCGGGCCTGCTGCTCGCGGCGCACGCCGCCGTCGGCGGCCGGTGGCCCGCGTGGCCCGCTCGGGCGGTCAGCCGGCCGGCGCGCTGACCGCGAAGACGACCACGTTGTCGCGGTAGTGCCCCCGACGGCGGTCGAAGTCGCCGCCGCAGGTGATGAGGCGCAGCTCCGGGCCGGGCGTCGGGCCGTACACGGCCGCGGTGGGGAAGGCGTCCTTGCGGGTGCGCAGCGAACCGGTGACCCGGAAGGTCAGCCGCTGGCCACCGCGCCACACCTCGACCGTGTCGCCCGGTCGCAGCTCGCCGAGGCGGGCGAAGACGGCCGGGCCGCGCCGGGAGTCGAGGTGCCCGGCGAGCACCGCCGGGCCGGTGTCGCCCGGGGCCGGCCCACCGCCGTACCAGCCGGCGACGTCGAAGTCGGCCGGCGGCACCAGGGCGCCCGCGCGGTCGAGCCCGAGGACGGTCAGCCGGCTGTCGACGTCGATGCGCGGCACGCGTACCCGGGTGGGTGCGCCGGTCGGCGCGGGGCGCGCGGCTGCCGGTCCGGCCGACGGGCCGGTGGTCGGCCCGGTCGACGCGCAGCCGTCGGCGCAGCCGGGCTGCCAGGTGGCGGCCGGCGGCGGCTCGGTGCCGGCCAGGCCGACACCGGTGCCGGCCGCCAGCCCGACCGCCGCGCCGAGCGCGACCAGCGCGGCGGCGGGCGCCCGGCGATCCCGGTGCCGCCGAATCGCCGGGCCGCGCGGTGCGGTCACCAGGTGGTACGCCGCCGGCGCAGCAGCACCAGCCCGACGGCCAGGGCGAGCACGGCCGACCCGCCGGCGAGCAGCGGGTACGTCGGGCGTGCACCGGTCGCGACGCCACCGGCGCCGGTGTCGACCCCACCGGCCGGCACCACGGTCCCGCCCTCGGCGTCACGCCGCAGCTCGGTGGTGAGGCCGCCCTGCTCGGCGTCCAGCACGAGCAGCGAGTAGACCGCCCCGCCGGTCAGCCGGACCTCGGTGTGGGTGGCCGGGCCGCCGCTGCCGGAGAGGCGTAGCCGCCACCGGCCGGGTTCGACGAGTTGGTAGTCGGTCGTGGTGGCGAACTGCACGCCGTCGGCGATGGTCGGCCCGTCGGCAGCGGCGACGTCGAGCACCGGTGCGCGGACCGACGCCTGGACGACCCGGACCTTGGCCTGCCCGTCCCTTGGTGTGCTGAGGTCGTCGTGGAGCACGCGGAGCCCGAGGTCGGCGTACCGGCCGACCCCGGCGACCGTGTACGCCTCGCCGCCGCTGACCGCGACCTCGGTGGTGAGTACCGGCGGGTCGCTGGCCGGGTCGCCCGCCTCGCGCATCGCCACGGCGTAGCGGCCGGCGGGCAGCGGCAGGTAGTCCGAGACGACGCCGTAGCCGACACCCGGGAAGACCTGGGGCTCGGCGCCGCCGGGCGCGGCCAGGTAGACGTCGACGCTCGGTGTGTCGGGGGAGAGGTGGGCGAGTCGGACGTAGCCGACGGTCGCCGCCGCGGCCGGTGTGGCCGTCGTGGTCACCAGGCCGGCGCCGAGCAGGAGCGCCGCGGCTGTCGCGAGCAGACGGCGTGGCGCGGTGTGGGACAGGTGCATGTCGCCTCCGGGAGCCGGGTCAACGGGGTCCGTCCACCGCAGAGCGTCCCGTTAGCGGGACTCGGATGCAACTGTCACCCACCCGACACGCCGAGAATCCGGCGCGACACGCTGCGTCACTCGCCCGTGCGGCCGTCCTGACCGCGAGGACGCCTGCGGAGCGACGCCACGGGCGGGCCGGCCGGCGCGAACCACGGGGGTGGCTCTTCGGGGCGGTGGTGATTGCCGGTCACCTGGAATTCCCACAAAGGATCTTTCCAGCATCAATATTTAGTGATATCTATCTCTCACCGTCCCTGCTATCCCCCGGAGTGCGACGTGCGGAGAACCCGTCTGGCAACCCTCGCCGCGAGCCTGGTCACCACCCTGGCCGCGACCCTCACCCTCGCCACCGCGCCCGCCCACGCGGCGCCAGGCGACCACTACGTCGCCCTCGGCGACTCCTACTCCTCCGGCGTGGGCGCCGGCAGCTACACCTCCGAGAGCGGGTCCTGCCAACGCAGCACCGTCGCGTACCCGGCCCTCTATGCCGCCAACGTGCGACCCGCGTCGTACCGGTCGGTCGCCTGTTCGGGAGCCACCACCACGAGCGTGATCAACAGTCAGCTCTCCGCGCTGAGCGCCACCACGACGCTGGTCAGCATCTCGGTGGGCGGCAACGACGTCGGCTTCGCCTCGATCATGACCACCTGCGTGCTGTACGGCACCACCGAGTGCGTGGCCGCGGTCCAGGCCGCCGAGGACAAGGCGCGGACCAACCTGCCCACCCTGCTGCGCAACGTCTACACCGGCATCCGCAACCGGGCGCCCTCGGCCCGCGTGGTGGTCGTCGGCTACCCGGTCTTCTACCAGCTCAACACCGTCTGCGTCGGGCTCAGCGACACCTCACGCGCGAAGATCAACGAGGGCATCAACCTGGTCGACGACATCACCCGGAGCGCCGCGCAGGCGGCCGGCTTCACCTTCGCCGACGTGCGGTCGCAGTTCGTCGGCCACCAGCTGTGCAGCTACGGCGAGAAGTGGCTGCACGCCCTGAACATCACCAACCTCGGCGTCTCGTACCACCCGACGGCCGCCGGCCAGTCCGCGGGTTACTACCCGGTGTTCCGCAACGTGGCCGGCTGACCGGTGCCCCGCGGGGCGCGCCCGGTCCCGGCGCGCCCCGCGGGTCCCGCCCTGGGTCCCGTCCGCGCGACCGCGGCGGTCTGCTCGGGCGGGCTGCTCTCCGCTCAGCGGGGCTCCGGACGGGTCAGGCCGGCGAGCCGGCGGCGTCGAGCGCGGCCCGGACCCGGTCGGCCCCCGCCGGCGCCTCCGTCGACCAGTCCTGCGGGTCGGCCGCGTAGACGATCCCGTACGCCGGCGTGTCCGGCTGGTAGCGCCAGCCCTCGGCGAGTCGGCCGGCGTCCACCGCGTCGTAGCCGATGCGGTCCAGGAACTCGGTCGTGGCCGCCCTCGCGTCCGGGTCGTCACCGGCGATGGGCAGGGCGGAACGCTCGGGGTCGCCGGTGGGACGGGCGAGGCTCGCCAGGTGCGCGAAGTTGATGTTGTTGAAGACCTTGACCACCCGGGCCGCCGACAGGTGCCGCTGGAGCAGCTCGCTGCTGGTGGTCTCGCCCGCGTCCAGTTCGGTGATGGCGCCGTCGCGCTGGGGGTAGTAGTTGTTGGTGTCGAGCACGACCTTGCCGGCCAGGGGCTCCACCGGCACGTCCCGGTACGCCTTGAGCGGGACACTCACCACCACCAGGTCCCCGGCCGCGGCCGCCTCCTGGGGGGTCGCCGCCCGAGCCCGTGGCCCCAGCTCCGCGACCAGGTCCTGGAGCGTCTCCGGGCCGCGCGAGTTGCTGAGCACCACGTCGTAGCCCGCGGCGACCGCCAACCGGGCCACCGTGCCGCCGATGTGTCCACTACCGATGAATCCGACCGTCGTCATGCCCGTGCGAACTCCGTCGCCTGTGGCGCCATTCCCCGGCGGCGGGCTGAGTGAGCCAGCTCGCGGTGCCGCCGGCCGCCGCCCGCGGCCCGCTCACCGTACCGACGGTGCCGACGGAGGAGGGGCGAGTTGGCCGCCCACCACTCTCCCGGCGGACGCGCGGCCGCCGGGAGCGGCGACGGGTGACTCAGGCCGGGGTGGGGAGCACCTTCTCGATGCTGGCGCGCAGGTCGGCCGCGCCCGGCTCGACGGAGGGCGCGAACCGGGCGGCGACCGTCCCGTCCGGGGCGACGAGGAACTTCTCGAAGTTCCACCGGACGTCGCCGGCGTGGCCGTCGGGGTCCGCGGTGTCGACCAGGGCCGCGTAGAGCGGATGCCGGCCGGGACCGTTGACCTCGACCTTCTCCGTGAGGGGGAAGGTGACGCCGTAGTTGACCTGGCAGAACTCGCTGATCTCGGCCGCCGTTCCCGGCTCCTGGCCGGCGAACTGGTTGCACGGCACACCGAGCACCACCAGGCCACGGTCGGCGTACTCGTCGGCGAGGGCCTGGAGGCCGGCGTACTGGGGGGTGAGGCCGCACCGCGAGGCGACGTTGACGACCAGCAGCGCCCGGCCGCGGTACTGGAACAGGTCGGCGGGGCCGCCGTCGAGAGCACCGATCGTGATGTCGAAGACCGTCATCGGGCGAGGCTACCGTGCGCGGGGCGTTTCGGCGTCGGCGAGAAATCGATACATGCGCATCTTGACTAAGTGATGACGGTGTGAGTAGCGTCTCTCCATCAATCTGGAAAGTTTCCTAACTGTTTGAGGAGACGCCGCATGAAAAGATCGCTCCGCCGGGCCCTCTGGGCCGGCGCCGTGGTCGTGTTGACCGCGGCGATGGCGCCGGTCGCCACCGCGTTCGGCGCCGGAAGCGTGACGGCCACGTTCACGAAGGTGCAGGACTGGGGCACCGGCCACGAGACCAGGGTGACGATCACCAACGGCTCGGACGCCACGGTCAGCACGTGGCGCATCGAGTTCGACCTGCCCTCGGGCACCAGCGTCAGCAGCTTCTGGGACGCCGACGTGACCCGCACCGGCGACCACTACGTCGCGGTCAAGAAGAGCTGGGCCGGCGGGCTCGCCCCGGGCGCCTCGTTCAGTTGGGGCTACAACGGCACCGGTGCCTACAGGGCGCCGCTGAACTGCACCATCAACGGCGCGTCCTGCGGCGGTGGCGGCACCCCGCCGACCACCACGCCGCCGACCACCACCCCGCCGACCACGACGCCCCCCACCACCCCGCCCCCGACCACGCCCCCGCCGACCACCCCGCCGCCGAACACGGGCGCGAAGAAGGTCGTCGGCTACTTCGCCCAGTGGGGTGTGTACGCCCGCAACTACCACGTCAAGAACATCCACACGAGCGGCTCGGCGGCGAAGCTGACGCACATCCTCTACGCGTTCGGCAACACCACGGGCGGCCGCTGCACGATCGGTGACAGCTACGCCGACTACGAGAAGGCGTACACGGCGGCGGACAGCGTCGACGGTGTCGCGGACACCTGGGACCAGCCGCTGCGCGGCAGCTTCAACCAGCTGCGCAAGCTCAAGCAGATGTACCCGAACCTGAAGGTGATCTGGTCCTTCGGCGGCTGGACCTGGTCCGGTGGCTTCACCCAGGCCGCGCAGAACCCGACCGCCTTCGCCGAGAGCTGCTACAACCTGGTCGAGGACCCGCGCTGGGCCGACGTGTTCGACGGCATCGACATCGACTGGGAGTACCCGAACGCCTGCGGCCTGAGCTGCGACAGCAGCGGCCCCAACGCGTTCAAGAACCTGATCTCCGCGCTGCGGACGAAGTTCGGCGCCAACGCCCTCGTCACCGCCGCCATCACCGCCGACGGCAGCAACGGCGGCAAGATCGACGCCACCGACTACGCGGGCGCCGCCGGCAACCTCAACTGGATCATGCCGATGACGTACGACTACTTCGGCGCGTTCGCCCCGCAGGGCCCCACCGCCCCGCACTCGCCGCTCACCTCCTACTCGGGCATCCCGCAGCAGGGCTTCTGGTCGGACGCGGCGATCCAGAAGCTCAAGAGCAAGGGCATCCCGGCCAACAAGCTGCTGCTCGGCATCGGCTTCTACGGCCGGGGCTGGACGGGCGTCACCCAGGCCGCCCCGGGTGGCAGCGCGACCGGCGCCGCCCCGGGCACCTACGAGGCGGGCATCGAGGACTACAAGGTCCTCAAGAGCACCTGCCCGGCCACCGGCACCGTCGGCGGCACGGCGTACGCCAAGTGCGGCAGCAACTGGTGGAGCTACGACACCCCCTCCACGATCAACGGCAAGATGACGTACGCGAAGAACCAGGGCCTCGGCGGCGCCTTCTTCTGGGAGCTCTCCGGTGACACCACCAACGGTGAGCTGATCGGCGCCGTCAAGGGCGGTCTCGGCTGAGCCGTAGGCCGACGCACCACCCACACGGCGGGGAGGGACACGCACCGTCCCTCCCCGCCCGCGCGTGCCCGGCCACCGGTCCGGGCCGCCGCCGGGAGGCCGACCCTTGTTCGGGCCGCCGCCCGGAGGGCCCGAGCCCGGGCCGGAACCGGGCGCAACCGGGACACGCCGGTGCGGCGACGCGCCGGGGACCCTTTCGCGTCGCTCAGGTCCATGTGACAGACTCGCCGCTCGGCAGGTCTCGATGTTCGTCGGTCGAGGGGGAGGGGTTGAGGGACGTGACGCACCGGAGACTGGCGGGCACCGTCGCCACGCTCGCGGCCCTGCCGCTCGCCCTGGCCGGCTGCGGCGCCTTCGGGGGCGCGGAGGACGAGTCCACGGCCAAGCCCGAGCGGGCGCCCGCCGAGGAGGCCGCCACGAAGTCCCGGGAGCGGGTGCAGGCGTACCTGGACGCGATGGCCGCCAAGGACGCGGCCGCCGGTCGCAGTCAGCTCTGCGCCGCGCTGCACGAGAGCTTCGACGCGGCGGCCACCGGGCCGAACGGCGACTTCGCCGACCATTTCGAGGTGCCGCAGGCGGCCATCACCGACATCCAGGCCGGGCCGCGCGGGCAGGAGGTCAGCGTCTCGGTCTCGGTGGCGGTGGGGTCCCGGAAGGTCACCCGTCCGCTGGTGTTCACCGTCACCCGGGACGGCGCCGACTGGTGCATCTCCGCCGAGGCCGCCGCCGGAAGCGTCGCACCGGCCAGCCCGACCGCGAAGCCCGCCGCCTGAGCTGCGCCGACGCCGCCGGCACCGGGTGATCTCCCAGGAGTCGGAACGATCCCCCTCGCCGATCGGCCACCCCGGCCGTCGCCGTACGCTTTCTGTCATGCGCCATGAGTGGCATCAGCTGAGCCATCCCGCCGTGGACAGCCCGGGGCTCCAGACCAGCCGTCCGACCGTCGACTCCGCCGAGGACGCGGCCCTCGGTCTGGACCGCTGGCGGGACCTGCCCCGCGCCCAGACGCCGCCCTGGCCGGACCAGGCCAAGGTCGCCGAGGTGTGCAAGGTGCTCGACACCGTGCCGTCGGTGGTCGCGCCCTACGAGGTCGACCAGCTCCGCCAGCGGCTGGCGCTGGTCTGCGAGGGCAAGGCGTTCCTGCTCCAGGGCGGCGACTGCGCGGAGACCTTCGCCGACAACACCGAGAGCCACCTGCTGGCGAACGCCCGCACCCTGCTCCAGATGGCGATCGTGCTGACCTATGGCGCCTCCCTGCCGGTGGTCAAGGTGGCCCGGGTCGCCGGTCAGTACACCAAGCCCCGGTCGCTGCCGACCGACGCGCGCGGCCTGCCCGCGTACCGCGGGGACATGATCAACTCGCTGGAGGCCACGCCCGAGGCGCGGGTCGCCGACCCGCAGCGCATGATCCGGGCGTACGCGAACTCCGCCGCCGCCATGAACATGCTCCGGGCGTACCTGGCCGGTGGGCTCGCCGACCTGCACGCGGTGCACGACTGGAACAAGGGGTTCGTGAAGAACTCCCCGGCCGGTGAGCGCTACGAGGCGATCGCCCGCGAGATCGACCGGGCGCTGGCCTTCATCCGGGCCTGTGGGATGACCGACGACGAGGCCCTGCGCACGGTCACCCTCTACTGCTCGCACGAGGCGCTCGCGCTGGAGTACGACCGGGCGCTCACCCGGGTCTCCGGCGAGCGGGCGTACGGGCTCTCCGGGCACTTCCTCTGGATCGGCGAGCGCACCCGGCAGATCGACGGCGCGCACATCGACTTCATCTCCCGCATCGCCAACCCGATCGGGGTGAAGCTCGGCCCCACCACCACCCCGGACGAGGCGATCGAGCTCTGCGAGAAGCTCAACCCGGACAACGTGCCCGGCCGGCTCACCCTGATCAGCCGGATGGGCAACCACCGGGTGCGGGACGCTCTGCCACCGATCGTGGCGAAGGTCACCGCCGCCGGTGCCAAGGTCGTCTGGCAGTGCGACCCGATGCACGGCAACACGCACGAGTCGTCCAACGGCTACAAGACCCGGCACTTCGACCGCATCGTGGACGAGGTGCTGGGCTACTTCGAGGTGCACCGGGGCCTGGAGACCCACCCCGGTGGGCTGCACGTGGAGCTGACCGGCGAGGACGTCACCGAGTGCCTCGGCGGCGCCCAGGGCATCGAGGACCTCGACCTTCCCGACCGGTACGAAACCGCCTGCGACCCGCGGCTGAACACCCAGCAGTCGTTGGAGCTGGCCTTCCTGGTAGCGGAGATGCTCCGTGGCTGACGCGAGGAGTGCGCTCGCGAGCCCCGCAGTCGGCATCCGAAAGGACAACCGTGGCTGATTTTGTCGATCTTCGTTCGGACACCGTGACCCGGCCCACCGCGGGCATGCGGGAGGCGATGGCCACCGCCGAGGTCGGCGACGACGTGTACGGGGAGGACCCGACCGTCAACGCCCTCGAAGCCGAGGTCGCCGCCCTCTTCGGGCACGAGGCGGCGCTGTTCGCCCCGAGCGGGTCGATGGCGAACCAGATCGCCCTGCAACTTGTCGTGCCGCCGGGCGAGGAACTGCTCTGCGACGCCGACGCCCACGTGGTCACGTACGAGATCGGGGCCGCGGCCGCGTACGGCGGAATCTCCTCCCGGACGTGGCCCGCTGTCGGCGCGGACATCGACCCCGACGTGGTCGCCGCCATGATCCGGCCGGACGGCTACTTCGCGGTCCCCACCCGGGCGATCGCTGTGGAGCAGACCCACAACCGGGGCGGCGGCGGGGTGATCCCGCTGGCCACGCTGCGACAGCTGCGGCAGGTCGCCGACGACGCGCAGGTCGCGCTGCACTGCGACGGCGCCCGGATCTGGCACGCGCACGTCGCCGACGGGGTGCCGCTGGTCGAGTACGGCCAACTCTTCGACACCCTGTCGGTCTGCCTGTCCAAGGGGCTCGGCGCGCCGATCGGCTCACTGGTCGTGGGCAGCGCGGAGAAGATCGCCCGTGCCCGGCTCATCCGCAAGCGGATGGGTGGCGGCATGCGCCAGGTCGGCGTCCTCGCCGCCGCCGGCCGGTACGCCCTCGCCCACCACGTCGACCGGCTCGCCGAGGACCACGCGAAGGCCGCGCGACTGGCCGAGGCGATCGCCCCGTTCGGTGTGCTCGCCACCGCGGCGCGCACCAACCTGGTGCCGCTGGACCTGACGAAGTTCGCCCTCGACGCGCACGCGCTGGCCGCCGCCGCGCGGGCCGAAGGGGTGCTGGTGTCGGTGCTCGGCCCACGCACCGCCCGACTGGTCACCCACATGGACGTCGACGACGCCGGCATCGACCGGGCGATCGAGGTGCTGACCCGGGTCCTCCGCGCCTGACCGACCCCTTCTCTCCCCGCCAGCCGCCGCCGGCCGCCGGCACGCCGCCCCCGGCCGCCGGCACGCCGTCGTGATCAAGAGGTTCGCGTCATCCGCGAGACGGTTCCTGACGCGAACCTCTTGATCACCCGCGCTGGCGCCCGGGGTGGGCGGGGTGGGCGGGCCCGGTGGGGGTGGGGGGTTGGGTCAGGGGGTCAGGCGCTTCAGGGTGGCGATGTCGGCGGCGTGGCCGAGCTGCTTCTCGCTGGGGGTCTCCACCACGATCGGCACGCCGGCGGTGGCCGGGTGCGTCATCAGCTCCGCGAACGCCGGCTCGCCGATGGTGCCCTTGCCGATGTTCTCGTGCCGGTCCCGGGTGGAACCGCACAGGTCCTTCGAGTCGTTCGCGTGCACCAGCCGCAGCCGGTCCGCGCCCACCGTGGCGAGCAGGGTGTCCAGCGTGGCGGTCATGCCGCCCTCGGCGGCCAGATCGTGCCCGGCCGCCCACGCGTGGCAGGTGTCGAAGCAGACCCCGAGCCCCGGGTGCCCGTCGACGGCGTCGAGGTACGGCCCCAACTGCTCGACCCGGGAGGCCAGCGACCGACCGCCACCGGCGCTCGGCTCGACCAGCAGCAGCGGCCCGCCGGTCGACGCGGCCGAATCCAGCAGCGGCAGTAGCGCCTCACGGACCTGCCGCATCGCCGCCTCCGCGTGCCCCGCGTCGACCGCGCTGCCCGCGTGGAACACCACCCCGCGCGCGCCGATCGCGGCGCCCCGCCGCAGCGCGTGGGCGAGGGTCAGCGCGGACCGCTCGACCGTGGCCGGGGTGGGCGAACCGAGGTTGACCAGCAGCGACGCGTGGATGAAGACCGGCACGCCCCGCTCGGCGCAGCCCTCACGGAACAGTGCGTCCTGCGCCGGGTCGCCCGGCGGCAGTGCCCAGCCGCGCGAGTTGGACACGTAGACCTGCACCACCTCGGCGCCGGTCGCGTCGAGGTACGGCAGGGCCGCCTTCGCCAGGCCGCCCGAGGTCGGCGTGTGCGCGCCGACCGGACGGACCGAGGTCACCGCCATCTCAGATACATCCGATCGTCACACCGGTGCCCGGTGGCACCTGGGTGTTCTCAACCGGGTTCTGGAACCGGACGATCGCGTTCGGGTTGAGCTGGATCCCCACCGGGAAGCCCTGGCTCTCCAGCAGCTGCTTGGCCTGCTGGCACGGTAGGTCGATCACCCGGGGGACGACGACCAGCGGCGGACCCTTGCTGACGTCCAGCTTGACCTCGGCACCCTTCTCCACACCCGTGCCGTCCGCGGGGCTCTGCCCGAGCACCTCGTCCCTCGGCTTGTCCGAGTCCTTGTAGGTCTCCACCAGCTTCAGGCCCAGCTTGCCGAGCGCGTCACGGGCCTCGGTGAGGCTCTTGCCGACCAGGTTGGGCACGCTCACCGGCGCCCGTCCCTTGCTCAGGATCACCGTCACCTTCGCGCCCGGCTTGACCTCTGCGCCCACCTTCGGGTTGGTGTCCACCACCATGCCCGCCGGCAGGTTGTCGTCGTAACGGGCCGCGCCCTTGGCCACCACCAGCTTCAGGTTGACCAGGTCGGACTCGGCCAGCTCGAACTCCTTGCCGATCACGTCCGGCACCGGGAACCGCTCCGGGCCGAGGGACAGGGTCAGCGTGATCGTGCCGCCCTTGACGATCCGCGTGGCCGAGGCCGGATCCTGGAGCAGGACGCTGTCCTTCGGGGCCTGCTCGTCGTAGCGGGGCTCCGCGTACCTCAGGGTGAGCCCCGCCCGCTCGGCGTGCGCCTCCGCGTCCGCCTTGCTCAGACTGACCAGCTGCGGGGCGTCGGTGTAGCGGCCCGCCCCGAACCACCAACCGCCCACCGCGGCGACCAGGCCGAGCACGACCACGACCGCGGCCACCGCCAGACGGCCCCGACGGTCACCCATCACCTGGGCGCGCAGCTGCCCCAGGCGCGACCAGAGGTCGCCGCCGTCGGACTCCGCGGCCCGCCGTCGGCCGGCCCGCGGGCCACCACCCTCGGGCAGCCGGGCCCACGCCGGGCGCTCCGCCGGACGGACGGCCGCGACCACCATGGTCGGCTGGGCCAGCGGCGGCTCGTCGGCGACCGGGCGCAGCACGGCGGTACGGCTGTTCTGGTTGCCCAGGTCGTCCCGGGCCACCTGCACCTGGCTGAGCAGGGCACCGGCGTCGGCCGGACGGGCGTTCGGGTCGCGCCGGGTCGCCCGGGCGACGAGGTGGTCGAGAGCCGGCGGCAGGCTGGGCACCAGGGTCGACGGGGACGGCACGTCCCGGTCGACGTGCTGCCAGGCGATGTCGACCGGGCGGTCACCGTCGTAGGGCACCCGGCCGGTGAGCATCTCGAACAGCACGATGCCGGCCGAGTAGACGTCGGTGCGGGGATCGGCGCGACCCTCGGTGACCAGCTCGGGCGCCACGTACGCCACCGTGGCCATCAGCTGGTTGCCGTTCTCCTCGGCGCTCGCCTCCACCGCGCGGGCAAGCCCGAAGTCGGCGACCTTCACCACGCTGTCGACCAGGTTGGCCATGCCGCCGGTGGGCGCCTCGGCGACCAGGACGTTCTCCGGCTTGACGTCGCGGTGGACCACGCCCGACCGGTGGGCGGCGGCGATCGCGGCGAGCATCTGCTCGAAGATCGCCAGCGCCTCGTCCGGGTTGAGCCGGCGCCGCTCGGCGAGCACCTCGCGCAGGGTGCGGCCCCGGACGTACTCCATGACCAGGTAGGGCAGGCCGCCGTGGGTGCCCTGGTCGTAGACCGCCACCACGTTGGGGTGGGTCAGCCGGGCGATCGTCTTCGCCTCGTCGGTGAACCGCTCCACGAACCCGGCGACCCGGGCCCGGGCCTCGGGGGCCTGGGTCGGGTGAATGATCTTGACGGCGACGGTGCGCTCGAGGCGCTCGTCCGTCGCGGTGTACACGGTCGCCATGCCGCCACGGGCCACGCGACCGCGAATGCGGTAGCGCCCGTCGATCAGCGAGCCCAGCAACGTGTCGGCGACCTGTGTGTCCATCGGCAGGCAGTCTATGCGTCGGGAGGGTGAAGGTTGAACAGGATGCTACAGCCGGGAGCCGACCCGGCCCGTCCCGCCGCGCTCGTCGCCTGGCCGCGACCCCTTCCGAGCTGCGCGTACGCGCCCGAAGCCGGTCGGCCGCCGACCCCGACGGGGACGCCGGCACCGCGCAACCGTGAGCGGACGGTGACCGTGCGTGTGTGCGTGTTCTCCGGTCCGGTCCGGCCGGTGGTGGCGCTCGGCTGCTGGGTGCCGGTCGGCGTCGCCGGTCCGAGCCCGACCTTCGGCCCGGATCGTCCGGCTCGTCGCCGGGGTGCCGTTGACCCGCGCCGGTGACGGCGTGGCAGGGTGATCGGGTGACCGAATCCGTACCCGCCGACCAGGCCGCCACCGGCCCCGACCTCGCCGGACCCGCCGACGCGGCCGGCTGGCTCACCCTTCCGGACGTCGCCGAGCGTCTCGACGTGTCCATCAGCAAGGTGCACCAGATGATCCGCGACCGGGAGCTGCTGGCGGTCCGCCGCGACGGCGTTCGCCGGGTGCCGGCCGACCTGGTGGCCAACCGCACCGTCCTCAAGCACCTGCCCGGCGTGCTCAACCTGCTCGCCGACGCCGGCTACGACGACGAGGCGGCGCTGCGCTGGCTCTACGAGCCGGACGACACCCTGCCCGGCACGCCGGCGGTCGCCCTCGGCGGCGACCAGGCCCGAGAGGTCAAGCGCCGCGCCCAAGCCCTCGGCTTCTGACCCCACCCACCCACCCCGCGCCGCGCCCCGCCGCCCTCGCCCGGCGATCATGAAGTTATCGCCGCGACACGCCCGTGCCGGTGACAACAACTTCATGATCGCGCCCGGGAAGGGCGGGGGCGGGGCGGTGCGGGTGAGGGGGTCAGTCGGCTCGGCGGGTGGCGGCTATGGCCAGGTCGACCAGAGCCTGCCTCGCCTCGGTGTCGAGATCCACACTGGCCAGCGCGGCCAGCGCGCCGTCGGTGAGCGTGGTGATCCGCTGCTCGGTGCGGGCCAGCGCGCCGCTCATCGTGATCACCTCGCGGAGCCGCGTGACGCCCTCCTCGTCGAGCCCGGCGTCGCCGAGCCCGGCCAGCAGCAGCTCCCGGCCGGCGTCGTCGGCGGTCTCCAGGGCCGCCGCGACCAGGAAGGTCCGCTTGCCCTCGCGCAGGTCGTCGCCGGCCGGTTTGCCGGTCTGCGCCGGGTCGCCGAACACTCCCAGCACGTCGTCGCGGAGCTGGAACGCCTCGCCCAACGGCAGCCCGTACGCCGAGTACGCGGCCCGGATGTCCGCCGACGCGTCGGCCAGCGCCGCGCCGAGCAGCAGCGGCCGCTCGACCGTGTACTTCGCCGACTTGTAGCGGGCCACCTTGCCGGCCCGCTCGACCGACGTGTCCCGGGTCACCTGGGTGAGCACGTCGAGGTACTGGCCGACGGTGACCTCGGTGCGCATCTCGTCGAAGACGGGGCGGGCCCGGGCCACGGCACGTGGGTCCAGCCCGGCGGAGTGCAGCAGCTCGTCGGACCAGACGAGACAGAGGTCACCGAGCAGGATCGCGGCGGCGTCACCGAAGTTGTCCGGGTCGCCGCCCCAGCCGGAGCCGCGGTGCCGGGCGGCGAACCGGCGGTGCACCGCCGGCTCACCGCGCCGGGTGTCGGAACGGTCCATC
Source organism: Micromonospora krabiensis (assembly GCF_900091425.1). Lineage (GTDB taxonomy): Bacteria > Actinomycetota > Actinomycetes > Mycobacteriales > Micromonosporaceae > Micromonospora > Micromonospora krabiensis. The sequence goes on from NZ_LT598496.1 coordinate 6,565,018, forward strand.
AGGTCGTCGTGGATGAGGGCGCTGGCCTGCACGAACTCCAGCGCGGCCAGGGCGGCCAGCACCTGGTCGCTGTCGACCCCACCGGCACCCCGGAAACCCCAGTAGGCGAAGGCCGGTCGCAGCCGCTTGCCGCCACCCAGCACGAACGCCTCGATCGCCTCCGCCACCGGGGTCAGCGCATCGTCTACGCCGGCCATCCAGATCCGCTGGTTGGCCAGGAACTCGGTCAGGGCCTTGTCGATCCGCTGGCGCAGGCCGGCTCGATCGACGGGAGAGACGGGAGCAGCGTCGGTCACGCGTGAACGCTAGCGGGTCGGGTCGGGCCTCGGATACCCGCCAGTACCGGCTGTGGGCCCCGACCCGGTGGGCCTCGTCCGGGGACCGTCGCGGCCGACGGTCGGGGCAGGTACGGGCGCGCGGCCGCGACCAGCGCCGTGTGTCGGCGGACCGCCGGTGTGCGTCGATGCGTGGCCAGCCGGCGGCGGACGTCGGCCAGTTGGGCCACCGCCCGGGGTGACCCGGCGCGCACCGCGTCGAGCAGCGCCCCGTCGGCGACGTCACAGGCCTGCTCCACCTCGCCGAGTTGGAGATAGGCCCGGGCCAGCCAGGCGCCGTAGACCGCCGCCCGGCGCGGGCGCCCCGGCCCCCGGGTCGCGTCGAGCAGCCCCTCGGCCCGCCGGGGCCGGCCCAGCGCGACCAGGGCCCGTCCGGTCATCGCCGTCAGCTCGGCGCCGTCGAGCCAGTAGAGCCAGGACGGCTCCCGATCCGGATCCGGCTCCCCGACGGCCCGCTCGGCGGCGCCCAGGGCCTGGCCGGCGGCGTCCGGTCGGCCCCCGAGCGCGGCGGCCAGCGCCACCCGGTGCAGCAGCAGGGCGCGCAGGCCGGGGCTCGCCCACCGTCGGCTGCCCGCGTAGGCGGTGCGGGCCAGCAGGAGCGCGCCCCGCGGGTCACCGGCACCGGCGAGCAGGTGACTCGCCGAGCCGAGCACGTGCCCGGCCAGGGCCGGGTCGCCGGTGGCCGCCGCGGCGCGCAACCCGAGCCGGTAGGCGTCCAAGCCGCCGGTCAGGTCGCCCGCGTCCGTGGCCAGCCAGCCGGCGAGCTGGGCCGACTCGGCGAGCAGGGGCAGCAACCGGCGACGGTCGGCCGGCCCGGACCGGGGCAGCGACCGGGCCAGCCGGCGGAGCCGGTCCGCGCCGAGCGGGGCCAGATCGGCGCCGCCCGCGAGGTCGTCGAGCCGGCGCAGCGCGGCCAGGTCCGCCGCGTCCACCGGACCGGGTGGGCGGGGCGGGTCGTCACGTACGCCGGGAGCGGGCTCGTCGTCCGTCGGGAGGCACCCGCCGCGGGTCGTACCGCCGGATGGTGCCGGGTCGGAGGCCGGCGGCGTCGGGGGCCCCGCGGGCGCGAGCCCGGTGACCCGCCCGGGCGGGGCGACCAGCAGCGGCGCGCGCGGGTCGGCCAGCCAGCGCTGCGCCAGCGCGAGCAGCGCCGCCCGGGACCGCCCGCCTCCCGTGGGCCGCAGCGCCGGCGGCGCGGGCGACCGGCTCCGGGCCGCGGCGCCGGTCAGCAACTCGACGGGCGTGGCGAGGACGACCGCCAGCCAGCGCAGCCAGAAGTCACCGGGGACGCGCACCTGACGCTCCCACCGGGAGATCTCGTGCCGGCTGAGGGTCGGCACGCCGGCGGCGGCGCAGAGCTCGGCGGCGGTGCGCTGCTGGCTCCAGCCACGGGCCAGCCGGAGCTGGGTGAGCAACGGCCCGAGCAGCTGCGGCGGGCCGGGTGGTGGGGTCGGCGTCATCGGTCCCTCCCGACGGGTCGGCACGGTGGCGCCGGCCCGTCCGTCGGACGGCCGTGCCACCGCTGGTGGCGACCCCCGCGCGGCCCCCGCGAGGACCGGTCCCCGGCCGGCCCCACCCGCACGGTCCCTGTCTATCCCGGGGGTACGACGCTTTCCCCGACCCACCGCCATGTGGAAAGGTCGTGGGGGCGGCGGGTGTCGCCCGCTAGAGTCGGGGCGTGGCGCTCGGTCTCCCCTCGGTCCTCCCCAATCCGCAGCCGGCCATCGGGGAGCTGATCCGTGAGCGGCAGCCGACCTTCTCATTCGAGTTCTTCCCCCCGAAGACCCCGCAGGGTGAGCGCCTGCTCTGGCAGGCGATCCGCGAGCTGGAGTCGCTGCGGCCGTCCTTCGTCTCGATCACCTACGGCGCGGGCGGCTCGACCCGCGACACCACCGTCGCGGTCACCGAGCGGATCGCCACCGAGACCACCCTGCTGCCGATGGCCCACCTCACCGCCGTCGACCACTCCGTGGCCGAGCTGCGGCACGTGATCGGCCGGCTGGCGGGAGTGGGGGTGCGCAACGTGCTGGCCGTGCGCGGGGACCCGCCGGGCAACCCGGGCGGCGAGTGGGTCGCCCACCCGGAGGGCGTGCGCTACGCCGAGGACCTGGTCCGGTTGGTACGCGACGCGGGCGACTTCAGCGTGGGCGTGGCCGCGTTCCCCTACAAGCACCCGCGCTCGCCCGACGTGGCCAGCGACACCGCGCACTTCGTCCGGAAGTGCCAGGCCGGTGCCGCGTTCGCGATCACCCAGATGTTCTTCGACGCCGACGACTACCTGCGGCTGCGCGACCGGGTTGCGGCGGCCGGCTGCGACACCCCGATCCTCGCCGGGGTGATGCCGGTGACCCAGATGGGCACCATCGAGCGGTCGGTGCAGCTCTCCGGTGCGCCCTTCCCGCCCGCGCTGGCCGAACGGTTCGCGAAGGTCGCCGACGACCCCGAGGCCGTCCGTCGGCTCGGCATCGAGCAGGCCAGCGAGATGTGCCGCCGGCTGCTCGACGAGGGTGTGCCGGGGATCCACTTCATCACCCTCAACCGCTCCACCGCGACGCGCGAGGTCTGGCAGAACCTCAGCGTGGACGTCCGGGCGTGAGCGCGACCCTCGCGACACCTGATCGCCGTCGCGACGGTTGATCAGTGGTGGGCACACTCCTGAAGTGGGACGAGTACGCCACGGCGTGGGCACGGCTGCACGGAGGCTTCGACCCCCGGTCGGCCGCACCCGCGGTACGCGGCTGGCTGCGGTTCGCCTACCACGTGGGGTACGTGCTGGGCCGGCTGCGGGTCGGCCCGACCCCCGTGACGGTGGTCGGCGTGCTGCTGTGCGTGTGCGTGCCGGTGTTCGCCGCGCAGCCGGGCGACGGCCCCTTCCTCGGGGCGCTGTTCGTGCTGCTGGCGGGGGTGGCGGACAGCGTCGACGGCGCGGTGGCGGTGGCCACCGGCCGTACCAGCCGACTCGGCTACGTCTACGACTCGGTCGCCGACCGGCTCGGTGAGGTCGCCTGGCTGGTCGCGTTCTGGCTGGTGGGGGCGCCGGGCGCCCTGGTGGTGGCGGCCGGGGCGCTCTCCTGGCTGCACGAGTACGTCCGCGCCCGGGCGGTCTCCGCGGGCATGCGGCAGATCGGCGCGGTGACCGTGGGGGAGCGGCCGACCCGGGTCTCGGTCGCCCTGGGCGGGTTGCTGGTGGCCGGGCTGGCCGGTCTGATCCAGCCCGACCTCGCCGCGGGCACCATCACCATGGCGACCGCGGTGTGGGTGCTGCTCGCCGGCTTCGGCCTGGGCCAGCTCCTGTCGGCCGTCCGCCGGGCCCTCCTCCAAGCCGGCTGACCCCCGGCCCCCGTCCCCACCCTCTCGGCCCGGCGATCGCGCACTTTCCGCCCCGGCATTCCGGACAGATCGATCTGCCCGAGGGCCGGAACTGCACGATCGCGGAAGCTGGACGGGGAGCCGAGAGCGGGCTAGGCGGGGCCGATGTCGGTGGCGACGATCTGTGCGGAGAGGGTGACCATGGGCAGGCCACCGCCCGGGTGGCCGGAGCCGCCGACCAGCCACAGCCCGCGCACCGGACCCCGGTTGGCCGGCCGGAGCAGACCGCCCGCCGTGCCGTAGATCGTCCCGCCCGGGGCGCCGGTCGCGTCGTCCAGGTCGGCCGGGGTGCGGATCTCCCGGAACAGCAGCCGGTCGCGGACGTCGACGCCCCGCGCGGCGAGCACGTCGAGAATCCGGTCGGCGTACGCCTCCGCGAGGCCGGGCCGCCGCCAGTCGACCGCACTGGTGGCGGTGCCCTGGCGGGCGGCGTTGACCAGCACGAACCAGGCCTCGTGCCCGGCGGGGCGGACCAGCGGGTCGTCGGCGACGGTGACGAAGACCGTCGGGTCGGGAGCCGGGCGGGCCCGTACGCCGCGGCCGGGGTCGCCGAAGACCGCGTCGAACTCGGCGTCGTAGTCGGTCGGGAAGAAGACGTTGTGGTGGGCGAGCCCGGAGGAGCCGGTCACCCCGAGCAGCAGCACGAAGCCGGCCAGGCTGCGGTCGGTGAGCGCGGCCAGCCGGCGCGGGCTGGGCAGCAGGTCGCGGTAGAGGGTGAGCGCGTCGCAGTTGGCCACCACCACGTCGGCCGGGACGGGCGCGGCGACGCCGTCGAGACGTACGCCGTGGACCCGCCCGCCCGCCGCGTCGATCCGGGCGACCGTGGCGCCGGTCTGCACGACCACGCCGAGGTCCAGGCAGCGCGACAGCAGCGCGTCGGCGAGGGTGCCCAGCCCGCCCCGCAGGTACCAGCCGCCGAACGCCAGTTCGGCGTAGGGGACGGCGACCAGCGCGGCCGGCGCCCGGCGCGGGTCGGCGCCGGTGTAGGTGGCGTACCGGTCGAGGAGCATCCGCAGCCGCGGGTCGCCGAGGTGGTGGCGGCCCAGGCCGCGCAGCGAGCGGCCGGGACCGATGGCGGCCAGGTCGCCCAGCCGCCAGGCCAGCGCGGCGAGGTCCCGGGGCGAGTCGACGGGGCGGCGCAGCACGTCCCGGGACGAGGCGGCCCAGACCCGGGCGGCGCGGCGCCACAGCCGCTGCCAGTCGGCCGCCGCCCGGTCGCCGAGGGTGGCGCCGATCCGTGCGGCGAACTCGGTCGGGTCGGCGCAGGAGTCCAGGGTCGACCCGTCGGTGAACACGTGCCGGACGATCGGGTCGAGCCGGGTCAGGTCCAGGTATTCGTCGAGCTTCGCCCCGGTCGCCTCGAACAGGTCGGTGAAGACGTCGGGGAGGGTGAGCAGGCTCGGCCCGGTGTCGAAGTGGAAGGTACCGGCCGGGGTGTCCCGCAGGTGCCGGCCCAGCTTGCCGCCGACCGTCTCGGCCCGCTCGAAGACGGTCACCTCGTGCCCGGTGGCGGCCAGTCGGGCGGCGGTGGCCAGGCCGCCCACTCCGGCGCCGACGACCACGATCCGTGCCATCCCGCGCCTCCTAGCTGACCGGGCGCCCACGCCAGAACAGGCGCCGCCGCTTGCGCAGATGGTACGACCGCAGGGTCAGCCAACCGAGGACCACGACCGACACGGGGTGTGTCAGCGCGTCGGGCCACCACCGGCCGCCGGTGGCGCGCGCGGTGACCACCCGCCCCGCCACCCCGAGCAGGTAGGCGCCCGCGGCCACCAGCGCCGCCCCCGGCGCCCCGGCCGCGAGCGCGCCCACCGCCAGCAGCGGCGGCGCGGTGTAGAGCAGGAGCAGCAGGCCCACCACGGCCGCCGCCGCGCCCGGGTGCCCGAACGTGGCCCAGAGCGACTTCGTGTAGCCGTCGCGCAGCTGCGGCCAGTTCTCGTACATGCGGCAGGCGGCCAGCCGGGAACCGTCGGCCAGGGCGATCCGCCCGCCCGCGCGCTTGACCGCCCGGGCCAGCTCGATGTCCTCCAGCACCCGGTCGGCGACCGCCGCGTGCCCACCCGCCCGCAGGTAGCCGGCCCGGTCCAGCGCCAGGAACTGCCCACCGGCCGCGGCCAGCGAGGGGCGGCGCGAGCGCTCCATCGCCGCCAGCGGCAGGAAGGTCAGCCACAGCCACTGCAGCAGCGGCTGGACCAGCCGGTCGGCCGCCGTCGCCGTCACGATCCGGGGGTACGGCGACAGCAGCGTCACGCCCGCCGCGCGCAGTTCGGTCACCGCCGCCGCGACGGCGTCGGGTTCGAGCACCACGTCGGCGTCGACGAAGACCAGCGCGGTCGCCGCCGGGTCCGCCCGAGTGGCGAGCTGCCAGCAGGCGTACGGCTTGCCGAGCCAGCCCGCCGGTGGGGTGGCCCCGGTGAGCAGCGTGACCCGCGGGTCGTCGCCGGCGACGGCGCGGACGACGTCCGCGGTGCCGTCGGTGGAACCGTCGTCGAGCACCACCACCCGAAGGCCGGGCACGCCCCGCTGGTCGAGCAGCGCCCGCAGGCAGGGAGCGACCCGTTCCGCCTCGTCGCGCAGCGGCAGCAGCACCGCGACCGGCTCGGTCACCTCGGCCGGCGGTCGGTGCGGCCGGCGCAGCCAGCGGGTGGCGTTGATCAGGGTGTGCCCGGTCAGCACGGCGACGCCGAGCAGCAGCGCGAGCAGCGCGGTCATGCGGTCGCGTCGACGCCGGGGCGTCGGGCCGTCCGTGGTGGCCGTTGCTCGTCGCGGTGCCGGCGGGCGCGCAGCAGCGCCACCGCCAGCGGTACGGCCGTCGCGCCCATGCCGACCGCGCCCCAGAGCGCCGAGGCGGGCAGGTCGAGGAAGACCGCGTGGGCCAGCACGCTGGAGGCGTACGTCCAGAGGTAGAGCGCGACCAACGGCGCGTCCCGCCCGTCGGTGACCGCGACGGGCGGCCCGGCGAGGGGTCGCAGCGCGCTCGCCAGCAGCAGCGCGAAGAGCAGCCAGCCCAGGTAGTTGCTGACCGGGACGCCGGGCAGCCCGGGCAGGGCGGGGGTGGCGTCGAGCCAGCGCCAGTAGCCCTCGGCCACCATCTGCGGGTCGAGGAAGAGGTCCCAGGTGGCCAGTCCCACCGCGGCCAGCGCGATCCGCCCGACCCGGAGCCCGGCGCCGGCCGGCGCCGGTGGGTCGGTGGGCGACACGGTGGCCGGCGTGGTCAGCCGCACCGCCGCCAGCCAGGCCGGCCAGGCCATCCAGGTCCAGGCCAGCGGGATGATCAGTGGTACGCCGGCCAGCTTCGGGCCCAGCTCACCGGAGTAGTCGTAGCTGCCGAACGGCACGCCGGTGGCCACCCCGACCGCCTCCACGGCGAACCCGCCGCCGGTGGCCACCGCGACCAGCGCCGCCGCGACCCGGGGGCCCCGGCTGAGCAGGGCGTGGCAGACCGAGAGCAGGTAGCCGAGGACGACGGTGGCCACGGTCAGCCGGGCCCGGGTCGGCCCCCCGGTCAGCGGGTAGCAGATCTGGGCCGCGACCAGGACGGCCAGCAGCGCCCAGGGCAGCCGTCGGGTCATGCGGCGGGGTGGTCGAGCGGCAGGTCCCGGCCGAGCACCCCGAACGCGCGCTCGTCGCCCGGGAAGTGGAAGTCGCGCAGCACGTCGGTGAAGCCGAAGCGCCGGTAGAGCCGCCAGGCCCGGGACGTCTGCTCGTCGGCCTCCGGCGTGGAGAGCAGGGTGGTGGTCCCCTCGGCCAGGGTGAGCAGCGCGCGCAGCTGCCCGGCACCCAGGCCGTGCCCCTGCGCGGCCGGCCGGACGTGTAGCTCGACCACCTCGAAGCAGTGGGTCAGCCAGCGTTGCCGGGCCGCCGGGTCCAGCGCCCGCAGCACCTGGTCGTGCCACCACTGCCCGGCCGCGCCGAGGTAGCCGTAGCCGAACCCGGCGAGGTGGCCCTCACTGGTCAGGCTGGCGACCGCGCGGAACCCGGGCCGGCGGACGTGGGTGGCCATGTAGCCGCGCCGGGCCTCCAGCAGGTCGGTCCGGTAACCCATCGCCTCGCCGTAGACGGCCACCACGTCGTCCAGCCGTCGGACGAGATCGTCCGGGGTCCACCGCACCAACCTCATGCCCATCCACCTCTGTCGTCCACGTTGTCGTGGTTGTCGTGCCAACCCAGCACCGTGCGGTCACCGACCACGTCGCGCACCTGGAACCGCGCGAAGAGCTCCTCGGCGTACCAGCCCTCGGTGGGGGTGCGGGTGATCGCCGCGCGGTGCTCCGGGTGACGGTACGCGAACGCGACGAGGTCCGCCGGGTCCCGCCACACGCTGACCGTGCCCTGCCAGCCCAGCGGCGCCTCGCCGACACCGAAGCGGGCGAGCAGGCCGGGGGCGTCGCGCAGGGCGGCGGCCACCGGCGGGACCGCCCGCCAGAAGGTGGCCGCACGACGGGCCCGCAACCGGGCCCGGGTCAACGCGAGCACCGGGCCGGTGACCGGCCCGCCGGACGGCTCGCCGAACGGGCGGCGCCGGGACCACTCACCCCGGCTGGTCAGCGGGCGCAGATCGACCCGGACGGCGGATCGGGCGATCCGCGCCCAGGCCCGGCCCACCGGTGAGCCGTCGAAGCCGTCCGCCGCGGCGGGGGAGTCCCAGACGGTCAGCGCCGCCCACCGGGTCGGGTCGGCGTCGCCCGGCCCGAAGCCGGTGCCGGTCCCGGTGCCGAGCAGCTTGCCGAACCGTACGCCCGGGGTGGCCCGCAGCCGGCGTGGGTCGAGCGCCATCCGGGTCAGCGCCCGGGGCAGCGCGGCCGGCGTGGTCCGCCACACGTGCAGGGTGACCAGCTCGGGGACGGTCACGCCACCTCGGCCGGGGTGCCGGCGGTGATCCGGAGCAGCTCGTTGTAGGTGGTCGGGAACACCGCGCGGGGCACCCCGCCGGCGGCCCAGACCTCGTGGTGCTCGGCCAGCGCGAGGTCCACCAGGGTGCGCAGCGGTCGCGGGTGCCCGAGCGGGGCGACGCCGCCGATCGGCTGCCCGGTGTGCTCCCGGACGAACTCGGGGGTGGCCCGGCGCAGCGTGGTCACCCCGATGGACGCGGCCAGCTCGGCGACGTCCACCCGGTGGGCGCCGGAGGTGAGCACGAGCAGTGGGGCGCCGTCGGCCTCGAAGACGAGCGAGTTGGCGATCTGGCCGACTCGTACGCCGAGCGCCTCGGCCGCCGCCGCGGCGGTGTGGACGGCGTCGGGGAGCAGGCGGACGGTGGCGGGCGCGCCGGAGGCGTCCCGCGCGTCCGCGCCGGCCAGCGCGTCCTGGACCGCCCGTACGTTCGGGTGTGGCTGCATCCCGCCATTCTCTCCGGTCCGCCCCCGCCCGGGCCGCCCCGGCCACGCCGTGTCCCGACCGCTCCCGGAGGCTCGGCGGGAGCGGCGCGTCACACGTTGCGTTTTCGTCGTAGGGGAGGTGTACTGTCAGCAGTAGTTAGAACGAGTGTTCGATTGCCTCGAACGTTCGTTCCAACCAAGCCCAGAGAGCGGCGTTTCGCGGCGCGGCTCCGGGCGGTGCGGCACCGCGGGCCGCACCTGGGTTCCGGGCAGTCGCGAGCCCGGTCCCGTCAGGCAGGAGCGTCGTCCGCCGCCCACGACCCCCGGGCGGCGGACGACGAACCCGCCGGTACGCCGGCCGGGTGTGGTGTGGGGAAGCGTCCACACCCGGCCGGCCCCACACGGTGCGTCTTCCTCCGCACCACCCGACCCGGCCTCCGCCGGTGGCTCCTTCCGCCGCCGGTCGGTCGCCTCGGCCAGTGGAGGAGACAGTTCCATGCCGACCAACCCGGCTCAGCCACCGACGGTGCCCGCGCACGTGCTGCCGCACCGCACCCCCGCACAGTTGCTCGCGGTGGCCCGGCAGGGGCTGACCGAGGCCGGCCAGACCCGTCCCGACGGTCTCCGCTACGCGGCCGCCCACCTGGCCGCCCTGCGCGCGGCCGCGGCCCTGCTCGCCGCGCGGGCCCGCCCCGCGCCCGCCCGGCGCAACCGGATCACCAGCGTCTGGGTCCTGCTCACCGCCGTCGCCCCCGAGCTCGACGAGTGGGCGCGCTACTTCGCCGCCGGCGCCGGCAAACGGGCCGCCGCCGAAGCCGGCATCCCCCGGGTGGTCAGCGCCCGGGAGGCCGACGACCTGCTCCGCGCGGCCGAGCAGTTCGTCTCGGTGGTGGAGACGGCGCTCGGGGTGGTCCACCAACCGGCGCTGGACGGTCTCGCCGCCTGACGCCACGTCCGACCGGCCGGAGCCGGGTCGACGCCGGTCACGAGGGTGACGTGGGGCCGGGGAAGTCCGTCCACGCCGTCCTCGTGACCGTGCCGCCGGCACGGCACCGGTCGCCGCAACACCTGATCCAACAGCAACACGACGGGGGGTTGGTCCGATGGCGGGCCGGATGGTGGTCGGTTCCGCCGCGCTGGCGGGTCTGGTCCGTCCGGCGAGCGCGCCGGATCCCGCGGGCGGCCACCGGATGCTGCCGGTGGCTCCCGAGCTGACCGGGCTGCTGCCCAACCGGGGCCTGCGGCGCGGCAGCACGATCGCGGTCGCCACCGGGCAGCCGCGGCGCAGCGGTGGCACCTCGCTGGTGCTGGCGCTGCTCGCCGAGGCGTCCCGGGCCGGCTCGTGGTGCGCCGTGGTGGGGGTGCCGACCTTCGGCGCGGGCGCGGCCGCCGAGATCGGGATCGCGCTGGACCGGCTCGCCCTGGTGCCCAATCCCGGCCCCGACTGGGCCACCGTCGTCGCCGCGCTCATCGACGGGGTGGACGTCGTGGTGACCGCCGTGCCGGCCACGGTCTCCGCCTCGGTCGCCAACCGGCTCGCCGCCCGGGCCCGGCAGCGGGGCAGTGTGCTCGTCCCGTACGGCCGGTGGGACGGCGCGGACGTGACGTTGCAGGTGGTCCGTGGGGTCTGGGAGGGGCTCGGGTCGGGCCGGGGCCGGCTGCGGCGCCGGGAGGTCACCGTCTCGGCGCGCGGACGGGGGGCGGCCGCCCGGCCCAAGGAGATCAAGGTCTGGTTGCCCGGCGACGAGTTGACCCGCGTCATCCCCCGCGCCGTGCCGCCCACCGCCGGGCGTCCGTCCACCGGCCGGCTGCACCCGGTCGCCTCGACCGACCGCGCCTCCGCCGGCGCGTCGCGCCGTGGCGCGCTCACGGTGATCGGCACGGCATGAGCGACGCACCCGTCCGCACCCTGCTGCTCTGGTGCCCCGACTGGCCCGTGCTCGCCGCCGAGATCGTCGACGGGGTGCCCGCCACCGGCCCGGTCGCCGTCCTGCACGCCAACCGGGTGGTGGCCTGCTCCGAGCGCGCCCGGGCCGAGGGGGTGCGGCGTGGCCTGCGCAAACGGGAGGCGCAGGGCCGCTGCCCCCAGTTGACCGTGGTCGACTACGACCCGGGGCGGGACGCCCGGGCGTTCGAGCCGGTGGTCGCGGCCGTGGAGGAGCTGGTCGCCGGCGTCGAGGTGGTACGCCCCGGCGCGTGCGCGCTCACCGCCCGGGGGCCGAGCCGCTACTTCGGCGGTGAGGAGGCGGCCGCCGAACGGATCGTCGAACACGTCGCCCAGGCCTGCGTGGTGGAGAGCCAGGTCGGGATCGCCGACGGGGTCTTCGCCGCCGGGCTGGCCGCCCGCACCGGCCGGATCGTCCCGCCCGGGGAGACCCCGGAGTTCCTCGCCGGGCTGCCGGTCGAGGCGTTGGGCCGCCCGGCGCTGGCCGACCTGCTGCGCCGTCTCGGGGTGCGTAGCCTCGGCGACTTCGCCGCGCTGCCCGCCGGTGACGTGCTGGCCCGGTTCGGGTTCGACGGCGCGCTGGCCCACCGGCTGGCCGCCGGGCGGGACCACCGTCCGCTCGCCGTCCGTCAGCCCCCGGCCGACCTGACGGTGACCGCCGAGTACGACGAGCCGATCGACCGGGTCGACGCGGCGGCGTTCGCGGCCCGGGCGCTGGCCGAGCAGTTGCACGACCGGCTCGCCGGGCACGGCCTGGCCTGCACCCGGCTCGGCATCGAGGCGGTCACCGCGCACGGCCAGGAGCTGCACCGGGTCTGGCGGCACGACGGCCTGCTCACCGCGGCGGCCATCGCCGACCGGGTCCGCTGGCAGCTCGACGGCTGGCTCACCGGCAGCAGCCGGCGCGGCGGGGGCGGCCCGGCCCGGCCGACGTCCGGCATCATCCGGCTGCGGCTGGTCCCCGACGGGGTGATCGCCCAGGCCGGTCTGCAGGCCGGCCTGTGGGGGGAGACCGGCGAGGAGCGGGAGCGGGCGCACCGGGCGTTGAGCCGGGTGCAGGGCATCCTCGGCCCGGAGGCGGTGCTCACCGCGGTGCTCGGCGGCGGCCGGTCCCCGGCCGACGAGGTGCGCCTGGTGCCCTGGGGTGACGAGCGGCTGCCCGCCCGCCCCGGCCCGCCACCGTTGCCGGTCGCACGGGACACCACCGCGGCCGGTGGCGGCGAGGTCGCGGACGGCCGGGCTGCCGGTCGCCGGCGCGGCGGTGGGAGTGCCTCGTCCGGGGCCGCCGGCGCCGGTCGTGGTGGGGCAGCCCCGCCCTGGCCCGGTCGGCTTCCGCCGCCCGCGCCGGCCGTGGTGCTGCCCAGCCCACTGGCCGCCACCGTGCACGACGCCGACGGCGAGCCGGTCGTGGTCAGCGCGCGCCTGGCGGTGAGCGCGGCGCCGGCCCGGCTCACCGTGGGCACGGCGCCACCGACCGAGATCGTCGGCTGGACCGGGCCGTGGCCGGTCGACGAGCGGTGGTGGGCGCCGGCCGAGGCCCGCCGCCGGGCCCGGTTCCAGGTCAGCCTCGCCGACGGCGCCGCCCTGCTGCTCGCCGTCGAGGCCGGGCGGTGGCTGGTGGAGGCGATCTATGACTGACCCGATCACGTCGGCGCGGGCCACCCGCGCCACGCGACCAGCGGGGGCGGCGGGATGAGCTTTCACAACCCCAAGATGCCCTGGTCGGAGCTGGAGCGGGTGCTCTCCGGCCGTCCCGACGGCCGATCCGGTCAGGGCCGGTCGCGCGAGCAGCGGCACCTGCACGTGGTGGACCCGCTCGCCGAGGACGCCGACGGCGGGGACGGCCCCGCCTGGAGCCGCCGGCGCGAGCAGTACCAGGCGCCGGCGGTGGTCCGCCCCGAGGGCGCCGTCCCGTACGCGGAGCTGCACGCGCACACCAACTTCAGCTTCCTCGACGGGGCGAGCCACCCGGAGGAGCTGGCCGAGGAGGCGGCCCGGCTGGGGCTCACCGCGCTCGCCGTCACCGACCACGACGGCTTCTACGGTGTGGTGCGCTTCGCCGAGGCGGCCCGCGCGTTGCACCTGCCGACGATCTTCGGCGCCGAACTCTCCCTCGGGCTGCCCGGTCCGCAGAACGGCGAACCGGACCCGCTCGGCGCGCACCTGCTGGTGCTCGCGCACGGCCACGAGGGGTACGCCCGGCTGGCCAGCACCATCTCCCGCGCCCAGTTGCGCGGCGGCGAGAAGGGCCGACCGGTCTACGGGGACCTGGAGGAGGTCGCCGCCGAGCTGCGCGACCACGTCCTGGTGCTCACCGGCTGCCGCAAGGGGCACGTGCCGGGAGCGCTGCTCACCGAGGGCGTCGACGCGGCGGCCCGGGAGCTGGACCGGCTGACCGCGCTCTTCGGCGCGGAGACGGTGGCGGTGGAGCTCACCGACCACGGCCACCCCGTCGACGCGGACCGCAACGACGCGCTCGCCGAACTGGCCGCCGCCGCCGGCCTGCCCACGGTGGCCACCAACAACGTGCACTACGCGAGCCCGGGGCGGCGTCGGCTGGCCACCACGGTCGCCGCCGTCCGGGCCCGGCGCAGCCTGGACGAGATCGACGGCTGGCTGCCCGCCGCCGCCACCGCCCACCTGCGCAGCGGTGCGGAGATGGCGGCCCGGTTCGCCGCCTACCCGGGTGCGGTGGCCCGGGCCGCCGAGTTCGGCGCCGAGCTGGCCTTCGACCTGCAACTGGTCGCGCCGGAGCTGCCGGCGTACCCGGTTCCGCCGGGGCACACCGAGATGAGCTGGCTGCGCCACCTGACCGCGCAGGGCGCCCGGGAGCGCTACGGCCCGCGGGAGGCGCACCCGGCGGCGTACGCGCAGCTCGACCACGAGCTGGACATGATCGAGGAGCTGGGGTTCCCCGGCTACTTCCTGGTGGTCTACGACATCGTCGCGTTCTGCCGGGAGCAGGACATCTACTGCCAGGGGCGGGGCTCGGCGGCGAACTCGGCGGTCTGCTACGCGCTGCGGATCACCAACGTCGACGCGGTCCGGCACCGGCTGCTCTTCGAGCGGTTCCTCGCCCCCGAGCGGGACGGGCCGCCGGACATCGACGTCGACATCGAGTCCGACCGTCGGGAGGAGGTGATCCAGCACGTCTACGCCCGCTACGGCCGGGAGCACACCGCCCAGGTCGCCAACGTCATCTCCTACCGGCCCCGGTCGGCGGTGCGGGACGTGGCCAAGGCGTTCGGCTACTCGCCGGGCCAGCAGGACGCCTGGAGCAAGCAGATCGACCGGTGGGGTTCGGTCACCACGGTCGACGTGGCGGACATCCCCGAGCAGGTCGTCGAGTACGCCAACGAGCTGCAGACCTTCCCCCGGCACCTGGGCATCCACTCCGGCGGGATGGTGATCTGCGACCGGCCGGTGATCGAGGTCTGCCCGGTGGAGTGGGGGCGGATGCCCGGCCGCAGCGTGCTCCAGTGGGACAAGGACGACTGCGCCGCCGTCGGCCTGGTCAAGTTCGACCTGCTCGGTCTCGGCATGCTCTCCGCGTTGCACTACGGGTACGACATGATCGGGATGAGCCTGGACCTCGGCGACATGACGCTGGACGACCCCGAGGTCTACGACATGCTCTGCCGGGCCGACTCGGTCGGGGTGTTCCAGGTGGAGAGCCGCGCCCAGATGGCCACCCTGCCCCGGCTCAAGCCCCGCGAGTTCTACGACCTGGTGGTCGAGGTGGCGCTGATCCGCCCCGGCCCGATCCAGGGCGGCTCGGTGCACCCGTACATCCGGCGCAAGAACGGCCAGGAACCGGTGACCTTCGCGCACCCGTTGATGCGCAACGCGCTGGAGAAGACCCTCGGCGTGCCGCTGTTCCAGGAGCAGCTGATGCAGCTCGCCATCGACCTGGCCGGCTTCGACGCGGCCGGTGCCGACCAGCTGCGTCGGGCGATGGGGGCCAAGCGCTCGGTGGAGCGGATGGCGCAGATCGCCGACCGGCTGTACGCCGGGATGGCGGAGCGGGGCATCACCGGCGAGCTGGCCGACGACGTCTACCGCAAGCTCACCGCGTTCGCCAGCTACGGCTTCCCAGAGAGCCACGCGATGAGCTTCGCCTACCTGGTCTACGCCAGCTCGTGGCTCAAGCGCTACCACCCGGCGCCGTTCCTGGCCGCGCTGCTCAACGCCCAGCCGATGGGGTTCTACTCGCCGCAGACCCTGGTCGACGACGCCCGCCGGCACGGGGTGGAGGTGCGCCGGCCGGACATCAACGCCAGCGCGGCGTCGGCGGTGCTGGAGTCCACCCCGGACACCCGGTGGGGCAGTGCGCCGGGCGAGCCGCCGCACGCCTGGGGGCTGGGCGGTCCGGCGGTCCGGCTCGGGCTGTCCAGCGTGCGTACCCTCGGCGACGACGTGGCCGAGCGGATCGAGGCGGAGCGGAGCGCGCACGGGCCGTACCGTGACATGCCGGACCTGGCCCGGCGGGTCGGTCTCACCGCCGCGCAGTTGGAGGCGCTGGCCACCGCGGACGCGTTCGCCTGTTTCGGGCTGACCCGGCGGCAGGCGCTCTGGGCCGCCGGCGCGGCGGCCCAGGACCGGCCGGGCCGGCTGCCGGGCACGGTGACGGGGGCGGCCCCGCCGACCCTGCCCGGCATGGAGGCGGTGGACCGGCTGGTCGCCGACGTGTGGGCGACCGGTCTGTCGCCGGAGAGCCATCCGGCCGGGTTCATCCGTCCCCAGTTGGACCTGGTGGGCGCGCTGCCGATCGCCCGGCTGGGCCGGGTCGAAGCCGGCCAGCGGATCCGGGTCGGCGGCATCGTGACCCACCGGCAGCGGCCGGCGACCGCCGGCGGGGTCACCTTCCTCAACCTGGAGGACGAGACCGGCATGCTCAACGTGACCTGCTCACCGGGGCTGTGGCAGCGCTACCGGCGGGTGGCCCGGACCAGCACCGGGCTGGTGGTCCGGGGCCGGTTGGAGCGGAACGAGGGGGTGGTCAACCTCGTCGCCGACCGGCTGGATCCGATCACACCACCGGTCAGTCCGGCGTCCCGGGACTTCCGGTGACCGAAGTCGATCTCCATCAGGTTTGAAACTTTCACGGGCAGGAGAAGTGCAGGTCACGCGGGCATCGTGGCTCGTGCGGTCCGGGGAGGAAAACCATGTCACGGAAACTGCGGGCGACCGCGCTTGCCGGAGTGCTCGCTCTGACCGTCGCCGGGTGCGGGGGAGTCGGCGGCGGCGACGACGGTGACACCGGTGGCACGGCCACCAAGGGCGCGCTCAGCACGATGGGCTTCGGCCTGTCCGACGAGATCGCCACCACCCGGGTCGACGCCTTCAAACGCGACCACCCGGACGTCAACCTGAAGATCACCGAGGGCGCCTTCGACGAGCAGCAGTTCCTCTCCGCCGTGGCGTCCGGCAACCCGCCAGACCTGGTGTACATGGACCGCAAGCTCATCGGCACGTACGCCAAGCGCGGCTCGATCCAGCCGCTGACCGACTGCGTCGACGAGCAGGACATCGACCTGGGGCAGTACCGGCCGGCGGCCAAGGACCAGGTCACCCTGGACGGCACGGTCTACGGGATTCCCGAGTTCTCCAGCGTCCGGGTGCTCTACCTCAACGAGGCGCTGCTCAGGCAGGCCGGGCTGACCGCCGACGACGTGAACCTCGCCGACTGGGCCGCCCTGCCGGCGCTCAACGCGAAGCTGGCCGCGGTCTCCGGCGGTCGGCTGTCGCGGATCGGCATCGACCCGAAGATCCCGGAGTTCCTGCCGATGTGGGCCCGGGCCAACGGCGCCGACATGATCTCGGCCGACGGGGCGAAGCCGAACCTGACCGACCCGAAGGTCGTCGAGGCGCTGGCCACCGGTGTGAAGCTCATCCAGGACCAGGGCGGGTTCGGCAAGTTCAAGTCGTTCCGGGACACCTTCGACTTCTTCGGCGCGGAGAACCCGCTGGTGAAGAACCAGATCGTCGCCTGGCCGATGGAGGAGTGGTTCCTCAACCAGGCCGCCAAGAACAGCCCGAAGGCCGAGCTGGTGGTCAAGCCGTTCGTGGACCGGCAGGGCAACTCCCTCACCATGTCCTCCGGCCAGGCCTGGGTGATCACCAAGGGGGCCAAGAACCCGGACGCCGCGTGCGCCTTCGCCAAGCAGATGACCGCCACCGACACCTGGGTCGCCGCCGCGAAGGCCCGCGCGGACGCCCGCAAGGCCGCCGGCCAGCCGTTCACCGGGGTGTGGACCGGCAACGCCGAGGCCGACAAGAAGATCTTCGACGAGCTGTACCAGCCGACCGGCAACAAGCGCTTCGACGACGCCGTCGCCACGATCCGGTCGGTGCAGGACGTCGCGTTCGCCATGCCGGCCTCGCCGGCCGGCGCCGAGTTCGACAAGGCGTGGTACGACGCGGTCAACCGGGTGCTCGCCGGCCAGGCGCAGCCCGCCGAGGCGCTGGCGCGCGCCCAGCAGGAGGCCACCGCGGCGCTGGACAAGGCTGCGAAGTAGCCGGCGATGGCCACCACCGTCAGTACTCCCGTTCCGGGCCGGCGGCGCCGTACGCCGCTGGCCCGGCGGGAGGCCCGCTGGGCGTACCTCTTCCTGGCGCCGTGGATCGTCGGGTTCCTGGTGTTCCAGGCCGGCCCGATGATCGCCAGCGCCTGGTTGAGCCTCACCGAGTACGACGTGCTGAACCCGCCGAGGTACACGGGGCTGGACAACTACCGGGAGCTGATGACCGACCCGCAGGTCGCCCGCAGCCTCGGCAACACCGTCTACTACACGGCGCTGCACGTACCCCTGGTGATGGTGATCTCCCTGGGCCTGGCGCTGCTGCTCAAGCGGGTGGGGCGGCTCCAGGGCTTCTTCCGGACCGTCTTCTACCTTCCGGTGATGACCCCGGCGGTGGCCGTCGGCATCCTGTTCCTGCTCCTGCTCAACACCCAGGACGGCCTGATCAACCGGGGCCTGGCCCTGGTCGGTGTCGAGGGGCCGAGCTGGACCACCGACCCGAGCTGGGTGATGCCCGGCATCGTGCTGATGAGCCTCTGGAGCCTCGGCTCCACCGTGATCATCTACCTGGCGGCGCTGCAGAACGTGCCGCGCGACCTCTACGAGGCGGCGAGCATCGACGGCGCCGGCGGCTGGGCCCGCTTCCGGCACGTGACGCTGCCGATGATCTCCGGTGCGCTCTTCTTCACGCTGATCGTCAACACGATCGCGTCGCTCCAGATGTTCACCGAGGTCTACACCATGTACTTCGGCAACCGGGAGACCCAGAACACGTTCAACAGCGACGCGGCAACGTTCTACGTCATCCACTTGTTCCAGGAGGCGTTCCAGTTCCTCCACATGGGCTTCGCGTCAGCGATGGCGTGGCTGCTCTTCGTGATCATTATGGTGATCACGCTGGTGCAGGTGAAGCTCAGCAACAGGTTCGTGTACTACGAAGGGGAAGACCAGTGACGGGGAACAACGGCCACAACGGCGTGGCCAACGCGCGACGGACCCGGCTCGCGGCGGGCTGGGTGCCGGAGCACCACCTCGAACCGCGCGAGTACGAGGTGACCGACGGCCCGGTCGCCAACGTCCGGCGGTCCCGGGCCGAGCACGACCCGGCGGCGGGGGCCGAGTCGTGACCGCGGCGGTCGAGCGGGGCGCCACCGCTGCCGTGCCCGGCGTCGAGCCGGGCCGGGTGGTGCTCCGCCGACCGCCGGCTCGGGAGGACGCGCGCCGACCGGTCTGGCAGCGGGTGCTCTTCGTGGCCGGGCTGGTCGGCGCGGCCGTGATCTTCCTGCTGCCGTTCGTCTGGCTGGTCGGTGCGTCCCTGCGTCCCCGCGAGTACGTCTTCGCGCCGGGTTTCCTGCCGGTGCCGTTCGCCCCGGACAACTACGCCGAGGCATGGCAGGCGGTGCCGCTCGTCACCTGGCTGCTCAACAGCCTGGTGGTCGGGGTGGCCGCCGCGGCGGCCGTCACCCTCTCCAGCGCCTGGGTGGCGTTCGGGTTCGCCTACTTCCGGTTCCCGGGGCGCAACCTGCTCTTCGGGCTGGTGCTGGCCACCATGATGCTGCCGTTCGCGGTCACCATGATCCCGACGTACCTGATCTGGTCGGAGCTGCGGCTGACCGACACCCAGGTGCCGCTCTGGGCCGGCAACCTCTTCGGCTCGGCGTTCTACATCTTCCTGCTCCGCCAGTTCCTGCTCTCGCTGCCCCGCGAGTACTTCGAGGCCGCCCGCGTGGACGGCGCGAGCTATCCCCAGCTCTTCTGGAAGCTCGCCTTCCCGCTGATCCGTCCGGCGCTGCTCGTCGCGTTCGTCTTCGAGTTCAAGGCGAGCTGGACGGACCTGCTGAAGCCGCTCATCTACCTGCGCGACGAGCACCTCTACACGCTGCCCCGCGGGCTGAAGGTCGTGCTGGACCGGTTCGGCTACGGCGGTGAACAGCAGTGGGAGGTCGTGCTGGCCGGCAGCGTCATCGCCACCGTCCCTATGATCATTTTGTTCTTCCTCGCCCAGCGGCACTTCATCGAGGGCATCGCCACCTCCGGCCGCAAGGGCTGACGCGGGCGGGTGCGGCGGCCGGTCGATGCGTGGGCGGGTCCCGGCCGGAGGGGCCCCCGCTCCACAGCCGGCCACGTGACTAGGCTCGACCGGGTGGAGCAGACCCCGGGACGGTTCCCCGAGCCGCCGCTGACCCCCCGTACCGCCGTGATCTGGTCGGTGCTGCGCGCCGAGCTGGACCGGCGCGCCGGGGCCGAGCTGACCGTGCTCGACGTCGGCGGCGGCACCGGCGGATTCGCCGTCCCGCTCGCCCAGGCCGGGCACCGGGTGACCGTGGTCGACGCCAGCCCGGACGCGCTCGCCGCGCTCACCCGGCGGGCCGCCGAGGCCGGGGTCGCCGACCGGGTGAGGGCCGTCCAGGGCGACGGCGACGCCCTCGCCGGCCTGGTCGAGCCGGCCGCCGCCGACCTGGTGCTCTGCCACGCGGTACTGGAGGTCGTCGACGACCCGACGCCCGTCGTGGCGGCGCTGGCCACCGCGCTGCGCCCGGGCGGGGCGGCGAGCGTCCTGGTCGCCGGTCGGGCCGCCGCCGTGCTCGGCCGGGCCATGAACGGTCACCTCGACGTCGCGGCCACCCTGGCCAGTGACCCGGCCGGCACCGCCGGGCCCCGGGACACCCTGCGGCGGCGTTACGACGCCGACGGCGCCGCCGCGCTGCTCGGCGCCGCCGGGCTGGTGGTCGAGGAGATCCACGGCGTACGCGTCCTCGCCGACCTGCTGCCGGCCGCGGTCGCCGACGGCCAGCCGGCCGCCCTCGTCGAACTCGAACGGGCGCTCGCCGGCCGCCCGCCGTACCGGGACGTCGCCGCCCAGCTGCACCTGTTCGCCCGCCGCCCGGCATGACCGGCCCGTCCGCCCCGGAGCCGAACGGCCACCCGGGTCCGGCCGGCGGGGCACACGCGCTCGGCGGGCCGGACCCGCTGGCGCTCGTCACGCCGCACTACGGCGACGGCAGCCTGGCCGACGTGCTGCCCAGCGCGCTCGCCGTGCTCGGCGTGCCGGGCGCGACGGATCGGCTCGGGCTCGCCGCGCGGCTCGCCGGGGTCCGCCGGCTCGTCGTGCTGCTCGTCGACGGGCTCGGCTGGTACCAGATCCCGACCGCCGCGCCGTACGCCCCGACGCTGGCCGCGCTGGCCGCCACCGCGGGCCGCCCCCTCACCTCCGGCTTTCCGTCCACCACCCCGACCAGCCTGGTGACCCTCGGCACCGGCGCGGCGCCCGGGGCGCACGGGGTGCTCGGCTTCACCGTCCGCGTTCCCGGCGGCGACCGGGTGCTCAGCCACATCGAGTGGGCCGGCGACCCGGACCCGCTGCGCTGGCAGCCGGTCCCCACCCAGTTCGAGCGGGCCCGCGCGGCGGGAGTCGCGGTGACCGTGGTGAGCCGGCCCGAGTTCGGCGGCAGCGGGCTGACGGTGGCGGCCAACCGGGGCGGGGACTACCGGGGCGCCGCCGGGGTCGACGCGCTCGCCACGACCATGCTGGCGGCGCTGACCGCCGGCGCCGGGCCCACCCTGGTCTCCGGCTACCACCCGGACCTGGACCGGCACGGCCACCTCACCGGGGTCGACTCGCCGCCCTGGCGGGTGGCCGCCGCCGAGGTGGACGCGCTGGTCGCCCGCCTCGTCGACGGGCTCCCGCCCGACGGGGCACTGCTGGTCACCGCCGACCACGGGCAGCTCGACGTGCCCCTCGCGCACCGGTTCGACCTGGACACCGACCCCCGGCTGCGCGCCGGGATCCGGGTGGTCGCCGGGGAGGCCCGGGTGCGCTACCTGCACGTCGTGCCGGGCGCCGTCGAGGACGTGGTGGCCACCTGGTCCGCCGTGCTGGGCGACGCGGCCCGGGTGCGTACGCGGGAGGAGGCGGTCGCCACCGGATGGTTCGGGCCGGTCCCGAGGACCACCTGGCGCGCATCGGCGACGTGGTGGTGACCTGCAACGACACGTACGCCGTCCTGGCCACCCGGTCGGAGAGCCCGATCGCGTCCCGGCTGGTGGCCTACCACGGCGCGGACACCGCGGCCGAGATGACCATCCCGCTGCTGGTCGTCCGGGGCTGACCGGCGGCAACCGGCACGCCGGCCGCCCGTCGTCGTCTGTCGTACCCCCGGGCTAACCTGCCGGGATGGGCCGCAGCCAGTCGTTGCCCCGGGGCGGTGACCCGCGCTTCGGGCCGGACGCCGACGACTCCGGCTGTCCGATCCTGCACGTCGACATGGACGCCTTCTTCGCCTCGGTCGAGGTGCGCGGCCGACCCGAGCTGCGGGGCCGACCGGTGGTGGTCGGCGGCCTCGGCCCCCGCGGGGTGGTCAGCTCCGCCAGCTACGAGGCCCGGCGCTACGGCGTCCGCAGCGCCATGCCGATGATGCGGGCCCGGGCGCTCTGCCCGCACGCGGTCTACCTCCCGCCGGACTTCGCCGCCTACACGTCCGCCTCACGGGCGGTGATGCAGATCTTCCGGGACGTCACCCCGCTGGTCGAGCCCCTCTCCCTCGACGAGGCGTTCCTCGACGTGGCGGGCGCGCGCCGCCTCTTCGGCCCGCCGGCCGCGATCGCCCGTCGGATCCGCGCCCGGGTCGCCGACGAGCTGGGGCTGACCTGTTCGGTCGGCGTCGCGCCGAGCAAGTTCGTCGCCAAGCTCGGGTCGACCCGGGCCAAGCCCGACGGGCTGCTCGTCGTGCCGGCGACCCGGGTGCTCGACTTCCTCCACCCGCTGCCGGTCGACGCGTTGTGGGGGGTGGGGGAGCGGTCGGCGCAGACCCTGCACCGGCTGGGCCTGGCCACCATCGGCGATCTCGCCGAGGCGCCCTACGGGATGCTGCGCAAGGCCCTCGGGGAGGCGTCCGCCAGCCACCTGCACGAGCTGGCGTGGGGGCGCGACCCGCGCGGGGTGAGCCCCGAGCACGTGGAGAAGTCGATCGGGGCCGAGGTGACGTTCGACGCCGACGTGGCCGACCCGACGGAGATCCGTCGGGCGTTGCTCGCACTCGCCGACAAGGTGGGCGCGCGGCTGCGGCGCGCGGGGCAGGTGGGCCGCACGGTGTCGCTGAAGGTGCGCCTCGCCGACTTCCGCACCGTCAACCGCTCCCGCACCCTCCCGGTGCCCACGGACACGGCACGGGAGATGTTCGACACGGTCTGGGCGCTCTACACGGCGCTCGATCCCGGTGAGCGGATCCGGTTGGTCGGCGTACGCGTGGAGGGCCTCGCCACAGCGGACGCGACGCCCCGCCAACTCGCGCTCGGCGCACCCGAGCACGGTTGGCGCGAGGCGGAGGCCGCCGCGGACGCCGCGGCTGCCCGTTTCGGGCGGTCCGTCATAGGTCCGGCCAGTCTGCTCGGCAAGCGTGATCCCCGCCGAACTGAAAATCCACGCCGGCCATAGGTCGTCCCGCTTTCCGACGCGCGACCCCCCTCGTAGACTTGCGGGTAAGCAGCCGGATGGCTGCCACGGTCTGTCGGTCCGAACGGGCCGACCAACGTGACCGGGGAGGAGTGCCGTGCCGCTCTCGGAGCACGAGCAGCGGCTGTTCGAGCAGATCGAGCGGTCGCTTGCCGAGGACCCCAAATTCGCCTCGGCCGTGCGCGCCAGCGATCCGCGTTTCCACGCGCGGCGTCGCCTGCTCGTCGCTGCCGGCGTCATCATCGCTGGCCTGGCCCTGCTGGTCTATGGCGCGGTGATCAAGACTCCGCCGCTGGCTGTGGCGGGATTCGTCGTCATGTTGGCCTCGGCAGCGTTCGCGGTGCAGTCGCACCGCCGGGCGCAGTCACCTGACCTGCACGTGGTGGGCGGCACGACGAGTCGTCGCCGGTCCCGCGGTCGTTCCGGTCGGCGGTCCTCGATCCTCGACCGGATGGAGGACCGGTGGCGGCAGCGCCCGGAGGGGCACCGCTGAGCCCTGCCCGCCACTGAGGCGGGCGCACCACAGCGACGGGCGGGTCGCCGGGATCCCCGGCGACCCCCGCCGTATCCGCACGCCCCGCGCCGCCGACGCTCCGGCTCGTCACTCGTTCGCGGTGGCCGGCTCCGCAGGATCGACTTTGGTTCCCTGATATGGCGGTGTCCCGCGCGACCGGACAGCGCGACATCGCCGGAGCGGCCGGGGCCGTACCGGGGGGCACGGAAACACCGAGGTGGCCCCCCGCACGGGAGGCCACCTCGGGGACGTCACCGGCCGCCCGGGTCGCCCGGCGGCGGTGCGGCGCTCAGCGGGCCGCCCGGTCGGCGAGCAGGCGGCGCGGATTCCAGCGGAACAGCCGGTACCGGACCCGCCCGGTCACCGTCACCAGGCGCGACGACGTGTCCGCCAGGCCGGTCCGCCATCGCAGCAGCACCGACGGCGGCAGGAACGCCGCGAGCAGGCGCGTACGCCGGTCGGCGGACGCGGCGAGCGCGCCGCGTACGGAGCGCAGGGCCGGGGCCAGCGGCTCGCCGCTGAGCGGGTCGCGGGCGTAGCGGGCCCGCTCCTCGGCCCGACCGAGCAGACGTGCCGCGGCGCCGGCGTCGGCGTCCTCGGCGAGCGACTCCCGGACCAGCCGGTCGGCCGTTGCCCGGGGAGTCTCCGTCCGGTCCACCCGGACGCGGAAGTCGACCAGCGTGTCGAGCAGCTCGTCCCAGGCGGCGTGCGCGTCGGCACGGGCTCGGTCCGCGTCCGCGCCGACCACCACCATGCGTGGCCCGGCCGGGGAACCGGCCCCCACCTCCGGTGCGGGTGACGTGGCGACGGCCGGCGCGCCACGACCCCGCCGTCGGCGCAGGGCCGCCCGGCGCAGCGCGGGCACGGCCAGCAGCAGGAGGACAGCCAGCACACCGGCCGCCCACCACGGCCACACCGGCGCCTGCCGCGTCGGAGTGTCGGAGTCCAACGCCAGCCCGGAGTCGGTGTCCCGGTCGGCCGCGTCCGGGCCGGCCGGTCCGGCCGAGGGGTCGGTACTGCCCGGGGTGGTCGGCGTGCTCGCGTCGGGGGTGGTCGGCTCGGGGGCGTCGGTGTCCGGGGCCCAGGCGGAACGGGTGGAGCCGGTCACGCCGTACGCCGGGGTGGCGTCGAACGGCACCCAGCCGAGCCCGTCGAAGTAGACCTCGGTCCAGGCGTGCAGGTTGCGGTTGGTCAGGGTGAAGGTGTCACCGGTGCGGTTGCTGCCGTTGGTGAAGCCGAACGCCACCCGGGCGGGGATCCCCGCCGAGCGGACCAGCCAGGCCATCGCCGCCGCGTACTGCTGGCAGAAGCCGACCTTGTTGGTGAGGAAGTCGACGATGTCCTGGCCGCTGGTGCCGCCCTCGGTGCTCAGCCGGTAGCTGAAGCCGTTGTCCGAGGAGAAGTAGTCGTAGATCGCGCGGACCTTGTCGTAGTCGCTGCTCTTGCCCTGGATGAGCTGCCTGACCAGCTGCTCGACCTCGGGCACCGCCGGGGTGGCGGTCTGTTGGCGGCGGACGGGGTGGTCGGCCGGCAGCGGTCGCGCGGCCCGCAGCGCCGCCGTCGTGTACGTGGAGCGGACGTAGTCGAAGGAGTACCGCTTGTTGCGCGAGTTCTCCCGGTTGGAGAAGACGACCTGGAGGCTGGAGTCGTAGAGCCAGTTGCCGTTCAGGTCGTCGACCTGCACCGGGTCGGAGTAGAACGGCAGCAGCGGCATGGCCAGGTCCCGGGTGATCTCCACAGTCGCGCGGTGGCGCTCCTGCTGGACGCCCGCACCGGCCCGCTCGGACGCGTCGGGCAGGCCCCGGTTGACCGGCCGTCCCGTGGGGTTGCGCACCCGGAAGCCGTCCGGCCGCAGCTCGTCGGCCACACCGAAGCGCAGGTAGAACGGGTCGGTCTCGTCGGTGGTGACCTTGACCATGTCGGCCACCTGCGACTGGTTGAGCTGGCCGCTGAGGGCGGCGAACAGGTCGATCCGGCCCGGGTTGCCGCCCTGGCCCGCCCCTCCGATGCCGTTGCCGTCGCCGGACGCGCTGGTGAGGCTGTCGAGCAGGGAGCCACTCATGCCCGGCACGGGCGCCAGCGGCAGCAGCACCGCCACCGCGACACCGAGCACCGCGAGCCGGCGACCGGCGGCGGCCAGCGGGGACGCCTCCCAGACGTCCACGTCGCGGCCGTCGCCGGTGAACCGGCGGCCGAAGCGGCGTACCCGGTCCACGTTGTCGGCCACCAGCAGCCACAGGAAGCCCGCGGCGCCGATCACGAACGGCACCGGGGGGACGCTGTCGACGTAGATCGCGACCGGCACCGAGTAGATGGCGAGCATCGGCAGGCCGGCCAGCGCGGGGCGGCGCATGCCCACGGCGAGCAGGTCGACCACCACGGTCACCCCGCCGACGCCGAGCACCGCGAGGAACAGCAGCGGGTCCGTGTCCGGGACCTTCACGCCGTACGAGCGCATGTCCTGCACGGAACCGCTGAGCAGCTCGCCGAAGTGGGTGAACGTGCCCGGCGTGGGCAGGAAGGCGAGCAGCTCGCTGCCGCTGGGAAACAGCCAGGTCAGCGCCAGCGTCAACCCCGCCACCATGCCCAGCACCTGACCCCAGAGCGGGGCCCGCAGCGCCCGGGCGACCGCCGCCACGGCGGCGACCAGCGCGACCGCGATGGCCGACTGGATCAGCCACGTCCAACGCTCGAAGATCGCGGACAACGGCGCCGCGGCGAGCAGCGTCGCCGCGGCGGCCACGAGGCCGAGATTCCGTTGCCCGATCATGACAGCGTTCCTCCGCTCATCGCATGCCCCCGGCCACCGTCTCGGCCAGCGCCGCCCGCACCGCGAAGCCCTGCGAACCGCGGCCCGCCTGCGGCCAGACCGCCGGAAGCCGGCTGCCGTGGTCGACGCCGATCACCCGCCAGCCGCTCTGCAACAGCACCAGCGCGGCGGCGGCGTGCGCCTGCTCCGCCTCGGCCCGTGCCTTCTCGGGCAGGGTGAGCCAGGTGGAGCTGTCCATGAGGAAGCCGACGCAGGTCGCGCCGTTGGCCCGCAGACCGGCCAGCAGCTCGGCCTCGGCCGTGCTGAGCGTGCCGAGCACCGCGATGATCAGGCCGCCGTCGGCGCGCTGCCGGACCCGCTGCACCAGGGCGGTCACCTCGGCCCGCTGGTCGAGGCGGACCTCGGCGAGCTGGTCGAGGAGCAGCCCGTCACCGCCCGCCTCGGAGGCGTCCACATCCGCGCCCGAGCCGGTGACCAGGCGCAGCTTGTAACCGGCCTGGCGCAGGTGCACCGCGACGCTGGCGGAGGCGGACACCGCCCACTCGAAGCTCGCCGTCGGGCCGTCGCCCCGGTGACCGTACGCGCGGGTGTCGAGCACCACGGTCGCGCGGCTCTCCCAGGGCTGCTCCTCGCGGCGCACCATCAGCTCACCGGTGCGGGCGGTCGACTTCCAGTGGACCCGGCGCAGGTCGTCGCCCATCCGGTACTCACGGGTGGCCGCGTCGTCCTCGCCGTGCACCGCCACCGAACGGGCCCGGCTGTCGCCGCTGCCCGCGTACTCCCCCGGAAGCCGGACCGACGGCAGCGGTGCGACCTGCGGGATCACCGTGAGGTGGTCGGTGCTGGGGAAGGCGCGGGTGAGCTCGCACAGACCGAACGGGTCGGTGAGCCGGACCACCAGCGGTCCCACCTCGTAGCGGCCCCGCACGTCGGCCCGCACCGTGTAGGCCACCGAGCTGGCCTGGTGGGCGCCCAGCCGCTCCAGCACCACCCGCGGCCGGCTGCCCAGCGCGTAGGGCAGGCGGTCCTCCAGCAGGAGGGTGCCGGTGGGCAGGCGGGACATGTTCTGCAGGCGGAGCACCACCCGGGAGCTGGCCCCGACCGGCACCCGGTGCGGGTCCAGCGAGCGGTTGCAGGCCAGCTTGTAGCGGCTGCGGCCGACGTAGGCGGCCGCCAGCAGCGGCAGGACGGCGAGCAGCACGGCCACCCGGAGCAGGTCCTTCTCGCCGAGGATCCCCGCCGAGACGGCCGCGGCGACCGCCGCGGCCAGGAACGAGCGGCCGCGGGTGGTCAGCCCGCGCAGCCCTTCACGCACGTCACGGCCTCCGCGGCTCGTACGGCCCGCGGCCGTTGCCCTGGGTGGGGCGGGTGTCGTAGGGGGAGCGCTTGCGGTCGTGCGGCAGGGGCAGCCGGTGCACCAGCTCGGAGACGATCGCGTCGGTGGTGCGGCGGGCGAGCTGCGCGTCGGCCGTCGGGATGATGCGGTGCGCCAGCACCGGCACGGCGAGGACCTGGAGGTCGTCGGGGAGCACGTAGTCACGCCCCTCCAGGGCGGCCACCGCGCGGGCGGTGCGCAGCAGTTGCAGCGTGGCCCGGGGGGACGCGCCGAGACGCAGGTCGGGGGCCTCGCGGGTGGCGGTGACCAGGTCCACCGCGTACTGCTTCACGGCGTCGGCGACGTGCACCTGACGGACCGTGGCGATCAGCTGCCGTACGACGGTCGCGTCGGCGACCGGGCGCAGCTCGTTCAGGGGGTCCGTCGCGCCGTGCCCGTCGAGCATGGCCAGCTCGGCGCCGGCGTCCGGGTAGCCCATCGCGATGCGGGCGGTGAACCGGTCGCGCTGCGCCTCGGGCAGCGGGTAGGTGCCCTCCATCTCGATCGGGTTCTGGGTGGCGATGACCATGAACGGCGTCTGGAGCTGGTAGGTCACGCCGTCGACGGTGACCTGCCGCTCCTCCATGCACTCCAGCAGCGCCGACTGGGTCTTCGGCGAGGCCCGGTTGATCTCGTCGCCGACGACCAGGTTGGCGAAGACCGCGCCCGGCCGGAACTCGAAGTCGTGGGTCTCCTGGTTGTAGACGCTCACGCCGGTGACGTCGCTGGGCAGCAGGTCCGGGGTGAACTGGATCCGGCGCACGGAACAGTCGATGGAACGGGCGAGGGCCTTGGCGAGCTTCGTCTTGCCGACGCCGGGGACGTCCTCGATGAGGAGGTGCCCCTCGGCGAGCAGGACGGCCAGCGCGAGCCGCACGGTGGCGGTCTTGCCCTCGATGACCTGCTCGATGTTGGCCACGATGGCCTCGCTCGCCGCGCGGAACTCGTCGTGGGGCAGCAGGCCACCCACCTCGTCCCAGGTCTGTTGTGTCACGGGCCTCCTCCTCGTCGCCGGACGGCAGCTCTGTAGAGAGCACCTGGACCCGCCGTTGGGTTGTTCGCGACGCCGAGCCACGTCTGCCGCAGTAATCTCACTGGCCTCTCAGGCTAACCATGTTTGTCGTGATCGCCGACCCCCGCAGGAAGACCGCCCGGTTACGCCCCGAATATTCGTCGTACCGGGGGACATCACCCGCACCGACCGGGGTAGGCCGCCGGCGGTGAAGGGGGCGAGGCGATGCACCCGCAGCGCGACATCTACGGCGACACCGGTGACGGCGGCGTACGGCTCGGGGGCGGCGCCGCCCGCTGGCACCTGTACGACGACCGCGTCGACCTGGCGCCGCACGAACCGGCCGCCCGGCGGACCCGCTTCGACGCGGAGCTGCTGCCGTTCGTGGCGGACCTGGACGCCTGCGCGCTGGCCGTGATCGACGTGCAGAACGACTTCTGCTCACCGGGTGGCTGGACCGACCGTTCGGGGCTCGACCACACCGCGTGCCGCGCGGCGGTGCCGGGCGCGGTACGGGCGGTGCGGGCGGCCCGCCGGCACCGGATCCCCGTGCTCTGGATCTACTGGCACAACCGCCCCGACCTGCGCAACCTCGGCGCCCCCACGCTCTGGTCCTTCAAGCACCGGCGGAACCAGCGGGGCATCGGCGAGGAGCTCGACCGCGGGCGGGTGCTCACCGCCGGGTCCTGGGGCGCCGAGCTGGTCGACGAGCTGAAGGAGCTGGTCGAGCCCGAGGACATCCGGGTGTCGAAGTTCCGGATGAACGGCTTCCACGGCACGCACCTGGACCAGGTGCTGCGCAGCCAGGGCATCCGGACGCTATTCCTCGCCGGGGTGAACGTCGACCAGTGCGTCAGCGCCACGATGGAGGAGGCCTACTTCCTGGACTACGGGGTGGTGCTCGTCGAGGACGCCACCGCCACGTCCAGTCCGGGCTACTGCAAGGAGGCGGTGATCTTCAACGCGAAGCAGTGCTGGGGCTTCGTCACCACCACCGACCGGTTCGCCGAGCCCACGCCCGAGCCGGTGCCGGGCGGCTGAGCCGCCCCGCCGCCCGGTCGGCCCGGCACGCTGCCGCCCCGCCGCGCGTCCCGACCCGTGGTAGCGGGACGTCGTGGCCACCGGGCCTGGGGGTACACTGCGGTCATGGCCGGAGTCTTCCTGCTTCTTACCGGGCCGTGCTGATGCGCTGAGACGCGCGACAGCACGGCGGCCCCTCCTGCGCGAGGGGCTTTTTTGTGCCCGTCGCCAGCCGGCCGGCGGCGGGCGGCGAGCAGCAGCAGGCAGCACGAGACGACCGCGCCGAGTGACGCGAGGAGACGCGATGAGTGAGGCAGCCGCACCGGCGGGCGACATTCCCCCGTTCCGGTACACCGCGGCCCTGGCCAACGAGATCGAGAACCGTTGGCAGGACATCTGGGAGCAGCAGGGCACCTTCCACGCCCCCAACCCGACCGGGCCGCTGGCCGACCCCGACCACCCCCGGGCCGGCGCGGAGAAGCTCTACGTGCTGGACATGTTCCCCTACCCGTCGGGCGCCGGCCTGCACGTCGGGCACCCGCTGGGCTACATCGGCACCGACTGCTTCGCCCGCTACCAGCGGATGGCGGGCCGCAACGTGCTGCACGCGATGGGCTTCGACGCGTTCGGCCTGCCCGCCGAGCAGTACGCGGTGCAGACCGGCACCCACCCGCGGACCACCACGGTGGCGAACATCGCGCGGTACAAGGCCCAGCTGCGCCGGCTGGGCCTGGCGCACGACGAGCGCCGCTCGGTGGCGACCATCGACACCGACTTCTACCGCTGGACCCAGTGGATCTTCCTGCAGGTCTTCAACTCCTGGTACGACCGGCAGGCGCGCAAGGCCCGCCCGATCGCCGAGCTGATCGCCGAGTTCTCCGGCGGCACCCGGCCGACCCCGGACGGCCGCCCCTGGGCGGAGCTGTCCGTCGCCGAGCGCCGGGCGATCGTCGACGACCACCGGCTGGCGTACGTCTCGGAGGCGCCGGTGAACTGGTGCCCGGGCCTGGGCACCGTGCTGGCCAACGAGGAGGTCACCGCCGACGGCCGCTCGGAGCGGGGCAACTTCCCGGTCTTCAAGCGGAACCTGAAGCAGTGGATGATGCGGATCACCGCGTACGGCGACCGGCTGCTGGACGACCTGGACACGCTGGACTGGCCCGAGGCCATCAAGCTGATGCAGCGCAACTGGATCGGCCGGTCCATCGGCGCGCACATCGACTTCCCGACCGCGGTCGAGCCGGTCCGGGTGTTCACGACCCGGCCCGACACGATCTTCGGCGCCACCTACATGGTGCTGGCGCCCGAGCACGAGCTGGTCGACCAGCTGGTGCCGGCGGCCTGGCCGGAGGGCACCCGGGACGCCTGGACGGGCGGTCACGCCAGCCCGCGGGTGGCCGTCGAGGCGTACCGCAAGGCGGCGGCGGCCAAGACCGACGTCGAGCGGCAGGCCGACACGAAGGAGAAGACCGGGGTCTTCGTCGGGGCGTACGCGACCAACCCGGTCACCGGCGCCCAGATCCCGATCTTCATCGCCGACTACGTGCTGGCCGGCTACGGCACCGGCGCGATCATGGCGGTGCCCGCCCAGGACGAACGGGACTGGGCGTTCGCCGAGGTCTTCGACCTGCCGATCGTGCGGACGGTGCAGCCGTCGGAGGGCTTCGACGGCAAGGCGTACACCGGTGACGGGCCGGCGATCAACAGCGCCGCCCCCGACCGTGGCCTGGACCTGAACGGCCTGGGGGTCACCGACGCCAAGGCGCGGATCGTCGAGTGGCTGGAGGCCAACGGCCACGGTCGCGGCGCGGTCACCTACCGCCTGCGGGACTGGCTGTTCTCCCGGCAGCGCTACTGGGGTGAGCCGTTCCCGATCGTCTACGACGAGACCGGCGCGGCGATCGCGCTGCCCGAGTCGATGCTGCCGGTCGAGCTGCCCGAGGTCGACGACTTCTCGCCGAAGACGTTCGACCCGGAGGACGCGAACTCCAACCCGGAGACCCCGCTGTCCCGCCGTCGGGACTGGGTCGAGGTGGAGCTGGACCTGGGTGACGGACCGAAGCGGTACACGCGGGAGACCAACGTGATGCCGCAGTGGGCCGGCTCGTGCTGGTACGAGCTGCGCTACCTGGACCCGACCAACCCCGACCGGTTCGTCGACGCCGAGAACGAGCGCTACTGGATGGGCCCGCGCGAGGCGGGTGACTGCGGGGGCACCGACCTGTACGTCGGTGGCGCCGAGCACGCGGTGCTGCACCTGCTGTACGCGCGGTTCTGGCACAAGGTGCTGTACGACCTGGGGCACGTGTCGTCGTTCGAGCCGTTCCGCAAGCTGTTCAACCAGGGCATGATCCAGGCGTACGCGTACACCGACGACCGGGGCAGCTACGTGCAGGCCGAGGAGGTCGTCGAGCGCGACGGCGGCTACTACCTGGGCGACGCCGTGGTCAACCGCGAGTACGGCAAGATGGGCAAGTCGCTGAAGAACGTGGTCACGCCGGACGAGATGTGCGCCGCGTACGGGGCGGACACGTTCCGGGTCTACGAGATGTCGATGGGCCCGCTGGAGGTGTCCCGGCCGTGGGAGACCCGGGCGGTCGTCGGCTCGTACCGGTTCCTGCAGCGGGTGTGGCGGGCCGTCGTCGACGAGCAGACCGGTGAGCTGCGGGTCACCGAGGACCCGGCGGACGACGCGACCCGGCGGCTGCTGCACAAGGTGATCGACGGGGTCCGCGCCGACATGGAAGGGATCCGGTTCAACACCGCGATCGCCAAGCTGATCGAGCTGACCAACGGGCTGACCCGGCTGTCGGCCACCCCGCGTGAGGTGGCCGAGCCGCTGGTGCTGATGCTGGCGCCGTTCGCCCCACACGTGGCCGAGGAGCTGTGGCGGCGACTGGGCCACGCCACCTCGCTGACGTACGCGGACTTCCCGGTGGCCGACCCGGCGCTGCTGGTCGCCGAGACGGTGACCTACCCGGTGCAGGTCAACGGCAAGGTCCGGGGCCGGGTGGAGGTGCCGGCGGACGCGACGGAGGAGACCGTGCGGGTCGCCGCGCTGGACGCGGTCGCCGCGACCCTGGGTGGCAAGGAGCCGCGCAAGGTCATCGTCGTGAAGGGCCGGATGGTCTCGGTCGTCGCCTGACGGGCGGCACGCGGGCCCCGCGGGGCTCGCGTCGATCATGCAGTTGTGGTGCCCGGTTCGCCCGGAACAGGGGATTGATCCCCCACCACAACTGCATGATCGTCGGGCGTGGAGGGCGGGTCAGGCGGTCAGGGCGGTCAGGACGGTGTCGTGGTGCTGCCGTAGCCAGCGCTGCCAGCCGCGTACCCCCTCGACGACACCCGCCGCGCGCAGCCGGCGCATGCCCGGCTCGTCCCGGTCAGCGCCGGCGTCGATGCCCCGCCAGGTGCCCTCGATCTGGTCGAGCATGACGTCGACCAGTTCGGCGGCGGACAACGGTGGGCCGTCCGCGCCGATATAGGCGTCGCGGAGCAGCCGGGCGCGGCGACCCAACTCGGTCGGGTCGGCTCCCGGCCCCAGCCCGGCCCAGTGCCAGGCGGCGAAGGCCACGTCCTCGATCCGCCGACCCGGGGCGGCCAGGTCCCAGTCGAGGAACGCCACCGGCAGCGGCCCTTCCGGGAAGTCCCGGTAGACCGTGTTCTTCGGCGACAGGTCGCGGTGGCAGACGGTCTCCGCGCCGGCGGCCAGGGGAGTGCCGGCGCACGCGTCGTGCAGCCGGCGGATCAGCTGGGCCAGCCGGACCAGGGCGGGGTCGGCGAAGTACGCCGGCTCCTCCCGGTCCCGCCAGGGCACCCGGCCGTCGAGGTGGCTGAGCGTCTGCCGGCCGTGCTCGTCGGTGCCGAGGTGGCGGGGCGCGAGGTCCGCGCCCATCCGGTCGAGGTGCGTGAGCAGTGCCGCCTGGAAGTCGGCGTTGGCGGGCGGGGTGCGCCGTACGGTGTCGCCGATCCGGACCACCTCGGCGATAAAGCCGCCGGAGAGTCGCCGCTCCGCGTCGGCTGCGGCGGGCGCGCGCTCGGGCGCGGGGGTCATGACGCGACGGTGGCGGCCGCGCGGCGCTGCCGTTCGGCCCGCCACCAGCGGCGGATCAGCACCACGCTGGCGATCAGGCCGAGCGCGCTGGGTGCGGCCGCGTACCAGTTGACGTCACCGGGTGAGGTGACCGCGGCGCCGAGGGCGGCGTAGCCGAACGCGGTCGGGGCGGCGGCGATGACGCTGCCGGCGAGGAACGGCAGGATCCGCGCGCCGGTGGTGCCGTAGCCGTAGCTGACCAGCCCGAACCCGGCGATCGGGAGCAGCCGTACGGTGATCACGCCGAACACGCTCTGCCGGGCGAACCAGCCGTCCAGCCGGGCCAGTCGGCCGCGGACCCGCTCGGCGACGAACTCCCGGCCGAGCAGCCGGCCGACGGTGAAGCCGATCGCCGCCGCGATCAGCGCCGCGCCGAGGGCGTAGCCGGCGCCCTCCAGCGGGCCGAAGATGGCGCCCGACGCGAGGGTGACGAAGGTGCGGGGCACCAGGGCCACCAGCAGCAGCGCGCCGCCGAGGACCGCCGCGACCGGCGCGTAGGGGCCGAGCCGCCCGGCCAACCGGGGCAGGTCGGACGGATCGGGCCGGGGCACCACGAGCAGCAGCACACCGCACGCGGCGACCAGGAGCAGCAGCACCGCGAACCGCACGGCCGACGGCTGCCGCAGCAGCCGCCGGACGGCGGGGATCACGGACGGGCGGCGGCCGCCACCGCGGCGCGGCGCTCGGACCGGAGCCGGTCGGCCCACGTGTCGTCCAGCGGCGGGAGCTGGTGAACGCCGGTGGCCCAGCGCAGCAGCAGGTCCGCCAGGGCCGGGTTGCGGGCCAGGGCGGGGCCGTGGGAATAGGTGCCGAGCAGCTTGCCCCGCCAGGCGCCCTCGGTGGCGCCGTCGTTGCCGATGCCGGTGGTGACCCGGGCCAGCGGCGACACGCTCGGGCCGAGCTGGGTGCGCCCGCCGTGATTCTCGAAGCCGCTCAGCGGCGGGATGCCCAGCCGCGGGTCGATGTCGCCGGCGAGCTCGCCGACGGCGCGGGTCTCGCCGCGGTCGGAGCTGATGTCGAGCAGCTCCAGCCCCGGGTACTTGGTGCCCTTGGCGAAGAAGGACGTGCCGAGCAGCTGGTAGCCGGCGCAGACACCGAACACCACGGAGCCCTGGGCGACCGCCCGGTGCAGCCCGCCGTCGGCGAGCAGCCGCTGGGCGCCGAGCGCCTGCGGGCCGTCCTCGCCGCCGCCGATCAGGTAGATGTCGGCGGAGGCCGGCAGGCGCTGGTCGGAGCGGACCTCGAGCATCTCGACCGGCATGCCCCGCTGACGGGCCCGCCGCTGCAGGATCAGGGCGTTGCCCCGGTCGCCGTAGGTGGAGAGCAGGTCCGGGTAGATCCAGACGATGCGCAGGCTCTCAGTTGACACGGTCCAACTCCGCTCGGATGTCCTGGAACGCGGTGTAGTTGGCGATGACCTCCAGGCGCCCCGGTGGCACCGAGCGGATCGCCTCCTCGAACGAGCGTACGTGCTGGAACGGCACGTCGTTGACGTCGAGCCGGACCGCCAGGTCGTACGCGCGGTCGCCGGTGATCAGCACCTGCCGGCCGCGCAGCGGCGCGAAGTCGACGTCGAACAGCCACGAGGTGTCCAGCCCGTCGGGGTCCCGGGCGTTGATCGACAGCAGGGTCGGCGCCAGGTCGGCCATGTCGAAGGCCTCCAGCCAGCTGGCCGGGTTCTTGGCCAGCAGCAGCCGGATGTTGCGCCCGTCCCGGTCCACCTGCGCGTAGCGCCCGGCGACGGAGGTGACGCTGGACAGCCGGGACACCGCGTCGACCGGCCGTACGCCGAACTCGGCGGCCACCGCCAGCGCGGTCGCCGCGTTGCCGAGGTTGACCCGGCCGGGCAGTTGGAGGGCGACCTTGTGCCACGCGCCCGTCGGGTCGGTCACGCCGTCGTCCTCGACGGTCCACTGCGGCTCGGGCCGGCGCAGCGGGCAGCCGGTGCACCGCCACTGCTCGCCGGAGCGCTCGATGGTGGAGCCGCACTCGGGGCAGACCCAGGAGTCGTCGTGCCACCGCTGGCCGGCGCTGAACCAGGTCACGTGGGCCGGGCTGACCCGGCGGTCCTGGCCGGCCGGGGGTGAGGCGGCCCAGACGACCATCGGGTCGTCGGCGTTGGCGACCACCCGCACGTCGGGGTGCCGGACCAGCGCCGCGCGCCAGAGCTGCGCCATCATGGCGACCTCCTTGGCCCGGTCGAGCTGGTCGCGGGAGAGGTTGAGCAGCGCCACCACGTGCGGCTCGGTCGCCTCCAGCACCTGCGCGAGGTAGTGCTCGTCGACCTCCAGCACCGCGTAGGGGGTGCTGCCGGCCTTCGCCAGCGCCGACGTGTGCCCGGTCGGCATGTTGGCGCCGAACGAGTTGGTGGCGACGCGGCCGAGCACGCCGACCGCCGCGGCGGCCAGTCGGGTGGTGGTGGTCTTGCCGTTGGTGCCGGAGACGAGCGCGATGGCACGTCCGGCGGAGAGGTGCGCCAACAGGTCCGGGTCGATCTTGAGACCGATCCAGCCACCGATCACCGAGCCGTCACCCCGGCCGGCCGCCCGCGAGAGGGCCGCGGCGGTCCGGGACACGGAGCTGGCCACCTTCGCCCGCAGGGGCATCTTCGCGTCCGTCACGCGAGCGAGGTTACCGGACCGCTCGGCTCGCCAGATCGCCGCCGAGGGCGAACCGTTCGGTCGGGGAACGTGGGCGGCGCGGCCGATCCCGTCTGGACCGGACGGAGTCGATCTATGTCGGAAAGCGGACGGCGCGCGGGGGACCTCCGGCCCTCCACTCCGCTCCACCCCCTGTGACGTGCGGTTTTGGGCGGGGATCGGACGCGCCACGCGGGCGATTCTGGTTGCGGGTGGAGGGAAGTGGAGTAGAGTGGGGCCCAATGGTGAGGCCGGGAGGGCCCACCGGCCCGGGGGGTCAGCGGCGCCGCGAACGCCGCTCAAGGGCGAGGGGGTTGGGCCGTGTTCCTCGGCACCCACACTCCGCGCCTGGACGACAAAGGCCGGTTGATCCTTCCGGCGAAGTTCCGGGACGAGCTGGCGGGGGGTGTCGTGATCACCAAAGGGCAGGAGCGCTGCCTCTACGCCTTCCCGATGCCCGAGTTCCAGCGGATCGCGGAGCAGTTGCGTGCCCAACCGATGACGAGCAAGGCGGCCCGCGCCTACAGCCGGGTCTTCTTCGCCAGCGCGCACGACGAGGTGCCGGACAAGCAGGGCCGGGTGACGATCCCGGCGCACCTGCGGGAATACGCGGCACTCGACCGTGAGCTGGTCGTCATCGGCGCGAGCACGCGGGTGGAGATCTGGGACAAGGTCGCCTGGGAGACCTACCTCGCCGAGAGCGAAGACGAGTTCGCCGACATCGAGGAGGGGGTGCTGCCCGGCGGTCTCTAGGGCGGAACGGCGCCCGGCGTACTGCGAGATCTCCAGCCGCTTTCGAGTTCCTGGCACCCCTTCCCCGGTGCCAGGCGCACGATCTCTCGGGGGGCCTCGGCCTCGCGACGGGCGGGAGCGGATGGGGATCTGGCGGTACGGCGACCGGCGCCGTTCGTCACAGGGCGCGAGACGGAAGAACGGTTACCAGCGGTGGGGGTCGACATGGGGGAGCTACGCGGCACGCACGTGCCGGTGCTGCTCGAGCGGTGTCTCGAGCTGCTGGCCCCCGCGCTGGGGCGAGGTGGTCGGACGATCCACGTCGACGCGACGCTGGGTCTGGGCGGCCACGCCGAGGCGGTGCTGGAGGCGCATCCGCAGACCGTGCTGATCGGGCTCGACCGGGACACCGAGGCGCTCGCGCACGCACGCGTCCGGCTGGCCCGGTTCGCCGACCGGATCCACCTGGAGCACGCGGTCTACGACGAGCTGCCCGACGTGCTCGACCGGCTGGGTTACCCCGGGATCGACGGCATCCTGTTCGACCTGGGCGTCTCGTCGCTCCAACTGGACGCGCCCGACCGCGGGTTCGCCTATGCGCAGGACGCGCCGTTGGACATGCGGATGGACCAGACCCGGGGGGTGACCGCCGAGGAGGTGGTCAACACCTACGGCCATCCGGAGCTGGCCCGGGTGCTGCGCGTCTACGGCGAGGAGAAGTTCGCGGGGCGGATCGCCTCGGCGATCATCCGGGAGCGGGAACGGGCCCGGATCACCTCGTCGGCGCGGCTGGCCGAACTGGTCCGGGAGAGCATTCCGGCACCAGCCCGACGAACGGGCGGACACCCGGCAAAGAGAACGTTTCAGGCTTTACGGATCGAGGTAAACAGGGAGCTGGCAGCGCTGGAGACAGCGTTGCCAGC
The DNA here is from genome assembly GCF_900091425.1 of Micromonospora krabiensis. Lineage (GTDB taxonomy): Bacteria > Actinomycetota > Actinomycetes > Mycobacteriales > Micromonosporaceae > Micromonospora > Micromonospora krabiensis. The sequence goes on from NZ_LT598496.1 coordinate 6,603,033, forward strand.
CGCGCTCGACACGCTCAACGTGGGCGGCCGCATGGTGGTCCTGTCCTACCACTCGCTGGAGGACCGGCTCACCAAGGCGGCGCTCGCGGACCGGGTCCGCAGTAAGGGTCCGGTCGACCTCCCGGTCGAACTGCCCGGCACCGGCCCGACGTTCCGGCTGCTCAGCCGGGGCGCCGAGCTGCCCGGGGAGCGGGAGGTCGCCGCGAACCCGCGCGCCGCCTCGGTGCGGCTGCGGGCCGCGGAGCGTATCGACCCGGATGCCGAGCAGCAGGGGCGGACCGACCGCGAACGGTCCCGCCGCCGCGTCAAGGCGATGAACCAACCGGGGACGGGGTCCGTGGGATCCGTGGGGGATCGGCGGGCGCCGGGGGACGGCAGAGGGACGGACGAAGAGGGGGAGGGGACATGAACGTTGACGGGCGCGAGCGTCGGAACATCACCGGCGTCGGGCAGCGCGCACCGCGGTCGGGGGGCCGGACCGCGGCGGAGCGGGTCACCAGCGTCGGGAACGGTACGACACGTGTGAACCGGGGGAGCCGGCAGGGGGAGGAGCGTGCGCGGGGGGCGCGCGAGTTCCCGACCCAAGGCAGCGCGGCGCTGCGTCCGGCGCAGCGGCCCGCCCCGGCGGGCACCCGTGCGCCCCGGCTGCGGGTGGCGCCGCCGGCGCCGGTGTCGGTGCCGCGGGCGCCGTTCGCCGCGCTGATCGTGGTGCTCGTGGTCGGTGGGGTGCTCGGCGTCCTGCTGGTCAACACCAAGATCAACGAGAACGCGATCCGGCTGGAGAAGCTCCAGCAGCACCAGGCCCGGCTCGACCTGGAGGAGGAGGCGCTGAACAAGCAGATCGCCGACTCCGAGGCTCCGGGCAACCTGGCCGCCCAGGCCCGCAAGCTGGGCCTGGTTGAGTCGGGCGAGCCGGGTTACATCCGGCTGCCCGACGGCAAGACCATCGGTGTGCCGCAGCCGGCCACCGGGCAGCCGTCGGTGGCCAGCCAGGGCGCGGAAGGCTGACCCGTGCCCCCGAGGTCGGAGGATCCGCGCCGGGATGCCACAGGCTCCCGGCGCGGCTCGTCCCGGGACGGCGGCCGCCGCGACGCCGACCCGCGGACCGGCGAGCCGGGCGTCGGGGGCATCTCCGGCGCCCGGGCGTACACCCCCCGGGGACGCACCGTCCGCGAGGAGCGGGGCGGGCTGCCCCGGACCGGCGGCGGGGGCGCGGCCGAACAGCGGCGCACGCCGCGCAGCACCCGCTCCGGTGACCCGTTCCGGCCGGCTCTTCAGGTGCTCGACGGTGGGCGCGCCGGCGCCGCCCGTGCCGCCCGCCGCGCCGCACCCGCGGCCAACCGCTCCGGCGTCGTCCGCACCGTCGCGCCGCGCGCCCCGCGTACCCCGTGGGACGAACCCGCCGCGCCACGGCGTCGCACCGTCCCGCGCACCCCGCGCCGGCCGGACCGCCCGGCGGCCCGGCGGCCGTCGCGCAAGCCTCCACGCCCGCCGAAGCTGGCCGACCCGCGGCTGCGCCTGCGCCTGGGCACGGTGCTCACCCTGGCCCTCTTCGCCACCATCGGGATCCGGCTGGTCTTCCTCCAGGCGGTGGACACCCCGGCGTACGCCGGCGGCGGCGTCGCCGACCGGACCCGCACCGTGGACCTGCCGGCACCGCGCGGCGCGATCTACGACCGGACGGGCGCCCTGCTGGCGCACAGCGTCGAGGCCCGGTACGTCTTCGCCGACCCGACCCTGATCGAGGACGCCACGGCCACCGCCCGCGCCCTCTCGCCGCTGCTCGGCATCCCCGCCTCGAAGCTGACCGAACAGATGCGCCCCCGCAAGCTGGAGAACGGCAACCCGTCCCGCTTCCAGTACCTCGCCCGAGGCGTGCAGATCGCCACCGCCCGCCAGGTGATGGCGCTGGAGCTGCCCGGCATCGGCGTGCACCGGGACGAGCGCCGCGAGGTGCCCGGCGGCGACCTGGCCGCCAACCTCATCGGCTTCACCAGTCAGGACATGACCGGGTTGGAAGGGCTGGAGGCCCGCTACGACGACGTGCTGCGCGGCGTCGACGGCAAGCGGGTGTACGAGGCCGGCCTCGGCGACCTGGCCGCGCCCATCCCCGGCGGCTACAGCCGGACCACCCCGCCCAAGCCGGGAAGCTCGCTGAAGCTCACCATCGACCGGGACCTCCAGTACATGGTGCAGGTGATCCTGAGCCGGCGGATGGCGCAGGTCCACGGCGGCACCGCCGCGGCCGTCGTCATGGAGGTCGGCAGCGGTGAGGTGCTGGCGCAGGCCAGCCATCCGACGTACGACGCGGCGAAGCCGATCCCCAGCGACCCGGTGGCCCGGGAGGACGTCGCGACCAGCTTCGTGGTCGAACCCGGCTCGGTGCACAAGGCGATCACCTTCGGCGCGGCGCTCCAGGAGGGGGTGATCACCCCGGAGACCACGCTGCCCATCGCCAACAGCATCACGAAGGGCGACACCCCGTTCTCCGACACCCACCCAGCCAACGGCAGGCGGATGAGCGTGCCGGGGATGCTCGCGTACTCCTCGAACGTCGGCACGATCACCGTCGCCGACAAGCTCGGCCCGGAGCGCCTGATCGACTACCAGCGCCGGTTCGGGCTCGGCCAGCCGACCGGGGAGGGGATGCCGGGCGAGGCCGGCGGCCGGCTGCTGCCCGCCGAGGAGTGGAGCGACTCGTCGCACGGGTCGGTGCCCATCGGGCACAGCGTCGACGCGACGCCGCTGCAGATGGCCGCCGCGTACGCCGCCATCGCCAACGACGGGACGTACGTCCAGCCGCGCCTCATCAAGGAGGTCGTCGGCCCGGACGGCAAGAAGACGCCGGGGGAGGCGCCGGTCACCCGGCCGGTGCTGAGCCCGCAGAACGCCAGCGCGCTGCGGACCATGCTGGAGGCCGTCACCACCGTCGACGACGCCACCGGCACCCTGGCCGCCGTGCCCGGTTTCCGGGTGGCTGGGAAGACCGGCACCGGCTGGCGGCTGGTCGACGGCAAGAAGCAGCGTGGTGAGGTCTCCTCGTTCATCGGCATGGCGCCGGCCGAGAAGCCCCGCTACGTGATCGCGGTCTTCGTGTACGACCCGGACAGCGGCGGCGCCCGTGTCGCGTCCCCGGGATTCAGCGAGATGATGAGTTACACGCTGCGTCACTTCCGGGTCGCCCCGACGGGCACCCCGTCGCCCACCTTCCGTGTCTTCCCGGGATAGCGCGAACGTCGGCGTCGCCCCGCGATCGCGTACCGCTCGCGGGGCGGCTCGTCGCGCCCGCCGCCCCCGACGGGCCTGACCAGCGGTGTCCCGGTCGATGCGCCCCGAGCGGCGACACGGATCCGTCTCCGGCGACGGACATTCAGGCGCGCCGTGCGGCCGACGCCGGACGACCGGGTAGGGTCTGACGCCGTGCCCGGCAATCCTCGTCCCCGTACCGAGATCGCCACGCGGCTCGGCGACCTCGCCGCCCGGCTCGCCGTCGAGCCCCCGGCCGACGCCGCCGACGTCATCGTGACCGGCGTCACCCATGCCAGCCAGGAGGTTCACCCCGGCGACCTGTACGCCGCGCTGCCCGGCGCCCGCCGGCACGGCGCGGAGTTCGCCGCCGGCGCGGCCGAGGCCGGCGCGGTGGCCGCCCTGACCGACCCGGCCGGCGCGCCCCTGGTGGCCGCCGCGGGCCTGCCGGCGATCGTCGTCGACGACCCCCGCGCGGTGCTCGGCGTGCTCGCCTCCGCCGTCTACGGCGACCCGACGGCCGACCTGACGCTGATCGGCGTGACCGGCACGGCCGGGAAGACCTCCACCGCCTACCTGGTCGAGTCCGGGCTGCGCGCCGCCGGACACACCACCGGGCTGATCGGCACCGTGGAGACCCGCCTGGGCGACCTCGTCATCGACAGCGTCCGCACCACGCCGGAGGCCACCGACCTGCACGCGATGCTCGCCGCCGCCCGCGAGCGCGGGGTCACCGCCGTGGTGATGGAGGTGTCCAGCCACGCCCTGGCGATGGGCCGGGTCGGCGGCGTCCGGTTCGCCGTCGGCGGTTACACCAACTTCGGCTCGGACCACCTCGACTTCCACGCCGACTCCGCGGACTACTTCGCCGCCAAGGCGATGCTCTTCGACGGGCGCTGCGCGGTGGAGGTGCTCAACCACGACGACCCGGCGCTGCGCCCGCTGTTCAAGCCGGCCACGGTCAGCTACTCGGCGGCCGGCGACCCGGCCGCCACCTGGTGGGCCGACGGGATCGGCGGCGAGGGCTACGCCCAGCGGTTCACCGCCCACGGCCCGGACGGGCTCAGCGTGCCGGCCGGCGTCGCGCTGCCCGGCCGGCACAACGTGGCCAACGCGCTGCTGGCCATCGCCTCGCTGGTGGCCGTCGGCATCGACCCGGCCACCGCCGTCGCCGGCGTGGCCGCCTGCGGCGGCGTCCCCGGCCGGTTGGAACTGGTCACCCCCGCGGACGCCCCGGTGCGCGGCGTGGTCGACTACGCGCACAAGCCGGACGCGATCGTGGCCGCGCTGGCCGCGCTGCGCGAGCTCAGCACCGGCCGGCTGATCTGCGTGATCGGCGCCGGCGGTGACCGGGACCGGGGTAAGCGGCCGGTGATGGGCGCCGCCGCCGCGGAGGGAGCCGACGTGGTGCTGGTGACCGACGACAACCCGCGTACGGAGGACCCGGCGACGATCCGCGCCGAGGTGCTGGCCGGGGCGCGGCAGGCGGACGCGGCGGCCCGGATCGTGGAGGTGGCCGGCCGGCGGGCGGCGATCGACGAGGCGGTTCGGCTGGCCGAGCCGGGAGACGTCATCGCGGTGCTCGGCAAGGGCCACGAGCGGGGGCAGGAGGTCGCCGGCGAGGTGTTCCCGTTCGACGACCACACCGAGCTGGCGGACGCGCTGCGCGCCCGCTTCGGCGACCTGGCGGGTCACCGGTGATCCCGCTGACGCTGGCCGAGGTGGCCACCGCGGTCGACGGGCGGCTCGTCGGCGCCGACCCGGACGCCCGGGTCACCGGCACGGTCGAGTTCGACTCCCGGGCCGTGACCGCCGGGGGCCTCTTCGTGGCCTTCCCCGGTGAGAAGGTCGACGGGCACGACTACGCCGCGGGGGCCGTCGAGGCCGGCGCGGTGGCCGTGCTCGGCACCCGGGAGGTGCCCGGCGTGCCGATGGTGCTCGTCGACGACGCCCGGGCCGCGATGGGCCGGCTCGCCCGCGCCGTGATCGACCGGCTGCCCGACCTCACCGTGATCGGCCTGACCGGCTCGTCCGGCAAGACCACCACCAAGGACCTGATCGCGCAGCTCACCGCGCGGCTCGGCGCCACGGTCGCGCCGCCCGGGTCGTTCAACAACGAGCTGGGGCACCCGTACACGGCGCTGAAGGCCGACCGGGAGACCCGGTACCTGGTGATGGAGAAGGGCGCCCGCGGCATCGGGCACATCCGCTACCTCTGCGAGCTGGTGCCGCCCCGGATCTCCGTGGTGCTCAACGTCGGGACGTCGCACATCGGCGAGTTCGGCTCGCGGGAGAACATCGCCGTCGCCAAGGGCGAGCTGGTCGAGGCGCTGCCGGCCGACGGCCTGGCGGTGCTGAACGCCGACGACCCCCTGGTCTCCGCGATGGCGAGTCGCACCGGCGCCCGGGTGGTCCGCTACGGCGAGGCGCCGGACGCGGACGTGCGCGCCGAGGATGTCGACCTGGACGACCGGGGGCGGCCGTCGTACCGGCTGGTCACCCCCGAGGGGACGGCACCGGTGCGGCTCGGGTTGACCGGGCGGCACCAGGTCTCGAACACGCTCGCGGCGACGGCGGTGGCCCGGGAGTTGGGCATGCCGCTCGCCGAGATCGCGGTCGCGCTGGGCGAGCTGGGGTTGGTCTCCACCCGGCGGATGGACGTCTTCGAGCGTTCCGACGGGGTGACCGTGATCGACGACTCGTACAACGCCAACCCGGGCTCGATGGCGGTCGCGCTGAAGGCGCTGGCCAGCCTGGGCCGGGGGCGGCGTACCGTCGCGGTGCTCGGCTACATGGCGGAGTTGGGGCCGTTCGAGCGCGACGGACACGCCGAGGTCGGCCAACTGGCGGCCGAGCTGGGTGTCGACCGGCTGCTCGTGGTGGGCGAGCCGGCCGCGCCGATCCACGACGGCGCGACAGCGGTAGGTGACTGGGGAGGAGAATCGGTGCTGCTCACCGATCAGGCGGCGGCCGTCGAGGTGCTGCGGAGCGAGCTACGACCGGGCGACGTCGTCCTGGTCAAGGGCTCCCGGTACCGCACCTGGGAGGTGGCCGACGCCCTGCGCGCGACCACCGACGGGGAGGCGGGCCGGTGAGGGCCGTCATCGTCGCCGTCGGGGTGGCATTCCTGATCTCGCTCTTCTGCACCCCGATCGCGATCAAGGTGTTCACGCGCCTGAAGGCCGGTCAGCCGATCCGGGCCGAGGGCCCGGCGATGCACCAGGGCAAGAAGGGCACGCCGACGATGGGCGGCGTGGTGTTCATCCTCGCCACGGTCATCGCGTACGTCGCCGGCCACCTGGCCCTGACCACGCTGCCGGACCAGCAGATCGCCCAGGTGGAGCCGACGATCACGGCGCTGGTGCTGCTGGGGCTGATGGTGTTCTCCGGCGCGGTCGGCTTCCTCGACGACTTCCTCAAGGTGCGCAAGCGCAACAGCGCCGGGCTCAACAAGCGCGGCAAGCTGCTGGGGCAGATCCTCGTCGGCGCCGTCTTCGGTGTCGTCGCGCTCTACTTCCCCAGCACGATGACCGACGCGGCCGGCGAGGTGACCAACACCGAGACGGTGGGCAGCACGACGCTGAGCTTCATCCGGGACATCCCGGCGTTGGACGTCACCAAGATCGGCGCGGTCGTCATCTTCATCTTCGTGGTGATGGCGGCGACCAACGGGGTGAACCTCACCGACGGTCTCGACGGTCTGGCCACCGGCGCGTCGGTGATGGTCCTCGCCGCGTACGCGCTGATCGCGTTCTGGCAGTACCGGCACTGGTGCGCGGACCCGAACTACACCCAGGCGTACTGCTACACCGTGCGGGATCCGTTGGAGATCGCCTTGATCGCCGGTGCGGCGGCCGGCGCCTGTGTGGGCTTCCTCTGGTGGAACACCTCGCCGGCGCGAATCTTCATGGGTGACACCGGCGCGCTCGGCCTGGGCGGCCTGATCGCCGGCATGGCGATGTCGACCCGGACCATCCTGCTGCTCCCGATCATCGGTGGCCTGTTCGTGATCATCACGATGTCCGTGGTGATCCAGATCATCTCGTTCCGAACCACCGGCAAGCGGGTCTTTCGCATGTCGCCGTTGCAGCACCACTTCGAACTGGCGGGGTGGAGCGAGGTCAACATCGTGGTCCGGTTCTGGATCATCGCCGGGATCGGCGTGGCGATCGCGCTGGGCCTCTTCTACAGCGAGTTCCTCGCCAACATGACCTGATCGACCCGCTCCGCCGCCGCGATCGTGCCCTGACCGACCGGACGGAAGCCGCGAAAGGGGCGTTCCGGGGGCCGTGCGCGCACGATCGCGGGGGCGGGGCGGCCCGACACGCCGAGGGAGCGGTTGCGGGGGTGGGCGAGCCGCGCAACCGCGATGATGTCGGGGTGGGGGAGGGACCAGGAACCGACGGCACGATGCAGACCCGGCCCCGGCGGGCGCCGGGCGGTGGGCGTACGACCGAGGCGAGCGCGCCGCCCCGCGGCCCGGACGACCCGGCACCGCCGACGGCGCTGCGCGGCCTGGACGCCGCCGGCTGGCTGGCGGCCCTGCGCGGCCTGCTGGACCGCCCGCTCACCTCCTACTACCTGCTGCTGTCGAGCGCCGGCCTGCTGCTGGTGATCGGCCTGACCATGGTCTTCTCCGCCACCAGCGTGAAGGACTACGCCGAGGGCGGGAACGCGTCGGCGTCGCTGGCCAAGCAGGCCATCTTCGCGGTGATCGGCGTGGTCGCCTTCTGGGCCTGCCAGCGGCTGCCCGCGACGACCTACCGGTCGCTGGGCCGGCCGCTGCTGCTCACCGCGGTCGGGCTCCTGCTCGTGCTCAACCTGCTGGTCGCCTGGGCACGGCTGGCCGGTCAGGACTCGGCCCGGATCGGCCCGATCGAGGCCTACCTGAACTGGCTCTACATCGGCGGCATCCAGCTGCAGCCCGCCGAGCTGGCCAAGTTCGCGCTGGTGCTGTGGGGCGCGCACGTGCTCGCCCGCAAGGGCGCCGCGCTGGGGTGGTGGCGAGAGCTGGCCACGCCGCTCTTCCCGGTGGTCGGCCTGCTCTTCGTGCTGGTCGGCTTCAACGACCTCGGCACGATGATCTGCCTGCTGGCACTCCTGGTCGGCCTGCTCTGGGCGGCCGGCGTGCGGATGCGCGTCTTCGGCGCCCTCTCGGTCGCCGGCCTGGTCGGCATCGGCCTGCTCGTCGCGGTCGCCTCGCTCGGCGCCGGCTCCGGTGAGCAGGGCGCGGAGAACTACCGGCTGGCCCGACTCACCAACTTCCTCAACCCGCCGGCGCCGGACGAGTGCGGCGACCCCTGCTGGCAGATCTACCAGGGGCGGCTCGCCATCGAGCACGGCGGCTGGTTCGGCGTCGGCCTTGGCAAGAGCAGCCTGAAGTGGAACTGGCTGCCGGAGGCGCACAACGACTTCATCTTCGCGATCGTCGCCGAGGAGCTCGGCGTGGTCGGCTGCGCCGTGGTGCTCAGCCTCTTCGCGGTGCTCGCCTACACCGGGCTGCGGATCGCCCGCCGGGTCGACGACCCGTTCCGCCGACTCGCCGCCGCCGCGGTGACCACCTGGCTGGTCGGCCAGGCCGTGATCAACGTCGGTGGCGTGGTCGGCCTGCTGCCGCTGACCGGCGTCCCGCTCCCGTTCATCTCCGACGGCGGATCCGCCCTGGTCGTGACCCTCGCCGCGGTCGGCATGCTGGCGTCCTTCGCCCGCGCCGAACCCGATGCGGCCAGAGCCCTGCATGCCCGTCCGCCGGCCCGGTGGGTCCGACTACTCTGGGCCCCGTTGCCGCCGCTTCCCGGACGGCGTCGCCGACCGGCGCCGCCACCGGCTGCCCGAGGGCCCGTCCCCCGGTCGCGGGAGCGGCGGAAGGACGAGCAGGCCGTACCCCGCGGCGTCCGGCAGACCCGGACCCGCGGCGGGACGGCGAACGAGAGGAGACGCTGATGGGTCCGCTGCGTTCGGTGGTGCTCGCGGGAGGTGGCACCGGGGGGCACGTCTACCCGTTGCTCGCCTTCGCCGACTGCCTGCGCCGACACGACCCCGGCGTCCGGATCACCTGCCTGGGCACACCCCGGGGCATGGAGAACGAGCTGATCCCGCCGCAGGGTTACGACCTGCGGACGATCCCGGCCTACCAGCTGCCCCGCTCGATCAACATGAACCTGGTCCGCACGCCGGGCCGGATGTGGACGGCGGCCCGCGCCGCGGGCAAGGTGATCGACGAGGTGCGCGCCGACGCGGTGGTCGGCTTCGGCGGGTACGTCTCCGTGCCGGCCTACCTCGCCGCGTGGCGCCGCGAGCTGCCCATGGTGATCCACGAGGTGAACGTGCCGCCGGGCGTGGCGAACCGGCTGGGCATGAAGTTCACCAAGAACGTCGCGGTCGGCTTCCCGCACCAGCCGGTGCAGGCCGAGTCGCTGCGCGACGCCCGGGTGGTCGGTGTGCCGCTGCGGCGCAGCATCGCCGGGCTCGACCGGGCCGCGCTGCGCAACGCCGCCCGGGCCCGCTTCGGGCTCCGCCCGGACCTGCCGGTGCTCTTCGTCGCGGGCGGCTCGTCCGGCGCCCGTACGATCAACCTCGCCGTCGCCGGCGCGGCCAAGGAGCTGGCCCGCAACGGCGTGCAGGTGCTGCACGTGATGGGCGCCCGCAACGAGCCGGTGCCGATCCCCACCGACCTGCCGGTGCCGTACGTGACCCTGCCCTACCTGTCCGAGATGGAGCTGGGCTACGCGGCCGCCGACCTCATGCTCGCCCGGGGCGGCGCGATGACCGTCGCCGAGGTGGCGGCGATCGGCCTGCCCACGATCTTCGTGCCCTACCCGCACAGCAACCAGGAGCAGAAGCGCAACGCGCTGCCCGTGGTGGAGGCCGGCGGCGGTCTGCTCGTCGACGACTCCGAGATGACCCCGTCCTGGCTGGAGCGGACGGTGATCCCGCTGATCCGCGACCCGCACCGGCTCCACGCGATGGGCGCGGCGGCGTCGGCGTACGGGCGGCGTGACGGCGACGTGGCGCTGCTGAACTTCGTCTACGAGGCGGTGGCCCGATGACCGCACAGTTCACCCCGGCCGGCACGCTCACGGCCGAGGACCTCGGCACGATCCACCTCATCGGCGTCGGCGGCGTCGGCATGAGCGGGCTCGCCCGGCTCTTCCTCACCCGGGGCCTGCCGGTGTCCGGCAGCGAGCTGCGCGAGTGGCCGTCGCTGGCCGGGCTGCGCGCGCTGGGCGGCACGATCCACATGAGCCACGAGGCGACGAACCTCGACGGCGTGGACACCGTCGTCTACTCGTCGGCGATTCCGCAGGACCACCTGGAGATGCAGGAGGCGCGCCGCCGCGGGCTGCGGGTCCTGCACCGGTCCGAGGCCCTCGCCGCCGCGATGACCGGCCGGCGGACGGTGGCCGTCGCGGGCACCCACGGCAAGACCACCACCACCTCGATGGTGACGATGGTGCTCCAGCAGGCCGGGACGGACCCGTCGTTCGTGATCGGTGGGGAGATCTCGGAGGTCGGCTCCGGCGCGCACCACGGCACCGGGGAGTACTTCGTGGTGGAGGCCGACGAGAGCGACCGGTCCTTCCTCATCTACCGCCCGTACGTCTCGATCATCACGAACATCGAGGCGGACCACCTGAACACCTACGGCGACCTGGCCAACCTGGAGGCCACCTTCGCCGAGTTCGCCCGGCTCACCGACCCGGACGGGTTCATCATCACGTGCGCCGACGACCCGGGCGGGCGGCGGCTGGCCGAGACGCTGCGCGCCGACGGGCGCCGGGTCCACACGTACGGCGAGGCGCCCGACGCCGACCTGCGGCTGTCCGAGATGGCGTCGTCGGCGCAGGGCGTGCGCTACCTGGCCGCGATCGACGGCCGGTCGCTGGGCGAGTTCCGGCTGCCGGTGCCGGGCCGCCACATGGGGCTCAACAGCGCGTCGTCGGTGCTCGCCGCGTACCTGCTCGGGCTGCCGCTGGAGGCGGCGGAGGCCGCACTGGCGGCGTTCCCGGGCGTGCGGCGGCGCTTCGAGCGCAAGGGCGTCGCGGACGACGTGCTGGTCTACGACGAGTACGCCTACCACCCCACCTCGATGACACTCGCTCTGCAGACGTTGCGCGAGGTGGCTGGCGACGGTCGGCTGATCGTGGTGTTCCAGCCCTACCGGCTCTACCGCACCCGGGACCTCCAGGCGGAGATCGCCGAGGCGCTGGCCATCGCCGACGAGTTGGTGCTGCTGGAGGTCTTCGGCCCCGGCGAGCTACGGCAGCCGGGTGAGGGGTCGGCGGCGTTGGTCGAGGCGGTGTCCCTGCCGGCCGAGAGCAAGGTCTTCGTCGACTCCTGGGAGGCGGCGCCGGCCGAGGTGGCCCGGCGGGCCCGCCCCGGCGACGTGGTGGTCACCATGGGCGCTCCGCCGATCTCCCTGATGGGTGACCAGCTGCTCGACGCTCTGCTCGCCCGGGCGGACGGCGCCGCCGCCGGCGGCGTGACCACCCCGGGTGGGGTCTCCGGCGGCAGCGCGGCGATCGGCGGCACGGTGCCCGGCGCCCCGCAGGGGAGCGGCACCGCGGCCGGCGCGTCCGCCGTCGGTGGCGCCCCGGACGGCGCGGCGCCCGCCGTCGGATGAGTCCCGGTCCCGCCCGCGGCCGGACCAGCGGCGCCGAGGCGGCCGGCCGGCGTGGCCCGGTCCGCCGTTGGCAGCTGGTCCGGGCGGGCAGCGACGCCGTGCCGGCCTCGACCCGACGGTTCATGCGTCGGGCCCGGCAGCGCCGCATGCGCGCCGCGCTGCCGTGGGCGGTGGCGGCGGGGGTGCTCGCCCTGGCCGGGCTGGTCGCCTGGCTCGTCCTCGGCACCGGCCTGTTCGGGGTCCGCGAGGTGCGGGTGGAGGGGGCCGAGCTGGTCGACCCGGTGCGGGTGCGCGACGCCGCCGGGGTGCCGGACGGGGTGCCGCTGGCCCGGGTGGACCTCGCCCAGACCGCCCGCCGGGTGGGCGAGCTGGCGCCGGTGGAGCGGGCCACGGTCCGTCGGGACTGGCCGGACGCCCTGGTCGTGCGGGTGGTGGAGCGGACCGCGGTCGCGGTGGTGCCGCAGGGCCAGCGGTTCGCGGTGATCGACGGCACCGGCACCGTGTTCCGTGACCTGGAGCGGCGGCCGGACGGCCTGCCGCTGGTCCGGGTGGCCCGGCCGGGCGCGGACGACCCGGGCACGCGGGCGGCGGTGGAGGTGCTCGGCGCGCTCACCCCGGAGCTGCGGGCGGTGCTGGTCGACGTGACCGTCGAGAGTCTCGCCGGGATCCGGCTGCGCCTCGACGACGACCGGACCGTCGTGTGGGGGGACGCCTCGCGGGGGACCGACAAGGCCCGGGTGGCGACGGCGCTGCTCGCGCAGCGGGCGGAGAAGATCGACGTCAGCGCGCCGGACGTGGTCACCTTCCGGTGATCCGGGGTCCCGGAGGGCCGCCGGTGGCGTGAGCCGGCCCGCTCCGGGCGGCGACACGCCGGGCGGGTCCTTGGTTCGTGGGGCGGGGGCGCTTACGTTGCCCCGAAGAGGATCAGTGGTTGACATAACTGTAACCCTCTAGTAGAGGGTGAGGGTTCGTCCCTGACCGTCGAGGGAAACGCCGACGTCGACCGCTGACCTCCGGCCAAGCCGTGTGGGGCCGGCCCATGCCAATCTCGAGGGGGAAAGGACCTTCAGATGACACCTCCGCACAACTACCTGGCGGTCATCAAGGTCGTCGGAATCGGTGGCGGCGGCGTGAACGCCGTCAACCGGATGATCGAGGTTGGGCTCAAGGGCGTCGAGTTCATCGCGATCAACACCGACGCGCAGGCGCTGCTGATGAGCGACGCCGACGTGAAGCTCGACGTCGGCCGGGAGCTGACCCGGGGTCTGGGGGCGGGCGCCAACCCGGATGTCGGCAAGAACGCCGCCGAGGACCACCGCGACGAGATCGAGGAGGTGCTCAAGGGCGCCGACATGGTCTTCGTGACCTGCGGTGAGGGGGGCGGCACCGGCACCGGCGGCGCGCCCGTGGTGGCGAACATCGCCCGCAAGCTGGGCGCGCTGACCATCGGTGTGGTCACCCGGCCGTTCTCGTTCGAGGGCAAGCGCCGCCAGGTGCAGGCCGAGTCCGGCATCGACGAGCTGCGTAACCAGTGCGACACGCTGATCGTGATCCCGAACGACCGGCTGCTCGCGCTCGGGGACCGCAACATCAGCATGATGGACGCGTTCCGCACCGCCGACCAGGTGCTCCTCTCCGGTGTCCAGGGCATCACCGACCTGATCACCACGCCGGGTCTGATCAACCTGGACTTCGCCGACGTCAAGAGCGTGATGAGCGGTGCCGGCAGCGCGCTCATGGGCATCGGCAGCGCCCGGGGCGAGAACCGCGCGGTGGAGGCCGCCGAGGCGGCCATCTCCAGCCCGCTGCTGGAGCAGAGCATGGACGGCGCGCGTGGCGTGCTGCTCTCCATCGCCGGCGGCTCCGACCTCGGCCTCTTCGAGATCAACGACGCGGCGCAGCTGGTCACCGACGCGGCCCACCCGGACGCCAACATCATCTTCGGCGCGGTCATCGACGACGCCCTCGGCGACGAGGTGCGGGTCACGGTGATCGCGGCGGGCTTCGACGGTGGCGCGCCGGCGTACAAGGCGGCCGAGCCGGCGCGGAAGACCAACCAGAACCAGCCCGCGTCGCAGACCCCTCCGGTCACCCCGCCGGCGACCCTGCCGGCGCCGCAGCAGTCGCCCCGACGGGTGCTCTTCGACGACGTCGACGTTCCCGACTTCCTCAAGAACGGGTCCTGAGCACCGCCGATGACGGACAGTTCGACGACGGTGCGGCCGGATCGCCGCGCCGAGATCGCGGCCGGCCTGGCCCGCGTCCGTGCCCGGATCGCGGACGCGTGTGCCGCCGCCGGGCGGGACCGCGCCGAGGTGACGATGATCGCGGTGACCAAGACCTACCCCGCCTCCGACGTGCTGGCGCTGGCCGGCCTGGGGGTGACCGACATGGGGGAGAACCGCGACCAGGAGGCGGCCGGCAAGGCGGCCGAGGTGGCGGCGGCCGGGGTCGTGCCGCGCTGGCACTTCATCGGCCGGTTGCAGCGCAACAAGGCGCGGTCGGTGGTCCGCTACGCGGACGTGGTGCAGTCGGTGGACAGCGTCCGGCTGGCCCGGGCGCTGGGCACCGCGGCCGAGGGTCGGGACCGACCCGTGTCGGCGCTGGTGCAGGTGAGCATCGACGGCGACCCGGCCCGGGGCGGGGCGGTGCCTGGCTCGTCCGATCCGGACACCGGGCTGGACGCGGTCGCCGAGGCGGTGGCCGGGGCGCCGGCGCTGCGTCTGGCGGGTCTCATGGCGGTGGCGCCGCTGGAGTGGGAGCCGGAGCGGGCCTTCGCCCGGCTGGCCGAGGTGGCCGCGGCGTTCCGGGCGGTCCATCCCGGAGCGACGGCGCTGTCGGCCGGCATGAGTGGCGACCTGGAAGTCGCGATCAGGTACGGCGCGACACATGTCCGCGTCGGCAGCGCGTTGCTCGGAATGCGCCCCACGCTGCGGTAGCCTGACCGCGAAAGAAGCAAATTACATCAGTGTTGTTTCGGGAACGGCGTTCGTTGTCCGGGGGTCGTGGCGCGCGACGCGAATCGTGTGCCGGCGGATTGCCGTTCCGGTCCGGTGGGCAGATGTCCACTCGCGACAGGCGACACGGCACGGGGGCGTGTGCCGCACGGCGGACGGAAGGGCGCGGGGATGGGTGCACTGCGCAAGGCGGGGGTCTGGCTCGGTCTGGTCGAAGAGGACGACGAGCGGGCCTACGACGACGGTGGCTACGAGAAGGGTGGCTACCGCGACTCGCGCTACCGGCAGAGCCGGTACGCCGAGGAGTTCGCCGACGAGGAAGAGGACGACGCGGAGGAGCCTCCGGCGCCGCGTCCCCGGGCCGGGGAGCGCGGCCGGCTCACCGAGCGGTCGAGCGCGCGGTCGTCCGAGGCCGCCGAGGTGGAGCGCCCGGAGCGGGTCGAGCGCTCCAGCGTCCGGTCGATCACCCGGTCGACGGGCGAGCCGTCCGGCGCGCTGACCTACCACACCCGGGACAACCTGGCCCTGGCGCCGCAGGCGCAGCCGCGGGAGCGCGCGGTGGCCGCCGACGAGGAGCAGCGCTACCAGATCACGACGCTGCACCCGACCACCTACCGTGAGGCGCGCACCATCGGTGAGCACTTCCGGGACGGGGTACCGGTGATCATCAACCTCACCGAGATGGACGAGGCTGACGCCCGCCGTCTGGTGGACTTCGCCGCCGGGCTGGCGTTCGGGCTGCGCGGTACGATCGAGCGCGTGACCAATCGGGTGTTCCTGCTCTCACCGGCCAACGTCCAGGTCACCGCGGAGGACAAGGCCAAGATCGCTGAGGGCGGCTTTTTCAGTCTGAGTTGACCTCCGCCCGACCCGAGGGACGTCGCCTGCCGTGTTGTCGATCGTGCTGCAAGTCTTGTACCTCGTCCTCTATGTCTTCCTGCTCCTTCTTTTGTCCCGATTTGTCCTGAGCGCCGTCCTCCAGTACGGTCGTCGATGGCAACCGGGTCGTGGGGCATCGGCGGGACTGGAATCCGTGTGGAGCGTCACTGATCCCCCTCTCAGCGCGTTGAGGCGTGTGATCCCTCCGCTGCGAATTGGTACCGTGAGCATCGACCTGGCCTCCCTTGTGCTCCTGGTTATCCTGTTCGTGCTGATGGAGTTCGTGTTAGAGCCGTCGATCATCAGGACCGCCTGATGACGGACGCGCTATCGCGGCCGCAACTGACCCGAGGAGTTTCGATGCCGCTGACCCCGGCCGACGTCCACAACGTCGCCTTCAAAAAGCCGCCGATCGGCAAGCGGGGGTATGACGAGGAGGAGGTCGACGCCTTCCTGGACGAGGTCGAGCGCGAGCTCGCCCGTCTGATCGAGGAGAACAACGAGCTGCGCGCCCAGGTGGAGCGCGGCGGCCGTGGCGCCGCCCCCGCGGGTCCCGGCGGCGACGCCCGCCTCGCGGCGGAGCTCAACGACGTCAAGACTCAGCTCGACCGGGTGCAGCGCGACAAGGCCGCGGCCGAGCAGGCCGCCCGCGCGATGCAGGTCGAGCTGGAGCAGGTCCGCGCGGCCGGTGGCCCCGCGGGCGCCGGTGCCGACGGCGAGCAGCAGGCCCTGCGGGTCCTGATGATGGCCCAGCGGACGGCCGACGACCACGTCTCCGACGCCCGCCGCGAGGCCGACCAGCTGCTGTCCGAGGCCCGGTCGAAGGCCGAGGAGGTCACCCGCGAGGCGCGGGCGAAGGCCGACGCGCTGGAGCGGGACGCCCGCCAGCGGCACCAGGAGGCCATGGGCGGCCTGGACGCCAAGCGCACCGCGCTGCAGAAGCACATCGAGGAGCTCAAGCAGTTCGAGCGCGAGTACCGCACCCGCCTCAAGGCGTACCTGGAGAGCCAGCTGCGTGACCTCGATGGTCGCGGCCAGGGCCTGGAGGCCGAGATGACCCGCTCCGAGAGCGGCCGGGTCGCGGGTGGCAACGGTCTCGCTGCCGCCGGTCTCGCCGGCTCCTACGGCGGCGGTCGCTCCGGCGCTCTCGAGGCCGGTCGCTGATCTCCGGTCGGCGGCCGTCGGGAGAGATGACGGTCGCCGACCGCGTCTGGACGATACGACGCGGCGGGGGGTGAGTCGTGATAGTCGCGAGTCTCCTTCTCATCCTCGTCGCGGTGGTGCTGCTGGTGCTCGGTCTGGCCGGTGGCTCCAGCCTGATGTTGATCATCTCGATCGCGGCCAGTCTGCTGGCCGCCGTCGCGTTGGTGGTGGGCGCCCGCCAGGCGGCCGCCGACCGGGCGGCGGCGGGTCGGCCCGAGCGGCGCGGACCGGAGGTGATCCGGCCGCCGACCGATGCCGCCGGGGCCGGGGTCGCCTACGGGCCGCCGCTGGCCGAGCCGGAGATCCCCGTTCAGCACGTTCCCCCGACGTACGGCACCGGTGACCCCGGGTGGCGGCAACCACCCGAGGCGCCGGCCGACGACGAGCCGTCGCCGTACGCGGCGCCGGTCGACGAGACCGCCGGGCCGTACGACGACGAGCCGGACGCCCAACCGGTCACCCTCGCCGAGGCGGCGCTGGTCGCCCGGCTGCCCGACGAGGTGCGGGTGGTCGATGGGCGCCCCCGCTACCACCTCGCCGACTGCGCCCACCTGGTCGGGCGGGTCCACGAGCCGGTGCCGGTGGCCGAGGCGGTCGAGTTGGGTTTCACGCCGTGCGCCCACTGCGCGCCGGCCACCGCTCTGCTCGCCGACTCCCGACCGGGCTGAGCGGGGTCGGCGTGTCCGCGGACGAGACGCTCACGGTGGCGGTCCGGGTGAAGCCGGGCGCCGCCCGCGCCCGGGTCGGTGGCCGCTTCGACGGGCCGCACGGACCGGCCCTGGTCATCGCGGTGAACGCGCCCGCCGTCGACGGGCGGGCCACCGAGGCGGCCCGCCGGGCACTGGCCGGCGCGCTCGGCGTCCGCCCCGCCGCGGTGTCGCTGCGGGCCGGCGCGGCCAGCCGGGACAAGCTCTTCCTCGTCGAGCGGCCCGACCCGGGGCTGCCCGGCGTGCTGCGCCGACTGCGCGACGGCTCCGGCGACGACGGGCCCGGCGAGTGAGGAACGCCCGGGCCAGGCGACCGTGACGCCGGGGCTCGACATCGCCCTCCTGCTGGGCGCGGCCGTGCTGCTGGTGGCGGTCGGCGCCGTCCGGCTCTCCACCCGGCTCGGTGTGCCCAGCCTCCTGGTCTACCTGGCTCTCGGCGTCGCGATCGGCGAGGGCGGGCTGGGCATCCGCTTCGACGACGCCGAGCTGACCCGCGCGCTCGGGTTCTGCGCGCTGATCGTCATCATCGCCGAGGGCGGGCTGACCGCCCGGTGGAGTCTGCTGCGCCCCGTGCTCGGGCTCTCCGCGGCGCTGTCCACCGTCGGCGTGGTGGTCAGCATCGTGGTGGTCGGGATCGCCGTCCACCTGCTGCTGGGCCTGGACTGGCGGCTGGCGCTGCTGTACGGGGCGGTGCTCTCCTCCACCGACGCGGCAGCGGTCTTCGCCACGCTCCGGCGGCTGCGCCTCCCGCCCCGGCTGGTGGCCACCCTGGAGGCCGAGTCGGGCATGAACGACGCCCCGGTGGTGCTCCTCGTCGTGCTGCTCTCCCACCCCGGCGGTGCGCACCCGTGGTGGTACGAGGTCGGCCTGGTCGCCTACGAGCTGGGGCTCGGCGCCGCGGTGGGGGTGGCCGCCGGGGTCGGCGGGCGGTGGGCGCTGCGGCGGGCGGCGCTGCCGTCGGCGGGGCTCTACCCGATCGCCGCGGTCGGCATCACCGTGTTGGCGTACGCGGCCGGCGCGGTGCTGCACGCCTCCGGGTTCCTCGCCGTCTACGTCGCCGGGGTGCTGCTCGGCAACGCCCGCTTGCCGCACCGGCAGGCGATCCTCGGCTTCGCCGACGGTCTGGCCTGGCTCGCGCAGATCGGTCTGTTCGTGCTGCTGGGGCTGCTGGTGTCGCCGGGCCGGTTGGGCGCGGCGGTGCTCCCGGCGGTGGTCGCCGGTCTGGCCCTGTTGCTGGCCGCCCGGCCGCTGTCGGTGGCGGTCTCCGCACTGCCGTTCCGGCTCGGGCTGCGGGAGCAGGCGTTCCTGTCCTGGGCCGGTCTCCGGGGCGCGGTGCCGATCGTGTTGGCCACGATTCCGCTCTCCGAGCGGGTGCCGGGCGCGGAGCGGCTCTTCGACGTGGTCTTCGTCCTCGTCGTGATCTTCACCGTGCTCCAGGCGGGCACGCTGGCGCCGGTCGCCCGCCGGCTCCGGGTCACCGCGCCGGCGGAGGTGAGCGAGATCCAGGTGGAGATCGCGCCGCTGGAGCGGATGCGGGCGGACCTGCTCCAGGTCGAGGTGCCGCCCGGCTCGCGGCTCGCCGGGGTGCACGTCGACGAGCTGCGGTTGCCGCTGGGCGCCTCGGTGACGCTGGTGCTGCGCGACGGGGTGGGTTTCGTGCCGGGCATGGACACCCGGTTGAAGACCGGCGACAGCCTCCTGATCGTGGCCACCGGCGGGGTACGGGACGAGACCGAGCGGCGGCTGCGGGCGGTCAGCCGGCGCGGTCGGCTGGCCCGGTGGTTTGGCGAGTACGGCGATGATCGCGATGCCTGATCTGCTAGCGTTCCTTTTGTCCCAGTTAGGTGGGACTCTGGGCTGAATAGCGGTGCGTCGGTGCGGCACGTTGTCGGACGCCTGTACGTTCCGTATTCTTGCCAACCTCCGGAGTGCGCGGCCGATGTCGCCGCGCGCCCCTTTTCGTACGGGGACGCCCTGCCGGCGTCCCCTGTCCAGGCACCGCGGCCCGCCGCGGTTCCCCGGCCGAGGGAGCGACGATGGCGAAGCCAGCCGAGACCAGGACCGCCGGCCGCAAGCCGGTGGCCAAGGCCACCCGCAGCGCGGCCGAGACCGAGAAGATCCGGGCGGCACTGGCGGCGCGGCGGGACGAGCTCCGCGCCGAGTACGATCAGACGCTGAGCGAGATCACCGAGCTTCAGCGCGACCGGCTGACCGACTCGGCCGGGGACGACCAGGCCGACACCGGCACCAAGACGTTCGAGCGGGAGCAGGAGATCTCTCTCGCCAACAGCATCCTGGAACGGATCACGCAGGTCGAGCGGGCACTGGAACGGCTCGACGAGGGTGGCTACGGCTGGTGCGAGCGGTGCGGCAACCCCATTCCGGTGGAGCGGCTCGCCGCCTTCCCGTCGGCCACCCTCTGCGTGACCTGCAAGCAGCTGGAGGAGCGGCGCTGAGGTCCGCTCCCCGGCGGCGATCAAGACGGTGAGCGATCACCGCCGAGTCGATGGGGAGCAGATGAGCGCAGCACCGACCGCCGGATCCGGCCGCGCCGAACAGGGCGACCGCAGACCCCGGCCCCGTGCCGTCGCGATCCTCGCCGGCACCGCGGTGGTCGCCCTCGTCGCCGACGCGGTCACCAAGCACCTCGCGCTGGAGGCTCTCACCGACCGCGAGCCCCTCCGGCTCCTCGGCGGCGCGATCTACCTCAACCTCGTTCGCAACAGCGGCGCGGCCTGGAGCATCGGCTCCGACTACACCTGGGTCTTTCCGCTGATCACCATCGCCGTGGTCGGCTGGATCCTGTGGATGGCGCTGCGCCTGCGGTCCCTGCCCTGGGCCGTCTCCCTCGGCCTGGTGCTCGGCGGGGCGCTGGGCAACCTGATGGACCGGATATTCCGGGCGCCCGCCCCGTTCCACGGCCACGTGGTCGACATGATCAGTGTCTTCGGGCCGTACGGCGAGTACTTCCCGGTGTTCAACCTCGCCGACAGCTCACTGGTCTGCGGCGTGATCCTCGCCCTGCTGCTGGAGCTGACCGGCCGGCAGCGCGACGGCGGGCGGGTCGGCCGTGACGGCCGCCCGGTGCCGGACCCGGCGGACGAGTCCACCGCCGAGCAGCGGGAGCGCGCGTGACCTCCGCGTTCGCCACCGGTCGTGACCGGCGTTCCCTGCCCGTGCCCGACGGCCTCGACGGGATGCGGCTCGACCAGGCCGTCTCCCGGCTCTTCGGGCTGTCCCGCACCGCCGCCGCGGCCCTCGTCGACGCCGGGGACGCCCTCGTCGACGGCACCGTCCGCGCCAACTCGCACAAGGTCCGGGCCGGCTCCTGGCTGGACGTCACCCTGCCCGCACCGGTCGCGCCGCCGACCGTGGTGCCGCAGGCCGTCCCCGGCCTGCGGGTCGTTCACGCCGATGACGACATCGTGGTGGTGGACAAGCCGGTGGGCGTCGCCGCCCACCCCAGCCCCGGCTGGACCGGCCCGACCGTGATCGGCGCGCTCGCCGCCATCGGCCACCGCATCTCGACCAGCGGCGCCGCCGAGCGGCAGGGCGTGGTGCACCGCCTCGACGTCGGCACCACCGGGATCATGGTGGTGGCCAAGAGCGAACAGGCGTACACCGCGCTCAAGCGGGCGTTCAAGTACCGCGAGGTGGAGAAGCGCTACCACGCCGTGGTGCAGGGTCACCTCGACCCGCTCAGCGGCACGATCGACGCCCCGATCGACCGGCACCCCACCCACGACTACCGCTGGGCGGTGGTCTCCGGCGGCAAGCCCAGCATCACCCACTACGACACCCTGGAGGCCTTCCCGGCCGCCAGCCTCGTCGACGTACGGCTGGAGACCGGCCGCACCCACCAGATCCGGGTGCACTTCTCCACCCTGCGCCACCCCTGTGTGGGCGACCTCACCTACGGCGCCGATCCCACCCTGTCGGCCCGCCTCAAGCTGGACCGACAGTGGCTGCACGCCCGCGAGTTGAGCTTTTTGCACCCCCGAACGGGGGACGAGGTCCGCTTCGTCAGCGACTACCCTGACGACCTGGAACGCGCGCTCGGGATCCTCCGCGACTGAGCGGCGACCGTCCCACACCGACGACGAGGGGATCTCGCCCGTGCGCGCCGGCGACCTGCTGCGCCAGCTGGACCAGCGGCTGCTGCCGCCCCTGACCCGGGCGGTGGCGCGCCTCGCGGACGGCTCGACGCGGCCCCGGCTGCTCAGCTCCACGGCGCTGCTGTCGGTCGCCGCGGTGCTGCTCACCGCCGTCTGGGCCACCAGCCGGGACCGTTCCGTCGGGGATCCGACCGTCGGCGAGGTGACGCGGGTCGGGGTCGTCGACGGCGACTCGGTCCCCGGCTACCTGCGGGCCGCGGCCGCGGACCTGGCCGCCCTGCCCTCGGCCGAGCCGCGCGGTGGCACCTACGCGCTCGTCTCCCTGGACACCTACCTGCCGCCGCAGCGCCTCACCGCGGTGCTCGGCGACGTCTCCGTCTCGGAGGTCTTCGGGCGGGTGCCGCTGCCCGGCCGGCAGACCGAGATCGTCCGGATCCCGGCGCTGCGCGTTCCGGACGACGTGACGGCGGGCATGGCCGAGTTGGCCGCCCGCAAGGACCGGGAGGCCGCCGACTACCGCGCCCGGGCCGCCGAGTCGGTGGGCGACAGCGACCTGCGCCAGGTGTACGCCAGCAACGCGGAGGTGGCCGCCGCGGAGGCGGACGCCTACCGCTCCGGGTGCGCCTGCCTCTACGCGGCGGTGGTGCGGGCCGAGCCGACGGCGCTGCGCGTGGTGGCCGAACGCGGAGAGGTCCGCGCCGTGGACCCGGCACCCGAGGTGCGCCGGCTGGACCGCACGGTCTTCACCCCGCCGCTGCCCGAGCAGCGTGACGTCGTCCGGCCCCCGGCCGACACGGCCCTGCCGGAGCCGGCCCCGAGCCGGTCCGGTGGCACGCCGTCCGCGCCGGTGCCGGTGCGGACGACGGACGTTCCGTCGGCGCCCGCACCGGCCACGACCGTTCCCACCACCGCGCCGGAGCCGCCGAGTTCGCCGTCCGCGCCCCCGCCGTCACCGGCGGTGACCTCGGAGAACGCGCCCGCCGAGGGTTCGGCCGAGTCCACGACGTCGTGATCCGTACCGGGGATGTCAGCGGGCCGGAGTGGTCCGAATAGGGTTTCCTTCGTAGCCTGTAGGAGATCGATCGCGCTGGGGAGGGCGAGCCGTGGAGGGCAGCGAGACCGGCTGGGGTCGGCCGGCCGAACCAGCACCGCGATGGCGGGCGCTGCTCGACCGGGCGCGTCACCGCGGGTCCGAGCCGCCCGAGCCCGAGCGGCGCGTCGAGGATCCCCTGCCTCCGCCCGAGCCCCTGGCGCCGCCCGAGCCGCTGCCGCTGCCGCGGCGGGCGGCACCCAACGGCTACGCCGGGCGGGCGCAGCCGGTCCACCAGCCGGCCGAGTCGCCGTACGGGGCGGACCGCGGTTACCGGGCCGAGGCGACCTACCGGGTCGACCCGGCCTACCGGGCGGAGCCGACCTACCGCCCGGAACAGACCTACCGCCCGGAACAGGCCTACCGCCCGGAACAGACCTACCGCCCCGAACAGACCTACCGACCGGAGCCGGGCTACCGGCCCGAGCCGGCCTACCCGGCCGAGCCGGGCCCCCGGGTGCCCGAGCCGCGTCGACCCGAGCCGCCCGAGTCCCGCTACGCCCTGCTGGAGAACGGCTACCGGCCCGACCCGCCGCAGGCGGAGTCCCGCTACGCGCTGTTGGAGACCGGCTACCGGCCGGAGAGCGGCTACCCGGCGTCCGCGCCGTCGACGCCCCCGGCCCTTCCACCGTCGCCGCCACCGGCCGCCGACCGGGGCCACGCGGCGCGGGTCGAGTGGCGCCCGCAGGCGCCCGCGCCCGACCCCGAGGTGGAGCGGGCCACCGCGGTGCTGCGCCGCGATCTGGGCACCCCGCGGGTGCTCGCCTTCGCCAACCCCAAGGGCGGTGTGCACAAGACCACGGCCACCGTCCTCGCGGCGGCGACGGTGGGGAGCGTGCGGGGGCGGGGGGTGCTCGCCTGGGACGACAACGAGTTGCGCGGCACGCTCGGTCTGCGGGCCGGCAGCGCGCGCCACGCCCGGACCATCCGGCACCTGATCTCCGACCTGGCCCACATCGAGATCCTCGAGGGCGCCACCCTGACCGACCACCTCGACGACT
This sequence comes from Micromonospora krabiensis, assembly GCF_900091425.1. Lineage (GTDB taxonomy): Bacteria > Actinomycetota > Actinomycetes > Mycobacteriales > Micromonosporaceae > Micromonospora > Micromonospora krabiensis. The sequence goes on from NZ_LT598496.1 coordinate 6,626,854, forward strand.
ACCTGCGGCACGCGTCCGACAACTCGTACGACGTGCTGGCCGGTGAGGAGAGCCCTCGGTTCGCGCAGCGACTCGACCAGTTCACCGTCAAGCGGGTGCTGGAGCTGCTGCGGCGCACCCACGAGGTGGTCTGCGTCGACACCGGCAACAACGTGGAGAGCGCCAACTGGCGGACGGTGATGCAGGCCGCCGACCAGCTGGTGGTCACCACCGTCCCGCGCGAGGACGCGGCGTTCAGCGCCGACTGGATGCTCGACCTGCTGCACGAGGTCGGGATGGGCGAGCTGGCCGACAACGCGGTCACGTTGATCTCCTGCCCGACGCCGGGCCGGTCCACCCTCCAGGACGACCTGGAGCGGCACTTCGCGACCCGCACCCGCGCCGTCGCGGTGGTCCCGTACGACCCGGCGCTGGAGACCGGGTCGTCGATCGAGTACCACCAGCTCCAGCCGGAGACCCGCCAGGCCTGGCTGCGGGCGGCCGCGGTCATGTTGGAACCGTTCGCCCGGTGAGGGGGTGTGGCGCCACCGCCGCCCCCGCCCGTCCGGACGCCTGAGAGGATCATCCGGTGAGCCCGGACACCCCCGACCACGACCGGTCCGCCGCCGAGCCCGGCGAGCGCGACCGCACCACCCCGACCAGCCTCGGTGCCGCCCCGGCCGATCCGCCGTCCGACGCGGTGGCCGGCGCGTCCGGTGGTGCCGGGTCGACGGGGTCCGTCCCGGCGTACGGCGGGCCGACGGCGTACGTCTCGGGGTCGCCCAACGGTGGCCTCGCCGACCCGCGGTTCGCCCCGCCCTCGGCCGGCGTGGACCCGGCGGCCACGGATGCCGCCCCCGCGCCCGGGGCGCGGCGGCGCACGGTCCTGGCCGCGCTCGGCGCGGGGCTGGCACTGACCGTCCTCGGCGCGCCGCTCGGCCTGCTCTGGGCGGCCGTCGCCCCGGACACCCCGGTGATCAAGGCTCCCGACGGGGCCCTCTACGGGCAGCCCCAGCCGGAGCAGCCGATCGCGGCGGACGGCTGGTTCAGCCTGCTCGGCCTCGGCTTCGGCGTGCTCGCCGCGGTCGCTCTGTGGATCGTGCTGCGTCGCCGGCGAGGACCGGTCGGGCTGGTCACCGCCGTGCTCGGCGCCCTCGCCGCCGGCGTTGTGGCCTGGCAGGTGGGGCGACGCGTCGGGCTGGGCACCTTCGAACGGCTGCTCGCGACGGCACCCGACGGGCAGCCACTCGGCAAGCCGGCCGACCTGCGGGCCGGCGAGCTGAGCGGGGTCCTCGACGTGCTGCCGGTGCCGCAGCTGCTGCTGCCCGCGTTCGGCGCCGCCATCATGTACACCCTGCTCGCCGGCTGGTCCCGGTGGCCGTCGCTGCGCCCGGAGCCCGAGCCCGACCCGGCCGGGCTCAGTTGGGCGTCGGGGGCGACGCCAGCTCCGTCAGCGGCACCGGAACCGCCCGCACCTGGCGCAGCAGAGCCGCCTCGCGGTTGAGCAGGCGCAGCTCGGCGCGGAGCCGGGCGGCGGTGTCGTCGATCGCGAGCAGCCGCTGCCGGTCGTCGACCGTCAACGCCGCCGTCGCGGCGACCAGGTGCGACAGCACCGTCGGGTCCTCGGGCAGCTGCTCGGACAGCTCCTGCGGATCGGCGCGGATCAGCCCGAGGTACTGCCGGAACACGGAGATCACCCGCGCGGCCAGCAGGTCGGCGACCTCGTCCGCCCCACCCGGCTCGGGCAGCCACTCCACCTCGGCGGTCAGGTAGGGCGCGGACCGCTCGTCCACGTCGGCGATGCGGAACCGGCGCCGACCCACGGTCACGATGTCGAAGCCGCCGTCGTCGAGCTCGGTCACCTGGCGCAGCTCGGCCGTGCAGCCCACGTCGTGCAACGTGACGTCGCCGCCGGGCGCCGTCGGTCGTCCACCGGGGCCGGCGGCCGCCACCTCCCAGCCCGTCTGGATCGCGACGACGCCGAACTCGCGCGGGGCGCCCTCGGGCAGCCCGACCAGGTGCCGGACCAGGGCCCGGTAACGCTCCTCGAATATGTGCAGCGGCAACACCAACCCGGGGAAGAGCACCGTTCCGAGCGGAAACACCGGCAGCCGCGCAGTCACGCCGTCGAGCCTAGCCGGATCCGCGTCCCGTGGCGTGGCCCGGCTCACCGTCTCCGACGGGCGCGGGGCCGCCGCCGACCGGCTTCCGGCGGCTGTCCCGCCGTGGCGGCGCCCCGGCCCGGCCGGCACGTGGTCCGGCTCACCGTCCCGGCGTACGGGCGGTCCCGGCCTGCTCGGGACCGGCCGCCTAGACTCGCAAGAGTGTTGAATCGGATCGACTTGCGCGGCGGCGTCCGTGACCCCCGCCGCCTGCTGCCCCGTGCCCAGCTCGACGTGTCCGTGGCCGTCGAGCGGATCCGGCCCGTGGTGGAGTCGGTCCGCGACCATGGCTACCCGGCGATCCGGGAGGCGAGCGAGCGCTTCGACGGGATCTCGCCGGACGTGCTGCGGGTGCCCGCCGAGGTCCTCGCCGAGGCGGAGGGCACGCTCGACCCGGAGGTCCGGGCGGCCCTGCTGGAGTCGATCAGCCGGGCCCGTCGGGTGCACGCGGACCAGCGGCGCTCCGACCACACCACCCAGGTGGTGCCCGGCGGCACGGTCACCGAGCGCTGGGTGCCGGTCGACCGGGTCGGGCTCTACGTCCCCGGTGGCCTCGCCATGTACCCGTCGACCGTGGTGATGAACGTGGTCCCGGCGCAGGAGGCCGGCGTCCGCTCGCTGGTCGTGGTGAGCCCGCCGCAGAAGGACAACGGCGGCCTGCCCGACCCGCGGGTGCTCGCCGCGTGCGCGCTGCTCGGGGTGGACGAGGTCTACGCCGTCGGCGGCGCCCAGGCGGTGGCGATGCTCGCCTACGGGTCGGCCGTCGACGCGGCCGGCGAGGCGCACTGCGACCCGGTCGACATGATCACCGGCCCGGGCAACATCTGGGTGACCGCCGCCAAGCGGCTGCTGCGGGGCGTCGTCGGCATCGACGCCGAGGCCGGCCCGACCGAGATCGCCATCCTGGCCGACGACACGGCCGACCCGGCACACGTCGCGGCCGACCTGATCAGCCAGGCCGAGCACGACCCGCTCGCCGCCAGTGTCCTGGTCACCCCGTCACCGGCGCTGGTCGAGGCGGTGGAGCGGGAGCTGTCCCGGCAGGTGCCGGCCACCAAGCACGCCGAGCGGGTCACCACCGCCCTGACCGGTGAGCAGAGCGGCGTGGTGCTGGTCGACGACCTCGCCGACGGGCTGCGGGTGGTCGACGCGTACGCGGCCGAGCACCTGGAGATCCAGACCCGCGACGCCCGTGAGTGGGCGCTGCGGGTGCGCAACGCGGGTGCCGTCTTCGTGGGCGCCTGGTCGCCGGTCTCCCTCGGCGACTACTGCGCCGGCTCCAACCACGTGCTGCCCACCGGCGGCTGCGCGCGGCACTCCTCCGGGCTGTCCGTGCAGTCCTTCCTGCGCGGCATCCACCTGGTGGAGTACACGCGGGAGGCGCTGGGTGAGGTGGCTCCGCACGTGGTGACGCTGGCCAACGTGGAGGATCTGCCGGCGCACGGCCAGGCGGTGCGGGCGCGGTTCCCGGGGGCGGGCTCGTGACCACCCTCGACGACCTGCCGCTGCGCGACGACCTGCGCGGGCTGTCGCCGTACGGGGCGCCGCAGCTGGACGTTCCGGTGCGGCTGAACACCAACGAGAACTCCTACCCGGTGCCGGAGCCGGTGGCCGACGCGATCGGCAAGGCGCTCGCCGCCGAGCTGCGCGACCTCAACCGCTACCCGGACCGGGACGCGGTCGCCCTCCGCGCCGACCTGGCGGCCTACCTCGGTCACGGGCTCAGCGTGGAGCAGGTGTGGGCCGCGAACGGCTCCAACGAGATCCAGCAGCAGCTGCTCCAGGCGTTCGGCGGGCCGGGCCGTACCGCGCTCGGCTTCACGCCCGCGTACTCGATGCACCCGCTGCTGGCGCTCGGCACCGGCACCCGCTGGGTGCCCGCCCGGCGCGGGGTCGACTTCGGGCTCACCGCCGACGAGGCGGTGGCCCAGGTCCGCGAGCACCGGCCGGACGTGGTCTTCCTCTGCTCGCCGAACAACCCGACCGGCACGGCGCTGGACCCGGCCGTGGTCGCCGCCGTGCTGGACGTGGCGCCGGGCATGGTGGTGGTCGACGAGGCGTACGCCGAGTTCGCCCGGCCCGGCACGGTCAGCGCCCTCGCGGTGCTGCCCGGTCACCCCCGGCTGGTGGTGACCCGCACGATGAGCAAGGCGTTCGGCTTCGCCGGCGGGCGACTGGGCTACCTGGCCGCCGACGCGGCGGTGGTGCGGGCCGTGCAGCTGGTCCGGCTGCCCTACCACCTGTCGGCGCTCACCCAGGCCGCCGCCCGGGCCGCGCTGGCCCACCGCGATGCCCTGCTCGGCACCGTCGAGGCCATCAAGGAGCAGCGCGACCGGATCGTCGGGGAGCTGCGGGGGCGCGGCCTGCGGGTCGCCGACAGCGACGCCAACTTCGTGCTGTTCGAGGTGGGCGGCGACCAGGCCGCCGCCTGGCGTGCCCTGCTGGACCGGGGTGTGCTGGTGCGCGACGTCGGCCTGCCCGGCTGGCTGCGCGTCACCGCCGGCACCCCCGCCGAGACCGACGCGTTCCTGGCCGCGATGGAGCAGCGGTGACAGCAAGGCGAGCAGTTCGCGTACGAGCCCCGCAGTCGTGATGGAGAGGCAGGCAATGAGTCGTACCGCCCGGGTGGAGCGGGTCACCAAGGAGACCAAGGTCCTCGTCGAGCTGGGTCTCGACGGCACCGGCGCCGCCGAGATCAGCACCGGCGTCGGCTTCTTCGACCACATGCTCCACCAGATCGCCCGGCACGGCGGCTTCGACCTGACCGTCCGCACCGTCGGCGACCTGGAGATCGACGCGCACCACACGATGGAGGACACGGCGCTCGCGCTGGGCGCCGCGCTCGACCAGGCGCTCGGCGACAAGGCCGGCATCCGGCGGTACGGCTCGGCCACCGTCCCCATGGACGAGGTGCTGGTCCGGGCCGCCGTGGACCTCTCCGGCCGGCCGTACGTGCTGCACGACGAGCCGCCGCTGGCCCCGTACATCGGGCCGGTCTACCCGACGAGCATGACCCGGCACATCTTCGAGTCCCTCGGTCAGGCGGCCCGGATCACGCTGCACGTGGACGTGCTGCGGGCGGCCCGGCCGGGCGGCCACCCGGACGCGCACCACGTGGTCGAGGCGCAGTTCAAGGCGGTCGCCCGGGCGCTGCGGGAGGCCACCGCGATCGACCCCCGGGCGGCGGGCGTGGTGCCCAGCACGAAGGGGGCGCTGTGACGGTCACCGGGCACGCCGCGCGGGTCGCGGCCACGACGGGAAGGGCACCGCGATGAGCTCCGCTCTGCCGATCCTGCTGCTGGTGCTGGCCGGGGTGCTGGTGGGCGGCGTCTGGTCGCTGTACCGGCAGGGCGCGCCGAAGGGCGCTCTGCTGCTCACCGCGCTGCTCGCCGTGCTCGCCACGCTCGGCGGGGTGCTCTGGCTGCTGCCGGGGGAGGGCCAGTGAGCCAGGTGGTCGTGCTCGACTACGGGTCGGGCAACCTGCGGTCGGCCGAGCGCGCGCTGGCCGCCGCGGGCGCCGACGTGCGGGTCACCGACGACCTGGCCGCGGCGGCCGCCGCCGACGGCCTGGTGGTGCCGGGTGTCGGCGCGTTCGCGGCGTGCATGGCCGGGATCGAGGCGCTCGGCGCGGGCCCGATGATCGCCGACCGGGTGGCCGCCGGCCGTCCGGTGCTCGGCATCTGCGTCGGCATGCAGGTGCTGTTCGAGCACGGCGACGAGCACGGCGTGGTCACCAAGGGGCTCGGCCTGCTGCCCGGCGGCGTCACGAAGCTCGCCGCGACCCGGCTGCCGCACATGGGCTGGAACACGGTGCGCGCGCCGCGCTCCTCGGTGTTGTTCGCCGGCCTGCCCGCCGAGAGCCGGTTCTACTTCGTCCACTCGTACGGTGTGGGTGACCCGGCCGCGCTGGCGGCGGCCGGCGCCACGGTGACCACCGCCCACCACGAGTCCGACTTCGTGGCCGCGGTCGAGCGGGGGCCGCTGTCCGCCGCCCAGTTCCACCCGGAGAAGTCCGCCGACACCGGCGCCGTGCTGCTGCGCAACTGGCTGGCCACGCTGTGACCGCCGGTGGCGGGCGGGTCCGCCGCCGCGGCCGGCCGTCCAGCGGCGTGGGCGGGGGGAGCGCGTGAGCAAGGAGCGGGCCCGGCGCCGGGCGGCCCGCGAGGCCGAGTTGGCGCGGGAGCGTGCGGTGCGTCGGCGGCGGGTGGTCCGTCGCGAGCGTCGGCGGGCCCTGGTCCGGCGACTCACGCCCCGGACGCGTCGGCGTAGCGCCGGCCGACTGGCCCGGCACAGCCGCGGCGAGCGGGCCGCCATCGTGCTGCTGACCCTGGCGGCGCTGTTCCTGATCTGGTCGCTCGTGGACGACCTCGCGCTGCGCGTGGCGCTGGCCGTGCTCCTGCTGCTCGTACTGCCGGCGATCGTCGTGATCGCCCTGGACCGTCGTACCTGACCGAGGAGAAGACCTTGAGCCTCACCCTGTTGCCCGCCGTGGACGTCGCCGACGGCCAGGCCGTCCGGCTCGTGCAGGGCGCCGCCGGCAGCGAGACCAGCTACGGCGACCCGCTGGAGGCGGCGCTGGCCTGGCAGCGCGACGGCGCGGAATGGATCCACCTGGTCGACCTGGACGCCGCGTTCGGGCGGGGCACCAACGCCCACCTGCTCGCCGAGGTGGTCCGCCAGCTCGACGTGAAGGTCGAGCTGTCCGGCGGCATCCGGGACGACGAGTCGCTGCTCGCGGCGCTGGGCACCGGGGCGGCCCGGGTCAACATCGGCACCGCCGCCCTGGAGGATCCGGCCTGGTGCGACCGGGTGGTCGGCGAGTACGGCGACCGCGTGGCGATCGGCCTGGACGTCCGCGGCCGTACGCTGGCCGCCCGGGGCTGGACCCGCGAGGGCGGTGACCTGTACGAGGTGCTGGAGCGGCTGGACAAGGCCGGCGCCAGCCGTTACGTCGTCACCGACATCACCAAGGACGGCACGATGCGCGGGCCGAACCTGGACCTGCTGCGGGAGGTCTGCGCCCGCACGGAGGCGCCGGTGATCGCGTCCGGTGGCGTGTCCACGCTGGACGACCTGCGGGCGCTGGCGACCCTGGAACCGATCGGCGTGGAGGGTGTGATCGCCGGGAAGGCGCTCTACGCGGGGGCCTTCACCGTGCGGCAGGCGCTCGACACGCTGGCCGCCGCATGACCGTCACCCGACTGGGGTCGGGCGGCCCGTGGGAGGCCACCTACGGCTACTCCCGGGTGGTCCGGGCCGGTGACCTGGCCTGGACGGCCGGCTGCACGTCCACGGTGGACGGGACGGTGACCCATGTCGGGGACGCGGCCGCGCAGACCGCCCAGGCGCTGAAGATCGCGCTGGACGCGCTCGCCGAGGTGGGCGCCGAGCCGCGCGACGTGGTCCGCAGCCGGATGTACGTCACCGACCGGGCGCAGGCCGACGAGGTGGGCCGGGCGCACAACGCGGTCTTCGGGGCGGTCCGCCCGGCCGCCACCCTGGTGGTGGTGGCGGGTCTGCTCGACCCGGAGCACCTGGTCGAGGTGGAGCTGGAGGCGTACCTCGGCGCTCGCTGAGCGCTGGTGGCCGGACGGGCCGTCCCGACCCGCCGGACGGTCCTCGACCCGCTGTACGGTCGCTGCCAGACTGACCCGGTGAACGGGACGGCCATCGGTCGGGACGCGGTGGTGGACAGCGTCCGGCGGTCCCTGGAGGACGGCCGGCCGGTGCTCGTGGAGGGCCCGGCCGGGATCGGCAAGACGGTCGTGCTCCGGTCGCTGCTGGACGCCGCCGCCCGGGACGGCTGGTTGACCCTGCGCTGCGCCCCGACGGAGAGCGAGCAGGTGTTGCCGTTCGCGGCGCTCGCCGACCTGCTCGCCCCGCTCGCCGACCGGGTGTCGGAGCTGTCGGCACCGCAGCGCGCCGCGCTGGCCGGTGTGCTGCTCAGCGGCGAGGTGACCGAGCCCGTCGACGAACGGGCGGTCGGGGTGGCGACCCGCGCGCTGCTCGACGCGGCGGCCGCCGACCCGGCCCGCCCACGGGTCCTGGTGGCGGTGGACGACGCGCCGTGGCTCGACCCGCCCAGCGAACGCGCGCTGCGGTTCGCCCTGCGCCGGGTGGTGCCGCGCGTCGCCGTGCTGGTGACCGTACGCGCCGACCGGCCGGCCGACCTGCCGGCGCCACTCGGGTTGGAGCAGGAGGCCCTGGGCGCGCGGCTCGACCGGGTGGTGCTCGGCCCGCTCGGCGTCGGCGCGCTGCACCACGTGCTGCGGGTGCGCACCGGCACGGCGCTGCCCCGGCCCCTGCTGGTCCGGATCGCCCAGGAGTCCGGGGGGAACCCGCTGCTCGCGGTGGAGCTGGCCCGCGCGGTGCTGCGGCTGCCGCAGTTGCCCGGTCCGGGCACCGACCTGCCGGCCGCGCCGTCGCTGCGGCAGTTGGTCGCCGACCGGCTGGACACCCTGCCGACGGCCACCCGGCACGCGATCCGCCTGGCGGCGCTCTCCGGCGTGCCCATGCTGAGCGGGTTGGCGCGGGCGGGGGTGTCGCCCGCCGACCTGGACGCGGCGGAGGAGGCCGGCCTGGTGGCGGTCACCGGTGACGTCGTCGGCTTCGCCCATCCGGTCTACGCCGCCGCCGTCCGCGCCGAGGTGCCGCCGGGCGTGCGCCACCGGCTGCACCGGTTGCTCGCCGACACCGCCGCCGACCCGGACGAGCGGGCCCGTCAGCTGGCCCGCTGTGCCACGGCCCCCGATCTCGCGGCTGCGGTGGAAATCGCGGAGGCGGCCGCCCGGCAGCGGTCCCGGGGCGCGCCGGAGACGGCCGCCGGCCTGTACGACAGCGCGGCCCGGCTCACCCCGCCGGACGCCGCCGCCGAGCACGCCCGCTGGCGGCTCGCCGCCGCGCAGTGTCGTTTCGACAGCGGCGACTACCCGGCCGCGAAGGCGGCCGCCGAGCGGGCCGCCGACGAGCTGACCGGGCCGGCGCGCGCGGAGGCGCTGTTGCTGCGGGCGATCGTCGCGTGGAGCTCCGACGAGCCGGCCGAGGTGGCGGTGGCCGCCGCCGAGCGGGCCCTGGCGGTCGCCCCGGAGGGGTCGACGCTGGCCGGTCGCGTCCACGCCCACCTCGGCGTGTTCCGGGACGCGCCGGATCCGGCGCGGTGGCACGCGGAGCGGGCGGCCGACCTGCTGGCGGAGAGCCCGGACGACCGACCGGTGCACGCCGCCGCGCTGTTGCTGCTGTTGTTCAACGAGGTGCGGGCCGGGTTGCCGGCCCGGACCGAGCTGCTGGACCGAGCGCTGGCCACCGAGGGGGAGGAGCCGTCGTGGCTGGCCGGCATCGTCCCGGCGATCTGGTGGAAGGCGCTCGACGAGCACGACCGGGCCCGGGAGCGACTGCACCGGATGCTGGACCGGGCGTTCGCGCGGGGCGACGAGCCGTCGCAGCACGAGCTGCTGTGCCACCTCGGGGAGACGGAGCTGTTCGCCGGGCGGTGGGCGGACGCGGCGGCGCACCTCGTGACGGCCCGCGAGCTGGGTGAGCAGTACGGCGCCGACTCGGCCGGTGTGGTGTGGCTCGACGGGCTGCTGCTGGCTCACCGGGGGCGACTGGCGGAGGCGACGCGGGTCGCCGAGGAGGGCCTGCGCCGGGCCGCCGAGTTGGACGACGCGTGGCGGCGGCGGATCCACGAGCAGCTGGCCGGGTATGCGGCGCTGACCGGCGGGCGGCCGGCGGACGCCGCCCGGCACTACGGGGCGTTGGCCGGGATCGCCGACCAGCTCGGTCTGGTCGAGCCGCTGGCGCAGCGTTTCGAGCCGGACTGGCTGGAGGCGTGCGTCGGCGCGGGTGACCTGGCCACCGCGGAGGCGGTGCTGGACCGGCTGGCGGTGCGGCACCGGCGGCTGCCCCGGCCGTGGACGACGCTGGGTCTGGCGCGCAGCCGGGTGCTGCTCGCGGGTGCGCTGGGCCGGGACCCGACCGACGAGCTGGCCGAGCTGGCCGCGGCGCGGGCGGCCGTACCGCCCGACGTGCTGCCGCTGGACCGGGCCCGCTGTCTGCTGGTGGCCGGGCTCGCGCACCGCCGGGCCCGGCGACGGCGGGAGGCGCGGGAGGCGCTGGCGGGCGCCGCCGTCGAGTTCGACGCGCTCGGCGCGCAGGCGCTGGCGGCCCGGGCGCGCGCCGAGGCGGAGCGCACCGGTGGCCGCCCGGCAGCGCCACGCCAGTTGACCGGTACGGAGCTGGAGGTGGCCCGGCTCGCGGCCGCCGGCCGGACCAACCGGGTCATCGCCGACACCCTGTTCATCAGCCCGAAGACGGTGGAGGCGAACCTCGCCCGCGTGTACCGCAAGCTCGGGGTGACCAGCCGCGCCGAACTGGGGGCGGTGATGGCGCGCGGCGGGGGCGCCGGCGTTTAAGTTGTGCACAATTCAATTGCCCGCTACGGTTGCCGGGTGATCGATGACCTGGTGCTGCGCCGGCAGGTGTGCTTCGCGCTCTACGCGGCGTCGCGCGCCCTGACCGACGTCTACCGGCCCGTCCTCGACCCCGTCGGGCTCACCTACCCCCAGTACCTGGTGCTGCTCGTGCTCTGGGAACGCGACGGCGACGCCCCGAGCGTCTCGGCGCTCGGCGCCGAGCTGCGGCTCGACTCCGGCACGCTCTCCCCGCTGCTCAAGCGGCTGGAGGGGGCGGGGCTGGTGGTCCGCCGCCGCGCCACGGACGACGAGCGGCGCGTCGAGGTGGAGCTGACCGAGGCCGGCCGGGCGCTGCGACAGCGGGTGGCGGACGTGCCGGCGCGCGTCGCCCGGGCCACCGGGCTCGGCGTGGACGAGCTGGTCGCCCTCCGGGACACCCTCACCCGGGTCACCGAGACCATCCACCGACAGAAGGAGCAGTGATCCCCGTGCAGGTCCTCTACACCGCGTCCGCCCAGGCCACCGGCGACGGCCGGGACGGCCACGTCAGCACCTCAGACGGCACCCTCGACCTCGACCTCGCGGTGCCGAAGGAGATGGGTGGGGCGGGCGGCGCCGCCAACCCGGAGCAGCTCTTCGCCGCTGGCTACGCGGCCTGCTTCCATTCGGCGCTGCGGGTGGTCGGCCGCCGGGCCAAGGCCGACGTCACCGGCTCCGTCGTCGAGGCGCAGGTCGGCATCGGCCCGAACGGCACGGGCGGCTTCGGGCTGACCGTCACGCTCGTGGTCGACCTGCCCGCCGTCGAGCGCGCCGCCGCCGAGGAGCTGGTGGCCGCCGCGCACCAGGTCTGCCCCTACTCCAACGCGACCCGCGGCAACATCGACGTCGCGCTCACCGTCCGGGAGGCGGCGTGAGCGCGATCAACCGGGAGATCCACCTGGCGTCCCGTCCGACCGGCTGGCCGACCGCCGACAACTTCCGGCTGGTCGAGACCGAGGTGCCCAAGCCCGGGCCGGGCCAGCTGCTGGTCCGCAACCGGTACCTGTCGGTCGACCCGTACATGCGGGGGCGGATGAACGACGTCAAGTCGTACGTGCCGCCGTTCGCGCTCGACGCACCCCTCGACGGCGGCGCGCTCGGCGAGGTGGTGGTCAGCGAGGCCGACGGGTTCGCCCCCGGCGATGTCGTGCTGCACCGTCTCGGCTGGCGCGAGTACGCGCTCGTCGACGCCCGCTCCGCCCGGGTCGTCGACCCGGACCTGGCGCCGGTGACCGCCTACCTGGGTGTGCTCGGCATGACCGGGCTGACCGCGTACGCCGGGCTGCTCGACGTGGCCGCCATGCGGCCCGGGGAGACGGTCTTCGTCTCCGCCGCGGCCGGCGCGGTGGGCAGCCTGGTCGGCCAGATCGCCACGCTGAAGGGTGCTGCCCGAGTGGTCGGCAGCGCCGGCTCGGCGGAGAAGGTCGCGCGGCTGCGGTCGCTCGGCTTCGACGCCGCGTTCGACTACCACGACGGCCCGGTCCGCGACGGGCTGAGGGCCGCCGCGCCCGAGGGGATCGACGTCTACTTCGACAACGTCGGCGGCGACCACCTGGAGGCCGCGATCTCGGCGCTGCGCCCGCACGGCCGGGTGGCGATCTGCGGCATGATCTCCCAGTACAACAGCGCCGAGCCGCCGGCCGCGCCGCGCAACCTGGCGATGGTCATCGGCAAGCGGCTCACCCTGCGCGGCTTCCTGGTGGGCGACCACGAGCCGCTGCGCGAGCAGTTCGTCCGCGAGATGTCCGGCTGGCTCCGCGAGGGCCGCCTGTCGTACGACGAGACGGTCGTGGACGGCATCGAGAACGCCCCGGCGGCGTTCCTCGGCCTGCTCCGGGGCGAGAACCTCGGCAAGATGCTGGTCCGGCTGTGACGTCGGCGGCGGGATAGGCTCGACCCATGACGGTGGCGGTACGGGTCATCCCCTGTCTGGACGTGGACGCCGGACGGGTCGTGAAGGGTGTCAACTTCCTCGACCTGCGCGACGCCGGTGACCCGGTCGAGCTGGCGGCGGCGTACGACCGGGCCGGGGCCGACGAGCTGACCTTCCTCGACGTCACCGCGTCGAGCAGTGACCGCGGCACCATGCTCGACGTGGTGCGCCGCACCGCCGAGTCGGTCTTCATCCCGCTGACCGTCGGCGGCGGGGTCCGCCAGGTCGCCGACGTCGACACCCTGCTGCGGGCCGGGGCGGACAAGGTCGGGGTCAACACCGCCGCGATCGCCCGGCCCGAGCTGATCGCCGAGATCGCCGACCGGTTCGGGCGCCAGGTGCTCGTCCTCTCGCTGGACGTGCGCCGGGCGCCCGCCGGCACCACCCCGAGCGGCTTCGAGGTGACCACCCACGGCGGTCGCCGGGGGACGGGGCTGGACGCGATCGAGTGGGCCCGGCGCGGCGCCGAGCTGGGCGCCGGGGAGCTGCTGCTCAACTCGATGGACGCGGACGGCACGAAGGCCGGCTTCGACCTGGAGCTGATCGCCGCGGTCCGCCGGGTGGTGGACGTGCCGGTGGTCGCCAGCGGCGGCGCCGGCGAGGTGGCGCACTTCCCGCCGGCCGTCAGCGCCGGCGCGGACGCGGTGCTCGCCGCCAGCGTCTTCCACTTCGGCGAGCTGACCGTCGCGGAGGTCAAGGACGCCCTGCGGCACCGGGGCCACCCCGTCCGCTGACCGTCCGCGCCGGGTCGGTCCGTCCTTCCCGGGGGCGGCGGTCACTCGTGCCCGGCGTGCCCCTCCGGTGAGCGGCGCGGGCGGGGCAGTGACCGGACGACGTACTCCTGCACGGCCGCCGCGTGGTCGGCCTCGTCGAGCGTCCAGTCGGCGCTGCCCGGCACGTGCCGGCGGCTCAGCACGCCCTGCACGGTGTCCACGGTGGTCGCCAGCCCGGCGCTGGGCCGGCTGCGCCAGAGCCGCTCACCCTCGGCCGTGATCCGGAACCAGCCGTCGGTGACGCTGACCAGCCCGGCGCCGAGGAGCCGGCGGACGGCCGCCTCCACCTCGTGTCGCTCCGGTATGGACCGGTTGAGGTGGTCGGCGGTGGAGAGCACGTCCGCGAGGCGTACGCCCTCGGGTCGGCGGCTGGACGCGGCCCGGCGGTGCCGGCCGGCGCCGCTCGCGATGACCAACGACACGAAGATCCAGGCGTCGCTTCGACGCCATCCGCTCTCCTCCATGCAGTGATGATGCCGTCGTGGGTCGCGGAAGGGAACACCCGTCCACGGTGAGCAACGGCATCACCACGACGGCGGATCGGGGCGCACCGGGCGGGTCGGTCAGCTTGCCGGCTGCGGCGCGACCGGGCCCGGGGTGGCGACGTCCGGGTCCGCGACGGTGAAGATCGGAATGAAGAGCTGGGCCAGCGGGCCGATGCTCAGGGCGTACGCCACGGTGCCGACGCCGACGGTGCCGCCGAGCAGCCAGCCGAGCGCGAGGACGGTGACCTCGATCACGGTCCGCACCAGCCGGATCGACCGACCGGGCCGGCGGGCGACGTAGCCGGTCATCAGGCCGTCGCGCGGGCCGGGGCCGAGCCGGGCGCCGAGGTAGAGGCCGGTGGCCGCGCCGTTGGCGACGATGCCGACGACCAGTGCGCCGATCCGGACCCAGAGCGGACCGCCGGCCGGCAGCAGCGCCAGCGTCGCGTCGACGACGAGCCCGATCACCACCACGTTGCTGACCGTGCCGAGCCCGGGACGCTGGCGCAGCGGGATCCACAGCAGCAGCACGAGCGCGCCGACGGCGATGGTCACCGTGCCGAAGGAGAGCCCGGTGATCCTCGACAGTCCCTGGTGGAACACGTCCCACGGGTCGAGGCCCAGCCCCGAGCGGATCATCAGGGCCATGCTGACGCCGTAGAGGGCCAGCCCGACGTAGAGCTGGGTCAGCCGCCGCGCCGGCCGGTGCCGGAGATTGCCAATCGCTGCCATGCATGCCACCCTAGGTGCCAATTCGCCGAGCAGAAGAGCCAATCTCGGAGGAGTGGCCATGACGAGTCAGGTGCGCGGGGTCCAATTGGCCCGGCTGCTCGGCCAGTGGCATGCCCTCCCGGGCCGCCGCCGCAGCCCCGACTACGCCGCGCTCGCCGGCGCCGTCCGCGGCCTGCTCGCCGACGGGCGGCTGCCGCTGGGCGTACGACTGCCCGCCGAACGCGAACTGGCGGAGGCGCTGCGGATCAGCCGCACCACGGTCACCGCCGCGTACCGGCAACTGCGGGAGACCGGCCACCTCGCCAGCCGCCGGGGCGCGGGCAGCTGGACGATGCTCCCCGGCAACCACCGGGTGGCCAGCTCCGGGCTGTGGACCCCGCTCGACGACCTGGACATGATCGACCTCGGCTGCGCCGCGCTCTCCGCGCCGCCGCAGCTCGTGCCGGCCGCCCGGGCCGCCGCCGAGGACCTGCCCCGCTACCTGTGCGGCGCCGGCTACCACCCGACCGGGATCGTCGAGCTGCGGGAGGCGGTCGCCGACTCGTACACCGCCCGGGGCCTGCCGACCTCACCCGACCAGATCATGGTCACCAGCGGCACCCAGCACGCCCTCGACCTCGTGCTGCGGCTGGCCCTGGCGCCCGGCGGCAGCGTGCTGGTCGAGTCCCCCACCTACCCGAACGCGCTCGCCGCGCTGGCCGCCCGCCGCGCCCGGATCACCACCCACGGGCTCGCCGCCGACGGCGCCGGCTGGGACGGCGACCTGCTGCTCGGCAGCCTCCGGCAGTCCCGGCCGAAGCTGGCCTACCTGATCCCGGAGTTCCACAACCCCACCGGACACCTGATGCCCGCCGACCTGCGCGAGCGGGTCGTCGCCGCCGCCCACGCCGCCGGGACGGACCTCGTGGTCGACGAGTCCTTCGTGGACCTGCCGCTGGACGGCACCCCGCTGCCCCCACCCGTCGCGACCTTCGACCGGCACTCCCGGGTGATCTCCATCGGCGGGATGAGCAAGCCCTACTGGGGTGGTTTGCGGATCGGCTGGGTGCGCGCGTCCGCCCCGCAGGTCCAGCGCCTGGCGGCGGCCAGGGTGGGGGTGGACATGGCCAGCCCCGTGCTGGACCAGCTGGTCGCCGTGCACCTGCTGGCCGACGCGCCGGCGATCGTGTCGGCCCGGCGGGCGCAGCTCACCGCGCAGCGGGACGCCCTGCTGGGGGCGCTCGCGCAGCGGCTGCCGGACTGGCGGGTGACCGTGCCGCGCGGCGGGGTGACGCTCTGGGCGGAGCTGGACGGGCCGATCTCCAGCGCGCTCGCCCGCGCCGCCGAGGAGGTCGGCGTCCGGTTGGCGCCCGGGCCCCGGTTCGGGCTGGACGGCACCCTCGAACGGTTCCTGCGGCTGCCGTTCACGCTGCCGGCGAGCGATCTCGTCGAGGCCGTCGACCGGATCGCCGGCGTCCGCTACGACCTGGACCGGGCCGCCCGTCCACAGTGGCGGGAACCCGTCGTCATCGCCTGAGACGCGACGGTGGCCCGCCCCCGGGGAGGGCGGGCCACCGTCGTGCCGACGTCACAGCTCGGCGAGCGTGCCCTCGTACATCTTGTCGATCTCGGCGGAGAAGTTGCTCTCCACGCCCCGGCGCTTGATCTTCAGCGACGGGGTGATCTCGCCGTGCTCGATCGTCAGGTCCCGCGGCAGGATGGTGACCTTCTTGATGGTCTCCCAGCGGTTGAGCTTGGCGTTGAGTTGGGCGACGTACTCCTCGACCATCGCCTGCGCCTCCGGCGAGGTCACGATCGCGGTGTAGTCGCGGCCCTCCAGGGGCGTGCCCGCGGCCCAGCCCTTGACCGCGTCCGGGTCGAGGGTGACCAGCATCGTGCAGTAGTTGCGGGCCTGGCCGATCACCACCGCCTGCGAGGTGTACGGGCAGATCGCCTTGAACATGCCCTCGATGTGCGAGGGCGCGATGTACTTGCCGCCCGACGTCTTGACCAGGTCCTTCTTCCGGTCGGTGATGCGCAGGTAGCCCTGTTCGTCGAGGGTGCCGATGTCGCCGGTGCGGAAGAACCCGTCCTCGGTGAACGCGGCGGCGGTCTCCTCCGGCAGGTTGTGGTAGCCGCGCATGACCGGCCGGCCCCGGACCAGGATCTCGCCGTCGGTGTCGATGCGGCACTCCAGGTCGCCCATCGCGGTGCCGACCGTGCCGATCCGCAGTCCGTCCGGCGGGTTGACGAAGTTGCCGGCGCTGGTCTCGGTCAGCCCGTAGCCCTCGGAGATCGGCAGGTTGGCCGCGGCGAAGAACGTGGCGATCTCCGGGCTCAGCGGGGCCGCGCCGGAGACGAGCACCCGGATGCGGCCGCCGAGGCGGGCCTGGAGCTTGCTGAACACCAGCTTCTCGGCCACCCGGTAACGGAGCTTCAGTCCGGCCGGGACCGGCTTGCCGGCCTGCTCCAGGCCGACCTTCTCCTTGCCGACCCCGACCGCCCAGGCGAAGATCTTGGCCTTGGCGCCGCCGGCGTCCTGGGCCGTGGTGACCGACTTGTTGTAGACCTTCTCGAAGACCCGGGGGGCGCCGCACATCAGCGTCGGCTGAACGACGCCGAGCATGTCGACGAGTCGGTCGACGCGGCCGTCAACGTACGTGGGCAGGCCGACGTGGGTCGCGCCGCAGAGCAGGGTCTTGCCGAACGAGTGCGACAGCGGCAGCCAGAGGTACTGCAGGTCGTCCTCGCGGAGGAGCCCCAGCTCGGCCTGGGCCACGCCCTCCCAGCACCAGCCGCCGTGCAGCAGTTCGACGCCCTTCGGCCGGCCGGTGGTGCCGGAGGTGTAGATCAGGGTGGCGAGGTGGTCCGGCCCGATCCCGGCGACGATCATGTCGATGAGGTCCGGCTCGGCGGTGAGCGCCCGTTCACCCCGCTCCTCCAGTTCGGCGAGGCTGAGCTGGGGGATGGGCGCGGCCGGGTCGGGGGAGCCGTCGAAGAGCACCACGTGGGTGAGCGCGGGCAGCTCCGCACCGGCGACCTTGGCCGCCTGGGCGGGGTTCTCCGCGAACAGCACCCGGGAGCCGGAGTCGGCGATGATGTAGGTCGCGTCCTCCGGCTCGGTGGTCGGGTAGACGGTCGTCGTCGCACCGCCGGCGCACATGATGCCGAAATCGACCAGCACCCACTCCAGCCGGGTGTTGGCCAGGATCGCGACCGGGTCCTCCAGGCCCACGCCGAGGCCGTGCAGCCCGGCGGCGATCGCCTTGGCCCGGCGTCCCACCTGCTCCCAGGTCAGCCAGACCGGGCCGGAGTCGTCGGCGGCCGGGTGGGCGAAAGCGTGCCGGTCGGGGGTCGCCGCCACGCGCTTGAGGAACATGTCGGGGATGGAACGGTACGGTACATCGAGAGCCATCGCTGTGCCGCCTTCAGGGGTGGGGCGTGACGGTCGTCACGTCCATGGTGGTTACCGAAGGGTATTGGGTCACGCCCCGTCACGGCTAGCCCGGGTGATCGTCCGAGGGGGCCGTCCCAACAGGCGGAACGGCCCGGGTCAGGCGTACCGCGCGGCGACCAGCGACCAGTCGTAGGTGGCGCGGATCCAGTTCCGCCGGGCGGTCAGCACCGGCCGCAGCGCCTCGTTCCCGGTCGCGAGCAGATCCGCCTCCGCGGCCAGGTACGCCTCGAGCGCGTCGTTGAACCGGTCCGCGGCCGCCCGCAGCGCGGCGGCCTCGTCCTGCCCCGACTCCCGGGCGATGACCGTGACCAGGTTGTGCCCGTCCGGCGCGGTGCGCTCTTTGCCGTAGGAGAAGACGTCGTTGCACCAGCAGACGAGGTCGGCGGCGAGGGTGTCGACGGTGAGCAGCGCCGGGTCGGTGCGCAGCGCCGCACCGGGCAGCCCGTCCAGGGCGAGGTCGGTCAGGGCGAAGCTGGGGTGGACACCCCCGGTGTGCCGGCGCATCTGCACGTACTCGGCCACGCCCGGAGCCCGCCGGTGCTCCCGGTTGGCGGCCTCCCAGAGCAGGGCCAGCAGGTAGTCCCGCAGCCGGCTGACGAACCGCAGCAGGAGCGCCGACCGCCCGTGGGCGCGGACCCGGCGGCAGAGGTCGTGCAGCGCGGCGCCGAGCGGCCCGGCCTCGGCCGGGACGGTCGCCGTCCCGCCCTGCCCGTCCAGCACGTCGAGCAGCGCCGCCACGACCGGCGCCAGCCGGGTGGGCGCCTCGCCCAGGCCGTCCTCGTCGCAGGCGTCGTCCATCACGAAGAGCCACGACACCAGGTCGGCCAGGAGGCGGACGCGCTCGACCGGTCCCTCCGGGCAGGCCCGCGCGGCCAGGCCGGCGGCGTCGGCGCGCCGTAACCGGCTCAACCGGTGACCGGAACTGATCAGGCCGAAGCTCTCCACCCACCCGGCGGTCTCGCCGGCCAGTAGATCGATCCCGTCATGGCGCCGTGCGGGAAACGGGGGCTCCCGCAGCGCCGAGACCGCGAAGGTCCGCATGGTGCTCCCAATCCGCGCCGTCCCGGAGTCACATGGCGCGGAAAGCGTACGGGAGTACGGATAGGTGCGGATCGCTGGGTGCAACATGCAGGAAGAGCTGTGGGTGACCGATTAAGTGCAGTGAGTTACATGCCCAGGTTGGCGCTTCGCAATCGCCGCGCCGCGGTCGCCGCCCCGTCCAACTGGACCCGGGCGACCCGCTGTCGGCCGGAGAGGAACAGCGTCAACTCGCCGGGCGCCCCGACCACCCGCAGCGGCTCGCCGCCCCGGCCGACGGAGAGCTCGCCGAAGCCGGGCGCCTGCACGTAGAGGTCGGCGGGGAACCGGCGCAGCGCCAGCCGGGCCAGCGGCGCGGCCCGCCGCCAGAGGGCGGACTGCAGGCCGGCGCCCAGGTCCCGGGGCAGCCACCCGGGCCGGGCCCGGCGCACGTCCTCGTGGTGGATGAAGAACTCCATCGTGTTGGTGAGCTCGTCGACGAGCCGGTTGCTCACCGGACTCCAGGCGGGGGGTCGGCGCACCTGGGCCACCAACTCGTCGTACGGCCGGGCCGCGATCCGCCGCCGGACGCGCTCGGCGTGCCCCCGCAGCGGCGGGAGCAGGAGACCGCCGGCGGCGTCCGGGCGGCGTTCCCGCAGGACGAGGTGCGCGGCGAGGTCGCGGGTGAGCCACCCCTCGGCCACGGTCGGCGCGTCCGGGCCGACGGCGAGCAGCAGATCGGCCAGCGCCTCGCGCTCGGCTCGGGCGTACCGGGGCATGCCCCCGATCGTAGGCGCGGACGCCGCCGTCGGCTCGCCCGCCGTGACGGGCCGCGTCGCGGCCGTGGCTACCGGCGCGTACGTGACCGTCGACATATCCGCTCGGTCGGCGGGGCCCGGCTCTGAGCGGTAAGGATGGGGGAGATAATTGTTGCTTACGGCGGGGGAGAGCGTGGCGAGCGGGACAAGTCGGGACGTGCTCGGCCGGGGGTTCGCGGTCCTCGGGCGGGCGATCCGGGAGCAGCCACGGATCTTCGCGGTGGCGGTGACCGGCAGCGTGCTCTTCGGCGGCATGGTGGTCGTCAGCGCGTACGTGGTCGGCGCGGTGGTCGGTGACGTCGTCGTTCCCGCCGTGGCCCGCGGCTCGGTGGGCGTGGCCACGCTCGCCCTGGCCGCCGCCGCGCTGTTCGGCATCAGCGTGGTGCGCGTCGTCGGCATCTTCGGCCGCCGGCTCGGCGCCGGCTACATGCAGTACCGCCTCCAGGCCGACTACCGCCGCCGGGTCACCCGACGCTACCTGGACCTGCCGCTCTCGTGGCACCACCGCAACGCGACCGGCACCCTGCTGTCCAACGCCAACTCCGACGTCGAGGCCGCCTGGTTCCCGATCGCGCCGCTGCCGTTCGCCGTCGGCACGCTGGTGATGCTGGTCGGCGCCGTCGCCTCCCTCTTCGCGACCGACTGGGCGCTCGCCCTGGTCGGGCTGACCGTCTTCCCGGCGCTGTTCGCGCTGAACGTCGTCTACTCCCGTCGCATGGCCCCCCGCCAGGCCCGCGCGCAGCGGCTGCGCGCCGAGGTCAGCGGCATCGCCCACGAGAGCTTCGACGGGGCGCTGGTGGTCAAGACGATGGGCCGGGAGGCCCAGGAGACAGCCCGGTTCGCGGGCCGTGCCGGGGAGCTGCGGGACGCGCTGATCGCCGTCGGCCGGCTACGGGGCGTCTTCGACCCGATGCTGGAGACCCTGCCCAGCCTCGGCACCCTCGCGGTGCTGGTGGTCGGCGCGTTCCGGCTGCGGCAGGGCGCCATCAGCGTGACCGAGCTGGTGAGCGTGGCGTTCCTGTTCACCGTGCTGGCGTTCCCGGTGCGGGCGATCGGCTGGGTGCTGGCCGAGATGCCGCGCAGCGTCGCCGGCTGGGACCGGGTCCGCCGGGTGCTCGACGCCACCGGCGAGATGCCGTACGGCGACCAGGAGCTGGACCCGGCCGACCCCGCGCCGGCCACGCTGTCCTTCAGCGACGTCCGCTTCGGCTACGAGCCCGCCGAGGCGCACCTGCCCGGCACCGAGGTGCTCGGCGAGGTCACCTTCACGGTCCCCGCCGGCCGGACGGTCGCGCTGGTCGGGCCCACCGGGGCCGGCAAGTCCACCATCGCGTCGCTGGCGGTCCGCCTGGTCGACCCGGCGGCCGGCACCGTCGCCCTGGACGGGGTGGACGTCCGGCGGCTCACCGCCGCGTCGCTGGCGCGTACCGCCGCGCTGGTCGCCCAGGTGCCGTTCGTCTTCGACGACACCGTCCGCGCCAACATCACGCTGGACCGGCCGGGCATCGGCGACGAGGACGTCTGGGCGGCCCTGCGACTGGCCGAGGCGGACGGCTTCGTCGCCGCCCTCCCGGACGGGCTCGACACGATGGTCGGCGAGCGCGGCACCTCGCTCTCCGGCGGGCAGCGGCAGCGGTTGACCCTGGCTCGGGCGCTCGCCGGCCGCCCGCGCCTGCTGGTGCTCGATGACGCGACCAGCGCCGTCGACCCGCGGGTGGAGGCGGCCATCCTGGCCGGCCTGCGCGCCGCCGACCGCTCCGGCGCGGCCGCCACGTCGATCCTGGTGGTCGCCTACCGGCGGGCCACGATCGCGCTCGCCGACGAGGTGATCTACCTCGAGCAGGGGCGCGTGGTGGCCCGGGGTACCCATACCGACCTGCTCGCCACCGTGCCGGGCTACGCCGACCTGGTCACCGCCTACGAGCAGGCCGAGGTGGAGCGGTCGGCCGAGGAGCAGCCGTACGACGAGGACGTGGCGCCGCTGCCGTCGGGCCTCGAAATGGAGGTGGACCGGTGAGCGCGAGGAGTGCAGCGGAGCGGAGCCCCGCAGTCGCGAACGAAAGGCGGGCGCGGTGAGCGTGAGCGCGAGCGCGGTGAAGGACGCGGAGGGGCGGCCGGAGGAGGTCGAGTCGACCTGGCGGACGTTGCATCGCGGCCTGGCTCTCTCCCCGGAACTGCGGACCGGCCTGCTCGGCACGCTCGCGCTGGCGTTGGTCTACATGGTCGGCCGAGTGGCCGTGCCGGTGGCCGTGCAGCAGGGCATCGACAACGGCATCGTCGGTGGGCTGGATCTGGACGTGGTCTGGACCGTCGTCGCGGTGACGGCGGCGATCCTGGTGGTCACCACGCTCTGCGGCTACCTGATGATGCGCCGCCTGTTCACGGTGAGCGAGACCGCGCTGGCGAACGTCCGGACCCGGGCGTTCCGGCACGTGCACGACCTGTCGATGCTGCACCAGCAGTCGGAGCGGCGCGGTTCGCTGGTCTCCCGGGTCACCAGCGATGTCGACCAGATCACCCAGTTCCTCCAGTGGGGTGGGGTGATCCTGCTGGTCAACCTCGGTCAGCTGCTGGTCACGACGATCGTGATGCTGGCGTACTCCTGGCAGTTGACGCTGGTGGTGTTCGCCGCCTTCCTGCCGGCGGTGTTCGTGATCCGGCTGCTCCAGCGCCGGCTCGGCGCCGCGTACGGCGTGGTGCGGCAGCGCACCGGCACGCTGCTGGGGACGATCGCGGAGAGCGTGGTCGGCGCGCCGGTGATCCGGGCGTACGGCATCGCGGGGCGTACCGCGCGGCGGCTGGACGAGGCGATCGACGGGCAGCGGCGGGCGCAGCAGCGGGCCATCCGGATCAGCATCATGGGCAGTTCGGTGGGCGAGTTGGCCGCCGGGCTGGCCCTGGCCGGCGTGGTGGTGCTCGGGGTCACCCTGGGTGTCGGCGGCACGCTGTCCATCGGTCAGCTGACCGCGTTCCTGTTCCTGGTGACCCTGTTCATCCAGCCGGTGCAGATCGCCACCGAGGTGCTCAACGAGGCGCAGAACGCGATCGCCGGTTGGCGGCGGGTGCTGGACGTGCTGGACGTCGCGCCGGATGTGGCCGATCCCGGCGAGCAGGGCCGGGACCTGCCGGCCGGGCCGCTGGACATCCGCTTCGCCGGGGTGGGGTTCGCCTATCCGGGCGGGGCGCCGGTGCTGCACGACATCGACGTGGAGATCCCGGCGAAGAGTCGGGTGGCGGTGGTGGGCGAGACCGGCAGCGGGAAGACCACCTTCGCCAAGCTGCTGACCCGGTTGATGGATCCGACCGACGGCGCCGTGCTGCTCTCGGGCGTGCCGCTGGACGACGTGCGGTTCGCGTCGCTGCGGGCGCGGGTGGTGATGGTGCCGCAGGACGGGTTCCTCTTCGACGCCACGGTGGGGGAGAACGTCCGCTTCGCCCGACCGGAGCTGACTGACGCGCAGCTCACGACGGCCTTCGCCGAGCTGGGCCTGGGCGACTGGTTGGACGGTCTGCCGGCCGGTCTGGACACCCCGGTGGGGGAGCGGGGTGAGGCGCTGAGCGTGGGGGAGCGGCAGCTGGTGGCGTTGGCCCGCGCGTACGTGACGGACCCGGACCTGCTGGTGCTGGACGAGGCGACCAGCGCGGTCGACCCGGCCACGGAGGTGCGTCTGCAGCGCACCCTGGACGCGGTGACCCGGGGTCGGACGACCCTGGCCATCGCCCACCGGCTGTCCACGGCGCAGGCCGCGGACGAGGTGATCGTGGTGGACCGGGGTCGGATCGTGCAGCGCGGCCCGCACGACGAGTTGGTCCGCGACCCGGAGTCGACGTACGGGCTGCTCTACGCCTCCTGGCTGGAGCAGACCCGCTGACCCCGGGCCGCGGCCGTGGGCCGGGTCAGCGGGAGTAGAACTCGACGACGAGCTGCTCGTCGCAGATGACCGGCACCTCGGTGCGCGCCGGCTCGCGCAGCAGCGTGGCGCGCAGCCCGGTCAGGTCCACCGACAGGTACGGCTGGCCGGGACCGTCGCCACGGTTGGCGCCGGCGGCGGCGAGTTGGAACGGCAGGCGCTGGCGGCTGCGCTCGCGTACGCCGACCACCTGGCCCGGGCGCAGTCGGTAGGAGGGCCGGTCGACCTTGCGGCCGTCGACGGTGATGTGGCCGTGGCCGACGAGCTGGCGGGCCTGGTAGATGCTGCGGGCCAGCCCGGCGCGGTGCACCACCGCGTCGAGCCGACGCTCCAGGAGCGAGACCAGGCTCTCGCCGGTCTTGCCGGTGCCCCGGACGGCCTCGTCGAAGGTGCGGCGCAGTTGGGTCTCGCTGACGTTGTACTGGTGGCGCAGGCGCTGCTTCTCCAGCAGCCGGACCTGGTAGTCCGACGTCTTGCGGCGCTGTCGACCGTGCACGCCCGGGGGGAAGGGGCGGCGCTCGAAGTACTTGACGCTCTTCTCGGTGAGCGGGATGCCGAGGGCGCGGGAGAGCCGGACCTTGGGCCGGGACTGGTTCACGGTGGACCTCTCCGATCAGGTGCTCTAGGGTTACTTAGGTAAGGCTAACCTATCGAGGAGGAAGTGCCATGCGGCCCAGCCCCGCGGAGATCGTCCGCACCCTCGTCGCGGGCCGGCTTCCCGGCCTCGTCCACCTGGCGCACCGGCCCGGCCCGCACCACGTCCGCCACGTCACCGACCCCGAGGGACGGGTGCTGCTGCTCGTGCCGGTGGTCAGCGACCTGGCCGCCGCCCTGCGCCCGGTGGAGGGCGAGGACGACGTCGCGCTCGTCCTCGACGTGCTCGACCTGCCGCCCGCGGCCGGGTCGCCGTCGCTGGGTCGGGCCTGGGTCTCCGGCTGGGCGGCCGAGCTGAACGGGGAGGAGGCGCGCGCCGCGTCGATCGACTTCGCCGCGGTCGATCCGACCGGCGACCTGCTCGACCTGGGCACCCGGTTCCGGCTGTTCCGCTTCGAGGTGGCCGAGGCGCGCTGGGAGCGTCGCGGGGGCGTCCGCCGCGTCGACCCCGAGGCGTACGCGGAGGCCGAGCCGGACCCGCTGCACGCGATCGAGGGGGAGCTGCTGGCCGACCTCGCCGACCACCACGGCGCCGAGGTGACCGCCTACCTCCGCCGCCACTTCGACCTGGCCGAGGAGGCCGAGGCGCCCCGGGTGGTGCGGATCGACCGGTACGGCCTGGTGGTCGCCCTCGGCCGACCGGGCGCGCTGCGACGGGCGCGGCTGGCCTTCCCGCGCCCGGTCGCCGACCACGCCGAGCTGGTGCGCCTGCTGCACCCGATGGTCTGCCCCCGGGCCGCGACCCACTGAGCCGCGGCGGCGCCGGTCAGACCGGCAGGTCGCCGGTGAGGTAGCGCTGGACCGTCGGCCCGACGGTCGCGGCCAGCGTCTCCGGGCTCGCGGAGGCGACCGGCTCCAGCCGGATCACGTGCCGCATCATGGCCAGACCGATCAGTTGGGACGCCACCAGCGACCCGCGCAGCGGCAGCTCGGCCGGGGCGACGTCGAGGTGGTCGAGCACCCGGCGCAGCACCTGGGTGGTCAGGAACTCCCGCAGCAGGCGGGCCGTCCACTCGTTGCTGACCGCGGAGCGCAGCAGCGCCACCCCGGCCGTGCCGGCCGGGGAGTCCCACACGCCGAGGAACATCCGGACCAGCCGTTCGCCGAGGCCGTCGCGGTCACCGGCGAGGACCTTCGGCAGAAGCTCCCGCGGGTCGACCGGCGCCTGCATCGCGGCCAGGAAGAGCTGGTCCTTGCTGCCGAAGTAGTGGTGCACCAGGGCCGGGTCCACCCCGGCCGTGGCGGCGATGGCGCGGATCGACGCGGCGTCGAACCCCCGCTCGGCGAACGCGGCGCGCGCCGCGTCGAGGATCGCCTCCCGCGTGTCGGGATTGCCGGGTCGCCGGCCGGTCCGCCGTGCCATCGCCGCCCTTCACTCGTCGGCCCGGGGTGCCCGGGTCAGCCGCTGCGCCGCCGCAGGGTGGCCGCGGCCAGCACCAGCGCCAGCACCGCCGCGCCGGCGACGATCGCGACGTCGCGCCACATCGTGCCGGTCGGCTCCGCGTGCGCGCCGACCTCCTGCAACGCCTCGACCGCGTACGACAGCGGCAGCACGTCGCTGACCGCCTGCAACCAGCCCGCCATCTCGCCGCGGGGTACGAAGAGCCCGCAGAGCAGCAGCTGGGGGGCGACCACGACCGGCATGAACTGTACGGCCTGGAACTCGGTGCGGGCGAAGGCACTGCAGAACAACCCGAGGGCGACCGCGAGAACCGCGTTCAGCGCGGCCACCATGATCACCAGCCCGATGCTGCCGGCGGTCTCCAGCCCGAGCACCCAGTACGCGACGGCCGAGGCGACGGTCGCCTGGACCGCGCCGGCCAGCCCGAACGCGATGCCGTAGCCGAACAGCAGGTCGGCCTTGGCCAGCGGGGTGGTGAGCAGCCGTTCCAGCGTGCCCGTCGTGCGCTCGCGGAGCATGGCGATGCTGGTCACCAGGAACATGACGATGAAGGGGAAGAAGCCGAGCATCACTAGCGCGATGCGGTCGAAGGCCGACGGTCCGACGGGTGGGGCGGGCTGGTCGGCGTACATGTAGTAGACCAGGGTCAGCAGCACGGTGGGCACCACCACCAGCAGGGCCACGGTGCGCCGGTCGTGGCGTAGCTGACGCAGGATGCGGCCCACGGTGGCCGCGAGGATCCGCGGGTTCACGACGCCTCCCCTCGGGTCTCGCCGGGCACGAGCGCGGGGTCGGCCGTCGCCCGTCCGGCACCGGTCTCGGTCGCTCGGATCAGTCGCAGGAACGCCTCGTCGAGGTCGTCCACGCCGGCGCTGGCGCGTACCGCGGCGGGGGTGTCATCGGCGATCAGCCGGCCCTCGCGGATGAGCAGCAGCCGGTCGCAGCGGGCGGCTTCGTCCATCACGTGGCTGGAGACCAGCAGGGTCGTGCCCTCCGCGGCCAGGGCGTGGAACCGCGCCCACAGGTCGGCCCTCAACACCGGATCCTGTCCGACGGTCGGCTCGTCGAGCACGACGAGCTCCGGCCGCCCGACCAGCGCGCACGCGAGCGAGGCGCGGCTGCGCTGCCCGCCGGAGAGGTTGCCGACGAGCTGACCGGCCGCGGCGTCTAGCCCGACGTCGGCGACGGCCCGGTCGGCGTCGGTGCGGCCACGCCCGTGGAGGGTCGCGAAGTAGCGGGCGTTCTCCCGCACCGTCAGGTCGGCGTAGACGCTGGGTGCCTGGGTGAGGTAGCCGACCCGCCGCCGCAGGTCGGCGGAGCCGGCGGGCCGGCCCAGCACGGTGACCGTGCCGCCGGCGACGGTCTGTACGCCGACCACGGCGCGCATGAGGGTGGTCTTGCCGCTGCCGCTGGGGCCGAGCAGCCCGGTGACCGCGCCGCGGGGGACCGCGCAGCTGATGCCGTCGAGCACCCGCCGTCGGCCCCGGTCGACGACCAGGTCACGGACCACGATCGCGTCGTCCATCGCCCGCCTCCCGAGAAACTCATCAAGTGTTGAACTCAACGCTAGATGAGATAATGCCCGTCGCGCAACAGTTGACTTCGTGTGCACTCGAACTGAAACCCTATGCTCCGTGGACACCAGCACCCGGGAGAGCACCCTTACCGTGGGCGAGGCGGCCGAGCGGGTCGGCCTCACCACCTACACGCTGCGCTGGTACGAGCAGGAGGGCCTGGTCGCCCCGGTCGGCCGGGACTCGGCCGGCCGCCGCCGGTACACCCCGGGCGACGTCGACTGGCTGTTCCTGCTCACCCGGCTGCGCCGGACCGGGATGCCGGTGCGGGACATGCGCCGCTACGCGGAGTTGGCCCGGCAGGGCGACCGCACCCTCGGTGCCCGGCGGGCGCTCTTCGAGGCGCACCGCGACCGGGTGTTGCGGCGGATGGCCGAGCTGGAGGAGGACCTGAAGGTGCTCGACCACAAGATCGACGCGTACCGCCGGGCCGAGGAGGAGACCCGCTGAGGGTGGTGCGACGGTCGGATGCCGATCCGTACCGGACACCAGGTCCGACATCGGACATTGCGCCTTGATCGGACGTACGGAACGATAGTGCGGTGGATCATGTTCCGCTACCGGATGCCGGTTTCCTCGACGACTGGGCCGCCCGGTTGCGGCAGTTCGCCGACCGGCCCGTCGTCGGCATCATGCTGCGCGGCAGCCACGCCCGGCGTGCCGCGACCCCGCACAGCGACGTCGACCTCGACGTGCTCGTCGGCGGCGCGCCGTACGCCGCGTGGCGCGCCTACCTGGCCGAGACCCCGGGCCGGCTGACCCACGTGTCGGTGGCCGCCCGGGACGTGCGCTCCTGGGTCGCCCGGCTCAACGAGCCCGCCGACTGGGCCTTCGGCCTGCCGGTCCACGCGCCCGCTCGACTGCTGTGGGCGGACGCGCACTGGCGGCGCCGGATCGACCTGCCGGTGCTCTGCCAGCCGGCCGGTGCGCCGCATCTCGAGGAGCTGATCGCCACGCTGGGCAAGGTCGCCGGCGCCCGGGCGGCCGGCGACCACCTCGGCGTGCGGCTCGCCGCCGGCGACCTGGCCCGGCTCTGCCCGTCGGTGTTGCGCCCCGCCAACCCCTCGGTGCGGGTGGTCTCCCGCCGAGGCGCCTTCGCCGCCGTGCTGCGCCTGCCCGTCGCCCCGGCGGGCTATCGCGAGGACATGCTGCTCTGCCTCGGCCTGCGCCCGGGCGCCACCGGGCAGCTCTGGGCGGCGGCGGTCCGGCTGGTCGCCGGCTGCCTACCGCTGATCCGCCCGTACGCCGCGGAGATCGCCGAGGCGGCCGGGCCGGACCTGGCCGCCGCACTGGTCGACGGCCGGCTGGACCGGTACGTCGCCCAGCTCACCCGTCCGGTTCCCGCTCGGCGGGAGGCGTCGCCGGTGCCCGCGCCGCGTGCGGGAGAATGGGTCACTGTGCCCGTACCTGACGCGCCCGTGACCGGCGCTCCTACCGACCCCAGCGCACCGCCGGCCGGCGGTCCGGCCCGTCCGTCCCAGCTCGACCCGGCCATCGCGGCCCGGCTGCGGCGCACCCCCGACGGGCTGGTGGCGGCCGTGGTGCGCCAGCACGACTCCGGCGAGGTGCTGATGGTCGCGTGGATGGACGACGAGGCCCTGCACCGCACCCTCACCACCGGCCGGGCCACCTACTGGTCCCGCAGCCGCCAGGAGTACTGGGTCAAGGGCGCCACCTCCGGGCACCACCAGTACGTCCGCTCGGTATCGCTGGACTGCGACGGCGACGCCCTGCTGGTGAGCGTCGAGCAGGTCGGCGCGGCCTGCCACACCGGGCACCGGACCTGCTTCTTCGAGGAGCTGCCGGTCACCGGGGCGGACGCGTCGTGAACGCGGGCGCCCGGCGGGCGACGGACGGAAGGCGGACGCGGTCATGACCGACGGCGCGGTGAGCCCGGACGAGGCGACCTTCACCGGGTTGGCGGCCCGGTGGCGGGTGGTGCCGGTGACCCGGCGGCTGCTCGCCGACGCGGAGACCCCGGTCGGGGTCTACCGCAAGCTGGCCGGCGGCCCCGGCACGTTCCTGCTGGAGTCCGCCGAGCAGGGTGCCGGCTCCGCCGGCATGTCCTGGTCGCGTTACTCGTTCATCGGCGTCCGCAGCGGCGCCACCCTGGTCGAGCGGGACGGCGAGGCCACCTGGCTCGGCCAGCCGCCGGCGGGTCTGCCCACCGGCGGCGACCCGGTGCGGGTGCTGCGGGAGACGGTGGCCGCCCTCGCCGGCCCGGCGGGGGAGACGGTCGCCGGGATGCCGCCGCTGACCGGTGGCATGGTCGGCTACCTGGGTTACGACCTGGTCCGCCGCTTCGAGCGCCTGCCCGAGCTGACCGAGGACGACCTGGGCGTCCCCGAGCTGGGCATGATGCTCGCGACCGACCTGGTGGTGCTCGACCACTACGACGGCTCGGCGATCCTGGTGGCCAACGCCGTCCTGCCGCCGCTGGACGAGCCGGGCCGGGACGCCCAGGTGACGGCCGCGTACCACCACGCGGTGGGCCGGCTCGACGCGATGACCACGGCGCTGTCCCGCCCGATCCCGCCGATGATCTCCACGGTGGCCCGACCGCCGGTGGGCGACGTGGTCAGCCGTACACCCGACGGCGGCTACCCGAAGGCCGTCGAGGTGGCCAAGGAGGCGATCCGGGCCGGCGAGTGCTTCCAGATCGTGCTCTCCCAGCGCTTCGAGCGGGCCACCCACGCCGACCCGCTCGACGTGTACCGGGTGCTGCGCACCACCAACCCGAGCCCGTACATGTACCTGCTGCGCTTCGACGACTTCGACATCGTCGGCTCCTCGCCGGAGGCGCACCTGAAGGTGACGACCGACGGCGACGGGCAGCGCCGTGCCCTGCTGCACCCGATCGCCGGCACCCGCCCGCGCGGCGGCACCTCGGCGGCGGACGCCCGGCTCGCCACCGAGCTGCTCGCCGACCCGAAGGAGCGCGCCGAGCACGTCATGCTGGTCGACCTGGGCCGCAACGACCTCGGCCGGGTGTGCCGGCCGGGCACGGTCGAGGTGCCGGAGTTCGCCACCATCGAGCGCTACAGCCATGTCATGCACATCGTCTCGACCGTGGTCGGCACGCTCCGGGAGGACCGCACCGCGTTCGACGCGCTGGCCGCGACCTTTCCCGCCGGCACCCTCTCCGGCGCGCCGAAGGTGCGGGCCATGGAGATCATCGAGGAGCTGGAGCCGGTCCGCCGTGGTGTCTACGGCGGCACGGTCGGCTACTTCGGGTTCGGCGGCGACCTGGACATGGCCATCGCGATCCGCACGGCCCTGATGCGCCCCGGTCGGGCGTACGTGCAGGCCGGCGCCGGGGTGGTGGCCGACTCCGACCCGGCCGCGGAGGACCAGGAGACCCGGAACAAGGCGGCCGCCGTGCTCGCCGCGATCGCCGCGGCGGAGACGCTGAGGGCGGCCCGGTGAGGGCGAGGAGTGCAGCGCAGCGGAGCCCCGCAGTCGCGAACGAAAGGGCGGCTCGGTGAGTGGGGAGCGTGAGCCGGCGGTGTCGGGTCGGCGGGAGTTGACGTACGCCGTGCTGCTCTGCGTGGCCGGCGCGGGCCTCGCGCTCTGGGCGGCGACCCGGACCTGGGCGGTCGAGTTGACGGTCCGCCCGGCGCCGCTGGGGCCGGAGCGGGCGCTGCGGACGGGCGCCGCCCTGGTGCCCTGGCTGCCCGCGCTGGCGGTGGTCGGCCTGGCCGGCGGGGGCGCGGTGCTGGCCACCCGGGGTCGGCTGCGTCAGGTGCTCGGCGGGTTGCTCGCTCTGCTCGGCGTGGCGGTGGCGGCCGGTGGCGGCTACGGCCTGGTGGCCGCGTTCGAGGGGGCGGTGAGCCGGCAGTGGCCGGCGCTCACGCTGGTCGGTGGCCTGGTGGCCGCGGCGGGCGGTGCGTTGACCGCGCTGCGGGGCCGGGCCTGGCCGGCGATGGGGACGCGGTACGAGCGGCGGGCGCGGGCCGGGGCCGGGCGACCCGGGACCGCGGTGGCCGACGGTGCGGTGGGTGAGGGTGCGGCGCCGGGTCCGGTGACCGGGCGGCGCACCACGGAGGCGTGGGACGCGCTCGACCGGGGCGAGGACCCGACGGTCAGCTGACCGGCTGCCGCTCGCGCTGCCGGCGGTCGGCGGCGAGCTGCGCCACCATGCGGTCCAGCTCGGCGCGCCGGTCGGCGCGGGCGCGGTCGGCGCAGACAGCCTCCCACGCGTTGCCCCGCGCGGTCCGCATCCGACCCTCGCCGACCACGGCGCGCTCGAGCGTGTGCACCACACCGACGGCGAGGGACGCGACGGTCCGCGAGATGGTGGTCAGTCCGATGGTCGTGGTCGGATCGGCAGTGCTCATGGTCACCCCGCACGAGGATGGTTGGCGACGGTGGGCAGGCGCGTCATCGAGTCTGCCCGAGGGAGATGCTCGTCGGTTCGCGTTTCGCCGTGGTGACCGACGGGTCAACTGTCCGTCCTCGCCAACGCCCGGTACAGAGCCGTTCGTCCTTGAGCTTGCTCACAACATCGACGCTCGTCGACGTCCGGTGCGCCCCGGGCCCGTGAAGTGGCATGATCGATGGGTCGATGTCGATGGCGACGGGGTCGAACCCCAGTTGAGCCGGCCGATGGAGGAGGTGGCGCTGAGTGATCTCCCCTTCACGGCAGGTCGGCCATTATGCCCCAGGCCCATTCGTGAGGAGCGCCATACCCCCACCACCTGGCGCCGGCCGGCGCCCCCTAGCATCGGCCCATGACACCCGGAGAGGGGAGTCCGTTGGTGACTGCTGAGCATGCGCACGCGGAGGGGGACGAGGCCGGTCCGGCGGCGTCCGCAAGCGTGCTCGACGAGATCCTGGCCGGCGTGCGCGAGGACGTGGCCCGGCGGCAGGAGCAGGTTCCGCTCGAGCGGATCCGGGAGCTGGCCGCCGCCGCCCCGCCGCCGCTCGACGCGTACGCCGCCCTGCGCAAGCCCGGCGTGGCCGTGATCGCCGAGGTGAAGCGTTCCTCGCCCTCCAAGGGGCAGCTCGCGGAGATCGCCGACCCGGCCGACCTGGCGAGCGACTACGCCGCCGGTGGCGCCCGGGCGATCAGTGTCCTCACCGAGGGGCGCTGGTTCGGCGGCTCGCTGGACGATCTGGCCGCGGTCCGCGCCGCCGTGCAGGTTCCGGTGCTGCGCAAGGACTTCGTGATCTCCAGCTACCAGGTCCACGAGGCCCGCGCGCACGGTGCCGACCTGGTGCTGCTGATCGTCGCCGCGCTGGAGCAGAACGCGCTGGTCGGTCTGCTGGAGCGCATCGAGTCGCTCGGCATGACCGCGCTGGTCGAGGTGCACGACGAGGAGGAGGCCGACCGGGCGCTGGAGGCGGGGGCCCAGGTCATCGGGGTCAACGCCCGTGACCTGCGTACCCTGGAGGTCGACCGCTCGGTGTTCGAGCGGATCGCGCCCGGCCTGCCCAGCAGCGTCGTCAAGATCGCCGAGTCCGGCGTGCGCGGCCCGCACGATCTCATCCGCTACGCGTCGGCGGGCGCCGACGCCGTCCTGGTCGGCGAGGGCCTGGTCACCCAGAAGAGCCCCCGCGAGGCGGTGGCCGAGCTGGTCAACGCCGGCAATCACCCGGCCACACCACGCCCGGTGCGCTGACCCCGCGCCGGTCCACCCGCAGCGAGAGGATCCCGATGAGCGCCGACGCCCTGGCCGCCCCGGCCGGTCCGTTCCCCGACGCCGCCGGCCACTACGGCCGTTTCGGCGGCCGGTTCGTCCCGGAGGCGCTGGTCGCCGCCCTCGACGAGCTGGACGGGGCCTGGCGTACGGCGATGGGCGACGAGGCGTTCCGCACCGAGTTCGCCGACCTGCTGCGGAACTACGCGGGTGGCCCGTCCCTGCTCTACGAGGCCCGGCGGTTCTCCGCCCGGGCCGGCGCACGGGTCCTGCTCAAGCGTGAGGACCTCAACCACACCGGCGCGCACAAGGTGCGCAACGTGCTCGGCCAGGCGCTGCTCACCCGGCGGATGGGCAAGAAGCGGGTGATCGCGGAGACCGGCGCCGGGCAGCACGGTGTCGCCACCGCCACCGCCGCGGCGCTGTTCGACCTCGACTGCGTGGTCTACATGGGCGAGGTCGACACCGAGCGGCAGGCCCTCAACGTGGCCCGCATGCGGATGCTCGGGGCGACCGTCGTCCCGGTCACCACCGGGTCCCGCACGCTCAAGGACGCGATGAACGAGGCGATGCGGGACTGGGTCGCCAACGTCGACGACACGCACTACCTGATCGGCACCGCCGCCGGCCCGCACCCGTTCCCGGCCATGGTCCGCGACTTCGTGCGCGGCATCGGCGACGAGGCCCGCCAGCAGTGCCTCGACCTGACCGGCGCGCTGCCCGACGCGGTGACCGCCTGCGTCGGCGGCGGCTCGAACGCCCTCGGCATCTTCCACGCCTTCGTCGGGGACCCCGACGTGCGGCTGTACGGCTTCGAGGCCGGCGGCGACGGCGTCGCGAGCGGCCGGCACGCGGCCAGCATCACCGGCGGCTCCGCCGGGGTGCTGCACGGCACCCGCACGTACGTGCTCCAGGACGCCGACGGCCAGACGATGGAGTCGCACTCGATCTCCGCCGGCCTGGACTACCCGGGTGTCGGGCCGGAGCACGCCTGGCTGCACGACACCGGCCGGGCGTCGTACGCGCCGGTGACCGACGACGAGGCGATGGCCGCCTTCGAGCTGCTCTGCCGCACCGAGGGGATCATCCCCGCCATCGAGAGCGCGCACGCGCTCGCCGGCACCCTGGCGATCGCCCCGAAGCTCGCCGCCGAGCTGGGCCGGGAGCCCACCATCGTGGTCAGCCTGTCCGGTCGGGGCGACAAGGACGTGCACACCGCCGGCAACTACTTCGGCATCCTCGACAGGGAGTGAGTGCGATGAGCGTCGCGGGTCGGCCCGGCGGCCGGGTGGAGGTGGCAGCCTAATGACTGAGTCAAGCCGTGAGAGCGTGAGTGAGTCGGTAGGGCTGTCGGGTGCGCAGGATGGCGTGCAGGACGTTGATGCGTCGGCGGGCCAGGGCGATGAGGGCTTGGTGGTGTCGTTTGCCTTCGGCGCGTTTGCGGTCGTAGAAGGCGCGGCTGGCCGGGTCGCGTTGCAGGGCGCAGAACGCCGATTGGTAGAAGACCCGTTTGAGGGTTTTGTCGCCGCTGGTAGCGCGGCGCAGGTAGTGGACCTTGCCGGATTGCTGCAGGACTGGTGCGAGGCCGGCGGCGCTGGCGAGTTGGTCGCCGGTGGGGAATCGGGTGATGCCGCCTGCCACGGCGAGGAATTCGGCGGTGAGGGTGGCCCCCATCCCGGGCAGGGACTGGATGAGGGCCGCGTCAGGGTGGCGGTCGAGAGCGTCGTGGATGCGCTTGTCCAGGTCGGCGAGTTTGTCCCGGCAGGCGAGTACCTCGCGGGCGAGGTCGCGGACGATGTCCGCGGCGACGGCTTCGCCGGGCACGGTGACGTGTTGGGCGCCGGCGGCGGTCAGTGCCTTGTCGACCAGGGCGTCGATCACGGTGCTGTGGTGCCGGCCGGTGGTGCGCAGGTACTCGCTGATGCGGCGTCGGCCGGCTCGGCGGATCTCGGTCGGCGTGACGTAGCGGGCCAGCAGGGCCGTGTCGACTTTGTGGGTGGGGTCGACGACGCGCTCCAGACCGGGATGGATCGAGGCGAGCAGATCCCGCAGCCGGCCGATGCGGCGGGTCTGGTCGACCACCAGTTCCCGGCGGCGGCCCACCAGCAGCCGCAGCTCGCTGCCGGCTTCGGTGGCCGGTTCGACGGGACGCAGTTCGTCTGCGCGCAGCCGGATCTGATCGGCGATGACCTTGGCATCGCGCGGATCCGACTTGTGCTCACCCCCGCGGGTGGCACGGCGAGCCCGGTTGACCGCAAGACCGGAGACATGCACCAGGCGCAGGCCAGCGTCGACCAGCATGACCTGCAGCAGGCCGGCGATGCCACCGAGCACGTCGATGGCGACCGTGGCCGGCCCATACTCGGCCTGCACGGCTCGGATGTCGTCGATGAGCACCTGGATCGCCGACGGATCGTTGTCGACTTTCCGGCTGGCCAGGACCCGCCCCGTCTCGCTGTGCACGAGCGCAGCCCAGTGGAACTCCTTGGCCACGTCCACACCAACCGCGACCGCCATCTGACTCCCTTCTCCCGTCGTGGACACGCGCACGCTCTTGCCGCCGTCAACGCCCTACACAGCGATCAATCGCAAAGCCCAATCAGCAGTCAGCAAGAGCAGACGAGACAGGCGGCGATGCCACCCTCGCCATGGTCGGCAGCCAGCATGAAAGCCATACCTGCCTCGCCCGCGTCAGCCCGTACGAATACCACCGTCGGGCTCGCAATGAAAGGTAGGGCGGCATGAGCCGTATCGGGGTCGCCTTCGACAAGGCGCGCGCCGACGGCAGGGCGCTGCTGGTGGGCTGCATGCCGGCCGGTTTCCCCACCGTCGAGGGCAGCATCGCGGCGATGACCGCGATGGTCGAGGCCGGGGTCGACGTCATCGAGGTGGAGATCCCGTACTCCGACCCGGTGATGGACGGCCCGGTGATCCAGAAGGCCAGCGACATCGCGCTGGCGAACGGCGTCCGCACCGCCGACACGCTGCGCATCATCGAGGCGGTCGCGGCCACCGGAGCGCCGGTGGTCACGATGACCTACTGGAACCCGATCGAGCGGTACGGCGTCGACGTGTTCGCCCGCGACCTGGCCTCGGCCGGCGGCACCGGTCTGATCACCCCGGACCTGATCCCCGACGAGGCCGACGAGTGGCTGGCCGCCTCGGACGCGTACGGGCTGGACCGGACGTTCCTGGTCGCCCCGTCCTCCACGGACGAGCGGCTGGCGATGACCGTGCGGCACTGCCGGGGCTTCGTCTACGCCACGGCCATCATGGGCGTGACCGGCGCGCGGACGCAGACGTCGGAGGCGGCGCCGGTGCTGGTCTCCCGGGTCCGTCAGGTGAGCGACCTGCCGGTGGGCGTGGGCCTCGGCGTCGGCACCGGCGCGCAGGCCGGGACCGTCGCCGGCTACGCGGACGGCGTGATCGTCGGCAGTGCCCTGATCCGCTGCGTGCTCGACGCCCCGGACGAGGCCACCGGCCTGACCGCGCTGCGCACCCTGAGCGCCGAACTGGCCGAAGGCGTCCGCA
The DNA here is from genome assembly GCF_900091425.1 of Micromonospora krabiensis. Classification (GTDB taxonomy): domain Bacteria; phylum Actinomycetota; class Actinomycetes; order Mycobacteriales; family Micromonosporaceae; genus Micromonospora; species Micromonospora krabiensis. Next base: position 6,663,350 of record NZ_LT598496.1, read on the forward strand.
CCCCCCAACGCTGACCCCCCACCCCCCCCCGCCCTCGGCTCCCCGCCCCCTCCCGCGCCCGTTACCGCCCGTCGATCTTGCACTTTCGGCCCGTGGAGCGCGGGTTATGCCCCGTTTGTCGGGGCACCGACTGCAAGATCGCGGAACGAGGGGACGGGGGTGCGGCGAGAGGGCGGGAGCGGGGCGGGGTGGGTTAGTGGTGGGCGGGTTCTTGGGGGGTCGGGTCGGCGCGTTGTTCGGGTGGGCGGGGGTTCGACGGGCAGTCCCGCAGGACGCCGGAGCGGCCCGCCGTCGCGTCGCCGATGGCCGCGCGGGTGGTCGGGGTGACCGCCGCCGGCAGGTCGGCCGGGTCGTGCCAGGAGAGCCGACAGCCGTCGGCCGCGTCGCCCACCGGCCGGTCGCCGCGCAGCCGGGCGCGGAACACGTGCACCAGGACGTCCGGGAGCGGGGCGGCCCGACCGGGCGGCGCCGACGGCGCGCAGGGCAGGCCCTCCGCGAGGTGGTAGAGACCCACCAGGTCCACCACCTCGATCTCGTGGCCGGTCTCGGCGCGGATGTCACGCACCGCCGCGTCCACCGGGCTCTCCGGCCGGCGCAGCCGGCCACCGGGCAGCGCGTAGCGCCGTTCACCCCGCCCGTGGCGGCAGAGCAGCACCCGACCGGCCTCGTCGCTGACGACCGCGGCCACCGCCCAGGTGAGCGTGCTCATGGACAAAGAGCCTACGGCGGTGCAAACCAGAAGTCACCGTGACCGTCCGACCGGTGGACCGGGGTGCCACCGAACGGCTCCGCAGCGGTACCGTGTTCACCCGTGACCCTCGCCTCGCTGTCGCCCCAGGCGGCCCTGCCCAGTCCCAGCACCGCGGTCTGGCAACTCGGGCCCCTGCCGGTCCGGGCCTACGCGCTGTGCATCATCGCCGGCATCATCGTGGCCTGCCTGATCACCGAGCACCGGCTGCGTCAGCGCGGGGTCGCGCCCGGCGCGGTGCTGGACATCGCGGTCTGGGCGGTGCCGGCCGGCATCATCGGCGCCCGGATCTACCACGTGATCACCTCCCCGGAGAAATACTTCGGCACCGGCGGTGACCCGCTCAAGGCCTTCGCCGTCTGGGAGGGCGGGCTGGGCATCTGGGGCGCGGTCGCCGGTGGGGCGCTCGGCGCCTGGATCGCCGCCCGGCAGCTCGGCATCCCGTTCGGGGTGGTGGCCGACGCGCTGGCCCCGGGCCTGCCGCTCGCCCAGGCGATCGGCCGGGTCGGCAACTGGTTCAACAACGAGCTCTTCGGTGGGCGTACGACGCTGCCCTGGGGGCTGGAGATCCACCGGATGGACCCGGACAACCCCGGTCACGCGCTGCGCGACGACACCGGTCGGCCCATCCTCGAACCGGGGCTCTACCAGCCGACCTTCGCCTACGAGGCGCTGTGGAACATCGGCGTCGCGGTGCTGGTCTACCTGCTCGACCGCAAGCTGCGGCTCGGGCGCGGCCGGGCCTTCGCCCTGTACGTGATGGGCTACACCGCCGGCCGCTTCTGGATCGAGCTGATGCGCACCGACGAGGCGAACACGATCCTCGGCGTCCGGCTGAACGTCTGGACCGCCGGCGTGGTCTTCCTCGGCGCGCTCGTCTACTTCCTCCGCGTCCGGGGCCCACGGGAGTACCTGATCCCGCTCGGCGCGACGACCACGCCCACGACGCCCACCCCGCCCGTTGGCTCCGACGTCTCTCAGGTCGACCTCTCCGCGGGCGAGGCCGGGTCGCGTCCCGCCGCGCCGGAGGGCTACCGCGTGGTCGACGAGGAGCAGTTCCGGGCGTACCAGGAGACGGGGGTGGCCCCCACGGTCGAGGACGACGTGGCCAGCGACGGCGCTCAGACCGAGGCGGCGGTGCCCGCCGGGCGGGCCGAGGCGACCACCGGCGACGTGGACGGCCCGGCCGACGCGACGGCGGCCGGCGACGGCCCGACGCGCGACGACCGGGCCGGTGCGACCGGCTCGGGCCCGGCCGACCGCGACAACTGACGGGGGAGCGGCACCATGCGTAGCGCGGTGGTGGTCGGCGCCGGCATCGGCGGCCTGTCGGTCGCCGGCGCGCTGGCCCGCTCCGGCTGGCAGGTCACTCTCCTCGAACGCGCCGACCGGGTCCGGCCCGAGCCGACCGCGGTGGTGCTGTGGCCCAACGGGGTGCGGGCGCTGCGCGCCCTCGGCCTCGGCGCCGGGCTGGAGGCGATCGCCACCCCGCTGTCCGACGGCGGGGTGCGCCGCCCCGACGGGCACTGGCTGGTGCAGCCCCGCCCCATACCGGCCGACCGGATGCCGGTGGTGGTGCACCGGGAGGACCTGCACGACGCGCTGATCGCCGGGCTCGGCGACCGCGTCGAGCTGCGGACCGGGGTGACCGTCCGCACGGTGCGCGCCGACCCGGGCGAGCGGCCGGCGGTCGGTGACGGCCGGAACCTGATCGAGGCCGACCTGGTGGTCGCGGCCGACGGGACGGACAGCGAGATCCGCCGCCGGCTCGCCCCGGAGGCCGCGGTGGTCAGCTCCGGCAGCGCGGCGTGGCGTGCCGTCATCCCCTGGTACCGGGCGCCGCGGCTGCCGGCCGACCGGCCGCTCGGCGGTGAGGTGCTCGGCGCCGGCTACCGCTTCATCTCGGCCTCGCTGGGCGAGCGCGGCTCGTCGGGCGGCTCCAGCCGGGGCGGCATCTACTGGGTGGCCACCGCCGCGGGCGCGCCCCGCCCCGAGCCGCCCGAGACCCAGCTGGCCCTGCTTCGCCGCTGGTACGCCGGCTGGCCCAGCCCCATCGGTGAGCTGCTGGAGGCCACCGATCCGGCCGACCTGGTGCAGCAGGAGGTGCGGGAGCTGCGTCCGCTGCCTCGCGCGTACGGCTTCCCCGCCGGCCCCGGCGGCGTGGTGCTGCTCGGCGACGCGGCGCACGCCATGCCGCCGCACCTCGGGCAGGGTGCCTGCCTCGCCTTCGAGGACGCGGCCACCCTCGCCGCCCTGCTGCCGAAGACGCGGCTGCCGGACGCGGTGCAGGCGTACGACCGGATGCGTCGGCCCCGCGCGGCGACCGTGGTCCGGCAGACCCGCCGCATGTCGGCGGTGCTCCAGACCCGGGGCCGGTTGGCGCTGCGCGCCCGCGACGTCGCGCTCGGCACGTTCACTCCCCGCCTGATCAACACCGCCGCCGCGTCGGCGGCGCAGTGGCGTCCGCCGGCCTGAGCCGCCGATCCCTTCCGGGCCGCGTGCCGGGCCGGTCCGTCGACGGTCAGGGCAGCACGAGGGCGGGTTCGGCGATGCAGGCGGTGCCGATCCGGCGGAAGCCGACCCGCAGGTAGACGCGCGCGATGTCCTCGCTGCCGGCGGAGAGGAACACCAGGTCGGTGCCGGCGGCGAGCAGCTCGCGGGCCAGCGTCGCGGTGACCGCCGCGCCGAGCCCGCGACGGCGGGCAGCCGGCAGGGTGCCCACCCCGGCGATCTCGGCGACGTCACCGACGCGCATCGCGATGCCGCTGGCCAGCGCCCCCTCCGCCGGGGTTCCGGCCAGCACGGAGATCCGGCGGCCGTCGGCGATGCGGACCCGCTCCTCGTCCAGCGCGGCGACCTCCAACTCCATCATCGCGGCGTCGCGGTGCTCGGGGCCGAGGTCGCCGGGGGCGGTGCCGGGCGCGGCGAACGCCACGGCGGCGACGGCACGACGGGCGGCCACGTCCGCGGCGAAGTCCGGCCCGTCGGCGTCGAGCACCCGCACCGGTACGTCGCTGAGCCCCGCCGGGTTGGGCAGCTCCGCCGGGTCCAGCACCATCAGCGGCGCCTCCAGCACGGACAGGCCGGCCGAGCGGGCCACCGGCAGCAGGTCGGGCGTCGTCTCGTGCACCCACTCCAGGGCCTCGGGCAGCCCCAGCTCCCGCTGGCGTTCCCGGACGGCGCTGACGTCGGCCAGCGAGGGCGGCTCGTCGGCGCCCGGCCGGGGGCGCGCGTAGAAGGGGAAACCGCCACCGTCGCGGACGAAGAGCACGAGTCCGCCGTACTCCTCCACACGGGCCGCGTCGCGGGGCACCGCGTCGTAGAAGCGTTCCAACCGGTCGAAGAGGTCCTTGTACAGCGGATCCACCGCGCGAGACTACACGTCCCAGACTCTGGAAGGTGTGATCAATCCGGACTGGCCTTGCGGCCCCCGCCCTAACGTAGACTCAATAGACCCACGGGCCGACGTCGTCCCCACCATGATCCAACCTGAGTGACGACAGGAGGCCCGGTGGCCTTTCCGTACCCGCATAAGCCGCAGCAGGCCCCCCTCCTCGGCGGGGGCACGCCCGCGGCCGGGCTCTACGACCCCGCCCAGGAGCACGACGCGTGCGGCGTGGCCTTCGTCGCCGACCTGCACGGCCGTCGCTCGCACGACGTCGTCGCGAACGGCCTCGGCGCGCTCTGCCGGCTGGACCACCGGGGCGCCCGGGGAGCGGAACCCAACACCGGCGACGGCGCGGGCATCATGATCCAGGTTCCGGACGCGTTCCTGCGCGCGGTGGTCGACTTCCCGCTGCCGCCCGCCGGGGCGTACGCGACCGGGCTGGTGTTCCTCCCCGACGACGACGCCGACGAGGCCCTGGCCCGCCGGGTCGTCGAGAAGTACGCCCTGGTCGAGGGCGCCGAGCTGCTGGGCTGGCGGGACGTGCCGGTCGACCCGAGCGGGCTGGGCGAGACCGCGCTGGCGGCCATGCCCCGCATCCGTCAGGTCTTCCTCGCGGCGCGCCGGCTGACCGACTCGCCGGCCGGGCCGGCCGGTTCGGCGCTGAGCGGCATCGACCTCGACCGGGTGGCGTTCTGCGTCCGCAAGCAGGCCGAGCGGGAGAGCGCCGAGCGGGGCGTCGCCGCGTACCTGCCGTCCCTGTCGTCGCGCACGATGGTGTGGAAGGGGATGCTCACCCCCGACCAGCTGCCCGCGTTCTACCCGGAGCTCACCGACGAGCGGATGGAGAGCGCGATCGCGCTGGTCCACTCCCGGTTCTCCACCAACACGTTCCCGTCCTGGCCGTTGGCGCACCCCTACCGGTTCATCGCCCACAACGGCGAGATCAACACGATCCGGGGCAACCGCAACTGGATGCAGGCCCGCGAGGCGCTGCTGCGTACGCCCGACCTGCCCGGCAACATCCGCCGCATCTTCCCGGTCTGCACGCCGGGCGCGTCCGACTCGGCGAACTTCGACGAGGTGCTGGAGCTGCTGCACCTGGCCGGCCGGAGCCTGCCGCACGCCGTGCTCATGATGATCCCCGAGGCGTGGGAGAACGACCCGGGCATGCGCCCGGACAAGCGGGACTTCTACCGCTTCCACGCGAGCCTGATGGAGCCGTGGGACGGGCCCGCGTCGGTCGCCTTCACCGACGGCGAGATCGTCGGCGCGGTGCTGGACCGCAACGGGCTGCGCCCCGGGCGCTGGTGGCGCACGGCCGACGGGCTCGTCGTGCTCGGCAGCGAGGCGGGTGTGCTCGACCTCGACCCGGCGCGGGTGGTCGCCAAGGGGCGGCTCCAGCCGGGGAAGATGTTCCTCGTCGACACGGCCGCCGGCCGGATCGTCCACGACGAGGAGATCAAGGCGGAGCTGGCGGCCGCGCAGCCGTACGGCGACTGGCTGCACGCCGGTCTGATCGACCTGACCGACCTGCCGGCCCGGGAGCACATCGTCTACACCCACGACTCGGTACGCCGCCGCCAGCAGACGTTCGGCTACACCGAGGAGGAGCTGAAGATCCTGCTCGCGCCCATGGCCCGCACCGGCGCCGAGCCGATCGGCTCGATGGGCACCGACACGCCGATCTCCCCGCTCTCCACCCGGCCCCGGCTGCTCTACGACTACTTCCACCAGCTCTTCGCGCAGGTCACCAACCCGCCGCTGGACGCCATCCGGGAGGAGCTGGTCACCAGCCTCAGCTCGACCATCGGCCCGGAGGGCAACCTGCTCGACCCCGGTCCGGCGAGCTGTCGGCAGATCGTGCTGCCCTACCCGGTGATCGACAACGACGAGCTGGCCAAGATCCTCTCCATCGATGAGGACGGCGACCTGCCCGGCTTCAAGGCCGTCCGGGTCTCCGGCCTGTACCGGATCCGCGAGGGCGCGGCCGGCATCAAGGCCCGGCTCACCGAGATCTGCCGGCACGTGTCCGAGGCGATCGAGGACGGCGTACGGATTCTGGTCCTCTCCGATCGCGACTCCAACGCCGACCTGGCCCCGATCCCGTCGCTGCTGCTCACCGCCGCGGTGCACCAGCACCTGGTCCGCGAGCAGACCCGCACGCAGGTGGCGCTGATCGTGGAGTCCGGCGACTGCCGCGAGGTGCACCACGCGGCGGTGCTGATCGGTTACGGCGCCGCTGCGGTCAACCCGTACCTGGCCTTCGAGTCCGTCGAGGACATGATCTCCACGGGCGCGCTGGTGGGGGCGGAGCCGGCGACGGCCGTGCGCAACTACGTCAAGGCACTCGGCAAGGGCGTCCTGAAGATCATGTCGAAGATGGGCATCTCGACGGTGTCGTCGTACTGCGGTGCCCAGGTCTTCGAGGCCGTCGGGCTGGACGCCCGCCTGGTCGAGCGCTACTTCCGGGGCACCCCGAGCAAGATCGGCGGCATCGGACTGGCCGGCATCCACGCCGAGGTCGCCGCCCGCCACGCCCGCGCCTGGCCGCCCGCCGGCGCCGCCGGGTCGGACCGGCTGGAGGTCGGGGGCGAGTACCAGTGGCGCCGCGAGGGCGAGCTGCACCTGTTCAACCCGGAGACGGTCTTCCTGCTCCAGCACGCCACCCGCAGCCGCCAGTACGACATCTTCCAGCGGTACACCGCCAAGGTCGACGCGCTGGCCGCCGAGGCGGGCTCCCTGCGGGGCCTGTTCACCCTGCGCGTCGGCGTCCGCCCGCCGGTACCGCTGGACGAGGTGGAGCCGGCCAGCGAGATCGTGAAGCGGTTCGCCACCGGCGCGATGTCGTACGGGTCGATCTCGGCGGAGGCCCACGAGACCCTCGCCATCGCCATGAACCGGCTCGGCGGCAAGTCCAACACCGGCGAGGGCGGCGAGGACGTCGAGCGGCTGCACGACCCGGCCCGCCGGTCCGCGGTCAAGCAGATCGCCAGCGGACGGTTCGGCGTGACCACCGAATACCTGGTCAACGCCGACGACCTCCAGATCAAGATGGCGCAGGGCGCCAAGCCCGGCGAGGGTGGCCAGCTGCCCGGCAACAAGGTCTGGCCGTGGATCGCCCGGACCCGGCACGCCACGCCCGGCGTCGGCCTGATCTCCCCGCCGCCGCACCACGACATCTACTCCATCGAGGACCTCGCCCAGCTCGTACACGACCTGAAGTGCGTCAACCCGGCCGCCCGGGTGCACGTCAAGCTGGTCAGCGAGGTCGGCGTGGGCACGGTCGCGGCAGGGGTGGCGAAGCTCAAGGCGGACGTCATCCTCATCTCCGGCCACGACGGGGGCACCGGCGCGTCCCCGCTCAACTCGCTCAAGCACGCCGGCACCCCCTGGGAGCTGGGGCTGGCCGAGGCGCAGCAGACGCTGCTGCTCAACAAGCTCCGCGACCGGGTGACCGTGCAGGTCGACGGCCAGCTCAAGACCGGCCGGGACGTGGTGGTCGCCGCGCTGCTCGGCGCCGAGGAGTTCGGCTTCGCCACCGCGCCGCTGATCGTCGCCGGCTGCGTGATGATGCGGGTCTGCCACCTGGACACCTGTCCGGTCGGCATCGCCACCCAGAACCCGGTGCTGCGCGAGCGGTTCACCGGCACGCCCGAGTTCGTGGAGAACTTCTTCCTCTTCCTCGCCGAGGAGGTCCGCGGCTACCTCGCCGAGCTGGGCTTCCGGTCCATCGAGGAGGCGATCGGGCAGACCGAGCTGCTCGACGTCGCCCCCGCCGTCGCGCACTGGAAGGCGTACGGACTCGACCTCGCGCCCGTGCTGCACCTGCCGGAGCTGCCGGCCGGCGCGGCCCGCCGGGGCGTACGGGCCCAGGACCACGGGCTCGACCGGGCCCTGGACAACGAGCTGATCGCGCTCGCCGAGCCGGCGCTGCGCGGCTCCGGGGCGGCGGTGGCCGGCGCCGAGGCGCGGGTCACGCCGGTGCGGGCCGAGGTACGCATCCGCAACGAGCACCGCAGCGTCGGCGCGATGCTGGGCGGTGAGGTGACCCGCCGCCACGGCGGGGCCGGGCTGCCGCCCGACACGGTCGAGTTCGTGCTGACCGGCACCGCCGGGCAGTCCTTCGGCGCGTTCGTGCCGCGCGGGGTGACCCTGCGCCTGCACGGCGACGCCAACGACTACGTCGGCAAGGGGCTCTCCGGCGGTCGGATCATCGTCCGGCCGGACGGGAGCGCGCCCTTCGCCGACCCCGACGCCGCCACGGGCGAGCGGGCCGAGGACCAGATCATCGCGGGCAACACCATCCTGTACGGCGCCACCGCCGGCGAGGTGTTCCTGCGCGGCCGGGTCGGCGAGCGGTTCGCGGTCCGTAACTCCGGCGCGACCGCCGTCGTCGAGGGCGTGGGTGACCACGGCTGCGAGTACATGACGGGCGGGACCGTGGTGGTGCTCGGGCCGACCGGGCGTAACTTCGCCGCCGGCATGTCGGGCGGCACCGCGTTCGTCCACCGGCTCGACCGGGCCCGGGTCAACACCGAGCTGGTCGACCTGGCGCCGCTGGGCGAGGAGGAGCAGGCGGTGTTGCACGAGCTGGTGCAGCGCCACTTCGCGGAGACCGACTCCGCGGTGGCCGAGGAACTGCTCAAGCGCTGGCCGGAGGCGGTGGCGGAGTTCACCGCCGTGGTGCCCCGCGACTACCGCCGGGTGCTGGAGATCATGCGGGCCGCCGAAGCCGCCGGCCGTGACGTCGACGACGCGGTGATGAGCGCGCTCGCACCATCCGCCGCGCCGGTGCCGCCCGCCCCGCGGGCGGCCGCCCAGGAGGTGGCTCGTGCCTGACCCGAACGGTTTCCTGCGCTACGACCGGCGGCTGCCGGCCCGCCGGCCGGTCCCCGTGCGGATCAGCGACTGGCGCGAGGTGTACCCCCCGGCCGGCGAGGAGCTGGTCCGCGAGCAGGCCACCCGGTGTATGGACTGCGGCATCCCGTTCTGCCACGACGGCTGTCCGCTGGGTAATCGCATCCCGGACTGGAACGACCTGGTCCGCACCGGCAACTGGGACGCGGCCGTGGCGTCGCTGCACGCCACGAACAACTTCCCCGAGTTCACCGGCCGGCTGTGCCCGGCGCCGTGCGAGGCGGCCTGCGTCCTCGGCATCGCCGGCGGCGACCCGGTCACCATCAAGCAGGTCGAGGTGGAGATCGCCGACGCCGCCGTCGCGCGGGGTGGGCTGCGGCCGCAGCCGGTGCCGGCGCCGACCGGTCGCTCGGTCGCCGTGGTGGGCTCCGGGCCCGCCGGTCTGGCCGCCGCGCAGCAACTGGCCCGCGCCGGGCACGCGGTGACGGTGTACGAGCGCGACGACGCGATCGGTGGCCTGCTCCGCTACGGCATCCCCGACTTCAAGCTGGAGAAGGGGCACATCGACCGGCGGGTGGCGCAGTTGGCGGCCGAGGGCGTCGAGTTCCGCACCGGGGTGAACGTCGGCGTCGACGTGACGGCCGACCAGCTGCGCGCCCGGCACGACGCGGTGCTGCTGGCCTGTGGCGCCCTCCAGGGCCGGGACACCCCGGAGACCCCGGGCCGGCAGCTGCGCGGTGTGCACCAGGCGATGGCCCACCTGGTGGCGGCCAACCGGGTCGTCGCGGCGGCCGGTGAGGGGCGGCCGGCGCTGGCCGTGCTGCCCGACGGCACGCCGATCGACGCCGCCGGCCGGCACGTGGTGATCATCGGGGGCGGCGACACCGCCGCGGACTGCCTCGGGGTGGCGCACCGGCAGGGCGCCGCCGGGGTCCATCAGCTCGACCTCTACCCGCGGCCGCCGGCGGCCCGCGACGAGGAGCGCGACCCGTGGCCCACCTGGCCGTGGATCCTGCGCAGCTACCCGGCGCACGAGGAGGGTGGCGAGCGGGTCTTCGCGGTCGCCGTGCAGGAGTTCGTCGACGACGGCACCGGCCAGGTGCGGGCGGTACGCATCGCCGAGGTGACCGTGGAGAAGCAGGACGGCCGGCGGATCGTTTCCGTGGTGCCCGGCACCGAACGGGAGCTGCCGGCCGACCTGGTGCTGCTCGCGATCGGCTTCGAGGGCACCGAGGAGCAGGCGCTGCTCACCCAGCTGGGGGTGTCCCGCAACCCACGCGGCGCGGTCGACGCCCGACCGGACTGGCAGACCGACGCCGACGGCGTGTTCGTCGCCGGGGACATGCACCGGGGCGCCTCGCTGATCGTCTGGGCGATCGCCGAGGGACGCGCGGCGGCGGCCGGCATCCACGCGTACCTCGGTGGTGGCACGCCGCTGCCGGCCCCGGTCGACCCGGGCGCCCAACCGCTCGCCGCCCGCTGACCCGACCGACCGTCGCCCCGGCCCGGCAGGGCCGGGGCGACGGCGCGTGAGCCGCCTCACGAAGATGGGCGAATCGGGGCAAGTGCGCCACACTTGCCGACGGCCGGAACCGACGGGGGGACGGCCTGTCGTCAGGGCCGTCGGGTCGGGGAGGTCTGTCGTGGCCACTGGTGCCACGTTCGCCGCGCTACGCCACCGGAACTACCGGATCTGGGCCGGTGCCGGGTTCGTGTCCGTCATCGGCACGTGGATGCAGGTGCTGGGCGTCAACTGGTACGTGCTGGCGCGTACCGGCTCGGCGACCTCGATGGGCTTCGCCGTGCTGCTCCAGGCCCTCCCCACCCTGCTGCTGAGCGTCTGGGGCGGCGCGCTCGCCGACCGCCTGCGGGCCCGGCCGCTGCTGATCGCCGCCCAGGCGGCCCACGCGGGACTCGCGGCGGGGCTCGCGCTGGTCGCCGTCACCGGGGCCGGTGGCCTTCCGGCGATCTACGCGATCTCGCTCGCGACCGGCGCGATCTCCGCCATCGAGGGACCGGTGATGGGCCGGTGGGCCTCCACGCTGGTGGACCGCGAGACCCTCGGCAACGCCTTGGCGCTGGGCTCGCTCACCAACTCCGCCGGTCGCATCCTCGGCATGAGCGCCGGCGCGGTGGTGGTCGCCGCCGTCGGTCCCGCGCTCCTGTTCATCATCAACTCGGCGAGCTTCGTCGCCGTCGTCGCCGCCCTGTTCCTGGTCCGCGAGGGGGAGCGGCACGTCGGGCAGGCGGTGACCGAGCCCACCACGACCCGTGCCGACCGCAGCATCCGGGCCGGCTTCGCCTACCTCCGGCGCCAACCGGTGGTGCTCGTCGCGTTGGCCCTGTCGTTCGTGCTGGGCAGCCTCGGCCGCAACTACCAGGTCACCATGGCCGCGATGAGCGACGGGCCGCTGCACGCCGGCGCCTCCGGCTACGGCCTGCTCTCCACCGTCTTCGCCGTCGGCACGGTGCTCGGCGCCCTCGTCGCCGCCCGTCGGCGGGACCTCGGCTACGGCGTCCTGGTCGGCGCCGGCCTGCTCGCGAGCGCGTTGCAGATCGTGGCCGGCCTGGCCCCCGGTACGGTGAGCTTCGCCGCGGTCATCCTGCCGATCGCCGCGGCCGCCGTGGTCATCGACACGACGGTCGGCGCCCGTGCCCAGCTCGACACCGACTACCTGATGCGCGGTCGGGTGCTGGCCGCCCTGGCGGTCACCGGCTCGGTCTCCGCCGCCGTCGGCGCGCCGCTGCTCGGCTGGCTCTCCGAGCACGCCGGGCCCCGCCAGACGCTGGTCCTGGCCGGCGCGACCGCGGCCGTCGCCACCGTGGCCGCCGCCGTCGCCCTGGACCGCCTGCGCGGCGGGCGGCTGCGGCACCGGGTGGCCCAGGTGGTGCCCGTGGTCCGGCGCCCGGTGGGCCGGCTCGCGTCGACCGCCGTCCGCGCGGTCGGCCCCGCCGCCGCGCGGGTCCGGCGCCCGGTGCCCGCGGTCGTGCCGTCGGTCCGGCCGCCCCGCAGCCCGCTACCCGTCGCCCGCACCGGACAGGTCCGCCGTGCCGCCGGTCGCCCCGTACCGCCACCGGCCCGCACCCCCGGCCCGCCGCACGTCCGGTTGCCCGGCCACCGGCCGGCGACGACCGATCCGGCGGCCGAGGCGACGGCGGGGACTCCGCTCACCGGCTGCGCGGTCGGCGGGGAGGCCGCGACCCGAGGACCGGCCGAGCGGTAGGTCGTTTCCGGGGTCGCCGTCGCGCTGCCCGGTTCTCCGCGCGAAGGTGCGGGCCCGGTCGGCCCCTCGACAGGACCGGTCGGTGACTGCACCCCTGTGCCGGTGGCGCCGACCCGGTGCCGGCGGCACCGATCCGATGGCGGTCGCGCCCGCAGCCCGGTCGCCCCTCCCGAGCGCCGGCGCGTGGCCATCGCCCACCGTCGCGGCGGCGGTTGTGGGCAAGGCCATGATCGGCGTTGTCGGCGGCCGCGACTTCGGGATCCGGCGGAACGGAGATCATCGTTACGCTGCGGGCGTGGAGATCGAGGAACGCGTCCGGCGGGTCCGTCGGTGGCTGTGGATCGTGGTGGTCGGCCTCTTCCTCAGCGGGGTGACCGCTTTCCCGCTGGAGATCGAGGTCCGTTGGCTGCGGCGGGCGCTGGAACCGTTCGCCGACCAGGTGCCCGCCCTGGTCACCTGGATCGAGCGGGTCCACGTCGGCCTGGTGGAGACCGGCGACCGCTACCCGTTCATGCTCTACGGCACCGACTGGCTCGCCTTCGCGCACCTGGTGCTCGCCGTCGCGTTCCGGGGACCGCTGCGCGACCCGGTGCGCAACGTCTGGGTGGTCCAGCTCGGGATGATCGCGTGCGCCGGCATCGTGCCGCTGGCGCTGATCTGCGGACCGGTCCGGGACATCCCGTGGTTCTGGACGCTCGTCGATCTGTCGTTCGCCGTCGGCGCCTTCCCGCCGCTCTGGTTCGCCTACCGGCACATCCGCCGGATCGAGGCCGCCCAGGGCGGCTGGCGGCCGACCCGTCCGGGCGCCGAGCCGGCGGGCGCCGAGTCGGCGGCCGCCGCCGACTGACCGGCGTCCGGTCACCGCGGTGCCGGCCGCCGACCGAGCACGCCCGGTCACGGGGTGCCCGCCGCCGACAACGACGGCGGGCACCCCGTGCTCAGCGGACCAGGAGGCGGTGCGCCTCGCGGATCTTCGCCCACGACTTCGGCTCCACCGGCGGCGCGGCCTTGCGGGCCGCCGACCCGGACACGTCGGGACGACCGGCGGTGAACAGCCAGGTGGTGAAGAGGTCGTCCAGGTCGAGCCCGGAGATCCGCTCGGCGAGGGCCTGGAACCGCGCGATCGTGCCGTTGCCGTAACGGTGCTCGGCGGCCCAGGCCGGCAGGATCGCGAAGAACGCGTCGTCGCCGACGGCCAGCCGCAGCTGGTGCAGCGCCATGGCCCCCCGGTCGTACACGGCGTCGTCGAAGATGCTGCTCGGGCCCGGGTCACCTGGGCGCACCTGCCAGAAGCCCGAGTCCTCCGGGTAGCTGGCGTACGTGAAGTCGAACAGCTCCTGTGCGGTGCCCTCGCCCTGCTCCTCCGACCACAGCCACTCGGCGTACGAGGCGAAGCCCTCGTTGAGCCAGATGTCCTGCCAGCGGGCCACCGACACGGAGTCGCCGAACCACTGGTGGGCGAGCTCGTGCACGACCACCGAGGTGTTCGCGCCACGGCGCCAGAAGCCCGGACCGTAGACCGGCCGGGTCTGCGTCTCCAGCGCGAAACCGATGCCGTCGACCGGCCCGGCGACGCCGCCCTGCGCCTCGAACGGGTACGGGCCGAAGAGCCCGGCCCCCCACTCGACGATCTCGGCCGTGCGTTCGATGCTGGCCCGCGCGGCCGGCCCCAGCTCGCCGAGCGTCGTGCTGTACGCGTTGACGACCGGCTGCCCGTTCGGGGCGGTGTCGGTGACGATGTCGTACTGGCCGATGGCGAGGAAGGCGAGATAGGTGGCGGTGGGGGAGGTGGTCCGCCAGATCCACCGGGTGCGGTTGCCCGCCTCGGCCAGCGGCGGCCGGGGCTGCACCCCGTTGCTGATCACCTCGACGCCGGTCGGCACCGACACCGAGATGTCGTAGGTCGCCTTGTCCAGCGGGTGGTCGTTGCTGGGGAACCACCACCACGCGGACTCCGGCTCGTTTACCGCCAGCGCGCCGTCGTCCGTGCGGGTCCAGCCGGTGTAGCCGCCGACCAGGGTCTCCGACGGCACGCCCGCGTAACGCACCACGATGGTGAGGTCCTGGCCCTTGGTGATGGCGCGCGACGGCGTGACCACCAGTTCGTGCACGCCGTCGGTGGTCGTGGTGGCGGCCCAGCCGTTGACCCGTACCGACTCGACGTCGAGCAGGAAGTCCAGGTTGAACCGGGAGAGGTCCTGGGTGGCCCGGGCGAGGATCGTGGTGGTGCCGCTGAGCCGGTCGCTGCCGGGGTCGTAGCGCAGGCGGACGTCGTAGTGCGCGACGTCGTAGCCGCCGTTGCCGTAGTCCGGGAAGTAGGTGTCGCCCAGTCCCGGGCCGCCGGGTTGCGGTGCGGCGGTGGTGATGGTCGGCCGGCCCCAGCCCGGTAGGGCGGCGTGGCCGGGGGCGCCGGTGGCGACGGTGCCGGCGCCGGTGAGGGTCAGGACGGCGATGGCCGCCCGGAGACTTCGTCGCACGAGGTGGACTCCCTCCGTCGGGGTGTTCGCCCCGTAAACCTAATCGACGCTGATGAACATGTCCGCCCCGTCGACGGCGCTCAAAGGTTCAAATGATCTAAATGTTTCGATAGCATTACCGCCTGGTAACAACGGCTCCGCCCCTGGCCACGCGCGCGGTCACGGATCCCACCACCCCCTGCCCTGTGGAGGTCCGTCATGCCCCACCGTCCGCTGGCCCGCGCCCTCGCCGCGCTGGTCGCCCTGCTCACCGCCGCCGTCGGCGCCGTCCTCACCGTTCCGGGTTCCGCGCAGGCCGCCGCCGTCAACTACGTCGCCCTCGGCGACTCGTACTCCTCCGGGGTCGGCGCCGGCCCGTACGACTGGTCCACCTGCCTGCGCAGTCAGAAGTCGTACGCCCCGCTCTGGGCCGCCGCCCAAGGGGTGACCAGCTTCGCGTTCCCCGCCTGCGGCGGCGCGGTGACCGCCGACGTCATCAACAGCCAGGTCAACGCGTTGAGCGCCGGCACCACCCTGGTCACCATCACCATCGGCGGGAACGACGCGGGCTTCGCCGACGTCATCACCAGTTGCCGCTTCGGCAGCACGTCGACCTGCACCAACGCCGTCAACCGGGCCCGGGCGTTCGCCACCGCCACCCTGCCCGGTCGCCTCGACGCCACGTACGCGGCCATCCGCACCCGCGCACCCGACGCGCGCCTGATCGTCCTCGGCTACCCCCGGCTGTTCGAGCTGAACTCCTGCGGCTGGCTGGCCATGAGCACCTACAAGCGGACCATCCTCAATGACGCCGCCGACCTGCTCGCCACGGTCACCGCCGGCCGGGCCGCGGCGGCCGGCGCCACCTTCGTCGACACCCGGCCCTACTTCGCCGGGCACGGGGTCTGCGGCGCCGACCCGTGGATCCACGACGTCTCCGGCGTCATCGAGGCGTACCACCCGGACGCCGACGGCTACCGCTACGGCTACCTGCCGGCGCTGACCGCCGTCACCGGCTGATCCGAGCGGCCCGGCGGCCGGCGGTCCCCGACGGACCGTCGGCCGCCGCGCCGCCGACCCCCCGCCGCGCCGCGTGTCGCGGTGCTGTCCCGGTGCGGCGGACGTCCGTTAGGGTCTTCGACGGACACCGGCG
This sequence comes from Micromonospora krabiensis, assembly GCF_900091425.1. Classification (GTDB taxonomy): domain Bacteria; phylum Actinomycetota; class Actinomycetes; order Mycobacteriales; family Micromonosporaceae; genus Micromonospora; species Micromonospora krabiensis. The sequence goes on from NZ_LT598496.1 coordinate 6,679,176, forward strand.
CGCGGCGGGGAGGCGGACAGTGGGCAGGCTCGCGTCGGCGTACCGGCAGGCCGTCACGGCGCACCAGGCCGCCCGGGCCCATCTCGACGCCGCCCGCGCCGGGATCGGCGCGGAACCCCCGTCGTCCACGCCGGACGGTTCACCCGCCGCGCAGACGCTGGTCGCCCGGCTCGCCGAGGTCGGTGGCGCGCTCGCCACCCCGACCCCGGGCGCCACCCCGGTCGCGGTCGCGCCGGTTCCGGTCCGGCTCGGCGAGGCGTCCACCCCGGAGGGCGCGTTCCCCGTGCTGGTGCCCCTCGGCGCCGGCCACCACCTGGCGGTGGACACCGACGCCCGCGACCCCCGGGTCGCCGGACTGCTGCGGGCGCTCGTGCTGCGGCTGCTCGCCACCGCGCCGGCCGGCGAGGTGCGGGTCGTCGGCATCGACACCGCCGCGCTCGGCGCCACCTTCGGGCCGCTGCGCCCCCTGCTCGACGCGGGCGTGCTCGACCCGCCCGCCACCACACCGGACGAGGTCGCCGCCCTGCTCGACGCCGTCGAACGGCACGCCCGGTCGGCGCAGCACGGCACTCCCGGCGGCACACCCCTGCTGTTGGTCGTCGCGGCGGCGGCCCCGCCGGCGCGGGAGCTGGCCCGGCTGGCCGCGCTCACCCACGCCGGGCCGGCCGCCGCGGTCTGCGTCCTGGTCGCGGGCCACCCGGCCGCCGGTCCCGGCGACCCGGCGCCGCCGCTGGGCGCGACCACCGCGGTGCGGCTGACCGGGCCGTACGCGCACGTCGGCGACCCGCCCGGCGCCCCGTTCAGCGCCGACGGCGGCGGTCTCGCCGCCCCCGTGGTGCCCGACGGCGACCCGCCGGCCGCCTCGGTACGGGCGCTCGCCGAGCACCTCGGCGCCGCCGTGCGACGCGGCGACGCGGTGGGCTTCGCCGAGCTGCTGCCCGAGCGGCGGTGGGCGGAGTCGGCGGGCAACGGCCTGCGTACGGTGGTCGGCCGGGCGGGCCGCGAGCCGGTCACCGTCGCCTTCGACGACGCCACCCCGCACTGGCTCGTCGGGGGACGCACCGGCGCCGGTAAGACCGTCTTCCTGCTCGACGTCCTCTACGGGCTGGCGGCCCGCTACTCGCCGGCCGAGCTGCAGCTCTACCTCCTCGACTTCAAGGAGGGGGTCAGCTTCACCGAGTTCGTGCCGACCGGTCGGGACCCGTCCTGGCTGCCGCACGCCCGGGCCGTCGGCATCGAGTCCGACCGCGAGTACGGCGTCGCCGTCCTCCGCGAGCTGCGCCGGGAGCTGAACCGCCGGGCCACCCTGCTGAAACGGCACGGCGTCACGAAGCTCGCCGACCTGCCCCGGGACACCCCGGTACCGCGCGTCGTGGCCGTCGTCGACGAGTTCCACGTGCTGCTCGCCGGCAACGACGCGCTGGCCCGCGAGTCGGTCGACCTGCTGGAGGAGTTGGCCCGCAAGGGCCGCTCGTACGGGGTGCACCTGGTGCTGGCCAGTCAGAGCATGACCGGCATCGAGGCGCTCTACGGCCGCGCCGAGGCGATCTTCGGGCAGTTCGCGCTGCGCGTCGCGTTGCCCGGCGGCGGGGGAGTGCTCGACCAGGCCAACGGCGCCGCCGCGGCGCTGCCGATCGGCGCGGCCGTGGTCAACACCGCCGCCGGCGCGGTCGGCGCGGACACCGTCGTCCGCTTCCCCGACGCGCACGCGGCGGCGGCGGACCTGACCCGACTGCGGCACCAGCTGTGGCAGGCCCGGCCGGCGGGCGCCCGCCCGCCCGCGGTCTTCCGGGGCTACGAGGCGGCGCGGCTGGAGGACGACCCCACCTACACCGGTCTGCGACCGGGCGGGCGCCGCCCGCTGGCCCTGGTCGGCCGGACCGTCGACGTCCACGGCAGCACCGCGATGTTCATCATGGACACCACGCCCGGCCGGCACCTCGCGGTGGTCGGCACCTCGGTCGCCGGTGCCGACGTGCTCCGCGCGGCGACGCTGAGCCTGGCCCGGCAGCACGCGCCCGGCGAGTGCCGGTTCCTGCTCGCCCCGCTGGTCGCCGCCGCCGACGAGGTGGTCGACGAGACCGAGGCCGTGCTCATCGCCGCCGGGCACACCGTCGAGCGGCTGGACGCCGCGTCCCTGCGGGCCCGGATCGCCACGCTGGCCACGCCCGGCACCGGCGCGCCGTCGCCGGATCCGACGGTGACCGACGGGAGCCCACCGGACGCCGCGATCGCGCCGGCCGGGCCGACATCGCCGGCCGGCCGGACGTTCCTGGTCGGGTTCGGGATGGACGCCGCCTCGACGGTCCTCGGCGCGCCCGACCCGCAGACGTTCCGCTCGGGCCTGGACGACCTGCGCGCCCTGCTGCACCAGGGGCCGGGTCACGGCGTGCACCTGCTCGGCTGGTGGCGGGGGCTCCGGCGGCTCGCCGACGACCTCGGCGGCCCGCAGAACCGCGACGACGTCGCCTGCCTGGTCGCGCTCAACGTGCCCGGCTCCGAGCTGGGGCTGCATCTCGGCGTGCACGACCTCGCCTACACGCCCCGTCCCGACCGGGCGCTGCTGGTCGACCGGCACGACCAGCGCACGAGGTTGATCGTGCCGTTCGCCCGGGACGCCCACGAGCTGGCCGGGGAGGGCTGACGGTGACCTTCGAGGAGTACGCGGCGCTGGCCCGGCAGCTCGCCGAGCACCGCCGCACCGGCGAGCGGGACGCCGCCGCCGAGAGCGAGCGCCGCCGCAACCTGCGGGCCGGCGTGGACTACCTGCACCAGCGGCTCACCGCCCAGGGGCAGCGCCTCGACCGGCTCGGCCGGGCCATCGGCGAGGCGTCACCGGCTCCGGGGCCACTCGCGGGCCCGCCGAGCCCGTACCCACCGGCGCCGTCGACCGCGCCGGTGTCGCCCGCGGCCGCGAACCCACCGGGCCCACGGTCCCCGCACACCGAGCCCTCGCACGTCCCGGCCGCCGGCCCCGGACCGGACGCGACGCACGCCGGCGCCGGACCGGGTGCGGTGAACGGCGGCCCCGGACCGGGTGCGGCGGTCGCCGGCGGCGCAGCCGCCGCGCCGGGGCGGCCGGAGGTCGTGGCGTACCCCCAGGTGACGGCGGGGCAGGCGCGGCTCGCGCTGCCCGGGGCCGGAAGCGCGACGGCGGCCGGGACCCCGGCGCCACCGGCGGCGGCCGATCCCCTGTCCGAGCTGGAGCTGGCCCGGCGGCACGCGGACGAGGCCGACCGGCACGCGCAGCAGGCGGAGCTGCTGGCGCAGCGGCCGGTGCTGTTGCCGGCCTGGTCGACGCTGGCGCGGGCGGTCGCGGTGTACGCCGGCTGCGCCGCCGTCGGCGTGGTGCTCATGCTGGCCCTGGTGCTCGCCTCGGGGGTCGGTGTGGTCGACCTCGGGACGCTGTACGCGTGGATGTGCGCCGGCCTGCCGGCGGCCTCGCTGATCGCCGGGTTCCTGGTGCTCGGGCGCTGGGGAAAGCCCGCCGCGGTGGCCGGCACCCCGCCGCGGCACGTGCTGCTGGGCTTCCTGATCTGTTTCGTGCTGGTGCCGCTGACCTACTGCGCCTACCTGCTGGCCGTCCGCGGCTTGCGCTGAGCCCGGTCGCCCGGCGCGGTTCCACCGCACCGGGCGCCCGTGGTCCGGCTCAGCGGGTCGACGGCATGGTCGCGAACTCGGCGGCCAGCTCCGACTCGACGATCGTCGCGGCGGACGCCCGGCGTCCGCGGGCCCGGCGGCCGGAGGGGACGGCCAGCGCCGCCACCGCCGCCGCGAGGGCGATCGCCGTCAGGAGCAGGAAGCCCATGGTGAAGCCGGCCTCGCGGGGCAGCCCGCTCGCCTGCGGGTGGGCGGTGATCACGCCGCTGACCACCGCGGCGCCGATCGCGCCGCCGATGGTGCGGATGTTGGCGTTCATGCCGGTCGCGACGCCGGTCTGCGACGCCGGGACGTTGGCCACGATCAGGTTGGCCATCGAGGCGAACGCGAGCCCGATGCCGAGGCCCACGAGCCCACCGGCGATGGCGATCTCCAGGCGGCTGTCGTGCGCGACGGCCAGCATCGCCGAGGCGACCACGTTGAACGCGGCGCCCGTGGCGAGCTGGGCCTTGGCGCTGAACCGCGATTCGAGGCGGCCGGCGGCGAGGCCGGCGACGAACATCGCGACGAGCATGGGCAGCATGAGCAGGCCGGCCTGGCTGATGCTCGCGCCGAACCCGTAGCCGGCGGACGTCGGGGTCTGCACGAACTGCGGCAGGAAGGCGTACACGGCGAACATCGAACCGCCGTAGAGGAGGGCGACCAGGTTGGTCGTCCAGACGCCGGGCAGGCGCATCATCCGCATGTCGATCAGCGGGTTGGTGGAGCGGACCTCGGCCAGGGCCCAGCCGACGAACAGCACGGCGGCCAGCGCCAGCAGGCCGAGCACGCGACCGGAGGTCCAGCCCCAGGCGGCGCCCTGGCTGATCGGCAGCAGCAGCGCCACCAGCCAGCCGGAGAGAAGCCCGGCGGCGAGCCAGTTGATCCGGCCGGGTGCGCGAACGGGCGATTCGGGCACGAACCGGTACGCGGCGAGGGCGGTCAGCCCGACGATCGCCATCGGGATCCAGAACAGCCAGCGGTAACCGAGGACCGCGACGATCGGGCCGGCGAGCACGACGCCCAGGCCACCGCCGGCGGCGACGATCGCCGAGATCGACGCGACGGCGGAGCTCACCCGGGCGGCGGGGAACTCGTCGCGGATGATCCCGAAGGACAGCGGGAACACGGCGCCGCCCATGCCCTGGACGACCCGAGCGATGATCAGCACCCCGATGTTGGGCGCGATGGCGGCGAGCAGGCAGCCGAGCGCGAGGGCGAGCAGGGACGCGACCAGCATCCGCTCCTTGCCCACCATGTCGCCGATCCGGCCGACGATCGGGGTGAAGATCGAGGCGGAGAGCAGGTACGCGGTCAGCACCCAGGTCACGGTGTTCTGGGAGGTGTGCAGGTCGTGCTGGATCGTGGGCAGCACCGGAGTGATCAGCGACTGGAGCATCGCGAAGAATCCGGCGCCGGCCGCGAGCACGAGGAACGTCAGCCGGCGCGAGCCGCGCCGGGTGGTCTCGATCACGGAGGGAACTCCAATGGGTACGAGTGGGGAGGGAGCGAATCCCGGAGTACGCTATCCGGAGGCACGGCTCCGGTCAGTTCCGGAGGGGTGCCTCCACTAAGCTAGCGGAGGTAAGCCTCCGGTTGCAACCGAGAAGAGGTGACGCGCGTCATGACCAGCGCCGACCAGCTGGGAGAGGTCTTCATGCGGCGTCCCAAGCGGGCCGACGCCCGGCGCAACTACGACGCCCTGATCGCGGCCGCCCGCACGGTGTTCGCCGAGTCCGGGGCGGGTGCGTCGCTGGAGGAGGTCGCCCGGCGGGCCGGGGTTGGCATCGGCACCCTCTACCGCAACTTCCCCAGCCGTCGGGAGCTGTTCGAGGCGGTCTACGTCGACGAGGTCCAGGCGCTCAGCCGCTCGGCCGCCGACCTGGCCGACCTGCCCCCGTGGGACGCGCTCGTCGCCTGGCTCCACCGCTTCGTCGGGTACGTCGCCACGAAGCGGGCCCTGGCCGAGGAGCTGATCCACGACTCCGACGTGTTCCGCAGCTGCCGCACCGAGATCTTCGCGGCGGGCGAGCCGCTGCTGCGCCGGGCTCAGGACGCCGGGGTGGCCCGGACGGACGCCAGCTTCGAAGACGTGGTCCGGCTGATCAGCGGCATCACCGCCTACCAGTTCATGGAGCCGGCCCAGCGGGACCGGGTGCTGGCCATGGCCCTCGACGGGCTGCGCTACACCGGGCCGCGCTGACCCTCAGCGGTCGACCAGCACCAGCCACTCGTCGTCGAGCCGCCGTACCGTCGTCCCCTCCGGCCACACGTGCGCGACGCCGGCGGTCGCCCGGGCCTGGTCGACCTGCGGTGGCCGGTGGAGTCGTGCCCCCTCGAAGCTCGCCGGGCCCTGGAAGCGGACGCGGCCGAAGTTCGCCGCCCCGGCGAAGTGCGCCCGCTCGAACCACGCCTCGGCCGCGAACACCGTCCAGCGGAACAGCGCCATGTCGGCGAACCGGGTGCCCCGGAAGTCGGCGGGTCCGGCGAACTCGGTGTGCTCCATCGACAGGCCGCCCGCGAACGCGGCCTCCGTGAAGGTGGCGCCGTCGTCGAAGTGGGTGGCGTCGAAACTGGTCGGCCGGTCGAAGCCGGCGCCGTGGAAGGACGCCCGCTCGGTGAACGCGGCCCGCCGGCAGGAGAGACCCCCCGTGAACCGGGCCCGGTCGAAGCTGGCGCGGCCGGCGAACCGCGCGCCGTCGAGCGCGACCTCGCCGTCGCCGGCGAGGTCGTCCAGGGCCGCGTCGGCGAGGACCGCGTCGACCAGGCGCAGCCGCCCGCGTACGGTGGCGCCGGCGAAGGTGGTGGCCCCGGTGAACACCGCCCCGGAGAAGTCCGCGTCGACCAACTCGCAGCCGCTCGCGTCGAACCCGTCGAGCCGGGCGCCGCTCAGGTCGAGCACCGTGCCCGGCCAGTGGGCCGGGTCGCCCGCCCGCAGGTGCCGGGTCAGCACCCGCTGCGCGCTGCGACGCACCTCCGTCTCGCGCGGCTCGCCGTCGGCCGACGGCATCCGCAGGTACGCGCAGAGCACCGCCATGATCGTCGGACGCTGGGCGGGATGGTCCTGACCGAGCCGCTCCAGCGCGTGCAGCCCGCCGAGGCGTACGGCCGCGCTGTCGCTGCCGAGCAGCTCGACCGCGCGGGTGTAGAGCTCGGTCAGGCGGCGCTCACCGGCGTCGTGTTCGGCCGCGGCGGCCAGCCGCTCCTGGTGCCGCTCGGCGGCCGCGGTCACCGCCTCGGTGTGTGCCTGCACCCGCTCCCGGTGCTCCTGGTCACGGGCGGCGACCGCCTCCTGGTGTCGTTGCGCCCGCTCACCGATCCACTGTCGACGGGCGGCCAGCAGCAGCGCGAGCCCGCCTCCGGTGCCGGCCACCACGGTCAGGCCGGTGCGGATCGCGTCGACCCGCAGGGTGGCCCGGGTGTCGGGCTGGGTGGCGCGGTCGGCCTCGCCGAGCAGCCAGTCCAGGACCAGCCAGCCCAGCAGCGCGGCGAGGAGCAGGCCCAGCAGCACCAGCCACCACGGCATCACCCGTAGCTGCCCGTCGGGGGCCTCCTTGGCGCGCACGGCGCTCAGCATGCCACCTTCCGTCGCGTCCGGGGGAGCGGCGGACGGCGTTCACCGGTCGAGACCGTGCCGGCGACTGTGGACGGTCGGCGGGGTCGGCCCGATATGCCGGATCGTGCGCTCGCCGGGACAACAGTTACCGGCGCGTAACTTCTCATTGACGTTTCTAAATTGTTAACCCCATCATCGATCCACGGTCGACCGGACACCCCCACCCGTCCCCCGGTTCCGCCGGGTGCCTCCCACCGGAGGTGCAGCCATGCTGCTCCGAAAGACCGCACTGGCCCTCGCCCTCGCCGCCACCGTCGGCGCCGTCCTCGCCGCGCCGCCCGCTGCCGGTGCCGCGCCGTCCGCCGCGCCCCGGCCCGCGTCCGCCGCGGTCCCCGAGGCCGCCGCCGCGAACACCCCCACCACGAACGCCCCCGCCGTGAGCACCGCCGCGGCCCGCACGGTCATCGTCGTCGGCGGCCTCAGCGGCGTCGCCATCGCGTACGAGCCGCTCGCCGCCCGACTGCGCGCCGACGGCTTCCGGGTGTACGTCTACCAACTGCCCGGGCTGGGACTCGGGGACATCCCCACCTCCGCGCGGGCCTTCGCCGGCTACGTCGCGCAGGTCCGCGCGGCCACCGGCGCGACCACCGTCGACCTGGTCGCCCACTCCGAGGGCGGCCTCGTCTCCCGCTACTACCTCAAGCGGCTCGGCGGCACCCCCGCCGTCGCGCGGTACGTCAGCCTCGGCACCCCGCAGTACGGCACGTACGTCGCCAACATCCTCCAGTTCCTCGGCCTCGGCAGCTGCGCCGGTGTCGTCGCCTGCCAGCAGATGACGATCGGCTCGGCGTTCCTCGGCGACCTGAACGACGGCGACGACACCCCCGGCTCGGTGCGCTACACCACCGTGCGGACGGTGCAGGACGAACTCGTCCGGCCGACGCAGAACGCCACGCTCGCCGACGGCGCGACCAACGTGCTGATCCAGTCGTACTGCCCGCTGCGGGTGGTGGGCCACCTCGGGCTCGTGCTCGACGGCACCACGTACACCGTCATCCGCGGCGCGCTGGCCGACGCCCCCGTACGCCCCAACTGCCTGGCCCTCTGACACCGGCCGGCCGCGGGCGGGGCGCGACCCCGCCCGCGGCCGGCCGGCGCGCGACGCGGCACCGGGCGCGGCGGGTCGCGCCGCGCCCGGTCACGTGCTGGAACCGCACCACCGCGATGGGTACGGTGTCGACACCTGCCGGTCCGGGACGTTCGACGAGGGGCTGCCGTGGCACGCGTACTGCTGGACGTCACCATGTCGCTGGACGGCTTCATCGCCGGCCCCGACGTCAGTGTGGAACACCCGATGGGCGTGGGCGGGCTCCGCCTGCACCAGTGGATCTTCGACGCCTCGGCGAACGAGGTGGACGCGGAGATCGTTCGTGGCGCGCAGGCGGGCACCGGCGCGGTGGTGCTCGGCCGACGAACGTTCGACGTCGGCATCGACGTCTGGAACGACACCCCGTTTCCGGTGCCCTGCTTCGTGCTGACCCACGACCCCCTCGCCGAGCGGGTCGAGAAGAGCGGCACCTTCACCTTCGTCACCGACGTCCGGGACGCCTTCACCCGGGCCACCGCCGCCGCCGGAGACCGCGACGTACGCCTCATGGGCGCGGCGGTCGGCCAGCAGTTCCTGGCCGCGGGCCTGGTCGACGAGGTCCGCGTTCAGCTCGCCCCCGTGCTGCTCGGCGCGGGCCGCCGCCTGTTCGCGGACCTCGGCGACGCGCCCATCGAGCTGGAACGGATCGCCACAGTGGACTCACCACACGTGACCCACCTGCGCTACCTGGTCCGGCGGCCCGCGTCGGGTACGCGCTAGCGGGGCGCCCGCCCGCTCTGCTACCCCTGAACCGAGGCCGATGCGTGCGGCGGAGGAGGCGGGATGTGGCGACGGTCCCGGGCCGACCCGGTCCGCCGGCTCCGGGAGCGGCTGGACGGGTTCGGCGCCACGATGGACGCCCGACGGGTGCTCGACGCGGATGCGATCCGCGACGCCGAGGCGGTCATCGACCTGGTGACCCGCACCCCGCCGCGTCCACCGATGCCCGACCACGTCGCCGAGGGCGTCTTCCTGCTCGCCTGCCTGTTCTGGTACCGCTACCAGGTCCTGCCACCCGGTCAGGACGCCGACGAACTCGCCCACGCCGTGCGGTTCACCGAGGTCCTGGTGCGGTTCGCGCCGGAGCGCGTACCGCCGTCGCTTCTGGCGCTGCTGCGCGCGCACGGGCCACCGTCCGGCCCGGCCACCGCCGCACCCGCCGGTGGCCGGATCCCCACCCCGTGCTCCGGCCCGGGCGGATCCGGTGGCCCGACCGGCCGGGGCGGTGGCGAGCCGGCGGAGCTGTACCAGGAGGCCGTCGCCCTGATGGGCGCCGCGGAGTGGTCCGGCGACTACCGGGCGGCCGACCGGGCCGAAGGGCTGTTGAAACGCGCGCTGGCCGGCACACCGACCGGCACGCCGGAGCGGCTGCGCTACCTCACCGCGCTCGGCCGGGTGCACCGTGACCAGTTCCGCTACCTCGGCCGACGGCGCTGCCTGCCGGCGGCGATCGACGCGCACCGGGAGAGCCTGGAGTCCACCCCGGCCGCCGACCCCGAGCGACCGGCCCGGCTGTTCCACCTCGGCAACGTGCTGGGCGACCGGTACGAGCTGGCGGGTGACGCGGAGGCGCTGGACGAGTCGATCCGGCTGCTCGACGAGGCCGTGCGCACGGCGCCGGCCGGCTCACCGCTGGTGACGACGGCCCGGGCCAACCTGGGTCAGCGGCTGCGCGAGCGGTGGCGGCGGCGTCGCGACCCCGCCGACCTCGACCGCGCGGCGGACGTCCTCGCCCTCGCCGTACGCGCCGGTGTCGACCCCCGGATCGGCGCGGTCCACGGCGCGGTGGCCGCCGAGCGGTTCCTGCTGAGCGGCGGCGACGACGACCTGACCGCCGCGATCGAGGCGAACCGGTCGGTGCTGACCGCGGGGAACCTCCCGGACGAGCTGGCCGGCGTCAGCGGGGTGAGCCTCGCGTCGCTGCTCGTCGAGCGGCACCAACGGCACCGCGACCCGGCCGACCTGGACGCGGCGATCGAGGCGTACCGGGCGGTGGAGCAGACCGGCCTCGCCGGCGCGCTGACCGACGGCGTACGCCACACCGTCGGCACGCTGCTGGCGTCCCGGTACGCGCTGCACCGGCGGGCCACCGACCTCGCCGAGGCGGTGCGCCTGCTGCGGGAGGGCGTCTCGGCGGCGGGCGACCCGGTCACCCGGGCGCTGCGCCTCGGCGACCTCGGCTACACCCTCGGGGAGTGGGCCGCCGCCCTCGACGGCACCCGCACGACGCGGGAGGCCCGGGACCTGCTCACCGAGGCGGAGCGGCTGCTCCCGGCGGAGCATCCGCAGCGGCCCGGCCTGCTCAACAACCTGGGTCGCCTGCTCTACGAGCTGGCCGACCGGGCGGGCGAGCCCGACCTGCTGGAGCAGGCGGTGGCGACGCACCGGGCCGCCGTCGCCGGTGTCCCGGCCGACGCGCCGGTGCTGCCCCGCCACCTGGCCAACCTGGGGCTGGCGTTGCAGGCGCTCTTCGCCCGCACCCAGGACCTCGCGATCCTCACCGAGGCGGTCGACGTGCTCCGCCGGGCCGTGGACGCGAGCCCACCCGGCCATCCCGACCGGTTGGCCGCACTGGTCAACCACGCGAGCGTCCTCAACCGGCGCGTCGAGTTGGCCGTCAACGGCGCGCTGCCCGGCGCCGGCCCCAGCGGGCCCGACGCGGCGTCGGTGACCGCCGCCGCCGAGCGGGACGCGCGCACCGCCGTCCGCATGCTGCGCGAGGCGGCCGAGCTGGCACGGCGGGAGGACCCCGAGGCGTACGGGCCGGTCGCCGTCGTCCTGACCATCGCGTACGTGCTCCAGCACCTGCTCACCGGCGACACCGGCCCGCTCGACGAGGCGGTCGACGCAGCCCGGTCCGCCGAGTCGCTGCCGCTGCCCGCCGGTGAACGGCACCGGCTGCTGATCAACCTCGGTGGGGCGCTGCTGCTGCGGTTCCGGGCGACCCGGACCACCCGGGACGCGACCGACCTGCTGGCCGCGCACCGGTCGGCGGTGGCTGCCCTGCCCGCCGGCCACCCGGACCGGACGATGGGCCTGATCAACCTCGCCTACGCGATCGAGACGGTGGCCGGGCCACCCGACGACGACCCGACGGGCCCGGCCGCGCTCCCGGGGCCGGACCCGGCCGAGGCGACCGCCGCGCTGCGCGAGGCCGCCGGGGTCGAGGCCGCCCCGTCGCTGCTGCGGGCCACCGCCGCGGCGGCGTACGCCTCCCGCGCCGCCGACCTGCCCGAGGCCCTCGACGGGTACGCCACGGCGATCGAGCTGCTCGACCTCGCCGCCTGGCACGGCATGGACCCCGACGATCAGGGCCGGCTGCTCGGGCGGTTCCCCGGCCTGGCCAGCGACGCGGCGGCGGTGGCGATCGCCCTCGACCTGCCGCGCCGGGCCGTGGAGCTGCTCGAACACGGCCGCGGCGTGCTGCTGACCCGCGCCCACGACGCCGGCGCCGACCTGGCCGTCCTGCGGGAGCGGGCCCCCCGGCTGGCCGACCGCCTCGCCGAGCTGCAGGCCGGGCTGGACGGCTTCGACCCGGCTCCGGCCTCCGGCGCGCCGGGGATGCCCCCGGTGAGCGCCGCGCCGGGGGCGCTGCCGGTCGGTGGGCTGTCGGCACCGGGCGCCGGAGGCACCCCGGTGTCGCCGAGCAGCGTCGGGGGCACGTCGCCGGGGGCGGCCGTCGGGGGAGCGTCAACGGCGCGGGCCGCCGGGGGTGTGTCGGCGGGGCCGGAACGCCGGCACGAGCTGGCCACCCGCCGGCGGGAGTTGCTGGCCGAGATCCGCCGGTTGCCCGGCTTCGCCACGTTCCTGCTTCCGCCCTCGTTCGCCGAGCTGTCCGACGCGGCGGTCGGCGGCCCGGTGGTCCTGGTCAACGTGTCCGGCCGGCGCTGTGACGGGCTGGTGGTCACGCCCGGTCGGGTGCGCGCGGTGCCGTTGCCGGAGCTGACCCACGCCGAGCTGGCGGTCCGGGCCGCCACCTGCCTCGCCGCGCTGGCCGAGCTGAGCGCTCCCATCAGCGGCGGGGACGCCGGGCCGGTGGAGACGGAGCGACGGCGCCTCGCGGCCCGCCGTCGGGTCGCCGAGACGCTGGACTGGCTGTGGCGGGTGGTCGCCGCTCCGGTGCTCGACGCCCTCGACCCGTCGGACGCCCCGCCCGGCACCACCCACCCGCCCCGGTTGTGGTGGTGCCCGACCGGCCTGCTCACCCTGCTGCCGCTGCACGCCGCCGCCCCGCTGGGCGGGGGAGACGGCGTGCTCGACCGGGTGATCCCCTCGTACACCGCGTCGCTGCGCGCGCTGCGGCACGCCCGGCGCGGGGTTCCCGCCGCGCCGGCGCCGGTCACGTCGGCGCTGGTCGTCGGCATGCCGCGGACGCCCGGGCTGGCCGACCTGCCCGGCGCGGCCCGGGAGGAGGAGATCGTCCGGCGGCACGTCGCGCACGTGACGTCGCTGACCGGCGCGGCGGCCACGCCCGCGGCGGTGCTGGCGGCCCTGCCCGAGCGGCCGGTGGCCCACCTGTCCTGCCACGGCCACCAGCACCTGGCCGCCCCGGCCCGGGGTCGGCTCGTGCTGGCGGGCGGGCCGCTGCACGTGCGGGACCTGTGGCGACCGGCCGGCACGTCGGCCGCGCTCGCCGTCCTCTCCGCCTGCGACACGGTACGCGGCGGCGCGGCCCTGCCGGACGAGGCGCTGACCCTGGGCACCGCGTTCCAACTCGCCGGATTCCGGCACGTCGTGGGCGCGCTCTGGTCCATCTCCGACGCGTTGACCGTGCGGCTCTGCGAGGACCTCTACGCCGGGCTGGCCGTGCCGGGCGGCATCGACCCGGAGCGCGCGGCGACGGCCCTGCACCGGGCGGTACGGGACCTGCGGGCGGCGCTGCCCGGCCTACCGGACCTGTGGGCCGGCTACGTCCACATCGGTCCCTGAGCGCGCACCCTCGGTCAGCCCGGGGGCGGTGATCGCGGTGTCGGCGGCGGCGGACGGGCCGGGGCGACCCGGCGCGTACCAGGTGACGCCGACGGCCGCCACCAGCAGGGCGGTGCAGATAAGCACCAGCCGCACCCCGGTGCGCAGGGACCGGGCCGCCGCCAGGGCCTCCTGGTGGTCGCCGAGCGGCGACGGGGCCAGCGCGGCCACCGGCGTGACGGACAGCGGTCCGTGCGCGGCCCGCAGCAGCGTCAGCGCGCCGGCCGCCCCGGCGACGACGGCGCCCAGCAGCAGCACACCGACCAAGGCGCCCCACCCGGGGGCGAGCGTGCCGACGTCGGAGCGGCCCCGGATCAGGCTGAACCCGACCAGCGCCACCAGCAGGCCACCGAGCCCGTTGCGCCAGGCCAGCGCGGCGGCGCGGACGCGGGCCAGCTCGTCTTGGAGCAGCCCGGCCAGCTGCTGCGCCCGGCGCAGGTCGGCGGTCGTCGCCGGTGGGCCGGGCCGCAGCCGGATCACCGCTCCACCTCCAGCGTCCAGTACGCGCCGCAGCCGCTGCGCCCGGCCGGGCGGGCCGGGTGCTCGGACTCGCAGGTGCACAGCACGGCCCGGTGATCGGCGTCGGCCGACGGCACGGGCGTGACGTTCTTGTAGACGGCGTCCACCAGCGGCCAGCTGATCGGGTGCCCACAACGGGGGCAGTCGCCGCTGAGCAGCAGCGCCGGACCGTACTCCCGGGCGGTGAAGGTCTCCGCGGCCCGCACGGCGTAGCCGTCGTCGGTCACCTCGGCGTACGGCAGCGGGTCCGGGCCCGCCGCCGGCTCGCGTTCCTGCACCCGCGCCTCCCGCTCCCCGGCCGCTACGGACCGTCCACGGTAGCCGTCCAAGGCCCACCGGTCATCCGTCGCGCCGGGGGCGTCGCCGGCCCGGCCCGGGACGGTCCGCCCGGACCGGCCGGGGGAGACCGGAACCGCCCGATCCGACGGAGACCGGGCGGGGCGGGGCGCCGGATTGGCCGAGCGTCCGCGACGCCGCCACGGCCCGTGCGACGCTGGGCCGGTGCCGGCGGTGTCGACCGAGGGTCGCCCCGCCCGACACCCGGCGGGAGGGGGCAGCCAGTGACGGGAGTGCCGCAGGTCGACTTCGCGCTCGACACGTACGAGTGCATCGTGCTGTATCCCGGCGCCGCCGGCCGGGCGCTGCCACCCGAGACGGTCCAACGCCTGCAGTCCGAACACGCCGAGCACGTGCAGGCGCTGCAGCGCCGCGGGATCATCCTCGTCTCCGGCTCGGTCGACGGCCCGGCCCGCAACCCGGACCCGCCGATCGGGTTCGGGCTGGCGCGCACCGGCTCGGTGGACGACGTGCGCAGCGTGATGGAGGCCGATCCGGCGGTCCAGGCGGGGCTCTACCGGGTGGACGTGATGACGTTCCTCTGCCCGGCCGGCTCGCTGGAGTTCCCGCTCGCCAAGACCGAGAGCTGAGCGGGCGGGGGCATCGGTGGGTGTCGTCATCGTGACGGCGTCGCACGACCGTCGGTGCTAGCGTCGCGCCATCGAGGTCCGTCGCTGACGGGCGGGCCGGGGCGCCACTCGCCCGGCCCCGCCGCGTCGGCCCGACCCGACGGCCGGGGGCACCGGAGCTGGACCGGCCCGCGGGAGCACCCCGGTGGGCGCCGACGCCGGAGGCGTACGATTCCCGGCGCGCGGTCGCCGTTGCCCGCCACAGCCACAACGTTCCCCGGCGGGGTGTCACCCGCCGAGACGCGCGCGTACCGCGCGACGTTGGACAATTGTTCCGCAGCCCGCAAGGGGTCGGCCCCCGGATCGACCCGGAAGAGAGACTAGCCTGATGGGCGTGACACGCCGCGCGAAGATCGTCTGCACTCTTGGTCCCGCCACCTCGTCGCCGGAGCGCATCCGGGGGCTCGTAGAGGCCGGGATGAACGTGGCGAGACTCAACTTCAGCCACGGCAGCCACGCCGACCACGAGGCGGTCTATCGGCTCGTCCGCGAGGCGGCCGAGGCGTCCGGCAAGCCGGTGGCGATCCTCGCCGACCTCCAGGGCCCCAAGATCCGGCTGGGCCGGTTCGCCGACGGCCCGCACGAGTGGCGCACCGGCGACTCCGTCGTGATCACCGGCGACGACGTCGTCGGCACCAAGGAGCGCGTCTCTTGCACCTACCGCAAGCTGCCGCAGGAGGTGAAGCCCGGCGACCGGCTGCTGATCGACGACGGGCGGGTCGCCGTCGAGGTCATCGACGTCACCGGCAACGACATCCGCGTCCTGGTCACCGAGGGCGGCCCGGTCTCCAACAACAAGGGCGTCTCGCTGCCCAACGTGGCGGTCAGCGTCCCGGCGCTGTCGGAGAAGGACGCGGAGGACCTGCGCTTCGCCCTCGGCCTCGGCGTCGACATGATCGCGCTGTCGTTCGTCCGCTCGGCCGACGACATCAAGCTCGTCCACTCGATCATGGACGAGGAGGGTGTCCGCCGCCCGGTGCTGGCCAAGGTCGAGAAGCCGGAGGCGGTGGACCACCTGGAGGCCATCGTGCTGGCGTTCGACGGGGTCATGGTCGCCCGCGGTGACCTCGGCGTCGAGCTGCCGCTGGACCAGGTCCCGCTGGTGCAGAAGCGGGCCGTGCAGCTGTGCCGGGAGAACGCCAAGCCGGTCATCGTGGCCACCCAGATGCTCGACTCCATGATCGAGAATTCCCGCCCGACCCGCGCCGAGGCCTCGGACGTGGCCAACGCGGTGCTCGACGGCGCGGACGCGGTGATGCTGTCCGGCGAGACCAGCGTGGGCAAGTACCCGGTGCTCACCGTCAGCACCATGGCCAAGATCGTGACGACCACCGAGGCCGGCTCGATCGCCGTGCCGCGGCTCCAGCACGACCCGCGTACACACGGCGGCGCGCTCACGGTCGCGGCCTCCTCGATCGCCCGGGCCATCGGCGCCAAGGCGATGGTGGCGTTCTCGCAGACCGGTGACACCGTCCGGCGGCTGTCCCGGCTGCACTGCGACCTGCCGCTGCTGGCCTTCACCCCGGTTCCCGAGGTGCGCAACCAGCTCGCGCTCTGCTGGGGCGTGGAGACGTTCCTGATGCCGTTCGTGCAGCACACCGACGACATGTTCCGCCAGGTCGACCAGGCGCTGCTCGGCCTCAACCGGGCCAACCCGGGCGACTACGTGGTGATCGTGGCCGGCAGCCCGCCCGGCACCCCGGGCTCGACCAACACGCTGCGCGTGCACCAGCTCGGGTCGCTGGTCGACGCGGCGTCGGCGCGGGCGCTGCAGTGAGCAACCCGCCGGTCGCCGTCGGCCAGGCCGCGGTGGACCAGCTGCTGGAGGTCCTCGACCTCACGCCGAACGGCGAGATGGCCTTCCGGGGGATGAGTCCCCCGGTGGGCCCGCAGCGGGTCTACGGCGGCCAGGTCGCCGGCCAGGCGCTGGTCGCCGCCGGCCGCACGGTCGACCCGGAGCGCTTCGTGCACTCCCTGCACGGCTACTTCGTGCGCCCGGGGGACCCGTCCGAGCCGATCGACTACCAGGTGGAGAACGTCCGGGACGGGCGCTCCTTCTCGGTACGCCGGTCGGTGGCCCTCCAGCACGACAAGCCGATCTTCTTCATGTCGGCGTCGTTCCACCGCGCGGAGGAGGGCCTCGACCACCAGGCGCCGGCGCCGCCGGACGTGCCGGGGCCGGAGGATGTGCCGACGATGACCGAGCGGCTCGCCCGCTACCCGGAGCGGCTCGGCATCTGGGGGCAGATTCCCCGGCCGATCGACGTCCGCTACGTCGGCGAGCCCGGCTGGGTACGCCCCGGCGACCGCCCCGCCGACCCCCACCAGCGCGTCTGGATGCGAATCGACGGCAAGCTGCCCGACGATCCGCTGCTGCACGCCTGTGCGCTGACGTACGCCTCCGACCTCACCCTGCTGGACTCGGTGCTCTCGGTGCACGGCGAGGTGTGGGGGCCCGGTGGCCTGGTGGGCGCGAGCCTCGACCACGCCCTGTGGTTCCACCGGCCGTTCCGCGCCGACGAGTGGTTCCTCTACGACTGCTGGAGCCCGTCCGCGTCCGACGCGCGGGGTCTGGCCACCGGCCGCATGTTCACCACGGACGGCCGGCAGATCGCCAGCGCCGTCCAGGAGGGTCTGCTGCGCCGCGTGGGCGCGTGATCGATTCGTGCAGGGGCGGCGGCCTGACACGCTGACCAGGCCGCTAACCTTGCCGCATGCGCCTCTCCGCTCGGGTCGACTATGCCCTCCGCGCCGTCGCCGAGCTCGCGGCGACGGGCAGCGGCCCCGGCCGGGGTCGCCCGGTCACGGCCGACCAGATCGCCCGGGCGCAGGAGATCCCGCCGAAGTTCCTGGAGAGCATCCTGCTCCAGCTGCGCCGCGGCGGCGTCGTGAACGCCCAGCGGGGCCCGGAGGGCGGCTACTGGCTGGCCCGCCCGGCGGAGGAGATCTCCCTGGCCGAGGTGATCCGGGTGATCGACGGGCCGCTGGCCCACGTACGCGGACAGCGACCGGAGGACCTCGGCTACCACGGTGCCGCCCGCTCCCTCCAGGAGGTCTGGATCGCGCTGCGGGCCAGCGAGCGGGAGATCCTGGAGCTGGTGACCGTGGCCGACGTCGCGGCCGGCACCCTGCCGCCCCGGGTGACCGAACTGGCCGCCGACCCGCGCGCCTGGACCTGAGCCACCTGTCCTGAGGCGTCCCACCCATCGATCGGGGACTTGACCGAGGCACCTCCGTGCCGCATTGTCGACCAAGTCGATAGGTCATGCCGAAAAGCCGGGGGTGCGTCATGCGCAAGCTGCTGGTCCTCGCCCTGGTCGGGCTCGCCGCGCAGCTCGTCGACGGCTCACTCGGCATGGCGTACGGGCTGACCTCGTCCACCCTGCTGCTGGTCGCCGGGGTGGCGCCGGCCGCCGCGTCGGCCTCGGTGCACCTCGCGGAGGTCGGCACCACGCTCGCCGCCGGCGTCGCGCACTGGCGGTTCGGCAACGTCGACTGGCGGGTGGTCTCCCGGATCGCCCTGCCCGGCGCGCTCGGTGCCTTCGCCGGCGCCACCGTCCTCAGCTCCCTGTCCACCGAGTCCGCCGCGCCGTGGATGGCCGGCATCCTGTTCGCCCTCGGCGCGTACCTGCTGGTGCGGTTCACCCGACCGCTGCGCTCCGCCGGCACCGGGGGTCGCCTGCGGGGGCGGTTCCTCGGCCCGCTCGGTCTGGTCGCCGGGTTCGTCGACGCCACCGGCGGTGGAGGCTGGGGTCCCGTCGCCACGCCGGCGCTGCTGGTCTCCGGCCGCCTGGAGCCGCGCAAGGTGATCGGCTCGGTCGACACCGCCGAGACCGTGGTGGCCCTCGCGGCGAGCGCCGGCTTCCTGATCGGCCTCGGCTCCGAGGGCTTCCTCCTGCCCACCGTGGCCGCCCTGCTGGTCGGTGGCCTGATCGCCGCTCCGGTCGCCGCCTGGCTGGTGCGGACCGTCCCGGCCCAGCTGCTCGGGGCCGCCGTCGGCGGCGTGATCGTCCTGACCAACGCCCGCACCCTGCTGCGCGCCGGTGCGGTGGGGACCCCGCTGTCCGGTGTGGTCTACGGGCTGCTCGCCGCCGGCTGGCTGACCGCCCTGGCGCTCGCCCTCCGGGCGCTACGCCGCACCCGCCAGGATCGGGCGCTCGCCGAGCCGGCGCCCGTCACCGACACCGCCGGCACCGTCGCTCAGCCGCGCCGGCTGCCGGTCGCGGTGGACTCCTGACCCGAAGGCGGCAGGAGATCCACTCGGGTTCCTTGATGTCGCGGTGTCGCTTCGGCCCGGACACCCCGACATCAAGAAACCCGAGGGGATCAACGTTCGCCGAGCGTCGGCGCTCAGGTTGCCATGAGGTCGTCGGCGGTTGCCTGGAGCAGCGTCCACGCCTCGTCGACGTGCGCCTCGGCGGTCTGTGGGGAGCCGACCGCCAGCCGCAGCGTGAACCGGCCGTCGACCCGGGTGTGCGTCAGGTGGACCCGGCCGGTGCCGTTGACCCGGGCCAGCAGCTCGGCGTTGACCTCGTCGGCGGCCCGTAGCCGGAAGCACACCAGCGAGAACGGATGCGCGGCGGCCAGCTCGAACCGGTCGTCGGCGCGTACCCGCCCGGCGAACCGGGCGGCCAGCGCCACCCCGCGGCGCACGTGCGCGCGCAGCCCCTCGACGCCGTACCAGCGCAGCACGAACCACAGCTTCAGCGCCCGGAACCGGCGACCCAGCGGCACCTGCCAGTCCCGGTAGTCGAGCACCGCACCGGACTCGGTCGCGGCGTTGCGCAGGAACTCCGGCATCACGGTCAGCGCCTCGACCAACTCGCCCCGGTCGGCCACCCAGAACGCGTCGCAGTCGAACCCGGTCAGCAGCCACTTGTGCGGGTCGAAGCAGTACGAGTCGGCGAACTCCAGTCCGGCGTGCGACCAGCGCAGCTCCGGGCAGACCGCGGCCGCACCCGCGTACGCGGCGTCCACGTGCAGCCAGATCCCGTACTCGGCGCAGATCGCCCCGATCTCCGGCAGCGGGTCGACGGCCGTGGTGGAGGTGGTACCGATGGTCGCCACCACGATCGCCGGCACCTCACCGGCGGCCCGGTCCGCCTCGATCGCGGCGCACAACGCGGCCGGCCGCATCGCCTGGCTGGCCGGGTCCACCTCGACCGCGCGCACCCCGTCGGCGCCCAGCCCGGCGATCCGGGCGGCTTTCTCGATGGAGGAGTGCCCGTGGGTCGACGTGTAGGCCCGGTAGCGCCGGTCGACGCCGGCCTCCCGCCAGCGGCCGTCGCTGGCCCGGTGCAGCGCGGCCAGGGTGGCCACCAGGGTCGCCGACGACGCCGAGTCCTGGATGACCCCGCCACCGCGGGTGTCCGACCGGAACCGCCGCGGCAGGTCCAGCAGCCCGGCCAGCCAGTCCATCATCACCGTCTCCAGCTCGGTGCAGGCCGGGCTGGTCGCCCACAGCATGCCCTGCACGCCCAGCCCGGAGCTGACCAGGTCGCCGAGCACGCTCGGACCCGAGGTGTTGGCCGGGAAGTAGCCGAAGAAACCGGGGTGCTGCCAGTGGGTCAGCCGAGGCGCGACCAGCGCGTCCAGGTCGGCGAGGACCGCGTCGACGGGCTCACCGTCCACCGGAGGGCCCGCCGGCAGCGCCGCCGCGAGCGCCCCGGGCGGGTCACCCGACACCACCGGGCGCTGCCCCAGCGTCGACCAGTAGTCGGCGATCCAGTCCACCACCGCGTAACCGGCGCGGCGGAACTCCTCGGGATCCATGTGCTCGGCCACCCACGGAGTCGATCAACAATCGCGCCGGGTCGCAAGAGGGGGGTCGCACCGGGCCGGCGGCAGGCACCGGGCCGCAGCCGCGGAATCCGCACAGCTCCGGCCCGGTGCGCCACACCGCGGCATCTCCGACCCGTCCCGACCGAAGATGCCGTACCACCACCGGACTCAAAACTAGGCACCGTCCGGGTCGCGGGGGTGACGCCAGCGTGAAGATCGTGTTTCAGGCGTCCCGACGCAGGCCACCGACGACCTGCTCGGCGATCAACTCGTACGAGCGCACCCGGTCCTCGACGTCGTACACCAGCGTGGTGAGCATCAGCTCGTTCGCGCCCGTGCGCTCCAGCAGGTCACCGAGCTGCCGCCGTACCGTCTCCGGGGAGCCCATCGCCTGACCCTCCCGGCGCTGCAGCACGAACTCCCGCTCGACCTCCGTGTACGGGTACGCCGCCGCCTCCTCGGGCGTCGGCAGCGGTCCCGGTCGACCCGACCGCAGCTTCAGGAACGAGAGCCCGGCCGGCGCGGCCAGCCACTCCGCCCGCTCGTCGGTGTCCGCGCAGACGGCGTTGACGGCCACCATCGCGTACGGCTCGTCCAGCCACCGCGACGGCCGGAAACTCTGCCGGTAGAGCGTGAGGGCGGGCAGCGTGTTCTGCGCGCTGAAGTGGTGCGCGAAGGAGAACGGCAACCCCAGCATGCCCGCCAGTTGGGCACTGAAGCCGCTGGAGCCCAGCAGCCAGACCGCCGGTTGCAGACCCCGACCCGGGGTGGCGGTGATCGGGCCCGACTCCTCGCCGCTGAAGTAGTTCATGAGGTCGGCCAGCTCCCGCGGGAACCCCTCGGCCGACAGCCCTTCCATCGTCCGGCGCAGCGCCAACGCGGTCACCTGGTCGGTGCCCGGCGCGCGGCCGATTCCCAGGTCGATCCGCCCCGGGTGCAACGCCTCCAGCGTGCCGAACTGCTCGGCCACCACCAGCGGCGCGTGGTTCGGCAGCATGACACCACCCGAACCGAGCCGGATGGTCGAGGTCGCCGCCGCCAGGTGCGCGAGCAGTACGGCCGGGGCGGAGCTGGCGATGCCGGGCATGTTGTGGTGCTCGGCCACCCAGAAACGGTGGTAACCCAGCTCCTCGGTGCGCCGGGCCAGCTCGGTGGTGTGCCGCAGGGCCTCGCCGGCGGAGGAGCCGGCGGCGACCGGTGCGAGGTCAAGGACGGAGAGCGGTACGTCGATCACACGCCACGGCAACCCGTGACGCGCCGGATTTGTTCCCACCCGCTCATCCCATCCCGCGGGCCTGCTCGAAGATGAGGCTGGTCTGGGTGTGCTGCACCGCCGGATCCACCGCCAGGTGGTCGAGCACGAAGTCCCGCAGCGCGTCCGCCGACGCGGCCCGCACATGCAGCACGTAGTCCTCCGCGCCGGCCACGTGGAACACCGACACCACCCCGGGCAGCCGCACCGACCGGGCCCGGAACGCGTCCACCGCCGGCCGCTCGTGCTCCCGCAGCCGCACCGAGACCAGCGCCTGCAACGGCAACCCCAGCGCGGCCGGGTCCACGTCGGCGTGGAAACCACGGATCGCGCCGCGCTCACGCAGCACCCGGGTGCGGGACAGGCACGTCGAGGGCGCCACCCCGACCCGCTCGGCCAGGGCGTTGTTCGGCAGCCGGCCGTCGGCCGCCAACTCGGTGAGAATCGCGCGATCCACGTCGTCCAGCGCCGGCAACAACCGCACATCATTCGACACAGGGGGCATGAGAACATCCTTCACCGAATCAGTTCGCCGATCCAGCGCCTCCGGCAGAATGATGTTCGGAACTGTTGCGTCACAGCGGCCTGATATTCGACCCTGTCCGCCATGACGACTGTGGATACCCGAGCCGTACACGCCGGCCGCGACGACCTGGCGGCGCTGGGCGTCCACGCGCCTCCCATCGACCTCTCCACCACCAACCCGCTGCCGTCGGTCACCGACGGCGGCGACGCGTACGAGGCCCTCGCCACCGGCGGGACCCTCCCCACCGGTGGCAGCGCCGTCTACCAACGGCTCTGGAACCCCACCGTCGCCCGCTTCGAGACCGCGCTCGCCGAACTCGAAGGCACCACCGACGCCGTCGCCTTCGCCAGCGGCATGGCCGCCCTCACCGCCGCCCTACTCGCCGCCACCCGCGACGGCCACCGGCACATCGTCGCCGTCCGCCCCCTCTACGGCGGGACCGACCACGTGCTCGCCACCGGGCTGCTCGGCACCACCGTCACCTGGGCCCGGCCCGCCGAGATCCGCGCGGCCGTTCGCCCCGACACCGCCCTCGTCGTCGCCGAGACCCCCGCGAACCCCACCCTCGACCTCGTCGACATCGCCGCCCTCGCCGACGCCGCCGGCGACGTGCCGCTGCTGGTCGACAACACCGTCGCCACCCCCGTCCTCCAGCAGCCCGCCCGCCACGGCGCCGCCCTCGTCCTGCACAGCGCCACCAAGAGCATCGGCGGCCACGGCGACGTCCTCGCCGGCGCCGTCGCCTGCGACGCCGAGTGGGCCAGCCGCCTGCGCCAGGTCCGCGCGCTCACCGGCGCGATCCTGCACCCCCTCGGCGCCTACCTGCTGCACCGCGGCCTGCAGACCCTCCCCGTGCGGGTCCGCGCCCAGCAGGCCGGCGCCGAGAAGCTCGCCGCCTGGCTCGCCGACCACCCCGCCGTCGCCCAGGTGCACCACCCCTCCCGGCACGACCCCGCCGGGCTGGTCGGCCGCCAGATGTCCGGCACCGGCAGCCTCCTCGCCATCGAGGTACGCGGCGGCGCCCCCGCCGCCGCCACCGTCGCCGGCGCCTGCCGCCTCATCACCCACGCCGTGTCCCTCGGCGGGGTGGACACCCTCATCCAGCACCCCGCCTCGCTCACCCACCGCCCCGTCGAGGGCGACGCGAAGCCGGCCGGGGGACTGCTGCGCATCTCGGTCGGCCTGGAAGACCCCGAGGACCTGCGGGCCGACCTCGCCCAGGCCCTGGCCCGCGTCGTCTGACCGGTCTACCGACCCGGCCTCAGCGCAGGTCGCGCCCCGCCAGCACGCGCCGCGGCGAGCCCTCCCGGGCCACCCGCAGCATCGCCCGACCCAACCGGTCCGTGGTGGTCACCTGGTTCGGGAAGAGCCGTCGCAGCAGCGGAAAGAGCGGACGGGTGACCGCGTACCCCAGCCGGTACCAGCGGGTCTTCGACACCACCCCCTGCGTGGGCAGAATGAACCCCACCCGGGCCGCGTAGCCGTGGGGCAGCAGCGCGATCACCGCGTTCTCGGTACGCCCCTTGACCCGCGCCCACATCACCCGGCCCCGCTCCGAGGAGTCGGTGCCGACAC
Organism: Micromonospora krabiensis; assembly: GCF_900091425.1. Lineage (GTDB taxonomy): Bacteria > Actinomycetota > Actinomycetes > Mycobacteriales > Micromonosporaceae > Micromonospora > Micromonospora krabiensis. Next base: position 6,703,104 of record NZ_LT598496.1, read on the forward strand.
CCGAGACGTAGACAAACGTCGCCGACGGGCTCACCTCCGCCAGGAGCCGGGCCGCCGCCACCGGGTAGTCGTAGCTGATCCGGGTGTACGTCGCCTCGTCCATCCCCAGGGAGGAGACGCCGAGGCAGTAGAAGCAGGCGTCGACCCCGGCCAGCTCGTCGCGTACGCCGTCCAGGTCACCCAGGTCCGGGATCGTGACCTCCCGCAGCTTCGGATGCCGCCGACCGGTCGGCGTCCGACCGACCACCAGCACGTCCGTCACGTCGTCGGCGAGCAGGCACTCCCGCAGCACACCCTGGCCCAGCATCCCGGTCGCGCCGAACACCACCACTCGCACCGTCGTACCTCCGCGTCCGTCGCCACGAGCCGGGCCACCGCGTCGGTGACCTTGCCCCGGCGCCGGCGCGACCCCTCGTGACGGCGCTCGGTCGCCAGAGCGAGGAGAGCGTAGCCCTACTGATCGGTCAGTCGCATCGCGTGACCTTCGGCGGGGCTCGGCACCCGACCTGACCCTCGGCCGACCGGCCCGCCTGATCGCGCGGGCGGCCGGCGCGCACCGGAGCGTCAGGACTTCGGCCCGACGTGGCGGTCGAGCGCCGCGACCGCGGCCCGGCGGGCCACGGACAGCGAGTCGGGCCGGTTCCTCCGCCAGGCGACGCCGAGCAGGTCCAGCGCCCACTGGCAGAGCCCCAGGATGTCGGCCGACTTGTTGCTGAACAGGTAGCGCGGGTAGACGTACTCCTTGCCGCGCACCCGCACCCGGTTCGCGAACCGCGCGCCGTCGGAATGGAACAAGCCCCGCAGGAATTCACCTGGGTGGGCGGTCACGATCTCGCGTTGCCACCCGGCGAGGACGATCGGCCGCTCGTGCTTCTTACCCGGGCCGTGCTGCGGGAGCAGGCACGGCCAGTGCTTCCCGTAGCTCTGCACACTCACGCACCCCTTCTGCTGGATCCGCTGAGTGGAACCGGCCAGCACCGCCTTCATGGCCGTTTCGCAGGCGTCGATGAGGTCGGGCCAGGCGTTGGAGCAGTAAATCCCTAACACGGGCACCCGGGCGGAGGTGACCAGGTGCCCGTCGTCCAGATAGAGACCAAGCAGATAGGCGTAGGCGCCCGGATCTGCCGGATTGTCGACGTCCTCCCGGCAGCGGAAGCAGCGTAACTCGGTGCCGCGCCGCTTCCGTTCCGGCCGATCTACACACCAGTGGCGAACAGTGGGATAGGGGAGCCGGAGCTGCTTGGCGATTTCCCCCACAGTGCTGCCGGCCAGGTACTGCCGTCGGGCGCGAGCGCGAACCTCGGGTGGATGCACGGAAGCATCTTCGAACGCACGTATGACAGCTTTTGGTGCCCTCGGTGGGATTCGAACCCACACTGGATGGATTTTGAATCCATTGCCTCCTGCCGGTTGGGCTACGAGGGCGTTCCGTGATTCTCGCCCAACAGGGTACCCACTAGGCTAAGGGCGACGACACCCGGCATGGCGGGTGTCGGGTTCTGACTGGTGGGGGTAGGGCTCGTGGCCGAGACGCAGACGGATGCCGAGCGCAGGCGCGTACTGATCGCCGAGGACGAGGCGCTCATCCGGCTGGACCTGGCCGAGATGCTGGTCGAAGAGGGCTACGAGGTGGTGGGGGAGGCCGGCGACGGCGAGACCGCCGTCCGGCTGGCCGAGGAACTCAAGCCCGACCTGGTCATCCTCGACATCAAGATGCCGATCATGGACGGGCTGGCCGCGGCCGAGCGGATCGCCGGCGCCCGGATCGCTCCGGTGATCATCCTGACCGCGTTCAGCCAGCGGGACCTGGTCGAGCGGGCGCGGGCGGCTGGCGCGATGGCGTACCTCGTGAAGCCCTTCCAGAAGAGCGACCTGGTGCCGGCGGTGGAGATCGCGCTCTCCCGCTACTCCGAGATCGCCGCGCTGGAGTCCGAGGTCGCCGGGCTGACCGACCGGCTGGAGGTCCGCAAGACCGTCGAGCGCGCCAAGGGTGCGCTGATGACGACGTACGGGATGACCGAGCCGCAGGCGTTCAAGTGGATCCAGCGCACGGCGATGGACCACCGGATGACCATGAAGGAGGTCGCCGAGCGGATCATCGCCGAGACGGCCGGTGGTGAGGTGACCCGCCCGGCCTCCTGAGGGGCGGACGGTCGGGGGGCGCGCCGCGCGTCCCCTGATCGATAGCATCGGATCCGTGTCCGTTCGGCGGGTGGTCGCGGTGCTCGGTGTCGTCGTCGTGCTGCTCGGCGGCTGCACGTCCGGAGGCTCGGACGGCGACGACGAGCCGCGGCCGGTCGAGGTCGGTTGGCAGTCGCTCGACCTGCCCGCGCCTCCGGGTCCGGCGGGCCGGTTGCTGGTGCGCGACGCGGTGGCGTGCGCCGGCCGCTGGTTCGTGGTGGGGGGCGTCGCGGATTCGGCGGGGGGCACCCGTCCGGCGGCGTGGACGAGCGTGGACGGGCTGGCCTGGCGCGGCGTGCCGGTGCGCGCGGACTCGTTCTACGGGCGGCAGAACGTGCTCTACGCGGTGGGCTGCCGTGCCGGTGTGGCCGCGGTGATCGGCGCGAAGGTGGGCGGTGCGCACGGTTACCCGCGGATCAGCACGTGGCGGCAGGCGCCGGACGGCGGTCTCGTGGAGGTGCAGGCGCCGTTCGAGACGTTCGGCGGGCCGAAGGCGGTGAACGTGTCGCGGCTGGCCGGTGGCCCGGGTGGTTGGTTGATCACGGGTAACCGGTCGAGTGGGGCGGCGGCCTGGGTGTCGGCCGACGCCGCGGAGTTCGCGCTGGTGGAGGGCGCGCCGCAGTTGGCGAGCGACGCGGCCGGGGTGAGCTGGGCCTTCGACGCGGTGGCCGGGCCGGAGGGTTGGCTCGCGGTGGGTGGTGTCCTGCCGGCGGGGCGGATCGACCGGGATCCGGCGGTCTGGGTGTCGGCGGACGGGCGTTCGTGGCGGCGGACGGTGCTGCCGGGCAGCCGGGACTACGAGGAGCTGCAGCGGGTCGCGCTGGTCGACGGGGTGCCGGTGGCGGTGGGGCTGCGGGGCGGCACGTTCGGTGCCTGGCGGCAGGAGTCGTCCGGGTGGGTGGCGGCGGGCGCGTTCGGTCGGCGGGCCGGTGCCGGGGTGCCGTCGGTGACGGGCCTGGTCGCGGCCGGCGGTCGCCTGGTGGCCGCGGTGGCCGACGGTGAGCGGCATTCGGTGTGGGAGTCGGCGGACCGGGGGGCGACCTGGCGCCCGGTCTGGACTCCGGTGTCGCCGGCGGCGGGGACCGACCGGGACGTGGCGGTGGTGGCGGTCGGGGACCGCTGGTGGTTGGCGGCGGACGACGGCTCGCGCGCCGGGTTGTGGTGGGCGCCGGTCCCGTCCGGACTCTGAAGCCGAACGATCAAGGCGTCGTCACGCTGAGTGGTCGATCGAATACAGGGTGGCCGGTGGGTCGCCGGCTCGGTCGACCGTCGGGTGAACTGCCTGGTGGGCGAGCCGACGAAAGCCGTTTGTCGCCTCCCATTGCAGGCCCTTAAGGACCGTAAGTCGGATTGACCTGTGACAACTATCTGATGGTTCGCGCGCGTCTTCGTAACGGTTTCGCAGACCCCGCCATTAGGCCTTCCGAGACGGTGTGCCGTGTCGGTACGCTCCGCCATCACGAGCCGTAACGCAGGGGGCGTCCCTGCGGGGTGGGTGGAACTGCGGGTTGCTGCTGTCCCCGGGTACGTCGGGTCAGCGCGGGCCCGCATCTGGAGGAGGTCAGGAAGCCGTGAGGCGAAGCTATGTACGGGCGCTGAGCACCGCCGCGCTCGCCGCGACCCTGGTCGTGGCCGCTGGTTGCCAGGACTCGGGTGGCGAGGGTGGCACCGCGTCGGGCGACTGTGGTGGCAAGATCGCGATCTTTGGTGCGTTCACCGGTGACAACGCCGGTCTCGTCATCCCCTCGCTGAACGGCGCGAAGCTCGCCGTGAAGCAGTTCAACGAGGCGAACCCGGACTGCAAGGTCACCATGCAGGAGTTCGACACCCAGGGCGACCCGGCGGTGGCGACCCCGTTCGCGAACCAGATCGCGGGCGACAACTCGTTCCTCGGTGTCATCGGTGGTCACTTCTCCGGTGAGTCGGACGCGACGATGCCGATCTACCAGGCCGCTGGCCTGGCGATGGTCGCCCCGTCGGCGACCCGGACCGACCTGACCCAGAAGGGCAACACCTCCTTCTTCCGGGTGGTCGGCAACGACGGCACGCAGGCCGGCGCGGTGGCGACCTACCTCAAGTCGCAGAACGCGCAGAAGGTCTTCATGGTCGATGACGCCAGCGCCTACGGCGCCGGTATCACCGAGGAGCTGGGCAAGCAGCTGGGCCCGCTGGTCGTGAACAAGGACAAGATCCAGGAGCGGCAGGCGCAGTTCGACGCCACCATCTCGAAGATCAAGTCGGCGCAGGCGGACTTCGTCTTCTACGGCGGTTACACCCGTGAGGCCGCGCCGCTGGTGAAGCAGATGCGGGCCGCCGGTGTGCAGGCCAAGTTCGTGGGTCCGGACGGCCTCTACGACACCGCCTTCCCGGAGGGCGCGTCGGGCGGTGCCGAGGGCGCCATCATCACCTGCCCGTGCCTCCCGGCCGACAAGGCCGGCGGCACCTTCTCCGCGGACTACCAGAAGGAGTACGGCATCGCGCCGGGCTCCTACGGTGCGGAGGGCTTCGACGCCGCGAAGATCTACCTGGACGCCTTCAAGGACGGCAAGAAGAGCCGGGCGGACATCCTGGCGTACGTGAAGTCGTACGACAAGCAGGGCGTGTCGAAGTACATCAAGTTCGACTCGAAGGGTGACGTCGACCCGTCGAAGGTCGTCATCTGGGCCTACCAGATCAAGGGCACGGCGATCGAGCCGCTGCAGGAGCTCAAGCTCAGCTGACGCCTACGCGATGGAGTGCGGCCGGGGTCTTCCACCCCGGCCGCACTCGATTCAAGGAGACCCCCGGTGCATTTCGATGAACTGATTGGCCACCTCGGCCAACACACGGTCGACGGGCTGTCCAAGGGTGCGATCTACGCCCTCATCGCCCTCGGCTACACCCTCGTCTACGGCGTCCTTCGCCTGATCAACTTTGCTCACTCCGAGGTCTTCATGGTCGGCACCTTCGCGGTGCTGATCCTGTGGAACCAGCTCGGTGTGGAAAATAACCCGCCGGTCGGCCAGGCGATCCTGTTCCTGGTGCTCGGTCTGCTCGTCGCCGCGGTGGCCTCGGGCGGCACGGCGTTGGCGCTGGAGCGGATCGCCTACCGCCCCCTGCGCCGGAAGAACGCGCCGCCGCTGATCTTCCTGATCACCGCGATCGGCCTGTCGCTGGTCTTCGTGGAGCTCTTCGGCCAGGTGCTGCCCAAGCTGCTCGGTGATGTCCTGCCGGCGGCGTTCGGCCGGCCCCGGCAGATCGTCGGCATGCCGACGATCGTCCAGCAGGAGACCCTGTTCTCCATCGGCAACACCGCGATCACGAACATCCAGGTGATCGTCTTCGTGGCGGCCGTGGCGATGATGGCGGTGCTGGACTGGTTCATCAACCGCACCCGCTACGGCCGGGGCGTGCGGGCGGTGGCGCAGAACCCGGAGACCGCCGCGCTGATGGGCGTCAACCAGGAGCGCGTGATCATGCTGATCTTCGTCCTCGGTGGCATCATGGCCGGCGCCGCCGCTCTGCTGTGGAGCATGCGGTTCGGCTTCACGCAGAACAGCATCGGTTTCGTGCTCGGGCTCAAGGCGTTCACCGCCGCGGTGCTGGGCGGCATCGGTAACCTGCGCGGCGCGCTGCTGGGTGGCCTCTTCCTCGGCGTCGTCGAGGTCTACGGCGCCACGCTCTTCGCGTCCAACTGGGAGGACGTCATCGCCTTCGTGGTGCTGATCGTGGTGCTGATGTTCCGGCCGACCGGTCTGTTGGGCGAGTCGCTCGGGAGGGCCCGCGCATGATCGACAAAATTCGCTCCGCCGACCGCCGCCGGGTGAGCCTGCTGACCGGCATCGGCGACCGCTGGCGGGCGCTGACGAAGTGGCAGCAGGCCCTCGGCCTGGTTGCCTTCGTGGCGATCCTCTACTACCTGCCGCTGCTCGGTATCCCGGGCCTGACCTGGTTGCGCACCGACTCGATCGAGGGCGGCAACAACTGGGCGGGTGTGCTCTTCGTCTGTGCCATCTACGTACTGGTCGCGATCGGTCTGAACGTGGTGGTCGGCCTCGCCGGCCTGCTCGACCTGGGCTACATCGGCTTCTTCGCCATCGGGGCGTACAGCGTGGCGCTGTTCGGCTCGGTGAACTCGCCGGTGGTGAAGTGGATCCAGCAGGAGTTCGACCTGCCGCCGACCTGGGCGGTGACCTGGGCGATCTGCCTGTTCATCGCGATCGTGCTGACGATGATCTCCGGGGTGCTGCTGGGCTGGCCGACGCTGCGGCTGCGCGGTGACTACCTGGCCATCGTGACGCTGGGCTTCGGCGAGATCATCCGGATCGTGGCCCGTAACGCCACCGGGCTGACCAACGGTCCGGTGGGCATCTCGGCCATTCCCGGCCCGGAGGGTGCCCCCTCGCCGGACAACAAGGTCTTCGGTCTGATCGACGCGAAGCCCTGGTACTGGCTGGCGATCACCTTCGTGCTGATCATGGTGTTCCTGGTCCGCCGGCTGGAGCGCAGCCGGGTCGGCCGGGCGTGGCTCGCGGTCCGTGAGGACGAGGACGCCGCGGCGGTGATGGGCGTGTACCCGTTCAAGTTCAAGCTCTGGGCGTTCGCCATCGGTGCGGCGCTCGGCGGCCTGTCCGGCTTCCTGTTCGGCAGCCGGAACGCGTTCATCGACCCCACCCAGTTCAACGCGAACCTCTCCATCCTCTTCGTCGCCATGGTCGTGGTCGGCGGCTCCGGCAACATGCTCGGTGTCTCGCTGGGCGCGGTGCTGCTGGCGTACCTGCCGGAGCGGTTCCGCGACTTCGCCGACTACCGGTGGCTGGTGTTCGGTCTGGCCATGGTGCTGGTCATGATCCTGCGTCCGCAGGGCCTCATCCCCAGTGGACGGCGGGCCCGGGAGTTGAAGGACCGCGCGGCGGAGGCAGAGGAGGCGCCCGCTCATGTCTGACGAGACCACCAGCACGGCCGCGCCGAAGATCCCGGCGCAGCCCGGGCCGCGGCCCGTGCTGCTCGATGTCGACAACGTCACGCTCCGCTTCGGCGGCGTGGTCGCCCTCGACGGGGTCAACTTCCAGATCCACGAGGGCGAGATCCTCGGTCTGATCGGTCCGAACGGCGCCGGGAAGACCACCACGTTCAACGTGATGACCGGGGTGTACCGGCCGACCGCCGGGGCGGTCCGGTTCCAGGGTCAGAAGGTCACCGGTCGGAAGCCGCACCAGATCAGCCAGTTGGGCATCTCCCGGACGTTCCAGAACATCCGGCTGTTCCCGGAGATGACCGCGCTGGAGAACGTCATGGTCGGGACGGACTCCCGGCACAAGACGAGCGTTCCGGGTGCGCTGTTCCGGCTGCCCCGGCTGAAGCCGAAGCCGCACGAGCTGCCGCAGGTCACCGCCCCGTCGGGGATCCAGCGGTCGTGGCAGGAGACGCGTCGGGCGTTCGCCAAGACGTTCGGGCTGTCCCGGTACGTCCTGGAGGAGCGGGCCGCCGAGGCGAAGGCGATGGAGCTGCTGCGCTTCGTCGGCATCGCCGACCGGGCCAACGACGAGGCACGGAACCTGCCGTACGGCTACCAGCGCCGCCTGGAGATCGCGCGGGCGCTGGCGACCGAACCGAAGCTGATCTGCCTGGACGAGCCGGCTGCCGGCTTCAACCCGGCGGAGAAGGAAGAACTCCTCACGCTGATCCGCAAGATCCGTGACATGGGCCTGACCGTCCTGCTCATCGAGCACGACATGCGCCTGGTCATGGGGGTCACCGACCGGATCGTGGTGCTGGAGTTCGGCCGCAAGATCGCCGAGGGTGCGCCCGCGGAGGTCAGCCGCGATCCGAAGGTGATCGCCGCGTACCTGGGGGAGTCCGTCGATGACGCTGCTTGAGCTCGACAACGTCACCGTCGCCTACGGCCGGATCGAGGCGTTGCACGGCATCAGCTTCTCGGTCAACGAGGGGGAGGTGGTGGCCCTGATCGGCGCGAACGGCGCCGGCAAGACCACCACGATGCGGGCCATCTCCGGCACGCGCTCCCTGTCCACCGGCCGGATCACCTTCAACGGCGAGGACATCAGCAAGCTCCGGGCCGACCTGCGGGTCGTCCGGGGGTTGTGCCAGTCGCCGGAGGGCCGGCAGATCTTCCCCGGCATGACGGTGATGGAGAACCTGGACATGGGGGCGTACACCCGGCGGGACTCCGCCGGCATCGCCGCCGACCTCGACCGGGTGCTCACCCTGTTCCCGCGTCTCGCCGAGCGGCGCAAGCAGCCCGGTGGCACGCTCTCCGGCGGTGAGCAGCAGATGCTGGCCGTCGGGCGGGCGCTGATGAGCCGGCCGAAGCTGCTGCTGCTCGACGAGCCGTCGATGGGTCTGGCGCCGATGGTGATCCGGCAGATCTTCGACATCATCACGGAGATCAACCAGCAGGGCACGACGATCCTGCTGGTGGAGCAGAACGCCCAGCAGGCGCTGTCCCGGGCCCACCGGGGTTACGTGCTGGAGACCGGTCGGATCGTGAAGGAGGGCTCCGGTCAGGACCTGCTGCACGACCCGGCGGTCAAGGAGGCGTACCTCGGCGTCGCCTGACGTCCCACGGCGGACGGCCGTCCCCGGAGGCACCTCCTCCGGCGGCGGCCGTCCGCTTTTTCGCCCGTGGTGCGGTCGCCGGGGATGTCGGTGGCACGGGCTAGAGTCGCCACGTGACAGCTACGACGCCGCGCCTGCTCCTCGTCGATGGACATTCCCTGGCATACCGGGCCTTCTTCGCCCTGCCGGTGGAAAACTTCTCCACCACGACCGGGCAGCCGACCAACGCCGTCTACGGCTTCACCTCGATGCTCATCAACGTGCTGCGCGACGAGCAGCCCACGCACATCGTCGTCGCCTTCGACGTGTCCCGCCGCTCGTTCCGCACCGAGAAGTACGCGGAGTACAAGGCCGGCCGCAGCGAGACCCCGACCGACTTCAAGGGTCAGGTCAGCCTGGTCAAGGAGGTCCTCGCGGCGCTGCGCATCCCGGTGGTCGAGATGGAGGGCTACGAGGCCGACGACGTCATCGCCACGCTCGCCTGCCAGGCCCGCGACCAGGGCATGTCGGTGCTGATCACCACCGGCGACCGCGACGCCTTCCAACTGGTCGGCGACGCGGTCACCGTGCTCTATCCGCGCAAGGGCGTGTCCGACCTGGCCCGGATGGACCCGGCGGCGGTCGAGGCGAAGTACGGGGTGCCGCCCGAGCGCTACCGCGACCTGGCGGCGCTGGTGGGCGAGACCAGCGACAACCTGCCGGGTGTTCCCGGTGTCGGGCCGAAGACCGCGGCCAAGTGGATCACCACCTACGGAGGCGTCGACGGCGTCGTCGCCCGGGCCGACGAGATCAAGGGCAAGGCCGGCGACAGCCTGCGCGAACGGCTCGCCGACGTGATCCGCAACTACGAGATCAACTGCCTGGTGTCCGACCTGGAGCTGCCGCTGCGCCCGGAGGACGCCCGCTGGGCCGGCTGGGACCGGGAGGCCGTGCACCAGGTCTTCGACACGCTGGAGTTCCGGATCCTGCGCGACCGGCTCTACCAGTACCTGGAGGCGGTGGAGCCGGAGGCCGAGTCCGGCTTCGACCTGGCCGGCGAGGTGCTGGCCACGCCCGGCGCGGTGCGCGGCTGGCTCGAGACCCACGCCCCGGCGGGCACGCCGGTCGGGTTGGCGGTCACCCTCGACACCGGTCCCAACCGGCGGCACACGGCCACCGTGACCGCCCTGGCGTTGGCGACCGCCGGCGGGGCGGGCGCCTGGGTCGACCCGAGCCGGTTGGACGCCACCGACGAGGCGGCGCTGGCCGGGTGGCTGGCCGACGCGCAGCGCCCCAAGGTGCTGCACGACAGCAAGCCGGCGGTGCTGGCGTTCGCCGCCCACGGCTGGTCCCTGGCGGGGATCGCCCGCGACACCCAGATCGCGGCCTACCTGGCCCGTCCCGACCAGCGCTCCTACGACCTGACCGACCTCGCCCTGCGCTACCTGCACCGCGAGCTGCGCGTCGACGCGCCGGAGACCGGTCAGCTGACCCTGGAGGGGCTGGGCGACGAGGGTGAGGCCGAGCAGAACCTGATGCTCCGCGCCCGGGCCACCCTCGACCTGGCCGACGCGATCGACGCGGAGCTGTCCCGTGACGGCGAGCAGTCGGCCCGGCTGATGGCCGGGGTGGAGCTGCCGCTCATGCGGGTGCTCGCCGAGATGGAGCGCACCGGCATCGCCGCCGACACCGACTACCTGTCCGAGCTGGAGGCGCACTTCGCCGCCGAGGTGAAGGCGGCCGCCCAGGGCGCCTACGAGGCGGTCGGTCGGGAGTTCAACCTCGGCTCCCCCAAGCAGCTTCAGGAGATCCTCTTCGGCGAGCTGGGCCTGCCCAAGACCAAGAAGATCAAGACCGGCTACACCACCGACGCCGACGCCCTCCAGTGGCTCTACGCGCAGAACCCGCACCCGGTGCTGGAGCACCTGCTGCGCCACCGGGACGTGGCGAAGCTGAAGTCGACCGTCGACGGGCTGCTCAAGTCGGTCTCCGACGACGGCCGGATCCACACCACCTTCAACCAGACGGTGGCCGCCACCGGTCGGCTCTCCTCCACCGAGCCCAACCTGCAGAACATCCCCATCCGCACCGAGGAGGGGCGGCGGATCCGCCGCGCCTTCGTGGTGGGGGAGGGCTACGAGTGCCTGCTCACCGCCGACTACAGCCAGATCGAGATGCGGATCATGGCGCACCTGTCGTCCGACGACGCGCTCATCCAGGCGTTCAACTCCGGCGCGGACTTCCACGCCGCCACCGCCTCGTCCGTCTTCGAGGTGCCCGTCGGCGACGTCACCCCCGACCAACGGCGCAAGATCAAGGCGATGAACTACGGCCTGGCGTACGGGCTGAGCGCGTTCGGTCTCTCCCAGCAGCTCTCCATCAGCACCGAGGAGGCGCGCGGGCTGATGGAGAACTACTTCGCCGGCTTCGGCGGGGTGCGCGACTACCTCCAGGAGGTCGTGGCCCGGGCCCGGCACGACGGCTACACCGAGACCATCCTGGGTCGCCGCCGCTACCTGCCCGACCTGGTCAGCGACAACCGGCAGCGCCGGGAGATCGCCGAGCGGATGGCGCTCAACGCCCCCATCCAGGGCTCCGCCGCCGACATCATCAAGGTCGCCATGCTGCACGTGGACACGGCGCTGCGCGACGCCGGCCTGCGTTCGCGGATGCTGCTCCAGGTGCACGACGAGCTGGTCTTCGAGGTGGCACCGGGCGAGCGGGCGGCGCTGGAGGAGCTGGTCCGGCGCGAGATGGGCGGCGCCTACCCGCTGTCCGTCCCGCTGGAGGTCTCGGTCGGCGAGGGCCGCGACTGGAACAGCGCCGACCACTAGGTCGGCAGTGGCTAGCGGCCGGGGCCGCGGCGTGCCTTCGGCGGGGCGCCGTGCCGGTCGAGCGCCCGTCGGGACGGGCCGCCGGGTGGCGGCAGCGGCCCCTTCAGCGGGTCGTGCCCCCAGTTCATGAGCGACCAGCGCCACCTGGTGTTGCGGACGTCCCCCGAGGGGCGCTGCGCCATGTGCCGCCGGACGTAGCCGATGACCTTGCGCATGTGCTTGAAGTCGGCCTCGGACAGGTCGGCGCGCTTGCGGCGCAACAGACTTATGATCTTGCGGCCGGACTCGTGCCCCACCGACTCGCCGCCCCGGCTGCCTTTCTTCCGCCAGCCCACGTGCTTGGACTCGTCGCGCTCCAGCCACCGGGACAGCTCGGCGGGCTTCATGTTCACCGCCTCGGTGAACTCCCGATAGGTGTCCCGCCCCTCGTCACTCCCGCTCACGGCGCAACACCTCCGGCCGGTGGGCGACGTCGCGCCCCGTCGTGTCGTGGCGGACCCGGTACTGCGGCTGATCCTCCGAGGCGTCCACCGCGTGCCCCCGGACGTGCGTCCGGTCGACCAGTTTCTCCTTGACCACGCCATACGCCCGGCCGCTGTGACTGGCCCAGGAGACGTGGTCGCCGGCGTGGAACTCCTTCTCGGCCATGCCGTCGGGTACCCGGGGCCGCCGGGTGGAAACGACGCCGGTCAGGGGGTGATCTCAGCGATCGACCGCGGGTGCGGCGGGCCGCCTCACTCGGGCTTCTCGGCCACGAAGATGGCGGTGCCCGGGAACAGTCGGCCGCGCAGCGGGCTCCACTGCCCCCAGATCCCCTCGTGTCCCGCGGGCCACTCCGGCTCCACCAGGTCGACGAGGCGGAACCCGGCGCCGACCAACTCCCGGACCCGGTCGCCGAGGGTGCGGTGCTGCTCGACGTACGTGGCCACACCGGCGTCGTCCTGCTCCACGTACGGCGCCCGGTCGAAGTAGGAGTGCACGGCGGTCAGCCCGCCCTCGCCCGGGTCGTCGAGGAAGATCCACCGCATGGGGTGGGTGACCGAGAAGACCCAGCGGGCGCCGGGGCGCAGCACCCGGAACACCTCGCGCATCAGCGCCGCCGAGTCGGCCACGAACGGGATCGCCCCGAACGCCGTGCAGGCGGTGTCGAAGGCGCCGTCGGCGAAGGGCAGCGCGAGCGCGTCGGCCTGCACCAGCGGCACGCGTACGCCGGTGCGGTCGGCGGCGAGCGCGGCGTGCCGCAACATGCCGGCGGACAGGTCCATGGCGACCGGCCGGGCGCCCTGGGTGGCCAGCCACCGCGCGGCGGACGCGGCGCCGCAGCCCACCTCCAGGATCCGCCGCCCGGCGAGCTCGCCGAGGAGTCGGGCGTCCGCCTCGCGCACCCCCTCGGGGCACCAGACGAAGTCCACGTCGCCGAGGAACGCCCCGTGCTCGGCCTGGTAGTCGTCGGCGTCGGTGTCCCACCACCCGCGGTTGGCCCGTCGCGCCTCGGTGTCGCTGACCCGGCGCCGGGTCACCCGGCTGTCGTCGTCCACCCGCTCACGCTAGGGCCCGGGCGCGCCGCCGGCACGGTGGGGGCCCGGCCCGGCGCGCCGCCGCGCCGGCCGGTGCGGCGGTGGCGGCGGTACGGGCGTGACAGGTGTGACGCGCGAGACAACGGCGAGTGTTTCGGGCTGATTTCTCGGCTTTCGCAGGTCACGAGCCGACGAGCATGATGGGAGGGCTTGCACGCTGTGGTAATGCGCAGGGTAGGCTTGACGATGCGCTCGCGGATCGTGTGCCTCGGCAGGGAGCAGGTGCGCGGTCGACGAAGCCACCTGACGGCGCCACATCATCTCAATCTGGCAATGTTCGGTGTGCCCGGCGACGGATCCGCAGGCGCGACCGGGTCACCGCGACACACCTGCCAGCTGTGACAACCCATCCGACCGGAGCAACCGCCCACATGACGAGCAGCATCGAGGCCCCCTCGAGCGCCACCAAGGTCACCGTCGACGACCTCGGTTCCGAGGAAGCTTTCCTCGCCGCGATCGACGAGACCATCAAGTACTTCAACGACGGCGACATTGTCGAAGGCACCGTCGTCAAGGTCGACCGGGACGAGGTCCTGCTCGACATCGGCTACAAGACCGAGGGTGTCATCCCCTCTCGGGAGCTGTCGATCAAGCACGACGTGGACCCGGCCGAGGTCGTCTCGGTTGGTGACCACATCGAGGCCCTTGTCCTCCAGAAGGAGGACAAGGAGGGGCGTCTGATCCTCTCGAAGAAGCGCGCGCAGTACGAGCGGGCCTGGGGCACGATCGAGAAGATCAAGGACGAGGACGGCGTCGTCCGCGGTTCGGTCATCGAGGTGGTCAAGGGCGGCCTCATCCTCGACATCGGGCTGCGCGGCTTCCTGCCCGCCTCCCTGGTCGAGATGCGGCGGGTGCGCGACCTGCAGCCGTACGTCGGGCGTGAGCTCGAGGCCAAGATCATCGAGCTGGACAAGAACCGCAACAACGTGGTCCTGTCCCGCCGGGCCTGGCTCGAGCAGACGCAGTCCGAGGTGCGCACCGAGTTCCTCAACAAGCTCCAGAAGGGGCAGGTCCGCAAGGGCGTCGTCTCCTCGATCGTCAACTTCGGCGCGTTCGTCGACCTCGGCGGCGTGGACGGTCTGGTGCACGTCTCCGAGCTGTCCTGGAAGCACATCGACCACCCGTCCGAGGTCGTCGAGGTGGGCCAGGAGGTCGAGGTCGAGGTCCTGGACGTCGACCTGGACCGCGAGCGGGTCTCGCTGTCGCTGAAGGCGACCCAGGAGGACCCGTGGCGGCAGTTCGCCCGCACCCACGCGATCCAGCAGATCGTGCCGGGTAAGGTCACCAAGCTGGTGCCGTTCGGTGCGTTCGTCCGGGTGGACGACGGCATCGAGGGCCTGGTCCACATCTCCGAGCTGGCCGAGCGCCACGTGGAGATCCCGGAGCAGGTCGTCCAGGTCGGCTCCGAGGTCATGGTCAAGGTCATCGACATCGACCTCGAGCGCCGCCGGATCTCGCTGTCGCTCAAGCAGGCCAACGAGGGCTTCGTCGAGGGCGAGGAGCACTTCGACCCGACCCTCTACGGCATGGCCGCGACCTACGACGCCGAGGGCAACTACATCTACCCCGAGGGCTTCGACCCGGAGACGGGCGAGTGGCTCGAGGGCTACGACAAGCAGCGCGAGACCTGGGAGCAGCAGTACGCCGAGGCGCGCCAGCGCTGGGAGGCCCACACCAAGCAGGTGCAGACCTCTCGTGCCGCCGACGCCGAGGCCGCTGCCAACCCGGCTCCGGCCCCCACGGGTGGCGGCGCCACCTCGACCAGCCCGGCCCCGAGCCGGCAGGCCGAGGAGCCGGCCGGCACCCTCGCCACCGACGAGGCGCTCGCCGCTCTGCGGGAGAAGCTCGCCGGCGGCAAGTGACCCGCTGACGACGACGGGCCCCGCCCCGCGATCTCCGGATCGCGGGGCGGGGCCCTCGCCGTTCCACGGCACGGCCGGACCGGGTCACCCGCCCGCCCTACCCCCGCCGCCGTGCCACCTCCCACGATCCCGCTACCGCCCGGATGTCGTTGCCTGCGGACGTCTGCGCGGCCACTACACCCCTGATGTTGCGTGATCGATGGCGCGCGGCGGCCTCGTGGCGCGGGTGGGTTTGTGTGCGCCGGGCGGCATCCGGTTGACTGGTGCCGTGCTGATGGTGGGGTTGACCGGCGGGATCGGGTCGGGCAAGAGCGCGGTGGCGACCCGCCTCGTCGAGCGCGGCGCCATGCTGGTCGACTCCGACCGGGTCGCCCGCGAGGTCGTCGCCCCGGGTACCCCGGGGCTCGCCGAGATCGTCGAGACCTTCTCCGGGCGGGTCCTGGCCGCCGACGGCAGCCTCGACCGGGCCGCGCTCGGTGCGATCGTCTTCGGCGACGAGGCGGCCCGACGGCGGCTGGAGGCGATCACCCACCCCCGGGTCCGGGCGCGCAGTGTCGAGTTGGCCGCCGCGGCGGCACCGGACGCGATCGTCGTCAACGACGTGCCGCTCCTGGTCGAGGTGGGGCTCGCGCCCACGTACCACCTGGTGGTCGTGGTGCAGACGGCCGTGTCGACCCGGTTGGCGCGGCTGGCGCGCGACCGGGGGATGGACCGTGCGGAGGCCGAGCGGCGGATCGCCGCGCAGGCCGACGACGCTCGGCGGAGCGCCGCGGCCGACGTGCTGCTGACCAACGACGGCGCCCTCGCCGAGCTGCACGCCGCGGTCGACGCGCTCTGGCGCGACCGGTTGCTGCCCTATGAACGGAACGTGCGCGAACGGCGCGTGGTGCGGGCGAAGCGGGTGGAGCTCACCGAACCGGACCCGACGTGGCCGCAGCAGTACGTGCGGCTGGCGGCCCGCATCCGGCACGCGCTCGCGCCGATGGACCTGCGGCTCGACCACATCGGCTCCACGGCGGTGCCGGGGCTGGCCGCCACCGACGCCATCGACATCCAGCTCACGGTGCCGACCCTGGCCGATGCGGACGGGCCGCTCGCCGAGCGGCTGGCCGACGCCGGTTTCCCGCGCGTGCCGCAGGAGCGGTGGGACGGCCCGCGCTCGGCCGGCTCCGGCCGGTGGGAGAAGCGGCTGCACGGCAGCGCCGACCCGGGACGCCCGGTCAACCTGCACATCCGCGAGGCGGGTTCGCCGGGCTGGCGGTACGCGCTGCTGACCCGCGACCACCTGCGCGCCGACCCGGACCAGCGGGCGGCGTACCTGCTGCTGAAGCGTGAGTTGGCGGCTTCCGCGCCGGACAGCGCCACCTACACCACGGCGAAGGATCCTTGGTTCGACGAGGAGCACCTGCGCGCCGAGGAGTGGGCGGCGCGGACCGGCTGGCGACCCTAGCCCGGCCCGCGGGCCGGCCCGCCGGCTCGCACCGGCCCGTCACCACCTCGGTGTCGGCCGGCCTGCCGGCCGCGGGCCATCACCGCGCGGCCGGCCACACCGACGCGTACGGTCACCGGGCGCCGCCGGCGGCCCGCCTCGGCGCGGGCAGCCGGGGCACCGGGCCGGGCGTGAGGTCCAGCTGGGCCCAGGCGCCGCCGCCGGTGTGCAGCTCGACGCGGCGGAGCAGCCCGTCGCGGTCCACCCAGTAGCGCAGGCGGTTCGCGCCGCTGGCCACCTCGACCACGTCGACCGTACGGTCGCCGAGACTGTCTTCCCGCAGGCGCTCGACGGTGGCCGGCGGGGCGACCCGGCCGGCCGCGAGCGCCGCGTCGAGCAGCCGGCCCGACTCGTCGCCGTCCCGGTCGGCGTACCAGGCGGTGCCGGCGGGCGGCGGTAGTGGTGGCCGGTCCGGCCTCTCCGGGTCGCCCGCGCCCGGGACCTCGGCCCGGGACCATCCGGCGACGTCCCGGCGCAGCAGTGTCCGGCGATCCGGTACGCCGAGATCCGCGACCGCCAGATACGCGCTCCGCTCGGTCCAGCTCAGCCACCCGGCGCCGCGCAGGTTGGTGTCGCGCCCGACGGGAGCGTTCAGCGTCACCGTGGCGCCGCCGCGGGCGCGCAGCCGCGCGGGGATGTTCTCCAGCCGGTTGCGTTCGGCGGCGGTCAGCTCCCGGGGCAGCCCGGGCCGGCCGCCCAGGGCGTCGACCGGGCGCAGGGTCGGCCGGTCGGTGCGGTTGAGCGTGACCGTCACCGGACCCGCGCCCGGCAGGTGTGCGGTGAGCCGGTGCAGCCGGGCCTCCTGGTCGACCCAGTAGCGGGGCAGCCCACCGGACGGCGGGGTCGGCGGCGTTGCGGTGGTCGACGGAGCCGGGAGGGGGGCCGTGAAGACGTCCATCGGCCCGCCGGTCAGGGTCTCCTGCGCCACCCACCGGGCGCCCGCGTCGCGCAGGGCACCGGCGGACTCGGGGCGGTCGGCGGAGAGGTTGAAGAGGAGGTCCAGGACGGCGGCCAGGGCGTTGCCGTCGGGTAGCCGGTGCAGCCGCCACCGGTCGGTCGGGGGAACCAGCGGCGGTGGCGCGGCCGTGGGCACGGCCGCCGGGTCGGGGCGGATCACCAGCGCGGTCGGTGTCGCCTGGAGCAGGCCCCGCTGCGGGCCGGCGCCCGGGCCGCCGACGTCCAGGTAGAGCAGCGGCCTCGACCAGTCGATCCAGCCCATCAGCTCGGTGCGGGTGGCGCCGTCGCCCACCGTCACGTGCAACCCGGCCCGCAGTTCCCGATAGTTGGTGACCCGCACGGCGGCGAGTCGTTCGCTCTCGGCGACGGTCAGCGTCCGTGGCTCCACGGGTGGGTCGGGCGCCCAGCTCAGCAGCCCGAGGACGAGACCGGCGGCGGAGAGGGCCGCGACCGCGCCGAGCAGCGCCAGCAGGCCGCGCCGCCGGCGGCCGGCGATCCGGGGCAGCAGGCCGGTGTCGTCGGGGCTGGCGGCTCCGCCGGGCGCCGGGTCGCCGGCACCGCCGCCGGGTGGCCCGGCGGCGGCGGTGCCGTCGGTCGGGGATGTGGCCGCGGAGCCCGGACGCGTGGCCCGGGCGGAGGAGGTGTCCACGCGTTGTTGAACGGGCGGGGCACGGGTGGGGTGACGAATAGGGGCGCTCGCGGCGGCCGGTCTGCGCCTCACGCGCGACCACGTCGGTGCGCACGGCCGGGCACGCCGGGTGCAGCGACCTCGTGCCGGGGGCGGGCCGGCCGTGATGACGGCCTGGCCACCTGCCCGGTCGGCCGCCGCGAGCGGCCTACACGGAGAGCCTAGCCCGGTGAGATGTGCCACACAATGGGAATATCGAAGCCGATCACGTACCCGCCGTGACCGCCGATTATGTCGGACCTGCGGCGTACCGTTGACGGCATGGCGCTCGACATTCCCCGGCTCGACGGCCGTTTCCAGGTCGTCAGTGAGTTCCAGCCCGCCGGTGACCAGCCGGCGGCCATCGACGACCTGGAGCGGCGGGTCCGGCGCGGCGACCGCAACACCGTTCTGCTGGGCGCGACCGGCACCGGCAAGAGCGCCACCACCGCGTGGCTCGTCGAGCGGTTGCAGCGGCCGACCCTGGTGCTGGCCCCCAACAAGACGCTCTGCGCGCAGCTGGCCAAGGAGTTCAGCGAGCTGCTGCCGCACAACGCCGTCGAATACTTCGTCTCCTACTACGACTACTACCAGCCCGAGGCCTACATCCCGCAGACCGACACCTACATCGAGAAGGACTCCTCGATCAACGAGGAGGTCGAGCGGCTGCGGCACTCGGCCACCATGTCGCTGCTCACCCGCCGGGACGTGGTGGTGGTGGCCACCGTCTCCGCCATCTACGGCCTGGGCACCCCGGAGGAATACCTCGACCGGGCGGTGCGGGTCGCGGTGGGCCAGGAGCTGGACCGCGACCAGCTGCTGCGCCGGCTGGTCGACATCCAGTACACGCGCAACGACATGGCCTTCAACCGGGGCACCTTCCGGGTCCGGGGCGACACCCTGGAGATCATCCCGGCCTACGAGGAGCTCGCCGTCCGCATCGAGCTGTTCGGCGACGAGGTGGAGAAGCTCTACTACCTCAATCCGCTGACCGGTGACGTGGTCCGCGAGGTCGACCACCTGCTGATCTTCCCGGCGACGCACTACGCGGCGGGCCCGGAGCGGATGGAGCGGGCGATCCGCGACATCGAGACCGAGCTGGGCGAGCGGCTGGCCGAGCTGGAGCGGCAGGGCAAGCTGCTGGAGGCGCAGCGGCTGCGGATGCGCACCACCTACGACATCGAGATGATGCGTCAGGTCGGCTTCTGCTCCGGCATCGAGAACTACTCGATGCACATCGACGGGCGGCTGCCCGGCAGCCCGCCGCACTGCCTGCTCGACTACTTCCCCGACGACTTCCTCACCGTCATCGACGAGTCGCACGTGACGATCCCGCAGATCGGTGGCATGTACGAGGGCGACGCGTCCCGCAAGCGGATGCTGATCGACCACGGCTTCCGGCTGCCCAGCGCCGCCGACAACCGGCCGCTGCGCTTCGACGAGTTCCTGGAGCGGGTCGGCCAGATGGTCTTCCTCTCCGCGACCCCGGGCAACTGGGAGATGGAGCAGGCCCAGGGTGAGTTCGTCGAGCAGGTCATCCGCCCGACCGGTCTGATCGATCCCGAGGTCGTCGTGAAGCCGACCAAGGGGCAGATCGACGACCTGATGCACGAGATCAAGTTGCGCACCGAGCGAGACGAGCGGGTCCTGGTCACCACGCTGACCAAGAAGATGGCCGAGGACCTGTCCGACTACCTGCTGGAGAACGGCATCCGGGTGCGCTACCTGCACTCGGAGGTGGACACGCTGCGCCGGGTGGAGCTGCTGCGTGAGCTGCGCAAGGGCGACTACGACGTGCTGGTCGGCATCAACCTGCTCCGGGAGGGCCTCGACCTGCCCGAGGTGTCGCTGGTGGCGATCCTCGACGCCGACAAGGAAGGCTTCCTGCGCAGCGGCCGGTCGCTGATCCAGACCATCGGCCGGGCGGCGCGTAACGTCTCCGGCCAGGTCCACATGTACGCCGACAAGATCACGCCGTCGATGGCGGACGCGATCGAGGAGACCAACCGGCGGCGGGCCAAGCAGATCGCGCACAACGAGGCGCACGGGATCAGCCCGGAGCCGCTGCGGAAGAAGATCCACGACATCCTCGACGACATCTACCGCGAGGCCGAGGACACCGACACCCGGGTCGGCGGCGCGGTGCGGCAGCTGTCCCGGGGCAAGGCGCCGGTGAAGGAGACCCGCAGCCGCGGGCGCGCCGCCACCGGTGGCACGTCCCGCGAGGGGATGGCCCGGGCCGACCTGGCGCAGCTCATCCAGGAGCTCAACGACCAGATGCTGGCCGCCGCGCGGGAGCTGCAGTTCGAGTTGGCCGCCCGGATCCGGGACGAGATCGGTGACCTGAAGAAGGAGCTGCGCGGCATGGACGCCGCCGGCGTGAAGTGAGCACGGGCTCCGGTCGACGATGACGGGCGAGCCGATGGCCGAGGTGGTGTTGGGGCTGCCGCGGCCACGGCTGCGCCCGTACGTCGACGCTACATCGGCTACCGCGAGCGGGCCGACGTGCCGCTGGTGCGCCGGGAGGTGGCGGGGGCCCACGTCGTGCTGATCCTCGGGTGGGGCGCCCCGCTCGACGTGGCCGGCTCGGTCGGCTACGCGACAACCAGCCTCGGTTGCGTTGCGCGAGCAAGGTATTGCAGTGCGTGACGGTCCTGCGTACGCTCCCTCGGTGGGGAGGCCGGGAATGCCGTTGCCAACGAGTCCTGTCATTCGCCGTGTGCGGCTCGGCGCCGAGCTGCGCCAGCTGCGCCGGCGCGAGGCGTTGACCCTGGAGCAGGTCTGCGACCGGCTGGGGTGGGCCTCGACGTCGAAGCTGTCGCGCATCGAGCTGGGGCAGAGCCGGCCGGACCTGGCCGACGTGCTGGACCTGCTGGACGTCTACGAGGTGCCGTCGTCGGCCCGGGACGCGCTGATCGTCATCGCCCGCGACGCCGCCACCAGCCGGGGCTGGTGGAAGGCGCTGGCCGAGATGGGGGAGCGGCAACGCACGTACGCCGAGTTGGAGGCCAGTGCGGCGCGCATCGTGGAGTATCAGCCGGCCGTCGTGCCGGGTCTGCTGCAGACCCCGGCGTACGCGCGGCTGCGCCTCGCCGCCGCGGCGACGTTCGATCCGGAGGTCGACGTGGACGCCGAGGTGCGGTCCCGGACCGTACGCCAGGAGGTGCTGCGCCGCGCCGACCCGCCGCACTACACGGCGGTGCTGACCGAGGCCGCCTGTGACCGTGGGCAGACGCCGCCCGAGGTGTGGCGGGAGCAGCTGCGGCACCTGGTGACGATGACGGGGCTGGCCAACGTGACGGTCCGGCTGCTCCCGGGCGGGGCGACGGTGTGCGGTGGGTTGGACCCGCTCACGCCGTACTCCAGCTACGCCTTTCCGGACCCGGCGGACCCGCGGACCGTGATGATCGAGACGCTGACCAGCGACGTGCGGCTCGCGACCGCGACGGACGTGGACCGCTACGAGCGGATCACCGAGGCGCTGCTGGGCGCGGCGCTGTCGGCGGAGGAGACGGTCGCGGCCCTGGCCGGGCGCGTCGACGACTGACCTGACCCGCGCGGCCACCGGGCCCGGCGCCCCCGAGCCCGTCGGGACCGGTGTCCCGCGCGTGCGTCCGCACGGTAGGCGAGGGGTACGACAGTTCCACTCAGGCGGGCACGTCCAGGAAGTGTTCGACCACGGGCGGGTTCGCGAAGTGCGGGCCGATCAGGGCCCGCCAGCGGTCGAACCGGTCGGTGGCGCGGAAGTTGTCGGTGTGCGCCTCGACCGAGTCCCATTCGACGAGCAGCACGAAGCGGGTGGGCGACTCGATTCCCCGGGTCATCCGCACCGACCGGCAGCCGGGCGTGCCGGCCAGCACCGGGTGGCCCTCGGCGTACGCGGCGGCGAAGGCGTCTTCGTGCCCCGGCAGGACGTCGATCAGCGCGACCTCAAGCACCATGCGCGAAAGCCTCCCACGAACTCCGCCGACGGTGATCACGCGGGGTCTGTCGCCGTGCCCGCGCCGGCCCTAGGGTGGGCGCGCGGGGAGGAGAAAGAATGATCGACTGGCTCACCGGCACGGCGTTCACCGTGGCCGGCACCGGCACCACGTGGGCGGAGCTGCTCGGCTTCGCCACCGGCGTGGTCAACGTCTGGCTGGTGGCCCGGCAGCGGATCGCGAACTGGCCCGTCGGCATCGCCAACGTTCTGCTGCTCATGCTGCTGTTCTGGACCGCCGGGCTGTACGCCGACGCCGGCCTCCAGATCGTCTACGTCGGACTCGGGCTGTACGGCTGGTGGCACTGGCTCGTCGGCGGCGAGCACCGGACCCGGCTCACGGTGGGCCGCACCGGTCGACGGGAGTGGGTGGGGCTGGCCGTGGCCGGCGTGCTGCTCACCGGCGGGCTCTGGGCGCTGCTGGACCGGGCGACCGACTCGACGGTCCCGCTGCCGGACGCGCTGACCACCGCCCTGTCCCTGCTCGCCACGTACGGGCAGACTCGCAAGCGGGTGGAGAGCTGGTGGTTGTGGATCACCGCGGACGTGGTCTACATCCCGCTGTACGCGTACAAGGGGCTCTATCTGACGGCCGCGCTCTACGTGGTCTTCCTCGCCCTGTGCGTGGTCGGACTGCGGGCCTGGCGGGCCGACCTGCGCCGGCGGGGACTGCCGGTCGCGGTGCCGCCCGGTCCGGCCCCGGTTCGCGCGTGAGCGCGCCGGCCCCGGCGCCCGGGCGGGGCGACGACGGCGGCGCCGAGCGGAGGGCGGCGGAGTTCCGGCACGGCCTGGTGGTGGGGAAGTTCGACCCGCCGCACGCCGGGCACCACGCGTTGATCGAGGCGGCGGCCGCGCGCTGCGCCGCGGTCACTGTGGTGGTGGCGCCGTCGCGGCGGGAGTCGATCCCGCTCGACGTACGGCTGGACTGGCTGCGGGAGGTGCACGCCGACGCTCCCTGGGTCCGGTTCGTCGGCCGCTACGACGACCACCCCGTGGACTATGCCGACCCGGTGGCCTGGGACGCGCACTGCGCGGTGTTCCGCGCGGCCGTCGGCGACCGGCCGGTGGACGCCGTGTTCACCTCGGAGGCGTACGGCGACGAGCTGGCCCGGCGCTTCGACGCCGTACCCGTGGCGGTGGATCCGCGGCGGCGGACCGTGCCGATCTCCGGCACCGCGGTGCGGGCGGACCCGGTGGCGCACTGGCGGTGGTTGGCCCCGCCGGTGCGGGCCTGGTTCGTGCGGCGGGTGGTGGTGGTCGGCGCGGAGTCGACGGGCACCACGACGATGGCGGCCGCGCTCGCGGCCCACTACAACACCGCCTGGGTGCCCGAGTACGGCCGGGAGTCGACCGCCCGCAAGTTGGCTCGGCTGCGCGAGCGGCGGCCGGAGGCGACCGTCTTCGACGTGACCTGGGACCGGGCGGACTTCCGGGAGGTGGTCCGTGAGCAGCAGTCGGCCGAGGACGCGGCGGCACGGTCCGGCGGGCCGCTGCTGATCTGTGACACCGACGCCCGGGCCACCGCGGTCTGGGAGGAGCGTTACCTCGGCTCCGCCTCGCCGCAGGTGCGGGCGGCGGCCCGGCGGCCCGCGCTGTATCTGCTCACCGACCACCGGGGCGTGCCGTTCACCGACGACGGTCTGCGCGACGGCGCGCACCTGCGGGCCTGGATGACCGACCGGTTCCGGGCCGAGTTGGCCGGCTGCGGGGTGCCGGTGGTGGAGCTGACCGGGACGTACGAGGAGCGGCTGGGGCGGGCGGTCGCGGCGTGCGACGCGCTCCTGGCCGAGGGCTGGTCGCTGGCCGATCCCCTCCGCCCACCCGTCGACAACCCAGCCTCCTAGGAAGCCGTAGCGGGTGTGACGCCGCCGGGCCGGTGCCGGCGGCGTCCATCCGGTCCTAGTCAGCCTCGGTGGACGACATATCCGCCGACGAGGACCGGGTACCGGGGTCGCGGGGGGACTCCCGCCGGAAGGTCCGTCTCGGGGTCGAGGCACTCGGTGGGCGGCGGCTCCGTCCCGTTCTGCGCCTGGGCGTCGACGATCTGATCCGGCCCGCGCCCACCGTCGATGACCTTCACGTAGTAGCCGTGGTTCCGCACGGCGCCCTGGCCCTCGGGGACGATCGCGGTGAACACCGCGACGTTCCCGGTGACCTCCAGACACGTCACGTCGGCTCGTCCCTGCCCGACCACCGTGCCGTCCGGCAGTTCGTGCCGGTACCGGAACTGGCCGTACGTCGATCCGCCGGCGGCCGCCACCGCCTGGACGCCGAACCAGATCCGGTGCCCGACCGTGCCGGGCTCGTCGTACACGAAGTGTCCGACCCCGGCGACGACCGACCACCCGCCGGCAACCCTGATCCCCTCGGGCTGCCGGGCCTGCGCGGCAGTGGGCGAGGTAGCCACCCCCGCTGCCGCAACCGCCGCCACCGCCATCGCGCTCACACCAGACCTGAACATGTCGCTCCTTCTGACCATCCCGTCGGCTGACGTGATCCAGCATCGGCGCGGAACGATGCGGTCGAATCCCTCCACCGAGCCAGGCGCGTCCCCTGGCGGGGGGACATGGGTCGCCCCACCCGGCCGGGGAAGGGGCGGCCCCGCGGGCTGAGCGGCGCGGCTGCCGGGCCTCCCGCGGCCGCGCAACGACGACGTGTCCCGCGCCACCGGTGCCCGACGTGCGATCACCGGCGGCGGTGCGCGACAATGGTGATCGAGGAGGGGAGTATTCCCCCGCGACGGAGTCGTCAGCACGGTCGGCCACACCCGGTGGCACGACCCGGCCCCGTCGGTCGCCGCTCTCGCGGCGGCGGAAGAGACCTCCGACAGTCACCAGAGTGAGCGTCATCGGCACACCGGGCCCCGCGGGGGCGTACGGTGTGCCCGACGCCGCGTGTCTGCCGGAGGAAAGAACGTTGGACGTGTCCGCACTGGTGTGGGCGGTAACCCTCGTCGCGCTCATCGCGGTCCTGGCCGTCGACCTGCTCATCATCGGTCGACGCCCGCACGAGCCGAGCGTGCGGGAATCAAGCCTGTGGGTCGGCTTCTACGTCGGCCTGGCGCTGCTCTTCGGAGCGGGGGTGTGGCTGACGTCCGGAGCGAGCGCGGCGGGTCAGTTCTACACCGGGTGGTTGACCGAGTACAGCCTCTCGGTGGACAACCTCTTCGTCTTCGTGATCATCATGGCGCGCTTCGCGGTGCCCCGGCAGTACCAGCAGAAGGTGCTGCTCGTCGGCATCGTGCTGGCGCTGGTGATGCGCGGCGGCTTCATCGCGGCCGGCGCGGCCCTGATCTCCCAGTTCTCCTGGGTCTTCTACATCTTCGGCGCGTTCCTCATCTACACGGCGATCAACCTGGCCCGCCAGGGTGAGCCGGACGAGGACGAGTTCTCCGAGAACGTCCTGATCCGGTGGAGTCGCAAGGCGCTGCCGATCTCCCGGTCGTACGACGGCGCACGGCTGATGACGCACGAGAACGGCCGGCGGCTGTTCACCCCGCTGCTCATCGTGATGATCGCGATCGGCACCACCGACCTGATCTTCGCGCTGGACTCGATTCCGGCGATCTTCGGGATCACCCAGGAGCCGTACCTGGTCTTCACCGCCAACGTCTTCGCGTTGATGGGTCTGCGGCAGCTCTACTTCCTGCTCGGCGGGCTGCTCGACCGGCTGATCTACCTCAGCTACGGCCTGGCCGTCGTGCTCGGCTTCATCGGGGTCAAGCTGGTGCTGGAGGCGCTGGCCGACAACAACCTGCCGTTCATCAACGGTGGCGAGCACGTGGGCTGGGCCCCGCACATCCCGATCTGGCTGAGCCTGCTCGTCATCCTCGGTACGTTGCTCCTGGCGACCGCCGCCAGCCTGATCAAGTCGGCCCGGGACCGGCGCCGGGAGTTGGCCGAGGCGCGCGGCTGACGCGTACGCACTACGGCGTGGGGCGCTCCCGGTCGCCGGGGGCGCCCCACGGCGCGTACGGGGTCAGACCCGGTGGGCGCCGACCAGGGTGGCGGTGCGCTCGGCGGGCAGCGGCTCCTCCAGCACGCGGCGCTGGCGGTAGCAGGCGTGCAGCATCCGCCGGTCGTCGTCGTGGGGCTCGGCCGTGACGATGCCGATGTGGTGGATCTTGCGGCCGGGGCGGGCGAAGAAGTACAGGTCGCCGGGGCGCTCGGCGCCCAGCGGCAGGGGAGTGGTCGCCGCCGCCTGGTCGTCGGCGTCGCGGGGGAGCCGTACCCCGAACCGCCGCCAGGCCAGGTGCACGAGGCCGGAGCAGTCGATCCCGTGCGCGGACACGCCGCCCCAGATGTAGACGACGTGCAGCAGCCGCTGCGCGACGGCGAGCACCTCCTCGGCGGACGGGGGTGTCGCGGCCACCTCGGCGAGGTGCGCCGCGGGGAGCCAGAGCGGGTCGGCGTGGCCGGGGGCGTGCACCGGGCGCCAGCCGTCGCGCGGCGGACCGGCGGCGACGAGCCGGGTGCCGATGACGACGCCGGGCAGCACCACCGGCCCGTCGGGCGCGGCGCGCAGGGCGCTCACGGTGGCGTCCACCACCAGCGGGGGCTCGGTGGGCCCGGCGGTGACCGCGTCGGTCGGGACGAGTTGGTCGGCCGGCAGCCAGCCGGGGTAGCCGCGTGGGTCGAGTTTCGCGGCCGGCTGCTCGACGGCCACGACGTGCGCCCAGCCGTCCGGGCGCAGCTCGGTGACGAGAACCCGCTCACCGAGCAGTAGCTGGCTCAGGACGCAGTCGCCGACCTGCTGGTCGGTGTCGAGGCCGGAGATCCAGGCCGGGATGTCGGCGTCGGCGGCGACGGCGGGGCAGTCGACCGGTCGTACGGCCTCGGGGGCGGTCCAGAGCGTCGCGACCGCGACCCGGACGACGGCCTCGCGGCCCGGTTGCAGTTCCACGTCCACCCCCAGCTGCGGCCCTGTGCTCCCCGACCCTATGAAAGAAACCAACGGGCATCAACCAGCGTTCTGAATCTTTACTTCAGTGACCGAGGCGACACCGAGCCCAGGGGCGTCCGGGAGCAGCACCTGGGCGCCCTCGTAGCGGATGCCGCCGTCCACCGGCGACGTGGCCAGCCACCAGGCGGCGTCCAGGTCGGAGACGGCGGTGGTGCCGTACGCGGCGACCAGGCTCGCGGCGGCGCCGATGCCGATCCCGCTCTCCATCATCGACCCGACCACCGTGCCGAGACCGTGCGCGACGGCCAGGTCGAGCAGGGTGCGGGCGGGGTGCAGCCCGCCGCACTTGGCGAGCTTGACGTTGACCATGTCGGCGGCCCGGCGGCGGATGACCTCGACCAGGTCGCGGACGCCGAAGACCGCCTCGTCGGCCAGGATCGGCACGTCGACGCGGTCGCTGACCCAGGCCAGCCCGTCCAGGTCCCAGCGGGCGACCGGCTGCTCGACCAGCTCGACGTCGAGGCCCGCGTCCTCGATGCCACGGATCACCCGGACCGCTTCGCGCGGCGTCCAACCCTGGTTCGCGTCGAGCCGGATCCGCACGGCGGGGCCGACCGCGTCGCGGACCGCCCGGACCCGGTCGAGGTCGCCGGCGGCGTCGGTGCCGACCTTGAGCTTGAGCACGTCGAAGCCCTCGGCGTGGCGGCTGCGCGCGGCGTCGGCCAGGTCGTCCGCCTCCCCGGCGGCGAGGGTCACGTCGGTGGGTACGGCGAGCGCGGTGCCGCCGAGCAGCCGCACCAGGGGTACGCCGAGCCGGCGGGCGGCGAGGTCGTGCAGCGCGACGTCGAGCGCGGCCTTGGCGGCCTCGTTGCCGACGACCGCCCGCTGCACCTCGGCGCAGCGGGCGTTCAGCTCGTCCGGGTCGCGCCCGGTGAGCATGGGCCCGAGCAGCTGCCGGACGCAGGCCTCGGAACCGTCGACGGAGGCGCCGGTGACCTGCCACACCTGCGGCGCCTCGCCGAAACCGGACCGCCCGTCGGTGTCGGTCACCTCGACGACGAGCGTGTCGACGGTGGTGGTACGGCGCAGCGCGGTGACGAACGGGGTGTGTAAGGGGGCCGTGAGCCGGTGGGTGCGTACCGCCGCGATCGTCATGTGCGGCACCCTATACGCAGGTCGGGCGGGCGAGGGGAGGGCCGTGAGCGAGCGGGAGTGGGAGTTGGTGGGCGCGCCGAACGCGCGTGACCTGGGCGGGCTGGTCGGCGCGGACGGGCGGCGGGTGCGGTACGGGCGGCTGCTGCGTACGCCGGCGTTGGGCCGGTTGACCGACGAGGACCTGCCGGTGCTCGGCAAGCTGGGTCCGTCCTGTGTGGTCGACCTGCGCGACCGGTCGGAGATCGAGGTGGCGCCGGCGGACCGGTTGGTCGGTGATCCGCGGCAGGTGCACCTGCCGGTGCACGACCCCGAGCATCCCGTCTTCACGTACGTGTCGGCGGTGCTGCTCGGTCACGACCTGGGCGCGTACGCGGAGCTGGCCCGGCAGGGGACCCCGGCGGCGATGGCGGGCATCTACCGGTGGTTCGTCACCGGGGAGTCCGCGCGGGCCGGGTTCGGGGCGGCGGTGCGGTTGGCGGCGCGGGCGGAGAACCTGCCGCTGGTCTACCACTGCTCGGCGGGCAAGGACCGCACCGGCTGGTTGACGGTGGTCCTGTTGACCGCGCTGGGTGTGGACGAGGCGGCGATCCGGGAGGAGTACCTGCGCAACAACCCCCTGACGGAGAGCCTGCGGGCGGTGATCGTCGAGGCGATGCGGCGGCGTCAGCCGGAGTTGGACGTCGAGGCGGTGTTGCCGGTGCTGGAGGTGCGTCCGGAGTATCTCGACGCGGGCTACGACGAGGTGCGCCGGGTGCACGGCTCGTTCGGGGCGTACCTGCGGGACGGGCTGGGGCTGACCGACGAGGTCATCGGGGCGCTGCGGGCGCAGCTGCTGGAGTGAACGGCGGCGCGGCGGGGGTGGTCGGCCGGGCGGCGAAGCCGGTGACGATGAGCGCCTGCCCGGCGGCGTAGGTGGCCATCACCAGCACCGGCGCGCGGGGCGGGTCGAGGACGCCGGCGACGCCGGTGGCGATGAGCAGGTCGGAGAGGAGGAACAGCGCGCCGCCGAGGCCGACGCGCCAGCCGTGCGGGGCGGCGGTGGTGGCCATGGTGGCGAGCGCGAGCGCGTACGCGGCCACCGGGACGGCGAGCCCGGCGTCGGTGAGGCCCGGCCACATCCAGGTCAGTGCGGCGGCGGTGAGGAGCGCGTACCCCGACGCGACGCCGAGCAGCGGCGGACGGCGCAGCGTGGCGGCGGCCCGGTGCCGCGCGAACGCCGCGATGTAGCAGAGGTGCGCGCCGAGGAACAGGGCCATCCCGGTGAGGAACCAGCCGGTGCCGTCGGCGAGCAGGGCCACGTCGCCGCCGGTGGAGAACGCCAGCGCGGCCAGGACCAGCCGCGACGGCCGGTGGCCGCGGTCGAGGGCGGCCAGCCACAGGTAGCCGGCGAGCAGCGGCATGAGCAGCGGTTTGGTGATCGCCTCGGCGAGGGCGGTGTCGGTGGCGTTGGCGGCGAGGTTCGCCACGGTCACGGTGACGAAGGCGGCCAGCAGGAGACGGGTGCGGGGCATCGGCTGCTCCGGGGGTGCGGGGGTACGGGCAGCATAGGTGTTCCGGGCCGTGCCGGGACGTTCACAGGTCGTGTCGGGCGGTCCAGACCTGTGCGGAGACGTCGGCGATGAGTTGGCAGGCGTCTTCGTCGCCCGGCCCGTTGTCCGGGTCGGTGGTGGTGCAGACGACGATGACGTACGGGGGTGCGTCGTCGGGGAAGACGACGCCGGCGCCGTGACGGATGCCGCGTACCCAGCCGTTCTTGTGGGCGATGCGGGTGCCGGGCGGCAGGCCGGCGGCGAGGTCCTCGCGGTGCTCCTGAGCGGCGAGAACGTCCAGCATGGCGGCGCAGGCGGCCGGTGGGGCGAGCGGGCCGGGGCGGGTGGCGCCGGTGGCGAGCGCGCCGAGCAGGGCGCCCAGGTCGGCGGCGGTGACCAGGTTGGTGATGCCGGCGTCGCGGGCGGCGAAGTCCTCGATGCCGCGGCCGGTGACGCTGTGCCGGGCGCCGGCGAGCGCCCAGACGTCGGCGACGGCGGGCAGGCCGACGTGGGCGAGGACCAGGTTCGTGGCGAGGTTGCTGGAGCGGACGATCATCCGGTGGGCGAGCCAGCGCAGCGGCGCCCGGTCGCCGAGCCGTGCCCAGACCGCGTCGTCGTTGTCGTAGTTGCGGTCGCAGGTGAACCGGGGCGCGTCGGGCTGCGCGGAGGCGAAGTCGTTGACGACGGGGACCGGGGTGTCCAGGTCGAGGGTGCCGGTGTCGGCGGCGCGGTGCAGGGCGGCGAGCACGGCGGCCTTCATGGTGCTGGCGGCGTAGTGGGTGTCGTCGGCCCGGCGGGTCCAGGTGGGGGCGGCGCCGGGGCGGGCCACGTACGCGGAGACGGTGCCGGGCACCTCGGCGAGGCGGGCGTCGAGATCATCCCAGGTCATGTCGCCGACCGTAGCGGACCCAGCCCCGGTCCCCCGGTCCCCGTGCCTTCCCGCGTTTCCGCGTTGATCAAGAGGTTTGCGTCAGGATCCGCGCGGGATCTGACGCAAACCTCTTGATCAACTTGGTGTGTCCGGTCAGCCGGCGTGCTTGCGGCGGGCCGCCGCCCGACCACGCTGCTGCTGGTCGAGCACCACCTTGCGGATCCGCACGGCGGCCGGCGTCACCTCGACGCACTCGTCCTCACGGCAGAACTCCAGGGCCTGCTCCAGCGACAGCTTCCGCGGCGGGATCAGCTTCTCGGTCTCGTCCGCGGTGGACGAGCGCATGTTCGTGAGCTTCTTCTCCTTGGTGATGTTGACGTCCATGTCGTCGGAGCGGGAGTTCTCCCCGACGATCATGCCCTCGTACACCTCGGTGCCGGGCTCGACGAAGAGCTGGCCGCGCTCCTGGAGGTTGGTCATCGCGAACGCGGTGACCGCGCCGGAGCGGTCGGCGACCAGCGAGCCGTTGTTGCGGGTACGCAGCTCGCCGAACCACGGCTCGTACGACTCGAAGACGTGGTGCAGGATGCCGGTGCCGCGGGTCTCGGTGAGGAACTCGGTGCGGAAGCCGATCAGGCCGCGGGCCGGGACCAGCCACTCCATCCGGATCCAGCCGGTGCCGTGGTTGACCAGCTGCTCCATCCGGCCCTTGCGGGTCGCGAGGAGCTGGGTGATCGCGCCCAGGTACTCCTCGGGGGCGTCGATGGTCAGCCGCTCGACCGGCTCGCAGGTCTTCCCGTCGATCTCCCGGGTGACGACCTGCGGCTTGCCGACGGTCAGCTCGTACGACTCGCGGCGCATCTGCTCGACCAGGATCGCCAGGGCCAGCTCACCGCGGCCCTGCACCTCCCAGGCGTCCGGGCGCTCGGTCGGCAGCACCCGCAGCGACACGTTGCCGATGAGCTCCTTGTCGAGCCGGTCCTTGACCATCCGGGCGGTGACCTTGGCGCCCTTGACCCGGCCGACCAGCGGCGAGGTGTTGGTGCCGATGGTCATCGAGATGGCCGGCTCGTCGACGGTGATCAGGGGCAGCGGGACCGGGTTCTCGGCGTCGGCGAGGGTCTCCCCGATCATGATGTCGGGGATGCCGGCGACGGCGATGATGTCGCCCGGGCCGGCCGACTCGGCCGACTTGCGCTCCAGGCCCTCGGTCATGAGCAGCTCGGAGATGCGGACCCGCTGGGTGCTGCCGTCGGTGCGGCACCACGCCACGGTCTGGCCCTTGTTGATCGTGCCCTGGCGGACCCGGCACAGCGCGAGCCGGCCGAGGAACGGCGACGCGTCGAGGTTGGTGACGTGCGCCTGGAGCGGGGCGTCCTCCTCGTAGGCGGGCGCCGGGATGGTGTCCAGCAGGGTGCGGAACAGGGGCTCCAGGTTGTGGCTGTCACTGGGCACGGACCCGTCGGCCGGCTGGGTCAGCGAGGCGATGCCGTCACGGGCGCAGGCGTAGACGATCGGGAAGTCGATCTGCTCCTCGTCGGCGTCCAGGTCGAGGAAGAGCTCGTAGGTGTCGTCCACGACCTCCTTGATCCGGGCGTCCGGCCGGTCCACCTTGTTGATCACCAGGATGATCGGCAGCCGCGCCCGGAGGGCCTTGCGCAGCACGAAGCGGGTCTGCGGCAGGGGGCCCTCGCTGGCGTCCACCAGCAGGACGACGCCGTCGACCATGGTGAGGCCGCGCTCCACCTCGCCGCCGAAGTCGGCGTGGCCGGGAGTGTCGATGATGTTGATCGTCACCGGGTCCGAGCCGTCGGCCGGCAGGTAGTGCACGCCGGTGTTCTTGGCCAGGATGGTGATGCCCTTTTCCCGCTCCAGGTCCATGGAGTCCATGACCCGGTCGGCCACCTCGGCCCGGGCGCTGAACGCGCCGGCCTGCCGCAACATGGCGTCGACCAGGGTCGTCTTGCCGTGGTCGACGTGGGCGATGATGGCGACGTTGCGGAGGTCGGTGCGTAGCTGCATACCCTCCATACTCTCCTGTCCGCGGTTGCCGGCTTCCCATCGGGGTCATCCCCCGAATGGCCCGGATCTCTGGTGAAACTCCTGTCCCAGCCGCGCTCGCGGCTGGCATGCTGACCCTCGTGTTCGTGGGGGCCGGATGCACGACCTGCTGACCCTGGTGCAGGGTCTGCCACCCCTGCTGATCTACCTGGTCGCCGCACTGATCGTGGCCGGCGAGACCGCCGTGATCTTCGGGCTGCTGGTGCCGGGCGAGGCGACCCTGCTGCTGGTCGGCTTTCTAGCGTACGCGGGCACGTTACGGCTCGCCCCGACGCTGATCGTGATGATGGTCGCGGCGGTGATCGGCGACACACTGGCGTTCCGGGCGGGTCGCCGGTACGGGCCGAAACTACGCGCCAGCGGCCTCGGGTCGCGGGTCGGCCCGCACCGGTGGCGGCGGGCGGACGAGCTGCTGAACCGGCTCGGCGGTCGGGGGGTGTTCACCGGCCGCTGGGTGGCCTTCGCCCGGACGTTGGTGCCCCGGCTGGCCGGTGCGGCGGGCCTGCCGTACCGGCGGTTCGCGCCGTGGAACGCGGCCGGGGTGGTCACCTGGGTCGGCGCGTCCGTGCTGGTCGGCTACCTGGCGGGGGAGTCGTACGAGACGGTGTCCCGGCTGCTGGGGCGGGCCACCGGCGCGCTGCTGGTGCTGATCGTCGCGCTGGTCGCGGTGGTGCTCGTCGGCCGCTGGCTGGGACGCAACCCGGACCCGGTGCGGGCCCTGCTGTCCCGGGCCGCCGCGCTGCCGCCGGTGCGCTGGCTGTCCCGCCGCTACGGGTTGTTGTTCTTCCTGATCGCCATGCGGATCGGGCGCGGCTGGACCCTGCTGCTCAATCTCGTCGCCGGGCTGGCGCTGCTGTTCGCCGCCGGGTTCGCCGTCGCGGCGGTGCTGGAGGTGGTGGTCCGCCACAGCGGCCTGGACGCCGTCGACGGGGCGATCGCCGCGTGGTTCGCCGACCGTCGTACCCCCGATGCCGTGGTCGCGGTGCGGGCCACCGTGTCGGCGCTTCGCGGCGGGATGCTGATCGCGGTGGTGGCGGTGGTGGCCGCGGTGCTGGCGTGGCGGAACCGGCCGTGGCGGTCCGATCTGCTGAGCCTGGTCGGCACCTTCGGGGCCTTCGTCCCGCTGGTGGTGCTGGCGGTGGTCGCCTATCTGGCCGGTTCGGCCGGGCCGGGCCCGGACGACGCGCTGTTCCCCACCCAGAACGCCGTGGTGACCGCCAGCCTCTGCACGCTGGCGTGGCTGCTGTCCCGGCAGACCCGCTGGCCGCTGGCCGTGGCCGTGTGGACCGCCGCCACGGCGGGTGTCGTCTACCTCGCCGGCGCCCGCCTCTACCTGGGGCTGAGCACGGTCAGCGGCACGGTCGCCGCGGTCCTGCTCGGGGTCCTGTGGACGGCGGTGTTCATGGTCGCCTGGGCCACCCGGCACCGGACGCTCGGCGGTGGGGAGCCCGACGCCGGCGGGCCGCCGCCGCGGGCCGAGGGGCCCCGACGGCGGGTCGAACCCTGTTAGGGTGCGGCGACGTCAACGGGGGAGGGGACGCGGAATGCGCCGACGGCTCGGGGGATGGGTTGCCGTGGTGATCGCCGGGCTGCTGGTGGTCACCGCCGGATGCGCCGGGAAGCAGACCGGTCCGCAGGACCTGGCCGCGCAGGCCCCCGTCGGCACCGAGGTGGCGGACGAGGCCAGCGCCGAGCCGGTCGCGGCCGACGCGCCGCCCGCCGTGGAGGGCATGGGCGGAGCGCCCCGTCGCAGCGCGTCGCCGTCGGCGAAGCCGACCCCGAAGCCCAAGACCACCCGGGCGGCGGGGCCGCGAGCGGTGCCCAAGCCGCCCACCGAGACGAAGGTCCCCCCGCCCCCGCCTCCGCCGCCGGCCAGCGGTTGCAAGCCTCGCTACGAGGGCGTCCAGGCCAGCCGGGCCCAGGTGAAGGCGGCGCTGGCCGACGCGGCGGAGCGCACCTACTGGCCGACGTCGGCGCCGGACATCGCGATCCCGCTCAACCTGCTGAAGGCCACGGCGTGGCAGGAGAGCGGCTGGCAGTCCAACATCATCGCCTGCGACGGCGGCGTCGGGTTGATGCAGGTGATGCCGGGGACCGCGGAGTGGATGAACCAGCGGTTCGGTCAGAGCTACGACATCGACGCCTACCAGGACAACGCCTACCTGGGCGGCACCTACCTGGCCTGGCTGACCAAGTACATCGGCGACATGTACTTCGACGCCGACTACCGCCTCGACGCGTCGCTGTGCACCAGCGAGCTGAACTCGTGCCTGCTCAACGCCGTCATCGCCGCGTACAACTACGGGCACGGGGCGGTGGCGCGGGAGGGTGAGCCGCTGACCATCCCCAACCCGCAGTACGTGCGCAACGTGCGCGCGCTCATGACCGAGTGCGAGTGTCTCGGCTTCTGAGCGGTCCGCTCCGGCGCGGGGGTGTCATGCTCGGTCCCCGACGACGGGACCAGGGGCCGGCACCTGGCCGACCCCCGGTCGATTCGGTCAGTCGCGTGCGGCCACCGGCTCGGCCGGCGCGCCGGCCGTCCCGGCCGTGGGCTCGTCGGGGTCGCGGCTGACCCGTCCGGGCCACCAGAACCGGTCGCCCAGCAGGAACGCCAGCGCCGGCACGAGCACCGTGCGGACCAGCAGCGTGTCGAGCAGCACGCCGATGCAGACGATGATCCCGATCTGGGTGAGCGTGATCAGCGGTAGCACGCCGAGGACCGCGAAGACCGCGGCCAACAGCACGCCGGCGCTGGTGATGACACCACCGGTGACCCGCAGCGCGGACAGCATGCCGTTGCGGGTGCCGCTGCGGCGGGCGTCCTCGCGGGCCCGGGTGACCAGGAAGATGTTGTAGTCCACGCCGAGCGCCACCAGGAACACGAAGGCGAGCAGCAGCACCCCGCTGTCCAGCGCCGGGAAGTCCAGCACGTGGTCGAAGAGCAGCCAGGCCGCGCCGAGGCTGGCGAAGAACGAGGCGATCACGGTCAGCACCAGCAGCAGCGGCGCCAGCAGCCCGCGCAGCAGCAGCACCAGGACGGCGCCCACCAGCAGCAGGATGATCGGCAGGATCAGCTGAAGGTCCCGGGTGTTGGCCTCGTCCGAGTCGTAGGTGGCGGCGACCGAGCCGCCGACCAGCGCGCCGTCGGGGGCGTCCGCGCCGGGGACGGTGGGCGGCGCGGAGTCTGGCACGGCGGCGACCGCCTCGCGCAGCGCCACCACGGCGCGGTCCGAGGCGGCGGTGCCCGGCTCGGCGGTGAGCACCACGTCGACCTGCGCGACTCGGTCCCCGGCCGCGCCGGGGCGGGCCGAGGCGACCCCGTCGACGGCGTCGGCGGCGGCGAGGACCGCGGGGGCCGCCTGCGGGTTGGTGAGCACGGCGACCGGCTGGGTGCTGCCGGCCGGGAAGGCCCGGGCCAGCGTCTCCGCGCCGACGACCGCCTCGGGCCGCTCCCGGAACTGTTCGGTCTCCGACAGGCCGGTGCGGATGCCCAGCCCGCCGAGGGCCAGGCCGGCGAGGAGCAGAGTGGCCAGCGCGGCGACCGGCAGCGGTCGGCGGACGACCAGCGCGCCGAGGCGACCCCAGAGCGGCCCTCCCGGGCGGCGGCGCCGACCCGGGGGACGAACGGCCAGAACAGGCCCCGGCCGAACAGCACCAGGGCGGCCGGGAGGACGAACAGGGCGGAGAGCACGGCGAAGACCACGCCGGTGGCGCAGGCCAGGGCAAGGGCCCGGTTGGTCTCCTGCTCCGACAACAGGAGCGTCAGCACACCGAGGACGACGGTGCCGCCGCTGGCGAGGATCGGCTCGGCGGTGCGGCGCAGGGCGGCGCGCATGGCGGTGAACCGGTTCTCCTCGCGGCGCAGCTCCTCCCGGTAGCGCGCGATCAGCAGCAGCGCGTAGTCGGTCGCGGCGCCGAAGACCAGCACGCTGGCGATGCCGGTGACCTGGCCGCTGGGCAGGTAGATGCCGAGTGCGGGCACCAGGGACTCGACCGCGCGCAGGGTGAACTGTTCGGCGGCGGCCACCACCAGCAGCGGCACGAGCCACAGGAACGGGCTGCGGTAGGTGACCAGCAGCAGCAGCGCCACGACGGCGGCGGTGACCAGCAGCAGGGTGGTGTCGGCGCCCTGGAACACCTTGCCCAGGTCGGCGGTGAAGGCGGGCCCGCCGGTGACCTCGACGGTCAGCCCGGCGGGCAGGTCAGCGACCGCCTCCCGGACCTGCTCCACCTTCTCGACCACGCTCTGCGGCCCGCCCTCGGTGGACAGCGGTACCGCGACCAGCGCGACGGTGCCGTCGGGGGATACCTGGGCGGGGGAGACCCGCCCGCCGACGGCGAGCGCCCCCAGCTCGGTGGCGGCGTCGTCGAGCGCGCCGCGGTCCGCGCCGCTGAGCGGGGCCTGGTCGGCGCGGCTCACCACCACCAGCGCGGGCTGGGCGTCCTTGGACGGCAGCTGCTCCTGGAGGCGTTCGACCTGAGTCGACTGCCACTTCACCGACAGGCCGGTGGCGGAGACGGGCTCGGGGTTGTCCGGCTTCGGTAGCCCGAACACCACCGCGCCGACGACGAGCGCGGCGACCACGGTGAGCCAGGCGGCCAGGCGGCCCCGGGCGACGCGGGTGAACAGTGACATCGGAGGTCCTCACATGATCATCGCGACATGAATCTTGGCAACAAAGTATCTTGATGACCGAGATTATTCGGATGGGCTCTATGCTGCAACCGAAACCACGGGGCAGGGGGTGGCGGGACGCGGTGACGGCGCAGAACATGTATCGGCGGCGGGACGACCCGCGCGGGCGGATGGTGGCGGAGATCACCAACGACCTGCGGCGTTACTCGACGGAGGCACAGCACATCGGGCACGCGTTCGCCAGCCTGCACGGGCTCAACGCCACCGACCTGCAGGCGCTGATCGCGGTGATGGAAGCCGAACTCGTCGGCGACCCCATCACCCCCGGCCGGCTCGGCGAGGTGCTCAACCTCTCCTCCGGCTCGGTCACCGCACTGGTCGACCGACTCGAACGCGCCGGCCACATCCGGCGGGACCGGGACACCGTCGACCGGCGCAAGATCCTGCTGCACTACGCCGACCGGGGAGCCTCCCTGGCGCAGAGCTTCTTCGGACCGCTGGGTCGGCGCACCGACCAGGTGATGGACCGGTTCACCGACGACGAGTTGGCCGTGGTGCACCGGTTCATGGCCGAGATGGTGCGGTCCATGCGGGCACACCGCGACGAGATGCGCGCCGTCCGTGACGAGCCCCACCGCGACGGGGCGCCCGGACCGTCCGGCGACGCCTGACCGTGCGGCTGGTCACCCGGCTCGCCGCGGCGGCGCTGCGGCTGCCCGCGGCCCGCACCGGTCGGGTCACCGTCACCCGGGGCCTTCCCGTCCGGGTCCGGGACGGCGTCACCCTGCGGACCGACCACTACGCCCCCGAGCGCTCCGGCGCGCCCACCGTCCTGATCCGCACGCCGTACGGACGGGGCGGCCCCCTGCGGCTGCTCGGCCAGCTCCTCGCCGAGCGGGGTTTCCACGTCGTGGTCCAGTCCTGCCGGGGCACCTACGGCTCCGGCGGCACGTTCAACCCCCTCGTGCACGAGCGCGACGACGGTCTGGACACCCTGGACTGGCTGCGCCGCCAACCGTGGTACTCGGGCGCGTTCGGCAGCTTCGGGGCCAGCTACCAGGGCTTCGTGCAGTGGGCGATCGCCGCCGAGGCCGGCGACGAGCTGCGCGCGATGGTCGCCGTGGTCACCGCCTCGGCCACCCGCGACTCGACGTACGCGGGGGAGGCGTTCGCCCTGGACACCGTGCTCACCTGGGCCGAGCTGCTCCAGGCGCAGACCGTGCCGTGGCTGGCCCGCCAGTGGGAGCTCAAACGCGGCCAGCCCCGGCTCGCCGCGGCGCTGGCGCACCTGCCCCTCGTCGAGGCCGACCGGGTCGCCACCGGGGTGACCGTGCCCTTCTTCCAGGAGTGGCTGACCCACCACACGCCGCACGCAGACTACTGGCGGGCCCGGATCTTCGACGACGCCGTGGCCCGGGTGCGTGCCCCGGTGGCGATGGTCAGCGGGTGGCACGACATCTTCCTGCCGGCGCAGCTGGCCGACTACGCCGCCCTGCGCGCCGCCGGCCGGCACCCGCGCCTGGTGATCGGCCCCTGGACGCACGGCAGCCCCGGACTGTTCGCGGCGGCGCTGCGGGAGGGCCTCACCTGGCTGGACACGCACCTCGCCCCGAACCGATCCCGACCGGCCCGGGAGCCCGCCCGGGATCCGGCACCGGAGCCCGCCCGGCGCGCGGCGGCGGAGCCCGGGGGCGTGCGGGTGTACGTCGGTGGCACCGGCGGCGGGTGGCGCGACCTGCCGGACTGGCCGCCGCCGGCCACGGTCACGCCGTGGTATTTGCACCCGGGCGGGGCCCTGTCGGCCCGGCCGCCGGTGCCGTCCCCGCCGGACGCCATCTGGTACGACCCGGCGGACCCGACCCCGTCGCTCGGTGGGCCGTTGCTGGTCGCCCAGCGGGCCGGTCCGGTGGACAACCGGCGGATCGAGGCCCGCCCCGACGTGCTCACCTACACCACCGATCCGCTCGCCGCGCCGGTCGAGGTGGCCGGACCGGTGTCGGCGCGGATCCACGTCCGCAGCGACCTGCCCTGGCTCGACGTGTTCGTGCGGCTGTGCGATGTGGACCGCCGGGGGCGGTCGTGGAACGTGTGCGACGGGCTCGTCCGGGTCTCACCCGACCGGTTCCCGAGCGGCCCGGACGGTGTGGTGCGCGTGCCGGTGACGCTCTGGCCGACCGCCCACCGCTTCGCGCCCGGGCACCGGCTGCGCGTGCATGTCACCGGCGGCGCCCACCCCCGGTACGCCCGCAACCCCGGCACCGGCGAGCCACTCGGCACCGCCGTCACGCTGCGTGCGGGGCGACGGCTGATTCTGCATGACCCGGAGCACCCCTCCGCGGTGTTCCTGCCGGTCGTCCAGAATGGAGCAAGAAGCCGTCCAATGTGAATGTGAAACCCGCTGACCTGGGCGTTTGCCCAGATGCGGGCTATGGTTGAGCCAACGCCCGGCGCCGTGCACCACGCCGGCCGGGCCTGCGCAAGCGCCTCGTCATCCACACGCGGTGTAACGCCGTGCCCGGCCCCCGTTCCACCAGAGAGGGGGCATCATGACCCGGGCTCCGGCGAACCTGATGGCCGTACGCAGCCTGTTGCTCGCGCACCTCAACGTCGACAAGA
Source organism: Micromonospora krabiensis (assembly GCF_900091425.1). Lineage (GTDB taxonomy): Bacteria > Actinomycetota > Actinomycetes > Mycobacteriales > Micromonosporaceae > Micromonospora > Micromonospora krabiensis. Next base: position 6,742,957 of record NZ_LT598496.1, read on the forward strand.
ACGCCGTCCGTGACGCGGACCTGGAACCCGCGGAGGTCGGCATCGTCGGCGATCCCGCGCACCGGGGTGGCTACCACTGCGGCTCCGACCGCGTGGTGACCAACGACTACTCGGTCGTCGAGTCGTCACGGGACCGCACCGGCCTGACCCTGGACGCGGCGGCGCTCGACGTCGGCCAGTTCCAGGTGCGGGCCGGCGGCGGCACCCACGACCTGCGCAGTTTCTCCACGTGGTGCGTCGCGCAGTGCGCCGCGAACGCCGCCGACACCCGCGACATCCGGGAGATCATCTACAGCCCGGACGGGCGGACCGTCCGACGGTGGGACCGACTCGGTCGCCGCACCACGGGGGACAGTTCGCATCTGTGGCACACGCACTTCAGCTTCTTCCGCGACTCGATCAAGGCGGGGCGGGACCAGACACCCCTGTTCCGTCGCTACCTGACCACCATCGGTCTCTTGGAGGACGACATGACACCGGAACAGGACCAGCGTCTCAAGCGCGTGGAGACCATGCTCTCCCGCCTCGACGGCCGGGAACCGATCGGCCAGACGTACCTGCGCCTGGCCGTCGGCAAGGACGACGTTCCCGGCGCCAAGCCGGTCAGCCACCCGACGCTGACCAGTCTCGCCACCCAGCTCACCAGCGTGCAGCAGGCGCTGACCACGCTCGCGGGCCGGGACTTCACCGACGAGCCGTCGATCATCCAGGGTGTGCTCGCCGGGCTCAGCCCGGAGCGGATCGCCGCGGCGATCCCGCCGACGATGGCCAAGCAGGTCGCCGACGAGTTGGCCCGTCGCCTGGCCGCCTGAGTCGTGGGCGGGCCACCCCGGCCCGGGGTGGCCCGCTCCGAGGCTCCGGTTGCCCGGTCGGTGGCACCGCGCCGGCCAGTATTCGCAAGAACACTTACGTAAGAAGCTTTGTGCAATAGCTCTTGCGGATGTCAGGCTGGTGGCATGGAGAACCACGACGTACGCCAGGTGACCGACTCGCGGGTGCTCGCCGCGATGGCCCACCCGCTGCGCCGCCGGCTGATGGACGTGCTCAAGGTGCACGGCCCGTCGACCGTCGGCCAGCTCGCCGAGCGCACCGGCCAGGCGCCCGCCAACGTGAGCCACCACCTCAAGGTGCTCGCCGGCGCCGAACTGGTCGCCGAGGCACCGGACCTCGCCCGGGACCGCCGCGAGCGGTGGTGGCAGCTGGTCAACCGTGGGCTGCGCTGGTCCAACTCGGACTTCGACAGCGACCCGGCCGGCCGGGCGGTGGCCGACGCCGCGACCTCACTCAACCTGGACCGGCACGTCTCGCTCGCCCGGGCCTGGCACGCCACCGACGAGGCGACACAGGCCGAGTGGGACGACGGGCCGTTCTCCACCGACCGCTGGCTGCACCTCACCCCCGAGGAGCTGGCCGAGCTGGGACGCGAGGTGATCGACCTGCTGGCCCGGTGGGCCGACCGGGACGTCCCCGACGACGGGCGGGACCGCAAGCCGGTCTTCGTGTTCGCCTACGGCGTCCCGGCCCGGCCGTGACCGGCCTCGCCACGGCGCCGGCGCCCCCGCGGCGCGGCGGCCTGCTCCGACACCGCGAATTCCGGCTGCTGTGGACCGCGCAGACGGTCAGCAGCGTCGGCAGCAACGTCACCACCGTCGCGCTGCCCCTGGTGGCGGTGGCCGTGCTCGACGCGAGCACCTTCCAGGTGGCGGTGCTCACCGCCGCGGCCTGGCTGCCCTGGCTGCTGCTCGGCCTGCCGGCCGGCGCGTGGGTGGACCGGCTGCCCCGCCGACCCCTCATGATCAGCTGTGACGTGGTGTCGGCGCTGCTCTTCCTCAGTGTGCCGGCGGCCGCCGCGGCCGGGATGCTCACCGTCGGGCACCTGCTCGCGGTGGCGCTGGGCGCCGGGCTGGCCCGGGTGTTCTTCGAGACCGCCGACCAGGTCTACCTGCCGGTGATTCTGCGCCCGGCCGACCTGCCGGAGGGCAACGCCAAACTGCAGGCCACCCAGACCGCGAGCTACGTGGTGGGGCCCGGCCTCGCCGGGCTGATCGCCCAGGCCGTGGGCGCCGTCGCGGCCCTGCTGCTGGACGCGCTGACGTTCCTCGTCTCCGCCGTCGGCATCGCCCGCATCCGCACCCGGGAACCTCGGCCGGCCCCGACCGGGCCGGGACGGTCGCTGCGCCGTGAGATCGCCGACGGGCTCCGGTTCGTCGCCCGGGACCCGTACCTGCGGGTGCTGACGCTCTTCGGCGCGGCCAGCAACATCGGGCTGGTCGGCTACCAGGCCGTGCTGGTCGTCTTCCTGGTCCGCGACGTCCGGCTCGCCCCCGGCGTCGTCGGCCTGCTGGTCGCGGCGATGAGCCTCGGCGGCGTCGTCGGCGCGCTGCTCGCCACCACCGTCGGCCGGCGACTGGGCACCGCCCGCGCGATGCTGCTGGCCGCGGTGCTCACCGGGCCACCGGCGCTGTTGATCCCGCTCGCCGACCCCGGCCCGGCCCTGCTCTGGCCTGCCGTCGGCGGGGTGCTGATCAGCCTCGGGGTGGCCGTCGGAAACGTGCTGAAGGGCAGCTTCCGACAGACGTACGCGCCGCACCACCTGCTCGGCCGCGTGACCGTGAGCATGCAGCTGCTCAACTACGGCACCATCCCGGTGGCCGCGTTGCTGGCCGGCGCGCTCGGCAGCGCGTACGGCGCTCGGACCGCGGTGCTGGCGATGACCTGCTGGCTCGCGGCGACGCCGCTCATCCTGCTGATCGGGCCCCTGCGTCGCCGACGGGACCTGCCCGCCGCACCGGGGACCTGACCCGGCACAGGTGCGCTGGGGCGGCGACCGGTCGACCGGTCGCCGCCACCGGCGCGGAGGTCACATCGGACGGACGTTGTCCGCCTGCGGGCCCTTCTGACCCTGGGTCACCTCGAACTCGACCTTCTGACCCTCGTTGAGCTCCCGGTAGCCACTGCTCTGGATGGCCGAGTAGTGGACGAACACGTCCGGGCCGCCGCCGTCCTGCTCGATGAAGCCGAAGCCCTTTTCCGAGTTGAACCACTTAACCGTGCCGGTTGCCATGCGTCTCTCCCTGTTCAATGCGGGTGACCACCGGTCGTCGCCGATGATCGCCCTGTACCACCAAGACAGTAACCGGCCAAACCCTCATCCGCCGGGCGAAGTGCCGCAGGCGACCGGGTGAACTCTGCGTGCGGCCCGGCAAAAGCCGCGCGCCGGCCCGCACCCTGGGGCATGCTTGCGACGGTGGACGATGCCGCAGCCGCCGCGCTGACCGAGCTGGAGCGGGAGATCGACGCTCCGGGCGGCGGGCTCGACCGGCTGCGGCTGGTGCCCATTCCCTTCGTTCCCGAGGTGCGCCTGCACCTGGCCGAGGACGCGATCGTGTGGTGGGCCCGGATGGAGGCGTCCGCCGGGCACGCCCTGCCGCCGCCCTACTGGGCGTCCGTCTGGGCCGGCGGGCAGGCCCTGGCCCGACACCTGCTCGACCACCCCGAACTCGCCGCCGGACGCCGTGTGCTGGACCTGGCGGCCGGCTCGGGCCTGGTCGCCATCGCCGCCGCGCTCGCCGGCGCCGCGCACGTCACCGCCAACGACATCGACCCGTACGCGGTCGCCGCGGTGACGGTCAACGCCCGCGCCAACCAGGTCACGGTGGCGGCGACCGGCGGAGACCTGCTCGACTCGACCGATCTGGGCACCGACCTGCTGGTCGCCGGCGACGTCCTGTACGACCGGGAACTCGCCGGTCGGGTGCTGCCCTTCCTGGCCCGGGCCGCCGAGGCCGGTGCCGAGGTGCTGGTCGGCGACCCCGACCGGGGTCACCTGCCACGCGGACGGCTCGACTCGGTCGCGACCTACCCCGTACCCACCACCGAACCGTCGGTCGACTCGCCGGTCCGCCGGGTGCAGGTGCTGCGCCCCGCCTGAGCGACCGGGCTCAGGGACCACCCCGAGTCGACGTCAGGGGTCAGGTGGGGGATCCGGCCGGATGTGGCCGGTGGCGCGGCGGCCATAGCGTACGAGGCATGGCGGATTGGCTGGCACAGGTCGGAGAGCTGCCCATCACCCTGCTGGTGGGGGCGCTCGGGGTGGTCATGCTCTTCGACGCCGTGCCGCTGCTGGGGGTGCTGGTCCCCGGCGACGTGGCCATCCTCGCCGCGGTGGGGGTGGGCCGGCCCGCGACCGGGCTGGCCACCTTCGTCGCCGTCGTCACCGGCTGCCTGGCCGGCTGGTCCCTGAGCTTCGCGGCCGGCCGCCGCTACGGCGACCGCCTGCGGCACAGCCGGGTCGGCGGCTGGATCGGCGAGTCCCGGTGGGCCGCCGCCGAGGGCATCCTGCGCCGGGGCGGCGGGCGGATGGTGCTGGTCGCGCCGTTCCTGCCGGTGTTCAACGCGCTGCTGCCGCTGGCCGCGGGCGGGCTGCGCATGTCGTACCGGCGCTTCCTCGGCTGCGCGGCGCTCGGCGCCGCCGCCTGGGCCGGGCTCTACCTGGTCCTCGGCACCGCGTCCCGGTCGCTGGCCGGGTTGCTGCCCGGCGGCTCCGGCAGCCCGATGCTGGTCACCATGGCGGTCGGGCTGCTGTTGGCGGGCGTGGTGCTGCTCGGCACCCGGCGCCGGCTGAGCGCCCTCGCCGGCCTCTCCGACACCGACGCCTGACCGTCCACGCCGGACCGGGACCGCCGCCAGGCGGCCCGAACCGGGACCGGCGCCGGACCGTGCCGGCGTCGTCGGTCGTGCCGGGCCGGAGGTGGGCGCGGTTCAGGTCACGACGGCGGCCCGGGAGTGGAGGAAGTGGCGTTCCGCCGCGTTGTCGGTGAGCGCGGCGGCCCGGCGGTACGCCGCCGCGGCCTCGTCGGCGCGGCCGAGGCGGCGCAGCAGGTCGGCGCGGACCGCGTGGAGCACGTGATGGCGGTCCAGACCCGGCAGGTCGTCCACGAGGGACAGCGCGGTGGCCGGGCCGTGCACCTCGGCCACCGCGACCGCGCGGTGCAGGGCCACGACCGGGGTGGGCGTGAGGGCGGTCAGGTGGTCGTACAACGCGAGGATCTGCGACCAGTCGGTGTCGACGGCCGTGGCGGCGTCGCTGTGCACCGCGTTGACGGCGGCCTGGAGCTGGTAGGGGCCGGGCCGGTTGCGGCGGAGGCACCACCGGACCAGGTCCTGGCCCTCCGCGACCAACGCGCGGTCCCAGAGCGTGCGGTCCTGCTCGGCGAGTCGCACCGGCGTACCGTCCGAACCGGTGCGCGCCGGCCTCCGCGACTCGACCAGCAGCATCAGCGCGAGCAGCCCGCGTACCTCCGGCTCGTCCGGCATCAGCTCCGCAAGCAGCCGCCCGAGCCGGACCGCCTCGGCTCTCAGGTCGTCACGGGCGAGGGTGTCGCCCGAACTCGCGGTGTGCCCCTCGGTGAAGATCAAGTAGACGACGGCGAGGACCGTCGGCAGGCGGTCGGGGAGGTCGGCGTCGCCGGGCACGCGGTAGGGGATCCCGGCGTGGCGGATCTTGCTCTTGGCGCGGACGAGCCGCTGGGCCATGGTCGACTCGGGCACCAGGAACGCACGCGCGATCTCGGCGGTGGTGAGGCCGCCGAGCAGCCGGAGCGTGAGCGCGACGCGGGCGGCCGGCGCGAGCGCCGGGTGGCAGCAGGTGAAGATCAGGCGGAGCCGGTCGTCGCGCACGGGTCCCTCCGATCCCGGTGCCGCGTCGGGAGCGTGCAGCCGAAGCGCCTCGCTGTGCCGGTCGGCTCGCGTGGACTCGCGGCGCAGTCGGTCGATCGCCCGGTTCCGGGCGGTCGTGATGATCCAACCGGCCGCGCTGGGCGGCACACCGTCGACCGGCCAGCGCCGTACCGCCGCGGTGAACGCGTCCTGGACCGCGTCCTCGGCGGCGTCGATGTCGCCGAGGAAACGGACCAGGACGGCGACCGCGCGGCCGTACTCGGCGCGGAAGATCCGGTCGATGTCGCCGCTGTTCATGCGACGGGCCGCACCTCCACCGGCAGCGTCGAGGCGCGGGCCAACCGGGCACCCCACATCAGGGCCACGTCGAGGTCGGGCGCGTCGATGACGGTGAAGCCGCCGAGGTGCTCCTTGCCCTCGGTGAACGGGCCGTCGGTGAGCAGCGCCTGGCCGTCGCGGTCGCGCACGACCGTCGCGGTGGCGGCCGGATGCAGCCCGACGGAGAAGACCCAGACGCCGGCGGCCCGCATCTCCTCGGTGAGGGCGCCGAGATCCGCCATGATCGGGTCGAGCACCTCCGGCGGCGGCGGGTCGCCGTCGGGCTGATAGATGCTGAGCAGGTAGCGCCTCACGACACGCGAGCCTCTCCGACCGTCGAACGGTAGCTGGCGATGATCACGCCGGTCGTCGTCGGCACCGCCTCGGCGAGTTCCAGGGTGGCGTACGCGTCCGCGCCCTCGGTGAACAGCCGGGTGCCGGTGCCCAGCGTGAGCGGGTGGATGGACAGGGTGTAGACGTCCACCAGACCCGCCCGCGCCAGCGACCGCACCAACTCGCCGCTGCCGAGCACGACGAGGTCGCCCTCGACCTCGTTCTTGAGCGCGGCCACGGCCCGCGGCACGTCGTTGCCCAGCAGTCGCGAGTTGGCCCACGGCAGCGGCTCGGTCCGGGTGCGCGAGGCCACGTACTTCCGCTTGCGGTTGAGGACCTCGGTGTACGGGTTGCCGTCCGTCCGCGTCGACCAGAAGCCGTGGAATTGCTCGTAGGTGCGGCGGCCGAACAGCAGCACGCCGTCCTCGCCCATGCCCTTGCCCATCGTCTCGGCCATGACGTGGTCGGCGTACGGGCGCGCCCAACCGCCGTGCCGGAAGCCGCCGCGCGTGTCCTCGTCCGCCCCGCCGGGTGCCTGCATGACCCCGTCGAGCGTCACGTTCTCCACGACAACGAGCTTGCCCATCGCCACTCCTCGGGTGTGGGGCCGGCCCCTCGCCGGCCCGTCACCCCCTACACGAACCGCCCGCCGGCGGATCGACACCGGCCGGGACTTTTCCGGCCGGGCCCGCCCGCTACCAGCCGCGCGCCCGCCACTGCGGCAGCGCCGGCCGCTCCGCGCCGAGGGTGCTGTCCTTGCCGTGGCCCGGGTAGAACCAGGTGTCGTCCGGCAGCCGGCCGAACAGCTTCCGCTCGACGTCGTCGATCAGCGCGGCGAACCGCTCCGGATCCTTGTCGGTGTTCCCGACCCCACCGGGAAAGAGGCTGTCGCCGGTGAACAGGTGCGGCGTCCCGGCCGGGTCGCGGTAGAGCAGCGCGATCGAGCCGGGCGTGTGCCCACGCAGGTGGATGACCTCCAGCGCGCAGTCGCCGACCGGCACGGTGTCGCCCTCGGTGAGGGTCTCCGCCGGGATGGGCAGCCCCTCCGCGTCGTCGGCGTGAACCAGCGCCCGGGCCCCGGTCTTGGCGACCACCTCCTCCAGCGCCACCCAGTGGTCCATGTGCCGGTGCGTGGTGATCACCGCGTCCAGGCCGTCGCCGCCGATCAGTTCCAGCAGCCGGGGCGCCTCGTTCGCCGCGTCGATGAGCACCTGGTCGCCGGTCGAGCGGCAGGTCAGCAGGTAGGCGTTGTTGTCCATCGGGCCCACCGACAGCTTGCTGACGGTGAGCCCGGAAAGCTCGCGTACCGCCGGCGCGCCGCCGGGGGTCACGTCTCCGCTGTAGGTCATGTGGTCGTCTACATCCATTCGGGTGGGTTCGGCAGGGGGCCGGTGGGGGTGACGGTGAGTCGGTCGCCGCCGTCGCGGCCGATCAGCCAGGCGGCGAGGTCGGGGGCGGTGCCGGCCACGACCGGGGCGCCCTCGCGCCCACCGAGGACCAGCTCGTGGCGGCTGCCGTCGAAGCGCAGCACCATCGGTGGTACGCCGGGGCGGTCGGCCAGGTCGGTCGCCACCTCGTGCAGCAGCCGGTGGGCGAACGCCTCCGGCCAGTCCGCCGGCCCGTGCCCGGCGGCCAGGTCGAGGTGGTGCACCTCCACCTCGCGCAGCCGCCCCCAGACGAGCAGCGCCGCGACCTTCGGGCCGCGCGGCGTCTCGACGGTCGCGCTCCACGCGTCGGCCGGCATCGCGCCGACCGCCTCGGCGAACCGGTCGGCCGAGCGTCGCAGGTCGTCAAGGTGCGCCTCCGCCGCCCGCGCGGCGCCGGACTCGATGTCGGCGGACCGGGCGGCCGGTGAGGCGTACATCGGGCGGGCCTCGCCGGTGCGGGCGGCGTTGAGCAGGTTCACGAAGCCGTCCGCGTTGCGGGCCAGGTGCGCCAGGACGTGGCCGCGGGACCAGCCCGGCAGCAGCGACGCGGCGGCCAGGTCCGCCTCGTCGAAGGTCGCCGCGGTGCGCAGCAGCCGCGACGTCGCGTCGTCCACCTCGCCGATCAGCAGCAGGGGATCGGTTGTCACGTTCCGACCCTAACGGTCCGGGGTCCGGGCGTCCCCGCGGAAATCGCTTTCGGCGCGTCGCCGTCCGCCCTACCGTCAGCACCGTACGCGGCACCGGGACATCGGGGGAGGTGGGTTCATGCCGGTCGAAGCACGCGTGGTCCACCGTCGTCACCTCCGACAGCGATGAGGATCCCATGACCATCGATCTGACCGCCCTCGGCTGGGACGCCGAGTGGGCGGCCCACGTACGCCGTCGCACCGATCACCGGCCGGGCCGGGTGGCCCGGGTAGACCGCGGCGTCTGCACCGTTCTCTGCGCGGACGGTCCGGTCCGCGCCAGCCTCGGCGGCGGGCTGCTGGCCGACGCCGCCACCGACCTGACCCGGCTGCCCTGCGCGGGCGACTGGGTGCTCGTCGGCACCTGGCCCGACGGGCGGACCACCGTCGAGACCGTGCTGCCCCGGCGGACCGCGTTGGTGCGCCGTACCGCCGGCAAGGACGCCAGCGGACAGGTGCTCGCCGCCAACCTCGACGCCGCCGCGGTGATCGAGCCGGTGCACCCCGAGCCGGACGTCGCCCGCATCGAGCGGCTGCTCTCCCTGGTCCACGAGTCCGGCGCCCGCCCGCTGGTGGTGCTCACCAAGGCCGACCTGACCGACCACCCGGAGCCGCTCGCCCGCCAACTCGCCGCGGTCGCGCCCGGCGTGCCGGTGCTGCCGGTCAGCGCCGAGCACGGCACCGGCCTGGACCCACTGCGGGCCGAGGTGGCGCCGGGCCGCACCCTCGGCCTGCTCGGACCGTCCGGCGCGGGCAAGTCGAGCCTGGTCAACGCCCTCGCCGGGGCGTTGGTCATGCCGACGCAGGCGATCCGGCGGGTGGACGGCAAGGGCCGGCACACCACCACCTGGCGGGCCCTGGTGCCGGTGCCCGGCGGTGGCGCGGTCGTGGACACCCCCGGCGTACGGGCGGTGGGCCTGCTCGACGGCTCCACCGGCCTGGACCAGGCCTTCGCCGACATCGCCGAGCTGGCCGTCGACTGCCGGTACGCCGACTGCGCCCACGACGGGGAACCGGGCTGCGCGGTGCGGGAGGCGCTGGAGACGGGTGAGCTGACCACGCGGCGCTGGGAGAGCTGGCGACGGTTGCAGCGGGAGGTGGCGTACGAGAGCCGGCGCCGGGAGGCCCGGGTGGCGGCGGAGCGGCGCGGCGGCTGGCGGGGTGCCCGGCGGCGGTCGACCCGCCCGGCCCGGCCGCCGTCGGCGGGCGGGTTCTGACCCGCCGTCCGCGGCGAGGCGGGTGGGTTCCGGCCCGGGGTCACGGATCGACGGTCCGGGGTGGTTCCCGGTCGGCTCTCCCGGGTGCCGACAGGCGGCCGGGAGCCGCGGCCGACCGGGCTGAGCAGGGGGAATGTGCGGGCGCGGAGAATTGTCGTACCTCGGGGCTAGAGTTGCCGAGGCGTCATTCTTGCGCCCGCACAACCGCACAGACCCGCCTCCGAGCGGACAGATCCGCCTCATCTTCTTCCGGGAGCACACGCACCGTGGCCGACCGACTGATCATCCGTGGCGCGCGCGAGCACAACCTGCGTGACGTCAGTCTCGACCTGCCCCGGGACGCCCTCATCGTGTTCACCGGGCTCTCCGGGTCGGGCAAGTCGAGCCTGGCGTTCGACACGATCTTCGCCGAGGGGCAGCGGCGCTACGTGGAGTCGCTCTCCTCGTACGCCCGGCAGTTCCTCGGCCAGATGGACAAGCCCGACGTCGACTTCATCGAGGGCCTCAGCCCGGCCGTCTCGATCGACCAGAAGTCGACCTCGCGCAACCCGCGGTCGACGGTCGGCACGATCACCGAGGTCTACGACTACCTCCGCCTGCTCTTCGCCCGGGTCGGCGAGCCGCACTGCCCGGTCTGCGGCGAGCGGATCTCCAAGCAGAGCCCGCAGCAGATCGTCGACCGGGTCCTCGCCATGGCCGAGGGCACCCGCTTCATGGTGCTCGCCCCGGTGGTGCGCGGCCGCAAGGGCGAATACGTCGACCTCTTCGCCGAGCTGCAGGCCAAGGGCTACGCGCGGGCGCGGGTCGACGGCGTGGTGCACCCGCTCACCGAGCCGCCGAAGCTCAAGAAGCAGGAGAAGCACACCATCGAGGTGGTGATCGACCGCCTCACCGTCAAGCCCACCGCCAAGCAGCGGCTGACCGACTCGGTCGAAGCCGCGCTCGGCCTCTCCGGTGGCCTGGTCCTGCTCGACTTCGTCGACCTGGCCGAGGACGACCCCGACCGGGAGCGGCGCTACTCCGAGCACCTGGCCTGCCCCAACGACCACCCGCTCGCCATCGAGGACCTGGAGCCCCGGGTCTTCTCCTTCAACGCGCCCTACGGCGCCTGCCCGGAGTGCACCGGCCTGGGCACGAAGAAGGAGGTCGACCCGGAGCTGGTGGTCCCCGACCCGGAGCGCAGCCTGCGCGAGGGCGCCCTCCAGCCCTGGTCGACGGGGCACAACCTCGAATACTTCCTGCGACTGCTGGAGGCGCTCGGCGAGGCCGAGCACTTCGACCTGGACACCCCGTGGCGGGCGCTGCCGTCCCGGGCGCAGAAGACGATCCTGCACGGCTCCGACGACCAGGTGCACGTCCGCTACCGCAACAAGTACGGCCGCGAGCGCTCCTACTACACCGGCTTCGAGGGCGTGGTGCAGTGGATCGAGCGCCGGCACACCGACACCGAGTCGGAGTGGTCGCGCGAGAAGTACGAGGGCTACATGCGCGACGTGCCCTGCGCGGCCTGCGGCGGCGCCCGGCTCAAGCCGGAGGTGCTCGCGGTGACGCTCGCCGGCAAGAGCATCGCCGAGGTGTGCAACCTGTCGGTCGGGGAGTGCGCCGATCTGCTCGGCGGCATCGAGCTGACCGACCGGCAGAAGATGATCGCCGAGCGGGTTCTCAAGGAGATCAACGCCCGGCTGCGGTTCCTGCTCGACGTCGGTCTGGACTACCTGTCCCTGGACCGGCCGGCCGGCACCCTCTCCGGCGGCGAGGCGCAGCGCATCCGGCTGGCCACCCAGATCGGGTCGGGCCTGGTCGGTGTCCTCTACGTGCTCGACGAGCCGTCGATCGGTCTGCACCAGCGCGACAACCACCGCCTGATCGAGACGCTGGTGCGGCTGCGCGGGCTGGGCAACACGCTGATCGTGGTGGAGCACGACGAGGACACGATCCGCACCGCCGACTGGATCGTCGACATCGGCCCGGGCGCCGGTGAGCACGGCGGCAAGATCGTGCACAGCGGCTCGGTGCCGGCCCTGCTGGAGAACCCGGAGTCGATGACGGGGGCCTACCTGTCCGGACGCAAGTCGATCCCGACGCCGCGGCAGCGCCGGCCGCAGACGCCGGGCCGGGAGCTGGTGGTGCACGGGGCGCGTGAGCACAACCTGCGCAACCTGACCGTGTCGTTCCCGCTCGGCCAGCTCATCGCGGTCACCGGGGTCAGCGGCTCGGGCAAGTCGACCCTGGTCAACGACATCCTGCACGCGGTGCTCGCCAACCAGATCAACGGCGCCCGGCTGGTGCCCGGTCGGCACACCCGGGTCACCGGGCTGGAGCACGTCGACAAGGTGGTCGGTGTCGACCAGTCGCCGATCGGGCGTACGCCCCGGTCGAACCCGGCCACCTACACGGGGGTGTGGGACCACATCCGCAAGCTGTTCGCCGAGACCACCGAGGCGAAGGTGCGCGGCTACGGCCCCGGCCGGTTCTCCTTCAACGTCAAGGGCGGGCGCTGCGAGGCGTGCTCCGGCGACGGCACCATCAAGATCGAGATGAACTTCCTGCCCGACGTGTACGTCCCGTGCGAGGTCTGCAAGGGTGCCCGCTACAACCGGGAGACCCTGGAGGTGCACTACAAGGGCAAGACCGTCTCCGACGTCCTGGAGATGCCGATCGAGGAGGCCGCCGAGTTCTTCTCGGCCATCCCGGCGATCCACCGGCACCTGAAGACGCTGGTCGACGTCGGCCTGGGCTACGTGCGGCTCGGCCAGCCGGCCCCGACGCTCTCCGGCGGCGAGGCGCAGCGGGTCAAGCTCGCGTCCGAGCTGCAGAAGCGGTCCACCGGCCGCACGGTCTACGTGCTCGACGAGCCGACCACCGGCCTGCACTTCGAGGACATCCGCAAGCTGCTGATGGTGCTCGAGGGCCTGGTCGACAAGGGCAACACGGTGATCACCATCGAGCACAACCTCGATGTGATCAAGACGGCCGACTGGCTGATCGACATGGGCCCGGAGGGTGGCCACCGGGGCGGCACGGTGCTCGCCACCGGCACGCCCGAGGAGGTCGCGGAGGTGGCCGAGAGCCACACCGGCCAGTTCCTCCGCCAGGTGCTCAAGCTCGACGGCGAGGCGAAGGGGGCCGCCGCGGCCACCTCCCGGGCCGCCAAGGCCAACGGCGCCAAGGCCCGCTCCCCGCGCAGGGTTCCCGCCGGCGCGCGCTGACCGTCCGCCCGGTGGAGACGATCACACGTCGTCTCCACCGGGCATCACCATGTGGTACGGGTGAACCGTCCGGCAGAGTGAGGCGTGTGCACAATTGTGGCCCGCGTCAGGACGGGTCGCGGCAGCCGACGAAAGGGCAAGCATGAGTGAGGATCAGGTGCGCAGCGGTCCGGGCACGCCGACGCGACGGGCCCTGTTCGCGGGCGCGGGCGCGGTCGGCGCGGCGGTCGTCCTGTCCGCCTGCGGCGCGGACGACGCGGGTGACGGCGCCACGTCGACCACCAGCCCCGGCCCGACGGTGCCCAGCACGGGAGACGCCGGCGGGGGTGACCGGCAGGGGTCCCAGTCGCTCGCGACCACCACCGACATCCCGCTCGGCGGCGGCAAGGTCCTCGCCGCCGAGGGCGTCGTGATCACGCAGCCGAGCCCGGGTCAGTTCAAGGGCTTCGACCCGATCTGCACGCACCAGCGCTGCCCCGTCTCGAACGTCGACGGCGGCACGATCAACTGCACCTGCCACGGCAGCAAGTTCTCGATCGAGGACGGCTCGGTCAAGGCCGGCCCCGCCACCCGACCGCTGCCCGCCAAGAACGTCAAGGTCGTCGGCGACCAGATCTCGTTCGCCTGACCCGCGCCCGGGCCGCGGAGCGTTCGGAAGCTCCCGCAGCCGGCGGCACCACCTCCGTCACCCCGGGGTCGCCCAGGCGCCCCGGGGTGACGCGTTACCGGCGTCGTCGGGGCGGGCACGCCGTGACCGGGCGCTGTCGGTCCCGCGGACTAGGCTTGCAGCCGTGGCTGACCCCTCGACCTACCGTCCCGCACCCGGCACCATTCCGGAGTCGCCCGGGGTCTACCGCTTCCGCGACGGCACCGGCCGGGTGATCTACGTCGGCAAGGCGCGGAGCCTGCGCAGCCGGCTCAACTCCTACTTCGGCGACCTGTGGAACCTGCACGACCGCACCCGGCAGATGGTGACCACCGCCGAGTCCGTCGACTGGGTCACCGTCGGCACCGAGGTCGAGGCGCTTCAGCTCGAATACCTCTGGATCAAGCAGTACGACCCGCGGTTCAACGTCCGCTACCGGGACGACAAGTCCTACCCCTACCTGGCCGTGACGCTCGACGAGGAATACCCGCGGCTGCAGGTGATGCGCGGCGCCAAGCGCAAGGGCGTGCGCTACTTCGGGCCCTACTCGCACGCCTGGGCGATCCGCGAGACGCTCGACCTGCTGCTGCGGGTCTTCCCGGCCCGCACCTGCTCCGCCGGGGTGTTCAAGCGCGCCGGCCAGGTCGGCCGTCCCTGTCTGCTCGGCTACATCGGCAAGTGCTCGGCGCCCTGCGTGGGCAGCGTCTCCGCCGAGGAGCACCGGCAGATCGTCGACGGGTTCTGCGACTTCATGGCCGGCCGCACCGACACCATGGTGCGCAAGCTGGAACGGGAGATGGCCGAGGCCAGCGAGCAGTTGGAGTTCGAGCGGGCGGCCCGGCTGCGGGACGACGTGGCGGCCCTGCGTCGGGCGCTGGAGAAGCAGAGCGTGGTGCTGGGCGACGGCACCGACGCCGACGTGGTCGCGTTCGCCGACGACCCCCTCGAAGCGGCCGTGCAGGTGTTCCACGTCCGCGACGGACGGGTCCGCGGCCAGCGCGGCTGGGTCGTGGAGAAGACCGAGGACCTGACCACCGGCGACCTCGTGCACCACTTCTGCACCCAGGTCTACGGCGGCGAGCAGGGCGAGACCGACGTCCCCCGCGAGCTGCTCGTTCCCGCGCTGCCGGGCGATGCCGAGGCGTTGGCCGACTGGCTCTCCTCCCACCGGGGCAGCCGGGTGACGTTGCGGGTGCCGCAGCGGGGCGACAAGCGGGCCCTGATGGAGACGGTGGAGCGCAACGCCAAGGACGCGCTCGCCCGACACAAGCTCAAGCGCGCCGGCGACCTGACCACCCGCGGCAAGGCGCTCGACGAGATCAGCGATGCGCTGGGCATGCGCACCTCGCCGCTGCGCATCGAGTGCTTCGACATCTCCCAGATCCAGGGCACCGACGTGGTGGCGAGCATGGTCGTCTTCGAGGACGGGCTGCCGCGCAAGAGCGAATACCGCCGGTTCATCATCCGGGGCGCCACCGACGACCTCTCGGCGATGTCCGAGGTGCTGCGCCGCCGTTTCGCCCGCTACCTCGACTCCCGGTCCGAGACCGGTGAGGCGGGCGTGGAGTCGGCCGACGACCCCGAGGCTCCGGCCGGCCAGGTCGACGCCGACGAGCCGCGGGTCGGCGCCCTGGTCGACCCGACGACGGGACGCCCGCGCCGGTTCGCGTACCCGCCGCAGCTGGTGGTGGTCGACGGCGGCGCGCCGCAGGTCGCGGCGGCGGCACAGACCCTCGCGGAGCTGGGCATCGACGACGTGGCGCTCTGCGGACTGGCCAAACGCCTGGAGGAGGTGTGGCTGCCCGACGACGAGTTCCCGGTCATCCTGCCCCGCGCCTCCGAGGGGCTCTACCTGCTCCAACGGGTGCGCGACGAGGCGCACCGGTTCGCCATCACCTTCCACCGGCAGCGGCGCTCGAAGCGGATGACGACCTCGGCGCTCGACACGGTGCCCGGGCTGGGCGAGGTGCGGCGCAAGGCGCTGCTGCGGCACTTCGGCTCGCTCAAACGCCTCTCCGCGGCCACCGTCGAGGAGATCACCGAGGTGCCGGGAGTGGGCCGGCGGACGGCCGAGGCGGTGCTGGCGGCGCTGGGCGGGGGCGACCGGGCCGGCGAGGGCAAGGCCCCGCCGACCGAGGACGCGAGCGCCGTCCCGACCGACTAGTCGGCGTCGGCGAGGACGCCGAGGATCTGCTCGCCGTACTTGGCGAGCTTGTTCTCCCCGACGCCGCCGACCCGGGACAGCTCGGCCAGCGAGGTGGGCGCGTCGGTCGCGATCTGCCGCAGCGTGGCGTCGTGGAAGATCACGTAGGCGGGGACGCCCTGCTCCTTGGCGGTGGCCGCGCGCCAGGCGCGGAGCCGCTCGAAGACGGGGGCCGCGGCGGCGGGCAGCTCGGCGGCCGCGGCTGCCGCCTTCGCACGGCCGCCACGGGTCGACGCGGGCCGCTCCGGTTCGCGGCGCATCATCACCGTCCGCCGCCGGCCCAGCACGTCCGCGCTCGCGTCGGTGAGCGCCAGCGTGCCGTAGTCGCCCTCGACCGCGAGCAGGCCCTCGGCGAGCAGTTGCCGGACCACCGCCCGCCACTCGGCCTCGCTGAGCTCGCCGCCGATGCCGAAGACGCTGAGCGAGTCGTGACCGAACTGGGTCACCTTCTCGGTCGTCCGCCCGAGCAGGATGTCGATGCTGTGCCCGGCCCCGAAACGCTGGTTGCGTTCCCGGTCCAGGCGGTAGACGGCGGAGAGCAGCTTCTGCGCGGCGATAGTGCCGTCCCACGTCTCCGGCGGGTTGAGGCAGGTGTCGCAGTTGCCGCAGTCGCCGGCGGGCGAGTCGCCGAAGTATTCGAGCAGCTGCGCCCGGCGGCAGCGGACCGTCTCGCAGAGCGCGAGCATCGCGTCCAGGTGCCGGGCCAGCCCACGCCGGTGGGCCGGGTCGCCGTCGGAGGTCTCGATCATCTTCCGCTGCTGGACGACGTCCTGGAGGCCGTACGCCAGCCAGGCGGTGGACGGCAGGCCGTCCCGGCCGGCGCGGCCGGTCTCCTGGTAGTAGCCCTCGACCGACTTGGGCAGGTCGAGGTGGGCGACGAAGCGCACGTCGGGTTTGTCGATGCCCATGCCGAACGCGATCGTGGCCACCATGACGAGGCCGTCCTCGCGCAGGAACCGCTGCTGGTGGGCGGCGCGGGTGCCCGCGTCGAGACCGGCGTGGTAGGGCAGCGCGGGAATGCCGTTCGCGGTCAGGAACTCGGCGGTCTTCTCCACCGAGGCGCGGGAGAGGCAGTAGACGATGCCCGCGTCGCCGGGGTGCTCGTCGCGCAGCAGGCTCAGCAGCTGCTTGCGCGGCTCCCGCTTGGCGACGATCCGGTACTGGATGTTGGGCCGGTCGAAGCTGGCCACGAAGTGCCGGGCGTCGGTCAGGTCGAGCCGGGTGGCGATCTCGGCGCGGGTGGCGCTGGTCGCGGTGGCGGTCAACGCGATCCGGGGAACGTCGGGCCAGCGCTCGTGCAGCATGTTGAGCGCCAGGTAGTCGGGGCGGAAGTCGTGGCCCCACTGGGAGACGCAGTGCGCCTCGTCGATCGCGAACAGACCGATCTTGCCCCGGTCGAGCAGCTGGACGGTGGACCGGGTGCCGAGCGCCTCCGGTGCCAGGTAGAGCAGGTCCAGCTCGCCGGCGAGGAAGGCCGCCTCGACCCGGCGCCGGGCGTCGAGGTCCAGGGTCGAGTTGAGGAAACCCGCCCGTACGCCGACCGCGGTCAACGCGTCGACCTGGTCCTGCATGAGGGCGATCAGCGGCGAGACGACGACCGCGACGCCGGGCCGGACCAGCGCCGGGATCTGGTAGCAGAGCGACTTGCCGCCCCCGGTGGGCATCAGCACCAGCGCGTCGCCGCCGCCCACGACGTGGTCGATGACCTCCTGCTGGAAGCCCCGGAACGCGTCGTAGCCGAACACCCGGCGCAGCACCTGGAGCGCCTCGGAGGTGCGCAGGTCGGTGGGGGAGGCCATCCGCGAAGTGTACGAGCCCACCCCGACGCCACCCCTCCGCCGCGCCCCCACCCTCGTCCCCGGCCGCCCCTGTCCTCGCCCCGCGCCGCCCCTGTCCTCGGTGATCAAGAGGTTCGCGTCAGGATCCGGCCCCGGAATGACGCAAACCTCTTGATCACCGGGGAGAGGGGGGCCCGGGGAGGGGGCCCGGGGGAGGGGGCGCGGGGGGTGGGGGCGGGGTCCGGGGCGGTGCGGGGGTGGTGCGGAATCGGCGGGATAGAGTCGCTGTTTGACCGTTTGCGGCCGGCGGTGGCCGCGGCGTCGTGGCTTGGGGGTGTTGTTCGGTGAGCGAGGCGCGCACAGCCGAGGGGCGGTTCGACACCTCGGCGGAGCCCGGCTCGGGGCAGCCGGCGTCGGCGGAGTCGGACACCACACTCGTGGTGGTCACCGGCCTGTCCGGCGGTGGCCGCAGCACGGTCGCCCGGGCCCTGGAGAACGTCGGCTACTACGTGGTCGACAACCTTCCGCAGGCGCTGATGCTCGACATGGCCGAGCTGGCGGTCAAGGCCGGTGGCGCGGCCCGGCGTACGGCGATGGTGCTCGACGTCCGCTCGCGGGCGTTCTCCACGGACCTGGCGGGTGCGATCCGGGAGCTGAAGGAGCGCGGCTTCTCGCCGCGGGTGGTCTTCGTCGACGCCGACGACGAGGTGCTGATCCGCCGGTTCGAGAGCGTCCGGCGCTCCCACCCGTTGCAGGGTGAGGGGCGGCTCGCCGACGGCATCGCGGTCGAGCGCGGCCTCCTGGAGGAGGCCCGCGACCAGGCCGACGTGATCATCGACACGAGCCACCTCAACGTCAACCAGCTTCGCCGGCGGATCGAGGAGCTGTTCGGAGGTGAGGACGCGCGACGCCTGCGGGTCACCGTCCTGTCGTTCGGCTTCAAGTACGGCCTGCCGCCGGACGCCGACTTCGTGCTGGACGCCCGGTTCCTGCCCAACCCGTACTGGGTGCCGGAGCTGCGCGAGCACACCGGGCGGGAGGAGGCGGTCAGCGCGTACGTGCTGGGGCAGGAGGGCGCCGACGCGTTCGTCGCCTCGTACGCCGATCTGGTCAACGCCACCACCACCGGCTTCGAGCGGGAGGGCAAGCGCTACCTGACGGTGGCGGTCGGCTGCACCGGCGGCAAGCACCGGAGCGTGGCCATCGCCGAGGAGCTCGCCGGCCGGCTGCGGCAGTCGGGGCTGGCTGCGAACGCCCAGCACCGCGACCTGGGGCGGGAATGACGACGACGAGGGTGGTGGCGTTCGGCGGCGGCCACGGCCTGTCCGCCTCGTTGCGGGCGCTGCGCCGCTGCGCCCCGGAGCTGGACCTGGACATCACCGCCGTGGTCACCGTCGGCGACGACGGTGGCTCCAGCGGCCGGCTGCGCGCCGAGCGGGGCGGCCTGCCCCCGGGTGACCTGCGGCAGGCGCTGGTCGCGCTGGCCGGCGACCACCCGGCGACCCGGCGCAGCGCCGGGCTGTTCCAGCACCGCTTCGCCGAGTCCCCGCCCCACCGGGGCCCGGCCCGACGGGACGCGGCGGACCGGGACACCGCCGGCCCGGGCGGCGCCCGGGACACCACCGCCGGTCCCGGCCCCGACGTGGACCGCCCGGACGCTCGCGGCGACGGGCTGGCCGGGCATGCCGTGGGCAACCTGGTGCTCTGCGGGCTCATGGAGCTGCTCGGCGACCCGGTGGCCGCGCTGGAGCACGCCGGGGCGATGCTCGGCGCGGTGGGCCGGGTGCTGCCGATGTCCTGCCAGCCGGTGGGGATCGAGGCGCGGGTCCGCGGGGCCGACCCGGACCGCCCGGACGAGGTGCGTACGGTCTCCGGCCAGCACCAGGTCGCGGTGACCACCGGTCGGGTGGAGTCGTTGCGGTTGACCCCGGACGCCCCGGAGGCCTGCCCGGAGGCGGTGGCGGCGATCGGCGCCGCCGACTGGCTGATCTTCGGTCCGGGCAGCTGGTACACGAGTGTGCTGCCGCACCTGCTGGTGCCCCAGCTGGCCGACGCGATCGTGTCGAGCCCGGCCCGCCGGCTGGTGACCCTGAACCTCGCCGCGGAGAAGGAGACCCTCGGCCTCTCCGTGTCCGACCACCTGGACGCCCTGCGTTGGTACCTGCCGGAGCTGAAGGTGGATCACGTCCTGGCGGACGCCAAGGCGGTGGGTGACCCCGAACCGGTCGGACGTGCGGCAGAATCGCTGGGTGCCCGGCTGGTCCTCGCCCCCGTCGCCGTCTCCGACGGCACTCCTCGCCACGATCCGGCCGCCCTGGGCGCCGCACTGGTGCCTGTCCTGGGCGCCGATCGTTAGACACGTACGTAATCTCCGGCGACACGCCGGAACCGGTCCGTGAGGGGACGCACAATGGCGATGACGGCTGCGGTCAAGGACGAGCTGAGTCGGGTCGACGTGCCCAAGCCCTGCTGCCGGCGGGCGGAGATGGCGGCGCTGCTGCGCTTCGCCGGCGGGCTGCACATCGTCTCCGGCCGGGTGGTCGTGGAGGCGGAGCTGGACACCGGGGCGGTGGCCCGGCGACTTCGGCGGGAGATCGCCGAGGTCTACGGCTACCCCAGCGAGATCCACGTGCTCGCGTCGGGCGGGCTGCGCAAGGGCAGCCACTTCATCGTCCGGGTGGTGAAGGACGGGGAGGCGCTGGCCCGGCAGACCGGGCTGCTCGACGTCCGGGGTCGGCCGGTGCGCGGCCTGCCGCCGCACGTGGTGGCCGCGAACGTCTGCTGCGCGGTGTCGGCGTGGCGGGGTGCCTTCATGGCTCACGGCTCGCTGACCGAGCCCGGCCGCTCCAGCGCGCTGGAGATCACCTGCCCCGGCCCGGAGTCGGCGCTGGCCCTGGTGGGTGCCGCCCGACGGATCGGCATCACCGCCAAGAACCGTGAGGTCCGCGGCGTGGACCGGGTGGTGGTGAAGGACGGCGACGCGATCGCCGCGCTGCTGACCCGCATCGGTGCGCACTCCAGCGTGCTGGCCTGGGAGGAGCGCCGGGTCCGGCGGGAGGTCCGGGCGACCGCGAACCGGCTGGCCAACTTCGACGACGCCAACCTGCGCCGCTCGGCGCGCGCCGCGGTGGCCGCCGCCGCGCGGGTGACCCGGGCGCTGGAGATCCTCGCCGAGGACGCCCCCAACCACCTCACCTCGGCCGGCCAGCTGCGGCTGGAGCACCGCCAGGCCTCGCTGGAGGAGCTGGGCGCGCTCGCCGACCCCCCGCTGACCAAGGACGCCATCGCCGGGCGGATCCGCCGGCTGCTGGCACTGGCCGACAAGCGGGCTCGTGACCTGGGCATCCCGGATACGGAAGCGGCCGTCACGCCCGACATGCTCGTGGTCTGATAGGACGGTGGGGGGCAGCGGGGGCGGGCGAGCCGACAGGCGCGACGCCGTTGCGCCGCGTGCGCCCGGGGAGCACCGCGTCCCGGCCGTGCGGGCGCAGCGCCACCCGGCGCAGCGCGCTGCCCCACGCTCGGATAAGGTCGCTGCGTACGGCAAGGGGGCCGGCACAGGCACGCCTCGCCGTGCTCACCGCCTCGGGCGGTCCGGTCCTTTCAGACCGCGGCGGGGTGGCCGAGATGAAACGTCAACGGCCGGCTCCAACGGTCGGCGCACATCACTCCGCCGGCGTCACGTTCTGCGGCCGGCGGACCAGAACGCGAGGAGATGGGACCTGTGACCATCCGGGTTGGCATCAACGGCTTCGGCCGGATCGGCCGTAACTTCTTCCGGGCAGTCCTGGCGTCCGGTGCTGACATCGAGGTTGTGGCGGTCAACGACCTGACCGACAACGGGACGCTTGCCCACCTTGTCAAGTACGACAGCATCCTGGGTCGCCTCCCGCACGAGGTCAAGGCCACCGCCGACGAGATCACCGTGGGCGGCAAGACCATCAAGGCGTACGCGGAGAAGGACCCGGCGGCGCTGCCGTGGGGCGAGGTCGGCGCGGACGTCGTCATCGAGTCGACCGGCTTCTTCACCGACGCCACCAAGGCCAAGGCCCACATCGACGGTGGCGCCAAGAAGGTCATCATCTCCGCTCCGGCGAAGAACGAGGACGTCACGGTCGTCATGGGCGTCAACCAGGACCAGTACGACCCGGCGAAGCACAACATCATCTCGAACGCCTCCTGCACCACCAACTGCCTCGCGCCGATGGCGAAGGTGCTGCACGACACGTTCGGCATCACCAAGGGTCTGATGACCACCATCCACGCGTACACGCAGGACCAGAACCTGCAGGACGCGCCGCACAAGGACCTGCGCCGGGCCCGCGCCGCCGCGCTGAACATCGTGCCGACCTCGACGGGTGCCGCGAAGGCCATCGGCCTGGTGCTGCCGGACCTGAAGGGCAAGCTCGACGGCTACGCGCTGCGGGTGCCGATCCCGACCGGCTCGGCCACCGACCTGACCGTCGAGGTCGGCCGGGAGACCACCGTGGACGAGGTCAACGCCGCGCTGAAGGCCGCCGCGGAGGGCCCGCTCAAGGGCATCCTGGTCTACAACGAGGACCCGATCGTCTCCGCCGACATCGTCACCGACCCGGCGTCCTGCATCTTCGACGCGCCGCTGACCAAGGTGATCGGCAACCAGGTCAAGGTCGTCGGCTGGTACGACAACGAGTGGGGCTACTCGAACCGCCTGGTCGACCTGGTCAAGCTGGTGGGTTCCTCGCTGTGACCGTGAGGTCCGCTGTCTCGAACGAAGGGGCTGCTCGGTGAGCATCCGTACCCTCGACGACCTGCTCGCCGAGGGGGTGTCGGGTCGGCGCGTGCTGGTGCGCGCCGACCTGAACGTCCCTCTCGACAAGCAGTCCGGCGCGATCACTGACGACGGCCGGATCCGCGCGGTCCTGCCCACGCTGAGCGCCCTCACCGGCGCCGGCGCCCAGGTGGTGGTCTGCTCGCACCTGGGCCGCCCGAAGGGGGCGCCGGACCCGCAGTTCAGCCTGCGGCCGGTCGCCGACCGGCTGGGCGAGTTGCTCGGCGTCACCGTGCGCTTCGCGACCGACACCGTCGGCGAGTCGGCGCGTTCCACCGTGGACGCGCTCGCCGACGGCGAGGTCGCGCTGCTGGAGAACCTGCGCTTCAACGCGGGGGAGACCAGCAAGGACGAGGCCGAGCGGGGCGCGTTCGCCGACCAGCTCGCCGCGTTCGGTGCGGCGTACGTGGACGACGCGTTCGGCGCGGTGCACCGCAAGCACGCCAGCGTCTACGACGTCGCGGCCCGGCTGCCGCGCTTCGCGGGCCGGCTGGTGCTGCGCGAGGTGGAGGTGCTCTCCACGCTCGCCGGTGAGCCGGAGCGGCCGTACGTGGTGGTGCTCGGCGGCTCGAAGGTCTCCGACAAGCTGGCGGTGATCGAGGCCCTGCTGCCGAAGGTCGACCGGCTGCTCATCGGCGGCGGCATGTGCTTCACCTTCCTCAAGGCCCAGGGCCACGAGGTGGGCAGCTCGCTGCTGGAGGAGGAGATGGTGGAGACCTGCCGCAACCTCCTGGAGCGGTCCGAGGGCAAGATCATGCTCCCGGTCGACGTGGTGGTGGCGGACGCCTTCGCGCCCGACTCCCCGCACGACGTGGTCCGTGCCGACGGCATGCCGAGCAAGCGGGTCGGGCTCGACATCGGGCCGGAGACGGTCGCCGGGTTCGCCGCCGCGCTGACGTCCG
Organism: Micromonospora krabiensis; assembly: GCF_900091425.1. Classification (GTDB taxonomy): domain Bacteria; phylum Actinomycetota; class Actinomycetes; order Mycobacteriales; family Micromonosporaceae; genus Micromonospora; species Micromonospora krabiensis. The sequence continues at coordinate 6,766,165 of NZ_LT598496.1, forward strand.
CCCCGGAGGGGGCCGGCGCGCCGGGCGGCGCGCGGACGATCTTCTGGAACGGCCCGATGGGCGTGTTCGAGATGCCGGCGTTCGCCAACGGCACCCGGGGTGTGGCCGAGGCCATCGCCGGCTCCGGCGCGTTCACCGTCGTCGGCGGTGGCGACTCGGCCGCCGCGGTGCGGGCGCTGGGCCTGGACGAGTCCTCGTTCAGCCACATCTCGACCGGTGGCGGCGCATCGCTGGAATACCTGGAGGGCAAGACCCTCCCCGGCATCGCAGCCCTGGAGAAGTGATGGGAAGCGCCACCCGCCGGCCGCTGATGGCCGGCAACTGGAAGATGAACCTCAACCACCTCGAGGCGAACCTGCTGGTGCAGAAGCTGGCGGCCAGCCTCACCGAGAAGCAGCTCACCGACGTCGAGACGGTGGTGCTGCCGCCCTTCACCGACCTGCGGACCGTGCAGACCGCGGTGGACGGCGACAAGCTGCTGATCGGCTACGGCGCCCAGGACCTCTCGCCGCACGCCTCCGGCGCGTACACCGGTGACATCGCGGGCCCGATGCTCACCAAGCTCGGCTGCACGTACGTGGTGGTCGGGCACTCCGAGCGGCGGGCCTACCACCACGAGGACGACGCGGTGGTCAACGCCAAGGTGCAGGCGGCGTTGACGCACGGGCTGACGCCGATCCTCTGCGTGGGCGAGGGCCTGGACGTCCGGGAGCAGGGCACCCACGTGGCGCACTGCGCGGACCAGCTCGTCGGCGCCCTGAAGGGGGTGTCCGCGGAACAGGTCACCAAGGTCGTGGTCGCGTACGAGCCGGTCTGGGCGATCGGCACCGGCAAGACGGCGACCCCGGAGGACGCGCAGGAGGTCTGCGGCGCGGTCCGTCAGCGCCTGGCCGAGACCTACGACCAGGGCACGGCTGACCAGGTCCGGATCCTCTACGGCGGCTCGGTCAAGGCGTCGAACGTCGCCTCGATCATGGCCCAGCCGGACGTGGACGGCGCGTTGGTCGGTGGGGCGAGCCTGGACGCCGAGGAGTTCGCGCAGATCTGCCGGTTCCCGGAGCACATCGCCCGCTGATCGCTCGCTATCCTTGACTCCGCCCGTCCGCCGGTCGGTGCCGCCGTGCCCGACCTGTCCGGGCGAGGATCGCTACGAGAGGACTGACCCCAGCCATGCTGCCGATCTGGTTCGCATACACGCTGATCGTGTTGCTGATCATCACGAGCATCCTGCTCACCATGCTCATCCTGCTGCACCGAGGTAAGGGCGGCGGCCTGTCGAGCATGTTCGGCGGCGGAGTCAGCTCCAGCCTCGCCGGTTCGTCGGTGGCGGAGAAGAACCTGGACCGCTACACCGTTCTGGTGGGCGTCGTCTGGTTCGCCTGCATCGTCGGTCTCGGGCTGTGGCTCCGACTCCAGATGACCGCCTGAGCGACCCTTCCGAGTCGTACAATCTGCGCGCGGTCCGTCAACTGACGGGCCGCGCGCAGGTCTTTTCACCGCACCGCACCGCACCGCGTCGCCCGCCGTCCACCCCTACGGCGGTCCCCTCCGACGACAGGAGCGAACAGCCGTGCCCAACGGCAACGTGATCCGGGGCGCCCGGGTCGGATCAGGCCCCGAACGTCCTCCCGAGCGTTACGAGCCGGCCCCCCGTCAGGCGGTCGTCTACTGGTGCCGCAACGACCACCGGGTCGAGATCCTCATCGCCGCGGAGGCCACCCCACCTCCGCTGTGGGACTGCCCGCGCTGCGGCTTCCCCGCCGGGCAGGACGCGCAGAACCCGCCCGGGCGGGCGCGTAGCGAGCCCTACAAGAGCCACCTGGCGTACGTGAAGGAGCGGCGCACCGACGAGGAGGGCGCCGCGATCCTCGCGGAGGCCCTCGCCGACCTGCGTCGTCGCCGCGGGCGCTGATCGGTCACCCGCTCGCGCGGAAAGAGTGGCCGCCCCCCCCGGGAGGAACGACCACTCTTTCCGCGTGCGGGGTGCCCGCCGGCGGGCTCAGCGCAGGCTGCGCAGCCGGACGGGCACGTCGGCCGCCGCGGCCCGGTCCAGCAGCCAGAGCGTACGGCTGACGCCCCGTGCCCCGGCGGCGGGCAGCTGCACCGGCCCGGCGCCGGCCAGGGCCATGCTCACCGCGCGCGCCTTGTCGGCGCCGGCGGCGACCAGCCACACCTCCTCGGCGGTGTTGATCGTCGGGAGGGTCAGCGTGACGCGCACCGGCGGCGGCTTGGGGCTGCCCCGCACCGCGCTGACCGGCCGGCTCTCGTAGTGCACCGGGTCCTCGGGGAAGACCGAGGCGATGTGCCCGTCCTCCCCGACGCCGAGCATGAGCACGTCGAAGTGCGGCAGCTCCGCGGTGCCCGGTCGGGCGGCGGCGGCCAGTTCGGCCGCGTAGCGGGCGGCCGCCTCCTCCGGGTCGTCCCCGTCCGGCCCGTCGGAGGCCGGCATCGCGTGTATGCGGGCCGGGTCGAGCGGCAGCGAGTCCAGCAGCGCCGCACGGGCCTGCGTCTCGTTGCGGTCCGGGTCACCGGAGGGCAGGAACCGCTCGTCACCCCACCAGAAGTCGACCCGGGACCAGTCGACCGCGTCCCGGGCCGGCAGCTGCGCCACCGCCCGGTACACGGCCGCCGCGATCCGCCCACCGGTCAACACCACCGACGCCTGGCCGCGGTCGGCCTGGGCGTCCAGCAGCTTCACCACCAACCGGGCCGCCACCGCCTGCGCCAGCAGGTCGGGGTCGGCGTGGACGGCGACACTCGCCTCACTCATGTCGTGCCTTTTTCGTTCCTCGCGGCCCGCTCGGGCGGGCCGGTGACTGTTGTTCCGGGCAGGCGCGGGCGCGTGTGGCCACGCTCACCCTTCGCCGCTGGTGCCGGCGTGGGCGGAGACGCCCGCCTCGGCACGCTGGGCGGTGGCCGGGTCCTTCCAGACGTGCACCCGCGTCGCCGGGCGCTGCTCCAGGCCGGACAGGTCCGCCGCGGCGCCCAACGCCTCCGCGTAAACCTGGTCGGCGTCGAGCCGGCGCAGCTCCTCGGCCAGTTCGTCGCCGAGCGGGCGGCGTACCAGCGGCAGGGTGCGGTCCTCCTGCCCGCTCCGCTTGAACGTGGCCAGGCTGTCGTCGCGGGTCAGGGTCAGCGCGTCGCCGTTGGCGCAGCGCAGCTGCACCTCCCGCATCCGGGGGAACTCGTCGGTGTGTTCCCACCGTGGGTCGATGCCGAGGCGGGCCTTCAGCCAGCCGCGCATGAGCGCCGCGGTCGGGTCGGTGCGTGGCGCCACCACCGTGGCCTCGGTGACCTTGGCGGCGGTGGTGTCGAACGCCCCGGCGACCAGCGTGCGCCACGGGGTGATGCGGGTCCACGCCAGGTCGGTGTCGCCCGGCGCGTAGTCCCGGGCCCGCTGCCGCAGCGCCTCGATCGGGTCGGCGGCCTGCGCCGCGTCGGTGATCCGGCGGTCGGCGACCACCCCGAGGAAGTCGGTGGAGATCTCCGCGGGCGGCTCGCCGTGCCACCAGGTGACGACGGGCACGTCCGGCACCAGCAGCGGCATCACGACCGACTCGGCGTGCAGCGCCAGCCGGCCGTACATGCGGGTGACGACCGCCTCGCCCGGCCCGAGGCGGCCACCGACGACGATCTCGGCGTCCAGGCGGTTGCGGTCCCGCTCGATGTCGGAGCGGACCACCACCACCAGCCGGCAGGGGTGGGCGGCGGAGGCGATGGTCGCCGCCGCCTCCGCCTCGCGTACCCGCTTCTCGTCCACCACGACGATCAGCGTGAGGGCCATGCCGCTGGCCACCCCGCCCGCGCTGCGCCGCTCGGCGGCGAGCGCCTTGACCACCTCGTTACCGGTGGTGTCCCACAGGCCGATCATGCGCGTCTCCAAGCCCGGCCCTCGCGGGCCAGCATCTCGTCGGCGGCCCGGGGGCCCCACTCGCCGGCCCGGTAGGGTTCCGGCTTCTGGCCGGCCCAGGCCTGCTCCAGCGGGTCCACCACCTGCCAGCTCTGCTCGACCTCGGCGGCGTCCGGGAAGAGGGTGCGGTCACCGATCAGGACGTCCAGGACCAGCCGCTCGTACGCCTCCGGGCTGGACTCGGTGAACGCCTCGCCGTACTGGAAGTCCATCGCGATGTCGCGGACCTCCATGGCGGTGCCGGGCACCTTGGAGCCGAACTTGAGCACCACACCCTCGTCCGGCTGTACCCGGATGACCAGTTGGTTGTTGCCCAACGCCTCCACGTCGGCGTCGTCGAACGGCAGGTGCGGCGCCTTCTTGAACATGATGGCGACCTCGGTGACCCGCCGGGGCAGCCGCTTGCCGGCCCGGATGTAGAACGGCACCTCGGCCCAGCGCCGGTTCTGGATGCCCAGCCGGACCGCGACGTATGTCTCGGTCGTGGAGTCCTGCGGCACACCCTCCTCGTCGAGGTAGCCGACGGCGCGCTCGCCGCCTACCCAGCCGGGCAGGTACTGGCCCCGCACGGTGCCCTCGGAGACGTCCTTGGGCAGGGTGATCGCCTTGAGCACCTTCAGCTTCTCGGTGCGGATCTCGTCCGGGTCGAAGCTGGTCGGCTCCTCCATCGCCACCAGCGCGAGCAACTGGAGGAGGTGGTTCTGGAGCACGTCGCGCGCGGCGCCTGCGGAGTCGTAGAAGCCGGCGCGGGTGCCGATGCCGACGTCCTCGGCCATGGTGATCTGCACCGAGTCGACGTACTTGGAGTTCCACAGCGGCTCGAACAGGTTGTTGGCGAACCGCAGGGCGAGGATGTTCTGGACCGTCTCCTTGCCCAGGTAGTGGTCGATCCGGAACACGTCCTGCCGGGTGAAGACGTCGTCGACGAGGTCGTTCAACGCCTTCGCCGACGGCAGGTCGTGCCCGAACGGCTTCTCCACGACGACCCGACGCCAGCCGCCGGACTTCGCGTTGTCGGCCATGCCCGTGCGGGCGAGCTGCTTGAGCACGACCGGGAAGGCCGCCGGGGGGATCGAGAAGTAGAAGGCCGCGTTGCCGGGGATCCCGTGGGTGTCCCGCAGCTCGTCCAACGTCGCGGCGAGGTGGTCGAACGCGGCGTCGTCGTCGAACGACCCGCCGACGAACTTGATGTTGCCCGCCAGGCGCGCCCACACCTCGTCCCGCCAGGGGGTGCGGGCGTGCTTGCGCGCCGCCTCGCAGGCGAGGGTCTCGAAGTCACCGTCACCCCAGTCGCGCCGGGCGAACCCGAGCACGACGAAGCCCGGGGGCAGCAGCCCCCGGTTCGCCAGGTCGTAGACCGCCGGCAGCAGCTTCTTCCGGGCCAGGTCGCCGGTGACCCCGAAGATCACCAGCGCGCACGGCTCGGGAATCCGGGGCAGCCGGCGGTCCTGCGGGTCGCGCAGCGGGTTCGCGCCGCGCGGTCGCTCCGCTTGTTCCACGTCGTCCATCCTCACGCCCGCAGCTCACCGGCCGCATCGAGCAGCTGGGCCACGCCCGCGGACCGGTCGGTCAGGTGCAGCCGCAGCACCGGGCGGTCCCGCCCGGCCAGCGCCTGCCGGTCGCCGGCGGCCTGCGCCGCCTGAAGCTCCCCGAACGAGTACGGCTTACCGGGCACCGGCAGATCATCGGAGACCGCACCGGTCAGTTGAAGGTAGCTGCCGACCTGCGGGCCGCCCTTGTGGTACTGACCGGTCGAGTGCAGGAAGCGGGGCCCCCAGCCGAACGTGACCGGCCGGCCGCCCGCCTCCGCCAGCAGCGGCCGCAGGCGGGCGGCGTCGGCGTCGGCGAACCGGTCGAGGTACGCCATCACCGCGAGGTAGCCCTCGTCGCCGAGCCCGTCGAGCAGCCAGCGCAGCACGCCCGCCAGGTCACCCGGGGCGCCCGCGGGGGCGTACACCTCGATCGCGCCCTCGGTGAACGACGGCGACTCCGCCGGCAGCCCCGAGGAGAGGATCTTGTTGGTGTTCTCCTTGGACTCGGTGACGTTCGGCTGGTTGAACGGGTCGATGCCGAGCACCACACCGGCCACCGCGGTGGCGTACTCCCAGGCCAGGAACTGCGCGCCCAACGGGCCGTTGACCGCCACGTCCGGGTCGGTGCCGCCGCCGGGCACGTCACCGGCGTTGAGCGCGCCGCCGTAGCTCACCGTCAGCACGTCGGCGCCCTTGGCGCCGGGGCTCTGCGGCGACTCCACCACCACCGGCAGGATGCCCACCCCGGCCTTGCCGGTGGACTCGGCGATCAGCTGCTCGGCCCAGTCGCCGAGCCCGTCGATGCCGGTGCCGTCGGAGACCAGGGCGACCTTGTCGCGGCCCACCGTCGCCGCCGCGCCGAGCGCGGCGCCCAGCGCGAGCGCCGGGTTGTCCCGGTCGCCGCCGAGCGACGCGGCGAGCGCGTCGGCCTGGTCGAGCAGCTCGGCCACCTCGACGCCGGCCAGCGCCGACGGGACCAGCCCGAACGCGGTCAGCGCCGAGTAACGCCCACCCACGTTCGGGTCGGCCAGCACGGTGAACGCGCCCATCTCGGCGGCCGTCTGCTCCAGCGGCGAACCCGGGTCGGTGACGATGACGAAGTGCCGGCCGGCCTCCGCCTCGGTCATGCCCGCGTCCAGGAACGCCTGCCAGTAGGCCCGGCGGTGGCTGTCGGTCTCCACCGTCGAACCGGACTTGCTCGCCACCACCACGACGGTGCGCTCCAGCCGGTCGCCCAGCGCGGCCCGGACCTGGCCCGGGTCGGTGGTGTCCAGCACGGTCAGCGGCTTGCCGAGGGTCCGGGTGATCACCTCGGGGGCCAGTGAGGAGCCGCCCATGCCGGCGAGCACCACGTGGTCGAGGTCGCCCAACTCGGCCTTCAGCTCGGCGAGCTGGGGGAGCAGTTCCCGGCTGCGCTGGTGGGTGTCCACCCAGCCGAGGCGGATCTTCGCCTCGGCCTCGGCGTCCGGGCCCCACAGGCTCGGGTCCTTCGCGGCCAGCTTCGCCGGGACCCCGGCGGAGACCACCGCGTCCCGGGTCGAGGCGGGGGCGGCCTTGTCGACCGCCTCCGCCCCGTGGACGGACAGCCCGGCGGCGGTCTCCGCCGGGCCGCTCAGAAGGTCACTCACGCCACCACTCCGCTCCGCCGCGTGGTGGCGCGAGGCGCCACGCTGCTGTGCTCGATGGTTCGCTCGCTGCGCTCGCTCACGCGTTCCCTCCCGCCTGCTGGGCGGCCTTCGCGTTGCCCTTGGCGGCCTTGCCGGGGGCACCTGCGCCCTGCGCGGCCGACTCCAGCGACTTGCGGACGCCGTCGAGCAGCTCCAGCCAGCTCGCCTCGAACTTCTCCACGCCCTCGCGCTCCAGCACACCGATCACGTCGGCCATGTCCACGCCGACGGCGGCCAGGTCGTCGAAGACCTTCCGGGCGGCGTCGTACGCGCCGGTGACGGTGTCGGCCTGGGTCTCGCCGTGGTCGGCGTAGGCGTGGATGACCGACTCCGGCATGGTGTTGACCGTGCCGGGGGCGATCAGCTGCTCGACGTACACGACGTCCCGGTAGTCCGGGTTCTTCGTCGAGGTGGACGCCCACAGCGGCCGCTGCGGGTGGGCACCCGCGTCGGCGAGGGCCTTCCAGCGGTCGGAGGAGAAGACCTCGCTGTAGCGCTCGTACGCCAGCTGGGCGTTGGCGATCGCGGCCTTGCCGCGCAGCGACTTCGCCTCGGCCGAGCCGATCTTCTCCAGTCGCTTGTCGACCTCGGTGTCGACCCGGGAGACGAAGAAGGACGCCACCGAGCCGATCTTGGACAGGTCGTGGCCGTTGGCCTTGGCCTGCTCGAGGCCGGCGAGGAAGGCCTGCATGACCTGCGAGTAGCGGTCCAGTCCGAAGATCAGCGTGACGTTGACGCTGATGCCCTCGGCCAGGGTCGCGGTGATCGCCGGGATGCCGGCCTCGGTCGCCGGGATCTTGATGAAGAGGTTCGGCCGGTCGATCAGCCACCACAGGGCCTTGGCCTCGGCGACGGTCCGCTCCGACTCGTGCGCGAGCCGCGGGTCGACCTCGATCGAGACCCGGCCGTCGACGCCGGCGCTCTTGTCGTACGACGGACGCATCACGTCGCAGGCCCACCGCACGTCGTACGTGGTGAGCATGCGTACGGCCTCCTCGACCTCCACGCCACGGATGGCGAGGTCGCGCAGCTGCCAGTTGTACTCGTCGGCGTCGCTCAGGGCCTTCGCGAAGATCGTCGGGTTGGTGGTCACGCCGGCCACGTGCTTCTCCCGGCGGAGCTTGTCGAGCCCGCCGGTGCTCAGCCGCGTCCGCGAGAGATCGTCGAGCCAGATCGCCACCCCGGTGGCGCTGAGCTCGCTCAACCTGTCAGTCATTTCCGTCCACGCTCCCCTTCAGTTACCGGTCGTGAAACCGGTGATGTCGCCCACCCGGGTCAGCGCCGCGTGCGCGGCGGCCACGATCCGGTCCGGGGTGAACCCGAACTGCTCGAACAGAACGGTGTGCGGCGCGCTCGCCCCGTAGTGCTCCAGGCTGACGCTCTCGCCGCAGTCGCCGACGATCGCGCGCCAGGACATGGCGATGCCCGCCTCCACGCTCACCCTTGCCTTTACCCCGCGCGGCAGGACCGACTCCCGGTAGGCCTCGTCCTGGTCGGCGAACCACTCCTGGCAGGGCATCGAGACGACCCGGGTCGGGGTGCCCTCGGCCTCCAGCCGCTCCCGGGCGGTGAGGCAGAGCTGCACCTCGGAGCCCGTGCCGACCAGGATCACCTGCGGCTTGCCGGTGGACGCCTCGGCCAGCACGTACCCCCCGCGAGCCACGCCCTCGGCGCTGCCCAGCGTGCCGCGGTCCAGGGTCGGCAGCGCCTGACGGCTCAGCGCCAGCGCGGTCGGCCGGTCGGTGTGCTCCAGGGCGGTCCGCCAGGCCCAGGCGGTCTCGTTGGCGTCCGCCGGACGCACCACGTCCAGGCCGGGAATGGCCCGCAGCGCGGTCAGGTGCTCCACCGGCTGGTGGGTGGGGCCGTCCTCGCCGAGACCGATCGAGTCGTGCGTCCAGACGTAGGTCACCGGCAGCTTCATCAGCGCGGCGAGCCGCACCGAGGGGCGCATGTAGTCGCTGAACACCAGGAACGTGCCGCCGTACGGGCGCGTGCCGCCGTGCAGGGCGATGCCGTTGAGGATCGCTCCCATGGCGTGCTCGCGGATGCCGAAGTGCAGCGTGCGGCCGTACTCGTGGCCGGGGAAGTCCTTGGTGGCGTGCGTCGCCGGGATGAACGACGGCTCGCCCTTCATCGTGGTGTTGTTGCTCTCGGCCAGGTCGGCCGAGCCGCCCCACAGCTCCGGGAGCACCGGCGCGAGCGCCTCCAGCACCTTGCCGGAGGCGGCGCGGGTGGCGATGCCCTTGGCGTCGGCCGGGAACTCGGGCAGCGCGTCGGTCCAGCCGTCCGGCAGGGTCCGGCCGGCGAGCCGGTCGTAGAGGGCCTTGCGCTCCGGGTTGGCCTCGGCCCAGCTCTCGAACGCCGTGGTCCACTCCTGCTCGGCCTGCTCGCCCCGGGTGAGCACCGTGCGCGCGTGCGTCAGCACGTCCTCGTCGACCTGGAAGCTCTGCGCCGGGTCGAAGCCGAGGATCTGCTTGGTGGCGGCCACCTCGTCGGCGCCGAGCGCCGAACCGTGGATCTTGCCGGTGTTCTGCTTGTTGGGGGCGGGCCAGCCGATGATGGTGCGCAGGGCGATGAAGGAGGGGCGCCCGGTCTCGGCCTTCGCGGCCAGCAACGCCCGGTACAGCGCCTCGACGTCCTCGTGGTAGTCGCCCTGGTCGGCGTCACCGCGGCGCCAGTCGACGGTCTGTACGTGCCACCCGTAAGCCGCGTAGCGCGCGGCCACGTCCTCGCTCTTGGCGATGCGGGTGTCGTCCTCGATCGAGATCTCGTTGTCGTCGTAGATCAGGGTGAGGTTGCCCAGCTGCTGGTGGCCGGCGAGGGCGCTGGCCTCGTGGCTGATGCCCTCCTCGATGTCGCCGTCGGAGGCGATGCACCAGATGTCGTGGTCGAAGACCGAGGTGCCCGGCTCCGCCTCCGGGTCGAACAGGCCCCGCTCACGCCGGGCGGCCATGGCCATGCCGACCGCGTTGCCCAGGCCCTGACCGAGGGGGCCGGTGGTGGTCTCCACGCCCGGGGTGTGGCCGTGCTCGGGGTGGCCCGGGGTCAGCGAGCCCCACTGACGCAGCGACTTGAGGTCGTCCAGGCTCAGCGGGTAGCCGGAGAGGAAGAGCTGGATGTAGAGGGTCAGGCTGGAGTGCCCGGCGGAGAGGACGAAACGGTCGCGGCCGGGCCAGTTCGGGTCGGCGGGGTTGTGGCGCATCACCCGGTTGAACAGCAGGTACGCGGCCGGGGCGAGGCTCATGGCGGTGCCGGGGTGACCGTTGCCGGACTTCTCCACGGCGTCCATGGCCAGCACGCGAACGGTGTCGACGGCCCGGCGGTCCAGGTCGGACCAGCTGAGTTCGGGCTCGGATTGGTTGGCAGCCACGTTGATTGTGCTCCTCGACAGATGGGCGGAACCGTCACTGATGACCCTATCGACCACTCCTAAACGTCCGCCCGGGGATCAGTGCATGGTTCTCTCTACTCTCGTCGTGAGCGGGCGGAAAGAGCCGCACGTGTGACGACGGGCATGGAAGCGCGGCAGGTGTGACGGCAGGCACCGTTGCCGGGTCGGCCGGGCAGCCAAAACGACAGCGCGTAGTGTGTGGGGCGGTGTGTGGCCCGGTCACGGGTCCGCCGATCCGATCTCCCCTGCCGACGCCGGAAGGTGGCAATCCGTGAGCATGATCACCGAGCGCCCCGTCAGCGACTCCGCCGGGCCGCAGCCCGTGCGGACGGCGGTGGAGGACTCGGTCGCTCCGCGGCGGGACGTGCGGGCGGTCGTGGCGGCGTACGTGGCCCTCACCAAGCCCCGCATCGTCGAACTGCTGCTCGTCACCACCGTGCCGGCGATGATGCTCGCCGCCGGCGGGCTCCCGTCCCTGTGGCTGGTCGCCGTGGTCCTGATCGGCGGCTCCCTGGCCGCGGGTGCGGCCAGCGTCCTCAACTGCTACATCGACCGGGACATCGACCAGTTGATGCGGCGCACGAAGCGTCGGCCGCTGCCCGCGCACACGGTCTCGCCGCGCAGCGCCCTGATCTTCGGTCTGGTGCTGGCGGCGGTCTCGGTCGCCCTGATGGCGGTGTTCACCAACCTGCTGGCCGCGGGGCTCACCCTGGCCGCGATCGTGTACTACGACGTGGTCTACACGCTCTGGCTCAAGCGGACCACGCCGACGAACACGTTCTGGGGCGGGGCCTGCGGGGCCGCCCCCGTGCTGATCGGCTGGGCGGCGGTCACCGGCTCCCTGGCGCCGGCGGCCTGGGCCCTCTTCGCGGTGGTCTTCTTCTGGCAGATGCCGCACTTCTACCCGCTCGCGATGAAGTACAAGGACGACTACGCCCGGGCGGGCATCCCGATGCTGCCCGTGGTGGCGTCCGTCCGTCGGGTGAACGCCGAGATCCTGATCTTCGCCTGGCTGACCGTCCTGACCTCGCTGGCCGTGTGGCCGCTGGGCATGAGCTTCCTCTACGGCGTTCCGACGTTGGTTGTCGGCAGCATCTTCCTGGTCGAGGCGCACCGGCTCTGCGGGCGTGCCTCGCGGGGTGAGGCGGTCAAGCCGATGCGGCTGTTCCACTGGTCGACGACCTACCTGACCATCGTCTTCGCCGCGGTCGCGCTCGACGCGCTGATCTGACCGGTTCGCCCGGTCGCAGCCGGGGGAGGGTGTCCGGCCCGTGGCTGGGCAGCGGCCTCGCCGGCAGCCGGGGCAGGGCTTTCTCGGCCCAACAAATCACGATGATGGATGAGTTGTCCGGCTTTCAGGTCACATCATGGTGACTTTCAGCATGAGTCGGACTGGCTCAACGTGCGGCGGATCGATGCGGTCCGAGACGAAGCTTTGCCGCCCTAAGTCCGGATAAAACCGGGCACTTCACCTGTGCTCTTCCTTAAACCCGCAGGTAATAGGCATCACAAAAGGTTCACGGTTCTCGCCCACACGGGTGGAAGTCTGCTTAGGCTTCGCGTCATGGCAGATGGTTCCGATACGACGCTGACGGCCGAGCCCACCACCGAGCAGGCCCCCAACGGCCTGGTCGCGGGCATCCGGTCGTTCGCCGCCGGACACGGCGGCGCCAAGGCGGTCATCGAGTACGTCGGCAAGCGCGGCGCTCGCATCGTCCTCGTGGGTTCCGACGGGACGTGGGGTGACCAGTTCGCGGACGACACCGTCGTCGCGCGGGAGGCCTGCGCCGAGGCGGGGGTCTCCGTCGAGAACGCCTGGGAGCGGGAACTGATGGACCAGATGCGGCCGAGCAACGACCTCTGGCGGTCGATGGCCCGACGCACGATGGCCCGTTGAGATAAATTGACCAACCACCACCAGCCGGCCCGGGGGAAACCCCGGGTCGCTCTCGTCACCTGCACCGAACTCGCCGACCTCGACCCGGACGACCGGCTCGTGGTCGGCCCTCTGGCCGCCCACGGTGTTGCCGCCGAACCGGTGGTGTGGGACGACTCCACCGTCGACTGGTCCGCGTACGACCTGGCGGTGCTCCGCTCGCCGTGGGACTACATGCTCCGGCGCGACCAGTTCGTCGCGTGGGCGCAGAGCGTGCCCGCCCTGGCCAACCCGGCCGACGTGGTGCGCTGGAACACCGACAAGCGCTACCTGAGCGAGTTGTCGGTGGCCGGGGTGCCCACCGTCCCCACGTCGTGGGTCCTGCCCGGCGAGCCCTGGCAGCCGCCCGCCGACTCCGGCGAGTACGTCCTCAAGCCCGCGATCAGCGCCGGCAGCCAGGACACCGGCCGCTACGACCTGGCCGATCCCGAGCACCGGGAGTTGGCGGCCGCGCACGTCCGGCGGCTGTCCGAGGCGGGCCGGGTCACCATGGTCCAGCCCTACCTGAGCGCCGTGGACACCGCCGGCGAGACGGCGCTGCTCTTCCTGGCCGGGCCGGACGGGTTGGCGTTCAGCCACGCCATCCGCAAGGGCCCCATGCTGACCGGCCCGGACCACGGCGTGGACGGGCTCTACCGGCCCGAGGAGATCACCGCCCGTACGGCCACCGAGGACCAGCTCGCGGTCGCCGCGAAGACCCTCGCCGCGGTGCCGGGCGGGTCGGAGCGCCTGTTGTACGCCCGCGTCGACCTGATCCCCGGCCCGGACGGGAGCCCGGTCCTCGTGGAGCTGGAGCTGACCGAGCCGTCGCTCTTCCTGGCGCACGCGGCCGGCGCACCCGAGCGCCTGGCCACCGCGATCCGCACCCACCTGTCCCGTCCCTGACCCGCGGGCCGACCCGCCCGACCACCGCGGTGATCAAGAGGTTGGCGTCAGAATCTGGCCTTGGCCTGACGCGAACCTCTTGATCACCGGGACGAGGGGAGGGGGTCAGGCGGCGGTGGTGGCTGGTTCGGGGGTCGGGATGGGCAGCGGGGCCGGGGTGAGCGGCCGGCGTTCGCGGGTCGCCCACTGCACGTGCAGGGCGGCCAGCAGCACCAGGCAGGAGCCGAGCATGTGCGCGCCGACCAGCACGGCGGGCAGGTGCGTGAAGTACTGCACGAAGCCCACGACGCCCTGGCTCAGCTCGACGGCGAGGAGCAGCACGGCCGCCCGGGCGGCCCGCGTCGCCCCGACGGCCCGGAACGCGAGGACCAGCGCGATCGACAGGCCGATCAACAGGAAGACGCCGTCGGCGTGGACCTGCGAGATGGTCTCGGGGTCGAGGCCGTTGCGCGCGGCGCCCTGGTCGCCGGCGTGCGGGCCGCTGCCGGTGACCCAGGTGCCGACCACCAGCACCGACACGCCGACCAGCGTGGTGAGCCGGGCGAGGGTGCGCAGCGGCGCCGGCACGACGGGCGTCGTCGGCCCGTCCGGCTCCACCGTGCGACGCCAGAGGGCGTACGCGGCCGCGATCACCGCCATCGAGGCGAGGAAGTGCAGGCCGACCACCCAGGGGTTGAGGTTCGTGAGCACGGTGATCCCGCCGACCACGGCCTGGGCGGGGATGCCGAGGAAGACCGCGACGGCCAGCGGCAGCAGCCCACGGCGACGGGGCCGGTGGGCGAGCACGGCCAGCAGGGTGGCGAGCGCGATGACGCCGACGGCGAAGGTGAGCATCCGGTTGCCGAACTCGATCACCCCGTGCGCGCCCATCTCGGACGTGGCCACGTACGAGGCGTCGGTGCACCGGGGCCAGGTGGGGCAACCGAGGCCCGACGCGGTCAGTCGGACCGCCCCGCCGGTGACCACGATCGCGACGTTCGCGATGATCGAGGCGAGCGCGAGACGGCGCAGCAGCGCGGCGGAGACCGGGAACCGGACGGAACGCATCACGGAGGGAATCCTACGCACCGTAGTGGATCCCCTAACGGGTGACTCTGATCCCCGGTGTCGGGGATCACCGGGCGGTGGGTTTGCGGGCCTTCGGCGATTTACGTAACGTTGGCGTTGTGAAAAAGGCGGCGGGGCTCTCCGGGCACCGGCCGGCGACCGCTCCGGTCGTCGGTCCGCCCACGTCCGCCGCCGCGGCCGTCGACCTCTCGACGCGGGGTCGGGTCACCCAGCTGCTGCTCGCGCAGGGGCCGACCACCGCCGCGCAACTCGGTTCGGCGCTCGGGCTCAGCCCCGCGGCCATTCGCCGGCACCTCGACGCGATGCTCGCCGACGGTGACGTGGTGGCCCGGGAGCAGACGGTCCGTGGCCACCGTGGTCGGGGCCGTCCCGCCAAGGTGTTCGTGCTGACCGACGAGGGCAAGGTCCGTTGCGGCACCCACCACTACGACAACATGGCCACCGCCGCGCTGCGCTGGATCGCGCGCACCGGCGGCTCGCGAGCCGTGGACGCCTTCGCCGCCGAGCAGGTCTCCGCCCTGGAGGCCCGCTGCCGGGCGGCCATGGAGGACGCCGGCGACGACCCGCTGGCGCGAGCGGAGGCGCTCGCCGGGGCACTGACCGCCGAGGGCTACGCTGCCAACGCGTCCACGATCGCGACCGGCGGCCAGCTCTGCCAGCACCACTGCCCGGTGGCGCACGTGGCCGCCGAGTTTCCCCAGCTGTGCGAGGCCGAGACCGCGGTGATCTCCCGTCTGGTCGGCACCCACGTGCAGCGCCTGGCCACCATCGCGCACGGCGACGGGGTGTGCACCACGCACATCCCGACCCAGCCGGGGCGTGCCCAGTCCGGAAATCCCGTCACCACTGTGAGGACAGATAGATGACCGAGCAGATCGTCCAGCCCCTGACCCAGGAGGAGCAGCTCGCCGCCCTGGGCCGCTACGAGTACGGCTGGGCCGACCCGGACGTCGCCGGGGCCGCCGCCCAGCGTGGCCTCAACGAGGCGGTGGTGCGGGACATCTCGGCCAAGAAGAACGAGCCGGCCTGGATGCTCGACCTGCGGCTGAAGGGCCTGCGGCTGTTCGACCGCAAGCCGATGCCGGCCTGGGGCGCCGACCTCACCGGGATCGACTTCGACAACATCAAGTACTTCGTCCGGTCGACGGAGAAGCAGGCCACCAGCTGGGAGGACCTGCCCGAGGACATCAAGAACACCTACGACCGGCTGGGCATCCCCGAGGCGGAGAAGCAGCGGCTGGTCGCCGGTGTCGCGGCGCAGTACGAGTCCGAGGTCGTCTACCACAAGATCCGTGAGGACCTCGAGGAGCAGGGCGTCATCTTCCTCGACACCGACACGGCGCTGCGCGAGCACGAGGACCTCTTCAAGGAGTACTTCGGCACGGTCATCCCGGTGGGTGACAACAAGTTCGCCGCGCTGAACACCTCCGTGTGGTCCGGCGGCTCGTTCATCTACGTGCCGAAGGGCGTGCACGTGGAGATCCCGCTGCAGGCCTACTTCCGGATCAACACGGAGAACATGGGCCAGTTCGAGCGGACCCTGATCATCGTCGACGAGGGCGCGTACGTGCACTACGTCGAGGGCTGCACCGCGCCGCTCTACTCCTCCGACTCGCTGCACAGCGCGGTCGTCGAGATCATCGTCAAGAAGAACGCCCGGTGCCGCTACACGACCATCCAGAACTGGTCGAACAACGTCTACAACCTGGTCACCAAGCGGGCCACCTGCGCCGAGGGCGCGACCATGGAGTGGGTCGACGGCAACATCGGCTCCAAGGTCACCATGAAGTACCCGGCGGTCTACATGCTCGGCGAGCACGCCAAGGGCGAGGTGCTGTCGGTGGCCATGGCCGGCGAGGGCCAGCACCAGGACGCCGGGGCCAAGATGGTGCACGCCGCGCCGCACACCAGCAGCACGATCGTGTCGAAGTCGATCGCCCGGGGCGGCGGCCGCACCTCCTACCGGGGCCTGGTCCAGGTGCTGGAGGGCTCGCACCACAGCCGCAGCACGGTCAAGTGCGACGCGCTGCTGGTCGACACCATCTCCCGCTCGGACACCTACCCGTACGTCGACATCCGTGAGGACGACGTGGCGATGGGGCACGAGGCGACCGTCTCCAAGGTCAGCGAGGACCAGCTCTTCTACCTGATGAGCCGGGGCCTGTCCGAGGACGAGGCGATGGCGATGATCGTGCGCGGCTTCATCGAGCCGATCGCCAAGGAGCTTCCGATGGAGTACGCCCTGGAGCTCAACCGCCTGATCGAGCTCCAGATGGAGGGCGCGGTCGGCTGACGCCGCCCGCGGCCCGCACCAGACATCGTCGTCGTAGAACAAGACCAAGGAAGAGATGACTACCCAGGCTTCCGCGCCGCCCACGACCAAGTCGCAGGCGCTCCGCTCGTACGACGTCGCCGACTTCCCGGCCCTCACCGGCCTGGAGGAGGAGTGGCGGTTCACCCCGCTCAAGCGCCTGCGCGGTCTGACCGGCGAGGCGCAGACGGCGACCGGCACGGTCCGGCACGAGCACGGTGACCTGCCGGAGGGCGTCACCGTGACCCGGGTCGGCAAGGACGACCCGCGGGTGGGCAGCGTGCTCACCCCGTTCGACCGGGTCAGCGCCCTGGCCTACGGCGGGGCCGAGCAGGCGCTGCTGATCCAGGTGGCGCGGGAGGCGCTGGTCGCCGAGCCGGTGACCGTGCGGGTGGTCGGTGGCGGCGCCGACGGGGTGGCCTTCGGGCACAGCGTCGTCGAGGTGGGCCGCTTCGCCGAGGTGACGCTCGTGCTGGAGCACGTCGGCTCGGCCACGCTGGCCGACAACGTCGAGGTGACCGTGGCCGACGGCGCGAAGCTCACGCTGGTCACCGTCGCCGACTGGGCCGACGACGCGGTGCAGGCGCAGCACCTGAAGGTGAAGCTGGGCCGGGACGCCAAGGTGATCCACGTGCAGGTGAGCCTGGGCGGCGACCTGGTCCGGCAGTACACCTCGGTCGAGTACACCGACCGCGGCGGCGAGGCCGAGCTGTACGGCGTCTACTTCGCCGACTCCGGCCAGCACCTGGAGCACCGTCAGTTGGTCGACCACTCGGTGTCGGACTGCCGCAGCTACGTCGGTTACCGGGGTGCCCTGCAGGGCGAGAGCGCGCACACGGTCTGGGTCGGTGACGTGCTGATCCGGGCCGAGGCCACCGGCACCGACACGTACGAGATCAACCGGAACCTGCTGCTCACCGACGGCGCCCGGGCCGACTCCGTACCCAACCTGGAGATCGAGACCGGCGAGATCGCCGGCGCCGGCCACGCGAGCGCGACCGGCCGCTTCGACGACGAGCAGCTGTTCTACCTGATGGCCCGGGGCATCCCGGAGGCCGAGGCCCGCCGCCTGGTGGTCCGCGGCTTCTTCGCCGAGCTGATCAACAAGATCCCGGTCGAGGAGCTGCGCGACCGGCTCGGCGCGGCGATCGAGGACCGCCTCGCCAAGGCTGGAGCCTGATGATCAAGATCTGCTCCACCGAGGACGTCCCGAAGGGCACCGCGATCAGCGCGGATGTCGACGGCACCCAGATCGCCCTGGTGCACGCCGAGGACGACGGGTTCTACGCCGTGTACGACGAGTGCTCGCACGCCGCCGTCGCCCTCTCCGAGGGTGAGGTCGACGGCTGCACGCTGGAGTGCTGGCTCCACGGCTCCCGTTTCGACCTGCGCACCGGCGAGCCGACCGGGCTGCCCGCCACCGAACCCGTTCCCGTCTACCCCGTCGAAGTCCGCGACGGCGATGTCTACGTCAGCCTGACGCCGAGCAATGGAGTGACCCGATAATGAGCACCCTGGAGATCCGCGACCTGAAGGTGTCGGTCAAGCTGCCCGAGGGTGAGCTCAAGCCGATCCTGGCCGGCGTCGACCTGACCGTGAAGTCGGGCGAGACCCACGCCATCATGGGCCCGAACGGCTCCGGCAAGTCCACCCTGGCGTACTCCATCGCCGGCCACCCCAAGTACGAGATCACCGGCGGCACGGTGACCCTCGACGGCGAGGACGTGCTGGCCATGTCCGTCGACGAGCGGGCCCGCGCCGGTCTCTTCCTGGCCATGCAGTACCCGGTCGAGGTGCCCGGCGTCTCGGTGGCGAACTTCCTGCGGACCGCCAAGACGGCCATCGACGGCGAGGCCCCGAAGCTGCGCACGTGGGGCGGCGAGCTGCGCGGCGCCATGGAGCGGCTGCAGATGGACCCGGCGTTCGCCCAGCGCAACGTCAACGAGGGCTTCTCCGGCGGCGAGAAGAAGCGCCATGAGATCGTGCAGTTGGAGCTGCTCAAGCCGAAGATGGCCATCCTCGACGAGACCGACTCCGGCCTCGACGTGGACGCGCTGCGCGTGGTCAGCGAGGGCGTCAACCGGGTCCGCGACACCGGCGACACCGGCCTGCTGCTGATCACCCACTACACGCGGATCCTGCGCTACATCAAGCCCGACTTCGTGCACGTGTTCGTCGCCGGCCGGATCGTCGAGCAGGGCGGCCCCGAGCTGGCCGACAAGCTCGAGGAAGAGGGCTACGAGCGGTACGTCGCCGGGGCCGGTTCGGCGCGGGCCTGACACGAAGGACGCGGAGATGACCACCATCGCGATCCCCCCGGGGATGCCCCAGTACGACGACGTGCCCCGGTACGACGTGGAGAAGGTGCGCGCCGACTTCCCGATCCTCGACCGGGAGATCAACGGGCACCGGCTGGTCTATCTCGACAGCGCCAACACCTCGCACAAGCCGCGGCAGGTGCTCGACGTGCTCGCCGAGCACTACGCCCGGCACAACGCGAACGTGTCCCGCTCGGTGCACACACTCGGCACCGAGGCCACCGAGGCGTACGAGGGCGCCCGGGCGAAGGTCGCCGCGTTCATCAACGCGCCGAGCCCGGACGAGGTGGTGTTCACCAAGAACTCCACCGAGGCGATCAACATCGTGGCGTACGCGTTCTCCAACGCGTCGCTGCGCCCGGATGCCGACCCGCGATTCCGCCTCGGCCCCGGTGACGAGGTGGTGATCTCCGAGATGGAGCATCACTCGAACATCGTGCCGTGGCAGCTGCTGTGCGAGCGCACGGGCGCGACCCTGCGCTGGTTCCCGGTCACCGACCAGGGCCGGCTGGACGAGTCGGGCCTGGACGACCTGGTCACCGAACGGACGAAGATCGTCTCGCTGGTGCACATGTCGAACATCCTCGGCACGGTGAACGCCACCGCCCGGATCACCGAGCGGGTCCGGCAGGTGGGGGCGCTGCTGCTGCTGGACTGCTCGCAGTCGGTGCCGCACCTGCCGATGGACGTGGTCGACTACGACGCCGACTTCATCGTCTTCACCGGTCACAAGATGTGCGGCCCGACCGGCATCGGCGTGCTCTGGGGCCGCGCCGAGCTGCTGGCGGCCATGCCGCCGGTGTTCGGCGGCGGCTCGATGATCGAGACGGTGACGATGGCCGGCTCCACGTACGCGGCGCCGCCGGCCCGGTTCGAGGCGGGCACCCCGCCGATCGCCGAGGCGGTGGCGCTCGGCGCCGCGGTGGACTACCTGTCCGGCATCGGGATGAAGGCCATCCAGTGGCACGAGAAGGAGCTGACGGCGTACGCGCTGGACGCCCTCGCCACGGTGCCCGACCTGCGGATCTTCGGCCCGACGGTGCCGGTGGGCCGGGGCGGCACCATCTCCTTCGCCCTCGGCGACGTGCACCCGCACGACGTCGGGCAGGTGCTCGACTCGCTCGGCGTGCAGGTGCGGGTGGGTCACCACTGCGCCCGCCCGGTCTGCACCCGCTTCGGGGTGCCGGCCACGACGCGGGCCTCGTTCTACCTCTACACCACCACTGCGGAGATCGACGCTCTGGTGGGCGGTCTGGAGCAGGTGCGGAAGGTGTTCGGCTGATGCAGCTCGACCAGCTCTACCAGGAGATCATCCTGGACCACTACAAGCATCCGCACGGGCGGGGGCTGCGCGAGGCCGACGACCCGTCGGCCACCACGGCGGAGGCCCACCACGTCAACCCGACCTGCGGGGACGAGGTCACCGTGCGGGTGGCCACCGACGGCGCCGTGCTCACCGACGTCTCGTACGACGGGATGGGCTGCTCGATCAGCCAGGCCTCCGCGAGCGTGCTCCACGAGCTGCTGCGGGGTCGGGGCGCCGGGGAAGCTTTCGAGGTGCACGAGGCGTTCGTGAAGTTGATGTCCGGCCGTGGCCAGGTCACGCCGGACGAGGACGTGCTCGGTGACGGGGTGGCCTTCGCGGGTGTGGCCCGCTACCCCGCCCGGGTGAAGTGCGCGCTGCTGCCGTGGATGGCGTTCAAGGACGCCGCGGCACGCGCCGGGGTGGGCGTGAGCCCGGAGGTGAAGGCATGAGCGACGAGACCACCATGGCGACGCCGGCGACCGGCGGTGGCAAGGCCGCCGTCGCCGACATCGAAGAGGCGATGAAGGACGTCGTCGACCCGGAGCTGGGCATCAACGTGGTCGACCTCGGCCTGGTGTACGGGGTGCACGTCGACGACGAGAACGTGGTCACCCTGGACATGACGCTCACGTCGGCGGCCTGCCCGCTGACCGACGTCATCGAGGACCAGGCGCGGCAGGCGCTGACCACCGGCCCCGGCGGGGGGCTGGTCAACGACATCCGGATCAACTGGGTGTGGCTGCCGCCGTGGGGGCCCGACAAGATCACTGACGAGGGTCGCGAGCAGTTGCGCTCACTGGGCTTCAACGTCTGACGCCCACGACAGTCCGTCCGTCGAGCGCGCCGCCCCGGTAGGGGCGGCGCGCTCGACGCGTCCGCGGCGCCGCACCGCCAACCATGATCGTGCTCGTTCCGTGAGGTAGCGGCCTCCCGCTGCCGCCGAAGCCACTACTTCCAGGATCGAGCAGGACTGTGTAGCCGGGGGTGGCGCGATATCCGGTGGCGCGGCACGGGCACGACGACGCAGGATGGCGGCGTGATCGAGACGTACCGGATAGAGCCTGCCCCTGTCGCCGCGGCCGATGCCGCGCCGCGACAGCGCTCGGCCTCCGGTCGCGCCTCGACCCGCCACCGACCGTCGTGACCACGGCGTTCCTGGCCGGTCTGGTGGCCGGCTACGGCGTCGCCGTTCCGGTCGGCGCGATCGCCGTGCTGATCCTCGGGCTGAGCGCACGGACATCGTTCCGGGTCGGCGCGTCCGCCGCCCTCGGGGTGGCCACCGCCGACGGCCTCTACGCGGCGGTCGCCATGCTCGGCGGCGCGGCCCTGGCGGCCCTCATCGCGCCGGTCGCCGGGTCGCTACGGGCCGTCGCGGCGGTGGTGCTGCTCGCCCTCGCCGGGCACACCGCATGGCGGGCGCTGCGCCCTCGGGCGGCGGGCGGGCCGGGACGCACCAGGCGCGGCCTGGACAGCCCGGCGCGGGCGTTCAGCGGCGTGCTGGCCCTGACCCTGCTCAACCCGGCGACCGTCGTCTACTTCGCCGCGCTGGTGTTGGGCCGGGGCGACTCCGCCGACCCCGATCCGGCGGCCGGGGCGCTCTTCGTGCTCGGCGCCTTCCTCGCCTCGGCGAGTTGGCAGCTGCTGATCGCCGGCGGCGGCACCCTGGTCGGGCGGGCCCTCGCCGGCCCGCGGGGCCGCCTGGTCACCGCCCTGGTCTCCAGCGCCATCATCGCCGCGCTCGCCGTCGCCACCCTCCTGTCGACCTGACCCGCGCCGCCGGCCGGAACACGGGTACGGTCGGAGGCGTGACCAGCAGACCCGCGGCCGGGGGTGGACGGTGGGTCGAGGTGGACCCGAACCGGATCGCCCGCTGGGTGGAGGGCTTCGCCGACCGGCACGGCCCGCCGGACACCACCACCGAGCCGTACGGCCTGCTGCTCGCCGCCCCGGACGGCGCGACCGCCGAGTTGCACCGCCCACCGGGCGCGCCCGCCGCCGACGACCTGCCCGGGTTCGTGGCCGAGGCGCTCGCGCCGCGACGGATCGGTCTGCTGCTCGCCCGCAAGGGCGCTGTGGCGGTGGGTGTCGCAGAGGGCACCGACCTTGTCGTGTCGAAGGTGGACACCCGCTACGTCCAGGGGCGCACCGCCGCCGGCGGCTGGTCCCAGCAGCGGTTCGCCCGACGACGCGACAACCAGACGAAGGCGGCGCTGGGCGACGCGGCCGAGCTGGCCGTACGCCTGCTGGTCCCGGAGGTGGCGACGCTGGCCGCGCTGGTGTGTGGCGGCGACCGGCGGGCGGTGGACACGGTCCTGGCGGACCGTCGGCTCGCCCGCTTGGCCGCGCTGCGCGCGGAGCGCCTGCTGGACGTGCCCGAGCCGAGGCACGCGGTGTTGGTGGCCGCGGTCGAGGCGGCCGGCGCGGTGCGGGTCCTGGTTCGCGACCCGCAGCCCTGACCACCGGTCGGTGACAGCTCAGCGGTGTCGGCAACCCGAACCGGGGGAGTGGCGCGGACGTCCCGCTTCCGCCCGCCGGTCACGGTGGACCCCGGCGACCGGGAGCCGGTGCCGGGGTCCACTGTGACCGCGCCGCGCGGTCAGCCGTTGCCGAAGGTGTCGCAGGACTTCGGGTCGCCGCTGGAGTAGCCGCGGCTGAACCACTCCTTGCGCTGTGCCGACGAGCCGTGCGTGAACTCGTCCGGGTTCACCGGCCGGTTCGCCCGCTCCGAGATGGCGTCGTCACCGATCCTCTCGGCGGTGTCGATGGCCTGCTGGATGTCCTGCTCGCTGATGCTGGTGAAGATCTTCTGGCCGCTCTCGTCGGCGGTGCCGGTGGCGTTGCGCGCCCAGGCGCCCGCGTAGCAGTCGGCCTGGAGTTCCAGCTTCACCGAGAGGGCGTTGGCGTTGTCCGGGTCGCGCTGTTGCTGGCGGCGCATCTGTGCCTCGGTGCCGAGCAGGTCCTGCACGTGGTGGCCGTACTCGTGGGCCAGCACGTACGGCTGGGCGAACTCGCCCTCGGCGCCGAGCTGGTCGGCGAGCACCCGGTAGAAGGTGAGGTCGATGTAGACCAGGTCGTCGGCGGGGCAGTAGAACGGGCCCACACCGGAGTCGGCGGCGCCGCAGCCGGTGGTCACGTTCTGGCTGAAGAAGACGGTCTTCGACGGCTGGTACTGCTCGCCGAACCGCTCCGGCAGCGCCGTCCGCCAGTACGCCTGGATCGAGTTCACGTAGAGCGCGTTGCGGCAGTCGAGCTGCCGCAACGCGTCGTCGGCCGCGCACTTCTGCTCCAGCGCGGTGTTGTCGCCCTGCGACTCGCCGCCGCCGTTGACGGCAGCGTTGAGGCCGAATCCGCCGCCGACCAGCGCGACGAGCACGGCGATGATGATGCCGACGATGCCACCTCGCCCGCCGCCGATGGGGATGGGTATCCCGCCGATGCCGCCGCCACCCGACCCACGTCGGTCGTCCACCTGGCTGGTGTCGATCTGCGCGTTTTCGTTCAGCTCCATGGTGACCCCGATCGCCGATTAGTCCGTTCTGGGTGGTTGCGGTACCGGACCGGGTCCGGACGGCAGATTCGGTACCCGATGATCTTGTGCGGTAATCCGGAGGGCGCGCCGGCCGCTGCCGGTACACTTGTCGCGTGCCGCGCTGCGAAGGCTGAACCGCCCCGCGCCGACGGGCTCCCCGCCCGCCGGCGCTTTCGCGTGCCCTGAGTCAGCCTTCCAGACCCCGAGAGCGAGTTCCACGACATGATCACTGCCACCGGCCTGGAGTTGCGCGCCGGCGCCCGGATCCTGCTGTCCGACACCACGCTGCGCGTACAGCCGGGCGACCGGATCGGCCTCGTCGGCCGCAACGGCGCCGGCAAGACCACCACCCTGAAGGTGCTCGCGGGTGAGGGGCAGCCGTACGCCGGCCAGATCGACCGGCGCAGCGCCATCGGCTACCTGCCGCAGGACCCGCGCACCGGTGACCTGGAGGTCACCGGCCGGGACCGGGTGCTCTCCGCCCGCGGCCTCGACGTGCTCATGGCCCAGATGAAGGAGATCGAGGCCAAGCTCGCCGACGACGCCGACGAGCGCCTGGTGCGCCGCTACGGCGCGCTGGAGGACCAGTTCGCCTCCCTCGGCGGGTACGCCGCCGAGGCGGAGGCGGCCCGCATCTGCGCCAACCTGGGCCTGCCGGACCGGGCGCTCGCCCAGACCATCGGCACCCTCTCCGGCGGTCAGCGCCGGCGCGTCGAGCTGGCGCGGATCCTGTTCCGTGACGCCGGTGAGAACGGCGGCGGCATCCTGCTGCTCGACGAGCCGACGAACCACCTCGACGCGGACTCGATCACCTGGCTGCGCGGCTTCCTGGCCAATCACAAGGGCGGCCTGATCGTCATCTCCCACGACGCCTCGCTGCTGGACGCAGTGGTCAACAAGGTCTGGTTCCTGGACGCCACCCGCAGCGTGGTCGACGTCTACAACCTGGGCTGGAAGTCGTACCTGGAGGCGCGGGAGACCGACGAGCGGCGGCGCCGCCGGGAGCGGGCCAACGCGGAGAAGAAGGCCGGCGCGCTCATGGCGCAGGCCGACAAGATGCGCGCGAAGGCCACCAAGACGGTCGCCGCCCAGAACATGGCCCGGCGCGCCGAGAAGCTGATCTCCGGGCTGGAGGAGGTGCGGGTCGCCGACAAGGTGGCCAAGGTGCGCTTCCCGACGCCGGCGCCGTGCGGCAAGACGCCGCTCACCGCGAGCGGCCTCTCCAAGTCGTACGGCTCACTGGAGATCTTCACCGACGTGAACGTCGCGGTCGACCGGGGTTCCCGGGTGGCCATCCTCGGGCTCAACGGCGCCGGCAAGACGACGCTGCTGCGGATGCTCGGCGGACTGCTGAAGCCGGACACCGGTGAGGTGCGGCCGGGGCACGGGCTGCGACTGGGCTACTACGCGCAGGAGCACGAGACCCTCGACGTCGAGCGGACCGTGCTGGAGAACATGCGCGCCGCCGCCCTGGAGCAGACCGACACCGACCTGCGGAAGATCCTCGGCGCCTTCCTGTTCTCCGGCGAGGACGTGGACAAGCCGGCGGGTGTGCTCTCCGGCGGGGAGAAGACCCGACTGGCGCTGGCCACCCTGGTCTGCTCCGGCGCCAACGTGCTGCTGCTGGACGAGCCGACCAACAACCTCGACCCGGTCAGCCGCGAGCAGGTGCTCGACGCCATCGCCCGCTATCCGGGTGCGATCGTGCTGGTCACGCACGACCCGGGAGCGGTCACGGCGCTCAAGCCCGACCGCGCCATCCTGCTTCCCGACGGCGACGAGGACGCCTGGAGCGACGACCTCCTCGAACTGGTCGAACTGGCCTGACCCGGACCCCAACCCCTGGGCTCCCGGCCCCTTGACGGGGTCAGGTGGTCCTCAGGTGCAGCAGGTGGCTGAGGACGCCCGAGGTGGTCAGGATGACCAGGCCGATCGCCACGAAGATGGCCGGGACGAGCCAGTGCCCGGCCCGCTCGACCAGGCGGACCACCCGCGGGTGCCCGCCGAGCCACGCGCCCGCGGCGCACCACAGCGCGACGAGCACCACGAAGACCAGCAGGAACACCGCGCTGTCGGCGGGACCGAGGGCGCGGAACACCGGGACGTAGACCGCGACGTTGTCGGCGCCGTTCGCGATGGTCACCCCGGCGACCCCGAGCGCGCCACCCACCACGGCCGGGGCGTCCTCCCCGTCCCGCCGGAGCAGGGCGCGGATCCCGAGCGCGATCGGCAGCAGGCCGAGCAGCCCGGTCCACGGGTCGGGAACCACCAGCAGCCCGGCGGCGGCCACCGCGCTGGCCAGTGCCAACGCGCCGATGCCCAGGTACTGGCCGGCGACGATCTGCCAGGTCCGTGGTCGCCCGGTCGTGCGGGAGGCGACGAAGAAGAGCGTCAGGATGACGATGTCGTCGATGTCGGTGGCCGCGAACACCACGGCGGCCCCGGCCGCGGTCGCGAACAGTTCGATCACGCCCGGCAGACTATGGCCCGTCGTCGCCCGCCCGTACGGAGCGTGGTGGCCCGACTCGGCGACTCGACGGCCGGACGGCTCGCCGACGTCACCCTATCGGTTACCTGACATTGCATAGCGTGTCGGTTGGCGAAGAGTTGATATCTGGCGCATGATCGTTCGAGGCGGTCTAATAGGTGGGACCGTATCCGAACCGCACAGTCTGGGACGTGAGGACACAGTATGGCAGCCACCGGCACAGCCACCAGCACTGAGAAGGGTCGCCGGATCGTCGGAGCCGAGCGTCAGACGCTCGCCAAGGACCTGGTCAAGCGGTACACCTCGGGGGAGAGCATTCGCGCGCTCGCGGCCTCGACCGGCCGTTCCTACGGGTTCATCCACCGGGTGCTCACCGAGTCCGGGGTGCAGCTGCGGCAGCGCGGCGGCGCCCGGCGCCGCAAGAAGGCGTGACCCGCCTCCCGACGTCGTCCATCAGCGCCGGCCCCCGGGCCGCCCGGTGACCGCCGAGGCGACCGGGGTTCGGCTGGAATGCGACGGGCCGGTCGCGACGGTCACGTTGTGCCGGCCCGACGTGCTCAACGCGCAGACCCCGGCGATGTGGCGCGCGATGAGCGACTTTGCCCGCGAGCTGCCCGGCGACTTACGCGTGGTGGTCGTTCGCGGGGAGGGTCGTGCGTTCTCCGCCGGCCTCGACCTGTCGGTCGCGGGTGCCTCCGGGCCCGGCTCGTTCGCCGAGTTGGCGACCCTGCCCCAGGCCGAGTGCGCGGACCGGATCGCCGAGTTCCAGGCCGCGTTCACCTGGTTGCACCGCCCCGACGTCATCTCCGTCGCGGCCGTGCAGGGCCACGCGATCGGGGCGGGGTTCCAGCTCGCCCTCGCGTGTGACCTGCGCGTGCTGGCCGACGACGCCAAACTCTCCATGGCCGAGGTGACCCTCGGCCTGGTTCCGGATCTCGCCGGCACCAAGCGGCTGGTCGACCTCGTCGGCTACTCGCGGGCGCTGGAGATCTGTGCCACCGGCCGCCGGATGGACGCCGCCGAGGCGGACCGCATCGGTCTCGCCACGCTGGTCGTACCCGCCACCGAGTTGCCGGACGCGGTGCGTGACCTGACCGCGGGCCTGCTCGCCAACAACCGGGACGCGGTCGTGGAGATCAAGGCGTTGCTCGCCGGCGCCGGCGGACGCTCACCCGCCGAGCAGCAGCGGGCGGAGCGTGAGGCCCAGACCCGCCGTCTGCGCGACCTGGCCGGCCGAGGAGAATAGGTAAGGACCGTCCGGGAAGATCCGGGTTACCGCCGAGGTTGTCACAGTCGTCGGGAGAATTGGTCTGACGGTGTGGCCAGCCCGACGACCCGGAGGTGAGTATTGTCCAGCCCGATGGCCGGCGGTGGGATGGCCGGGTGGAGCATGCTCCGCTCGATGCGTAACCAGGACGAGATCTCCACCCACCGGCTCCAGCGTGGCGTGGCCCGGCGCATCGTGGCCTTCGCGCGTCCCTACCGGCGTGACATCGTCGTCTTCCTGATCACCGTGGTGCTGGCCGCGATCATCGGGGTGGCCACCCCGGTGCTGGCCGGCGACGTGATCAACGCGATCAACCGGGGCGGCACCGAGGCCGGCGCGCTGGTGGTCCGTCTCGCGCTGGTCATCGCCGCCCTCGCGGTCGCCGACGCGCTGCTCTCCCTCGCCCAGCGGTGGTATTCGGCCCGCATCGGCGAGGGCATCATCCTCAACCTGCGCACCCGGGTCTACGACCACGTGCAGCGCATGCCGCTGCAGTTCTTCACCCGCACCCAGACCGGTGCCCTGGTGAGCCGGCTCAACAACGACGTGCTCGGCGCCCAGCGGGCGTTCACCTCGACGCTCTCCGGCGTGGTCAGCAACGTCATCCAGTTGGTGCTCACCGCCGCCGTGATGTTCACGCTCTCCTGGCAGATCACCGCGCTGTCGCTGGTGCTGCTGCCGATCTTCATCATCCCGGCCCGCCGGGTGGGCCGGCGGCTGGCCGACATCACCCGCGAGGCGTACAACCTCGACGCCAAGATGAACGCGACGATGACCGAGCGGTTCGGGGTCGCCGGCGCGCTGCTGGTGAAACTCTTCGGCCACCCCGAGAGCGAGGCCCGCCGGTTCGCCGGCCGCGCCGAGCGTGTCCGGGACATCGGTATCCAGTCCGCGATGTACTCGCGGACGTTCTTCGTGGCGATGCTGCTCGTCGCCTCGCTCGCGCAGGCGCTCACCTACGGCCTCGGCGGCTGGCTGGCGGTGCGCGGCAACGTCAGCGCCGGCACCGTCGTGACTCTCGCGCTGCTGCTCACCCGCCTCTACGGGCCGTTGACCGCGCTGTCCAACGTTCGGGTCGACGTGATGAGCGCGCTGGTCTCGTTCGACCGGGTCTTCGAGGTGCTCGACCTGCGGCCGGGGATCGAGGAGAAGCCCGACGCGGTGCCGGTGCCCCGTGGCGATGGACGCGTCGAGTTCCGCGACGTGCGCTTCCGCTACCCGAGCGCCGCCGAGATCTCCCTCGCCTCGCTGGAGGAGGTCGCCACGCTCGACCGGACGGTCAACGAGCCGGTGCTGCGGGGCGTCTCGTTCGCCGTCGAGCCGGGGCAGATGGTCGCCCTGGTCGGCCCGTCCGGCGCCGGCAAGTCGACGCTGTCGATGCTGATCTCGCGGATCTACGACGTCACCGACGGTCAGGTGCTGGTCGGCGGCGTCGACGTCCGCGACGCCACGCTGGCGTCGCTGCGGGATGAGATCGGCGTGGTCACCCAGGACTCGCACCTGTTCCACGAGACGATCCGCGAGAACCTGCGCTACGCCAAGCCCGACGCCACCGACGACGAGATCTGGGCGGCGTTGGCCGGTGCTCAGGTCGCGGACCTGGTCCGGTCCCTGCCCGACGGGCTCGACACCACCGTCGGCGAGCGGGGCTACCGGTTCTCCGGCGGCGAGAAGCAGCGCATCGCCATCGCCCGGCTGCTGCTCAAGGCGCCGTCGATCGTCATCCTCGACGAGGCGACCGCCCACCTCGACTCCGAGAGCGAGGCCGCCGTCCAGCGGGCGCTGTCGGTGGCTCTCGCCGGGCGTACGGCGCTGGTCATCGCCCACCGGCTCTCCACGGTCCGCGACGCCGACCAGATCCTGGTGCTCGACGGCGGGCGGATCGTCGAGCGAGGACGGCACGACGAGCTGGTGGCCGTCGGCGGGCTCTACGCCGAGCTCTACCGGACCCAGTTCGCCGTCGCCGACTCGCCGACGCCATACGTGGACGCGACCGGCCCGGAGCCGGTGGTCATGCCGCTCGGCACCTACGTGGCCGACGAGGCGATGCCACCCGCGGCCGCCAACTGACGGCCGAGGCGCTCAGCGTACGGTCGACGCCTCCCGCAGCTCGGCGAACGCCGCGCCCAGGCTCACCGGGGTGAAGTGCGCGTTCAGGCCGCTCGGGTTGGGCAGCACCCACACCCGGGCGCCGGCCAGCGGCTCCGGCTGCTCGCCGAAGGTCGCCTTCGGCCGGGCGAACCCGATCCGGTACGCGGTCACGCCGACCACCGCCACCCACCGCGGTCGGTAGCGCGCCACCTTCTCCCCGAGCAGGGCCGCCCCGGCGACGAGCTCGACGGCGGTCAACTCGTCGGCGCGAGCACTGGCCCGGGCCACCATGTTGGTGATGCCCAGCCCGTAGCCGGGCAGCTCGTCCTGTTCGCTCGGGTGCATGAGGCGGGGGGTGAAGCCGCCCCGGTGCAGCGCCGGCCAGAACCGGTTGCCGGGCCGGGCGAAGTGCCACCCGGTGGCGGCCGACCACAGGCCGGGGTTGATGCCGACGAACAGCACGTCCAGACCGGGCGCGATGACGTCGGGGAGCAGCCGGTCCGCGGCGGCCGC
This sequence comes from Micromonospora krabiensis, assembly GCF_900091425.1. GTDB lineage: Bacteria > Actinomycetota > Actinomycetes > Mycobacteriales > Micromonosporaceae > Micromonospora > Micromonospora krabiensis. Next base: position 6,796,377 of record NZ_LT598496.1, read on the forward strand.
CAACTCCTCCCTGGTCGGCCGCAAAGACCGGCGCGTCGCGTCCGTGGCCGGCGTCGGCCTGCGCCGCCGGCCGGCGGGAGGCTCGGCTGTCACAGGCCGCGCAGCGCGCCGCCGTCGACCGGAATGGTCAGCCCGGTGAGGTAGCTCGCGGCGGGGGAGAGGGCGAACGCGGCCACCCGGCCGAACTCGGCGGGGTCGCCGAGCCGGCCCAGCGGGATGCTTCCCTCGGCCTCGGCGCGGGCCCGCTCGGGGTCGCCGGTCGCGGCGAACAGCTCGCGGTTGCGGTCGGTGAGGATCCGGCCCGGCAGGAGGCCGACGACGCGTACGCCACGGGCGCCGTACTCGTCGGCGACGTCCTTGGCCACCCCGACCAGGCCGGGCCGCAGCCCGTTGGAGATGCCGAGCCCGGGCACCGGCCCCCGGGCCGACGTGGACAACACCAGGCCGATCGCGCCGCCGTCGGTCAGGGCGGCGGCGACCGTACGCAGCATGCGTACGCTGCCGAGGAAGACCGTCTCGAACGACAGTCGCCACTGCTCGTCGCTGATCGTGGCGGCGCTGCCGGGCGGCGGACCGCCGACCGAGACGAGCGCGCCGTCGAGCCGGCCGAAGTGTTCCCGGGCGGTGTTGACGAGCAGCTCCGGGGTCGCCGGGTCGGCCAGGTCGGCGGTCACTCCGACAGCCCGCTCCGGCCCGCCGAGGTTCTTCGCGGCGGCGGCGACCGCGTCCCCGTCGCGCGCGGAGAGCACCACCCGCGCCCCGTCGGCCACCAGGCACTCTGCCGTCGCGTAGCCGAGGCCACGGGACGCGCCGGTCAGCACGTACACCCGATCGGTCAGTCCGAGATCCATACCTGGATCCTGCCGTACGCGATCAGTCGGGGCCAGCGACGGCCCCCGGACGGTCGGCCGGGCGCACGAGGCGTACCCGACCGGCGACCTGGACCGCGACGGCGCCGCCGGCACGGCCGAGTGCCGGCAGCCGGCGCGGGCGGGGCGGCCGTCGCCCGTCGTACCGCGCGCCCGCCTCCCGCGTGGCCAGCTCCTCGGCGGCCAACGGCGGTAGGTCCCCGCGCTGGCGCAGCGCACGGGCGAGGTCCCAACCGTCGCGCAGGGAACCGCCGGTGGGACGGGCGGCGGCCCAGGTCGCGAACGTCGCCGGCCAGTGCGCGCCGAGCGCGGCAGCCAGGAGGGGCCAGTGCCGGGCGACGTCGCCGGCCCGCTTGCGCAGCAGCGCGGCCCGGGCCGCGGCCAGCGGCACCGGTGCGAACCCGGCCGGGTCCGGCCCTCCGGCCACGAGGGCGGCCACCAGCTCCGCCTGGCGCGCCGCCAGCCCGCGGTCCCGCCCGGACCCGCCGACCTCGGTCACGTCACCACCGGGAACCCCGACGCGGCGGCGAGCGCGTCCAACTCGGCGCGGAGCATCGTCGCCGGCGGGTAGTCGCCGTCTCGTTCGAGCAGCAGCGCCGGCGGGCGGCGCCGGGCGCAGAGCTCGCCGACCAGGTCCAGCACCGCCGGCGGTACGGGGTCGGTGTGCGTGTCGTGGTAGAAGCCGGCGTGCTCGGCGCCCCCGGCCACGTGGACGTACGCGACCCGCTCCAGCGGCAACCGGTCCAGCAGCGCGAGCGGGTCGGTGCCCCGGTTTCGGGCGTTGGCGTGGACGTTGGCGATGTCGAGCAGCAGCAGTGCTCCGGTGCGCTCCAGGATCTCGGTGAGGAACGCCGCCTCGTCCAACTCGTCGTCGGGCCAGTCGAAGAGCGCGGCGATCGGCTCCAACGCGATCGGCACCGGCAGCTCGGCCTGGACCCGCGCCACGTTGGCGCAGACCGCGTCCACGGCCGCCCGGCTGCGCGGCAGTGGCAGCAGGTGACCCGCCTCCAGCCCGCCGGCCCGGACGAAGGCGATGTGCTCGCTGACCAGCGGCGCCCCCACCCGTTCGGCGACCCCGGCCAGGTGGGTCACCCGTTCCGGCTCGACCGGCTCGGCGCCGCCGAGGGAGAGCCGCACCCCGTGCGGTACGACCGTCACGTCCCGCTCGCGCAGCCGCGCCAGCCCCGGGGGCAGCGGACCGGCCGGGGTGAGCGCCTCCGCCACGACCTCCACGAAGCGCAGGCCGGGCAGCTCGGCGACGAACCCGGCGATCTCCGGACGCCAGCCGATGCCGACGCCGGCCGGGCCGGTCATCCGCCGCACCCCCCGCCGCCACAGCCGCCGCCACCGCCGCACGAACTGCCTCCACCGCAGGAGCTGCTTCCACCGCCGGAGCTGCCGGACGACCAGCCCCCACCGGAGAGCGCCTGGCGCTGGATCTCGGCCTGCTCGGCGAAGGCCGGGTCGAGCGCCCAGAGCGACGCGGTGCCGAAGAGCGCCACCCCCATGGCGGCGCCCGCCGCGCCGTAGGTGGCGTACGCCGGTGCGGACGTGGGCGACAGGTGGACGTGCTGTCGGCGCAGCTCCCGCAACGCCCGCCGGCCGGCCCGCGTCACGCGGGGCACCCGACGGAGGACCAGCAGGATCACGAACAGCGCCACCAGCGTGAGGAACAGATAGCCGACCGGCCGACCGTTGTAGAGCCCGACGAGGAGCCGGACCACACCGAGGGCGAGCAGCGCGAACAGGGCCAGCGTGGCGCGCCGCGCGGGGGCCCGCCGGTCCGCGGAGACGAGCAGACCGCGCCGCTCGAGACCGTCGGCGAGTTGGGCCAGCGCCCGGGACACCACCTCGTCCCGCTGCAGGTCCCGGACCCGTGCCCGCTGCCTGGCGGCGTAGTGGATCGCCTGGTCCAGCGGGGTCAACCCGGCGGGGAGTTCTCCGGACACCGTCAACCGGCGGTCCGGCCCGACCCCGATCGTCCGGCTGCCGCGCAGCCCGCCGAGGGCGGCGTGCACCGCGAGCGGCTCGCCGCCGTTGAGGTACGCGACCTCCTGCGGGCCGAGCGGTGCACGGGTGGCGTCCGGCGGCCCGGCGAAGAGACGGACACGGTGGACCACGGCAACGGCCACCGCCACGGCGACCACGGCCAGGTAGATCCGCAGGAAAGTGGGACCGGAGATGCCCCAGGTGTCACCGGGGGCGGCGAGGACGGTCATGGCTGCACTCCTGACAGCGCAGGGATGGGCGGCCCCATTGTGGAGCAGGTGCGCCATGCGGGTGGCCCCTGGGACCGGCGAGCCGAGGGCATCCGGTCGCCGGGCCTGTTCCGGTCGCTCATTCCCGTCGGGCTGAACCGATGCGGTGTCGGTTACGTGTGCGAGTCGGCTTCCGGTGTTGGTCGGGGTCGGGGACTGGTGGGTGTGTGGGGGTGGTGGGTCGTGGTGCGTCCGGGGGATGCCGAGTGGTCGGTGTTGCAGCTGGATTCTGATCCGGTGCCGGGTGATCCGGAGTCGTTTGGGGAGATCACGCGGGCGTATCAGGAGTTGTCGCGGACGACTCGGGAGGCGCATGACTTGTTGGCCTCTGGTGGTCGGATCGATGTGGGTCAGGGTCGGGCGATGGAGGCGTTCCGGGATTTGGTGGGGAGGTTGCCGGGTCGGTTGGATCGGATGGCTGGGTCGTATTCGGCGGCGGCGGAGGCGTATGTGCGGTATCTGCCGTCGTTGGAGGAGGCGCAGGCGATGTCGTTGCGTGCGTTGGAGCAGGCGCGGCAGGCGGTGGGTGATGAGGGTGCGGCGCGGGCGGCGGTGTCGGCTGCGCAGGCGGCGTTGTCGGTGTTGGGTGGGGATCCGCAGGCCGGGCAGGTGGCGAGGGACACCGCGGCGGATGAGGTGGCGGCGGCGCAGAGTCGGGCGGACGACGCGCGGCAGGCGTTGGATCAGGCGAAGGCGTTGGTGGGTCAGGCGACGGCGTTGCGGGATCAGGCGGCGCGGGTGGCGGCGCGGGCGTTGCGGGAGTTGGCGGGGGATGCGCCGCAGCGGTCGTTGTGGGAGAAGATCGTTGAGGCGTTCGAGGCGTTCGTTGAGTTTCTGCGGAGCACGGTGATCGAGTGGCTCACGACGGTGTTGGATGTGATCGCGGCGATCGCGTCGTTCATTTTTCCGCCGTTGGGTGCGGCGATCGGGATGTTGTCGGGTGCGATCGATCTCGCGGCGGCGGCGTTGTCGGGGGATCCGGCGGCGATCGGGTTGGCCGCGGGTGGTCTGGCTCTTGGTCTGGTGCCGGGTGGTCGGCTCGCTGGCCGGGTCATCAAGTTCGCCACCAAGGGCACGATCAAGGGCGGCGTCAAGGCCGGCACCAGACAACTCACCAACGTGAAAAGCCCCGTCACCACCGGCACGAAGGTCCCGGACGTGGCCGCGACGAGCTACGGCCCCGGCAGAGTGATCAAGGGCGCGTTCACGTCGGCCGGACGGAATCTCGCCGACCTGGGCGAGGTCGTGGCGGCGCGGTTCAGGCCCCGGCCCCCGGCGAGCGGGAACACCATCGTCGGCAAGAACAGTTGGGGCATCACCACCCGCTTCGACGTCGGGAACGTCCGGGCCGAACCGGTGCTCAACAGTGAAGGCAAGCAGATCGGTGTCAGTTTCCCGTTGAGCGCCGACGACAGCGCGAGTCGCGCCGCGTGGGCGAGCGTGCCGACCAACATCTCCACCGGCCGCCACCAGGTCCCGAACCTGCCCCCTGGCGCGGTCTTCAAGAGCGCGCCCGACTACCGGCCGACCGAGGCGGCCGGCGCGTCACGCAGGGGGCCGCAGCCGGACTTCGAGTTCGACCAACTTCGCCCCGCGCCCTGGGCCGGGGATACGAACGCCCCGATGTTGGTCATGGCGCACACCAGCCCGAAGGACGTCGCGCTGCAGTTGCAGAACGGCAAGGTGGTCAACGTGTCGGGTGGGGAGTTCGCCAAGGTGCTGCACCACAACAGCGTGTTCCAGAGCACGACCGGGGCCAACCCGGACAGTTCGATCGTCATGATCGCCTGCAAGTTCGGCGCGCGGGACGGCACCGCCGCCCCGGACTTCAGCCAGGTGATGCAGCAGTTCGGGAACGATCGGCAGATCTACGCCGCGACCGACACCGTGTGGACCACCCGACCGAAGGACTTCTACGGCAATGTCACCCACCCCGGCGCTGACTTCGCCACGATCGCGGTCTCTCACGGGGGCGAGTTCCGCCCGCTCGTCTCTCCCGGCGGCAGTCGGCCACCAACTCCCGCCCCGCAGCATCCGCCCCTGGACTTCGGCGGCCCGCTGCCCGATTTCAGCAGTTGAGCGCCCCGCGGGACGTGAACCGTCTCCCGGTGTTGCCACGTGTGGAAGGCAATCGAGTCGTGGTTCTGAGTGAGGGAGTGAGCAGGTGGGCGTAACGGACGGCACCAGTCACTGGATGCTGCTGCTGGACAGCGACTGGTCGCCGCCGGAGGGCGACGGCCAGGGCGGGGCGGTGCCGCCGGCCGAGTCGATCGTGGGTGGCTGGCTGGTCCACGACGACGGGACGGTCGGGGTGTTCGAGCCGAACCCGTTGTACGTGCCCGACGGGGAGGACGCGCCGACCGGACCGGTCGACGCGGCGGCGCGGCTGGTCGTGGCGGGGCGTGCCGATCCGGACCTGGTGCTGCTCGCGCTGCGGGACAGTCTGACCGAGGTCGCGGTCGACGAGGAGGGTCGGATCATCGTGGCGCCCGCGCCGGACGGGGCGCCGTGTGTGCTGGTCGCCACGGGGACGGCGGACCAGGCGCGGGTGCGCGCGTCCGGTTGGCGGCAGGTCACCGCTGCCGAGTTGGTGGGGTTGCTTCCCGAGGACGTCGACGTGCTGCTCAATCCGGGCGGTCCCGCGTCGATGCGGCTGTTCGCCGACGCGCTGCGTGAGGCCGTCGCCGCGTCCGGCTGACCCGGCGGATCTGGGCCGGCGCCCAGTCGGCGGACGGGGGGCCGGGCGTACGCAGCGGTCAGCGTTGGCCTCCCGCCCACAGCCGGTCGGCGGTGGGCGGGAGGCCAACGCGTCCAGGCCGGTCAGCGGCGCCGGACGGCCTCCTCGACGAGGTCGAGCACCGGGCCGAGGTCCCCGGCGGGCCGGCCCATCGCCAGGTGGAGCACCAGGCCGTCGTAGGCGAGTTCGAGGAACTGCGCGAGGACGGCGATGGGGACGTCCTCGCGCAGCACACCGGCCTCGCGCTGCCGGACCAGCCGTTCCCGGGTCGCCTCGGCGACGGCGGCGGACCGCTCGGCCCACCGCTTGGCGAAGGCCGGGTCGGTACGCAACCGGCGGGAGACCTCCAGCTGGGTGCCCAGCCACCCCGTCGTGTCGGGGGAGAGCGCCCCGGCCAACAGGTCGCGCATCACCTGGACCAGACCATTGCGGGCGACGGTCTCCACCATCGCCGCCGCGTCGTCCTCCGCGACGGCGAGGAAGAGCGAGTCCTTGTCGCGGAAGTGGTGGAAGATGGCCCCCCGGGACAGTCCGGTGGCCTCCTCGAGCCGGCGCACGGTGGCACCCTCGTAGCCGTGCCGGGCGAAACACGCCCGCGAGGCGGCGAGGATCTCCTGGCGCCGCGCGTCGAGCTGGTCCTGGCTTACTCTGGGCACACGTCGATCGTTCCAGGTCACCCCGCGTCACGCAAACCGTACGTACGGCTTGGGAGGGTGTCGGGGGATCGTGCCACCGGCCCTCGCCGGTCTACCATCGCCCGGTGACGCCCCCCGCGACCATCCCCCAGGCTCCGCTCACCGTCGCCGCCGTCCAGGCCGAGCCCGTCCCCGGTGATGTCGCCGGCAACGCGGTCATCGCCGCCCGCCTCGTCGACCGGGCCGCGGACGAGCACGCCCGCGTCGCCGTGCTGCCGGAGCTGTTCCTGCCCGCGTACCACCCGCCGACGCTCGCGGCCGACCCGGTCGGCACCGACGTGGCGGCCGCCGAGGACCGGACCGTCGTCGACCCCCGCCTGGCGCCGCTGACCGCCGCCGCGGTGGCCGGCGGCCTCACCGTGGTGGTGGGCGCGGCGGTGCGGCACCCGGACGGGCGGCGGACCATCTCGTCGCTGGTGGTGGACCGCGCCGGTGTGATCCACGTCGGCTACGACAAGCAGCAGCTCTGGGGCGACGAGCGGGAGCTGTTCAGCCCCGGTACGCGCGGCGCGACCCTGCTGGTCGACGACTGGCGGCTGGGGCTGGGCATCTGCTACGACGGCTGCTTCCCGGAGCACGCGAGGGCGGCCGCGACCGACGACGCGCACGGCTACCTCTGCCCGAGCGGATACCTCGCCGGCTCGGAGCACCGTCGGGACCTCTACTACCGGGCGCGGGCCCTCGACAACACCCTCTACGTGGTCTTCGCCAACTCGGTCGGGGGCGTCGACCCGTGGCGCTTCAACGGCGGCGCGGCAGTGCACGACCCGCAGGGGCGTACGCTCGCGCGCGGCGCGGACGACGGCGAGGACGTGCTCGTCGTGACGCTGGACCCGGCGGAGCTGGCGGCCACCCGTGCCGCGCACTCGATGCTCGCCGACCGGCTTCCGGACCAGGGTGCGACCCGACTCGCACTGGTTGGATGAGAGTTAACATCGCGGGCCTGTCGGGCGACTCCCGCGTCCCGTAGGGTGCCCGAGTGCCACTGCTCCTGCTGGACCTGGACAACACCCTGCTCGACCGGGCCGGGCCGTTCCGTGCCTGGGGGGAGCGTTTCCTCGACGGGATCGGCGCGCCACCCGGGGACATCGATTGGCTGCTCTCCATCGACGCGGACGGGCTGACCGACCGCTGGGATGTCGCAGACGCCATTCGGGAGCGCTACGACCTGCGGATCCCCTCGATCGACCTGGTCGAGGAGCTGCACGACGGGGTGGTGGCGTTCACGCGGCTGGACCCACTGGTCGCCTGCACGCTCCAGATCGCCGACGGTGCCGGCTGGATCCCCGTGATCGTCAGCAACGGGGTGGTCCGTCAGCAGGAACCCAAGATCCGCCGCACCGGGCTGGACCGCTACGTGGCCGACTGGGTGATCTCGGAGGAGGCGGGCGTCAGCAAGCCCAACCCCCGGATCTTCGCGCTCGCCGCCCAGCGGGTGCGGATGCCCCTGCGGGGCGCGTGGGTGGTGGGCGACGGTCCGGAGGCGGACATCGGCGGGGCGGCGGCGGTCGGGCTGCCCAGCGTCTGGCTGCACCGGGGGCGGACCTGGTCGGACAACCGGTTCGCGCCGACGCGCACCGCGGACGGGCTGATCGCCGCGGTCGCCACCGTCCTCGCCGGCTGACCGGCCCAGACCCACGGCAGCCCGGACGGGGCACGCGCCCGGGGGCCAGGACCTCGGCATGACCGATCGTGACGAGCCCGCCGGGCCGCGCCGTCGGCCCGGTGACGGGTTCGCGCCCGACCCGGCCGTCCCGGAAATTCGGTTGACCGGCGTCGCCGCGCCGGTGAGCATTGTCCGCGCATCGTGCACCCGGGCTGAGCCCGGTCGAGGAGAGGGGGTCGGTCATGGCCGTCTTCGCAGGTCGCTTCCACCTGCCTCCATCAGCCTCGATCAAGGGATCACCACCGCAGTGCGCGAACACGACTTTCCGGCGCGTGGGCGCCGGACCCGCGGCAAGGGCCGCTTCGACGACGACGAACCACAGTTCCTGAAGCGCGGCCGGCCTTCCGAGCCGGTCGTCACCGACCACGACGACGCAGCCGACCCGGAAACGGGGGAGCGGTGGTCGTCCTGGGACGACGCCGTGCAGGGGCCGGAGCCCCACCCGGCCTGGCTGGTCACCGAACTGGCCGCGAAGGACACCGAACTCGGTGTGCTGAAGACCGGCAAGGAGGCGGACGTCCACCTGGTCCGCCGGGCGGTGCCGGGCACCGACCGCTCCTGCCTGCTGGCGGCCAAGCGCTACCGGGACGCGAGTCACCGGCTGTTCCACCGCGACGCCGGCTACCTGGAGGGGCGGCGGGTCCGCCGGTCCCGGGAGAACCGGGCGATGGCCGGCCGGACGGCGTTCGGCCGGCAGATGATCGCCGGGCAGTGGGCGGCGGCGGAGTTCGCCGCCCTGGCGCGGCTCTGGGAGATCGGCACCGAGCACGGCACCATCGCGGTGCCCTATCCGGTGCAGCTTCGAGGCACCGAGCTGATGCTGGAGTTCCTGGGCGATCCCGAGGAGGGGCAGGCGGCGCCCCGGCTGGCGCAGGTCCGGCCCGACGCGGCCGGCCTGCGTGACCTCTGGGCGCAGTTGGTCGACGCGCTGGTCGTACTGGCCCGCGCCGGGTACGCGCACGGTGACCTGTCGCCGTACAACCTGCTGGTGCACCGGGACCGGTTGGTCCTGATCGACCTGCCGCAGGTGGTCGACGTGGTGGCCAACCCGCAGGGGCCGGAGTTCCTGGCCCGGGACGTCCGGGTCGTCAGCACCTGGTTCACCTCCCGCGGGTTGCCCGCGGCCGTGACCGACCCCGACCGGCTGACCGGGGAACTGCTGCGCGAGGCGGGCATCCGCTGAGCCGGTGGCCGGGTGGTGGACGGCCTCGCCCACCACCCGGCCGGCGCGCCGGTCACTGGAGGTAGCGCTCGACCTCGGGCTTGGGGCGTACGCCCTGGGCGTCGGGGTCGCCGTGCGTGGAGCGGGCGGCCCGACGGCGGCGCAGGAGGTCCCAACACTGGTCCAGGGACTCCTCCAGCTCGCGCAGCCGGTCCTTGGCCTCGTCGTCGGTGCCCTGCTCGGTGGCTTGCGCGGCCGCGCGGAGGCGGTGCTCCTCGTCGACCAGCTCGGAGATCCGGTTCAGGATGGTCTTGTCGTCCATGGCCAAGAGCCTTGCACAGCGGCCACCCGCGTGCCGGCAATCCCGGGGCGGCTGTGACGGAGATCGACCACGAGTCCCGTCGGCGGGACTCCGGGGGTCGTGGCGGTCGCAGCGGCGCTCGCCGATGGCCGGGTTCCATCGCTCGGCACGCCACCTGCGGGATTTCCATGGGGGCACGAATGCGTCGTCATCCCTTGTGGAGTGTGTGAGATGTGCGGTGTGAGAATTTCTCGTTGCACGTCTAGAGAAACTTGACGCCGCAATGGCATGCTCGGCGGAACGGTCACTCCCTACAGCCGCTTCGACACGTTCCGTTGCCGAAAGGAAACCACCGCAGGTGGCAACGTCAGACACCACGCCGGTCCCCACCCGACGAGCGGGCGCGATACCCCTGCGCCACGTGGTGCCCGGTCTCCTCCGCGAACCGTCCCGTGCCCTGGTCGAATTCGGCGAGCGCTCCGGTGGCGAGGTGGTGAAACTGAACCTCGGCGCGTTCCGCCCCTACCTGGTGACCCATCCCGAGCACCTCCAGCGGGTCCTGCGCGAGCGGTCCGCCAACTACGTACGGGCCGGCGACGGGCTGCAGTGGCGGCCGCTCAAACGGTTGTTCGGCGACGGGATCCTCAGCGACGGCGAGTACTGGTCGAACAGCCGGAACATCCTTCAACCGCTCTTCACCGCCCGACGCATCGACGGGCTGGTCGACCGGCTGGCCGAGGCCATCGAGGACGCCGTCGACGAGCTGGAGGAGCCGGCCCGGGCCGGCCGACCCGTCGACATGGGCACCGAGCAGGCCAGGATCGTCTGCTCGGCGATCATGAAGGTCTTCTTCGCCGACAAGATCTCGGTGCCGGACGCGATGCGGATCATGGAGGCGCAGGACGCCATCGCCTCGTCGGTGATGCCGCGCATCGCGGTGCCGTGGGCGCCGCTCGCCGTGCCGATGCCCGGCGACCGCACCTTCCGCAACGCGGTCCAGCTCATCGACGACCTGCTGATGCCGATCGTCCGGCGGTCCCGGGAGACCGCCGAGACCGACGGCGACGACATCATCGCGACGCTGTGGCGCGGTCGCACCGAGGACGGTGGCCGGCTGGACGAGACCCAGGTGCGCAACGACACCGTCGCCATGGTCGCGACCACCACCGAGACCACGATCAGCGTGCTGACGTGGCTCTGGCCGCACATCGAAGGTGACCCGCGCATCGCCGAGCAGCTCTACGCGGAGATCGACCGCGTGGTCGGCGACGCCCCGGTGCGCCGGGAGCACCTCAAGGAGCTCCGCTACACCCGCCAGGTCCTCGACGAACTGCTGCGGCTCTACCCGATCGGCTGGCTGTTCCCGCGCCGGGCCGTCGAGGAGGACGTGGTCGGCGGGGTGCGGATCGAGGCCGGCGCCACCATCGTGGTCAGCCCGCTCATCACGCACCGGATGTCGGTCTTCTGGGACCGCCCGAACGAGTTCGACCCGGACCGGTTCGCCCCGGAGCTCGCCCGCAGCCGTCACCGCTACGCGCACTTCCCCTTCGGTGGCGGCCCGCACCAGTGCCTCGGGATGCACCTGTTCTACCTGGAGGCGACCCTGATCGTCGCGACCGTACTCAGCCGGTTCCGGTTCCGCCTCCAGAAGCCGTCGGTCCCCGGCATCAAGGTGGCGGCGGCCCTGCGGCCCCGGGAACGGGTGGAGCTCACGCTCCGGCCGCTGCGGAGCGTCGCGGCATGACGGCCGGCCAGCGCTCCGGGTCGGACCTGGTCGAAGAACAACTGCTGGCCGCCGCGGAACAGGGCCGCATCTGCGCCCTGGCCGCCAAGGGCCAGCGAGACCTGCAACAGTGCGCCTCGGCGTACCCCGACCTCTTTCCGCCCCGCCCGTTCGACCCGGCGCTGTTCGGCAACGTCGCCATGGCCATCGCCTTCGGCGCGCCGTGGTGCGACGAGGCCCAGCTGCGCGTCACCAACCGGGCGGTGCTGTGGGGCTTCGCGGTCGACTGGCAGGTCGACTACGTGGCCAAGTCCGCCGAGGAGATCGAGCGGCTCACCACCCGCTGCCTCGCGGTCGCGGACGGCGACGCACCCGAGCCGGACGACCACCTCGGCCGCTTCCTGGCCGAGCTGCGCGACGAGCTGGCCACCGCGCCCGCCTTCGCCACGCACCGGTCGGTCTGGCGGGACGAGCTGGCCAAGGTCCTCGACGCCATGGCGCGGGAGTGGGACTGGAAGCAGGCCGGCGACGGTGGGACGTTGCCCGACCTCGACACGTACCTCGACAACGCGGACAACCTCGCGTGCACGGTCGTCAACGTCGTGCACTGGATCCACGCCGGGGACCCGGCGACCCTCGACCACCTCGACGAGCTGATCGAGGCGAGCGGTGTGGTGCAGCGGATCCTGCGGCTGGTCAACGACCTCGGCACGTACGAGCGGGACCTGCGCTGGGGCGACCTGAACGCGCTGCTTCTCGTACCGGACCGGGACGACGTGACCCGGCGGATCGCGGAGCTGATCGGCCAGGCGCGGGAGCTGCTGGCGCCGCTGCACGCGACGTCACCGGTGCAGGCGGACTACCTGGCCCGCCAGATCGGCTTCAGCAGCGGCTTCTACCGGTCGACCGACTTCTGGGGAGCATTGTGACCGCACCGATCCCGGGCGGTTGGGGACGGCCGGACGTGGCGGGCGCCGCGCGCGAGCTGTTCGCCGCCATGGCACTGGAGCCGTCCGGTCGGGTCACCCCCTCGGTGTACGAGACCGGCCGGGTCGTCAGCGACGCGCCGTGGCTCGCCGGGCACCGGCGGCGGCTGTCGTACCTGGTCGACGAGCAGCGGCCGGACGGCGGTTGGGGAGCGCCCGGCGGGTACGCCGTGGTGCCCACCCTCAGCGCCGTGGAGGCCCTGCTCGCCAGCGTGCGGGACCAGGGCGCCACGCGGCACGAGCCGGGGGGACCGTCGCGTGTGGAGCTGCTGACGGCGGCCGTACGTGGACTGACCGCCCTGCGGGGCTGGCTCGCCGACGGGCCGCCCGAGCTTCCGGACACCCCGGCCGCCGACCTGATCGTGCCGGCGTTGACCGACCGCATCAACGCCCACCTCGATCTCCTCGACGGTGAGCCGGGCCGCGGCCCGCTCGCCGGTGAGCTGCCCAGCGCGGTGGACCGGCGCCGGTTCGTCGCCCTGGACGCCCTGCTGGCCGGTGGCCGACCGGTCCCGCAGAAGCTGCTGCACGCCTTCGAGGTGCTGGGCCCGGCCGCGCGGGGTCGGGTCGACGTGACGCCGGTGGCCGGCGCGGTCGGCGCCTCGCCCGCGGCGACCGCCGCCTGGGTCGCGGGCCCGGCCGACGCGGATCCGGCCGTGCTGTCCTATCTGGAGACGGCGGTCGCGCAGCACGACGGGCCGGTGCCCTGCTGCACACCGATCACGGCCTTCGAGCGGGGCTGGACAGTGAGCACCCTGGCCCGGGCCGGCGTGGCGGTACGCCCCGCGCCCCGCCTGATCACCGAGCTCGCCGAGGCGGTCGGGCCGGAGGGCGCCGCGACCGGGCCCGGGCTGCCGGCCGACGCGGACACCACCTCCGTCGCCCTGTACGCGCTGGCCCTGCTCGGTCGACCGGTCGACCCGGATAGCCTCGGCCGCTACGACGTCGGCAGCCACTTCTGCACCTGGCAGGGGGAGGACGGGCGATCGGTCACCACCAACGCCCACGTGCTGGAGGCGCTCGGCTGGCACGCCCACCACACCCCCGGCGGCGCGGCCCGGCACGGCGACCGGGTCGCCGCGCTCGCCGAGTGGTTGCGCACGCGGCAGGAGACCGACGGCTGCTGGACCGACCGGTGGCACGCCTCGCCCTACTACGCCACCTCCTGTGCGGTGTTGGCGCTGGACGCCCACGCCCCGGCCGGCACCGCCACCTCCGCTGTGGAACGAGCCGTCGACTGGGTCGTCGCCACCCAGCGGCCGGACGGATCCTGGGGACGGTGGGCGGGCACGGTCGAGGAGACCGCGTACGCCCTGCACGTGCTGCTCGGCACCGCCGGCACGCCGCGACGGGGAGTGCGCGAGGCGGTGGCCCGGGGGTTGGCGTACCTGGCCGCCGCGGACGACCGGGCGGCACACCCACCACTGTGGCACGACAAGGACCTCTACGCGCCGCTGCTGATCGTGCGGGCCGCCGTGATCGCCGTGTGGCAGTTGGCGATCACGAGATCCGACCTGGCCACGGGAGTGGACCGGAACGCGTCCGCGGCGGCTTCCGACGGGCCCATGATCAGGAGCGCTTGAGTGATGCTGCGGACGCTGCTAGCGTGCGCCGGGGTCAATGCGTGCGCGTCCGCATCGCGTACTGACTGACGGATCACACAGGCCACGCCAGGGACGGTGTAATGGGTTCCCGCAGCTCGAATCTGCGTACCAAGGTCGTTGCCCTGCTCGCGTCCCTGGTGGCGCTCTGGGGGTTCACCGCCTGGGTCACCATCCGGGACGGTGTCAACCTGCTGGGCGTGCAGGCCCTGGACAGCAAGGTCTTCAACCCCACCGAGCCGCTGCTGCTGCAGTTGCAGCTGGAACGGCGGACGTCGCTGGCCCTGCTCGGTCGCCCCGACGACGAGCGGCGCGCCGCGCTGGCCGAGATCAGGCCGCGCACCGACAAGCTGGCCGCGGACTTCAAGGAGTCCGTGGACAGCTGGCAGGTCGACGCGCTGGGCAGCGGCACCCTCGACCGTCGGATCAGCGAGCTGATCGGCGGCCTGGACCGGCTCGGGGAGACCCGTACGGCCGTCGACGCCAAGACCATCGACCGGGCCGAGGCCGGTGCGGCGTTCACCGGCCTGATCGAGTCGATCTACCGGGTCTACGACGCGCTGGGCAACCTGGACGACGAGCAGGTCGCCGAGGACACCTCCGCGCTGATCGGTCTCAACCGCTCCCGTGAGCTGCTGTCCCAGGAGGACGCCCTGCTCGCCGGTGTGCTCGCGGCCGGTCGCATCACGGCCGCCGAGCAGGCGCAGTTCACCCGGATCGTCGGCGCCCGGCAGTTCACCGCCGAGCAGGCGCTGGTCCGCCTGCCCGCCGCCGACCAGAGGCGGTACGCGGAGATGTCCGGCGGCCCGACGTTCCGTCAGCTCGCCGACCTGGAGAACCGGGTCATGCAGGGCAGCGGGACCCGCCCGCCGATCAACGCGGACGGCTGGGACGAGGTCAGCGGCCCCGCCCTCACCCAGATCGCCGACACGGTGCTCGCCGGCGGTGACGACGTGGTCGACCGGGCCGCCCCCGTCGCGGTCGGCGTCATCGTGCGACTCGTGCTCGCCGCCGGTCTCGGCCTCATCGCCGTCATCGCCTCCATCATCGTGTCGATCACCACGGCCCGGGCGTTGGTCCAGCAGCTGGAGCGGCTGCGCCAGGCCGCCATGCGGCTGGCCAACGAGCGGCTGCCCAGCGTCGTGGAGCGGCTCGGCCACGGCGAGGAGGTGGACGTCGCCAAGGAGGCCCCGCCCCTGGAGTTCGGCACCGACGAGATCGGCCAGGTGGGTAAGGCGTTCAACGCGGTCCAGGAGACCGCGATCCGCACCGCCGTCGAGCAGGCCGAGCTGCGCCGCAACGTCCGGGAGGTCTTCCTCAGCCTGGCCCGGCGTACGCAGGCGCTGGTCCACCGGCAGCTCACGCTCCTCGACGCCATGGAGCGCCGCGAGCAGGACGCCGAGGAGCTGGAGGACCTGTTCCGGGTCGACCACCTCGCCACCCGTATGCGCCGCAACGCCGAGAACCTGATCGTGCTCTCCGGCTCGACGCCGGGCCGCGCCTGGCGGCGCAACGTCCCCATGGTCGACGTGATCCGCGGCGCGGTCGCCGAGGTGGAGGACTACACCCGGGTCAACGTGCTGCCGATCGGCCGGGTCTCCCTGGCCGGCCGCGCCGTCGGTGACATCATCCACCTGCTCGCCGAGCTGATCGAGAACGCGCTGTCCTTCTCCCCGCCGAACACCACGGTCGAGGTGCGGGGGCAGATGGTGGCCAACGGGTTCGCGGTCGAGATCGAGGACCGGGGTCTCGGCATGACCCCCGAGGACCTGGCCGCCGCCAACGAGCGGATCGTCGACCAGTCCGAGCTGAACCTCGCCAACGCCTCCCGGCTGGGTCTCTACGTGGTGAGCCGGCTGACCGAACGCCACGGCGTCAAGGTGCAGCTGAAGGAGTCCGCGTACGGCGGCACCACCGCCGTCGTGCTGGTGCCGATCGAGCTGGTCACCGACTCCGGTGACGACCCGGAGGCGTCCGGCGGTTTCGCCGCGGGCACGCCCGCCACCAAGGCGGCGACCCCGGCCGCGCCGGCGACCGCCATCCCGGCCACGCCGGCCGCGAGCGCCCCGTCCCCGGAGCCGCCGGCGCTGCCCGCCCCGGTGGCCCTGGCCGAGGCGCCCGACCTGCGGGGGCCGCAGTCGCCGGTGGCGCAGACCGACGGCACCGGTGACGACGACGGGCTGCCGACCCGGTCCCGGGCCGGACTGCAGGGCCTGCCCACCCGCGCCCGACGGGCGCCGGACCAGCAGGCCGCGCTGGACGGGCCGACGTACCCGACCGGGTTGCCGACGGCACTGCCCCGTCCCCTGGACGGCGGGCCGGCGGCGCCGGTCGAGCGGGGCCCGGCGCCGGTCCGCAGTGAGGCGTCCCAGACCGACTCGGGCCTGCCGGTCCGGGTCCGGCAGGCGAACATCGTGCCCGAACTGCGTGACGACCCCGCCGCCACGAGCGCCGACGACGACGAGGACACCGTCCGGCCGCCGGAGCAGGTGCGGCGGATGATGAGCTCGTACCAGACCGGGACCCGTCGGGGTCGGACGGAGGCCGCCCGACTGCTGGGCGGCCCCGACGACGAGCCGGACCCGGGGTCCGGCCCGGAGGCCGACGAGCAACAAGCGACCTGACCCGTGCCGGCGGTGCGGACATCCGCCCGCGACGGAACGGTCAGCCCCATACGAAATCGGCGACATCCGCCGGGGGAGAAGAGGACGACGAGTGGCCCAGAAGACGGCATCGAGTGCCGACCTGACGTGGTTGCTGGACGATCTGGTCGGCCGGGTGAAGCAGGCCGAGCATGCGGTCGCGCTGTCGACGGACGGCCTGTTGATGGCCTCCTCACAGGGGCTCAGCCGGGACGACGGAGAGCACCTGGCCGCGATGGCGGCCGGGATCCAGAGCCTGGCCCGGGGCGCGGGCAAGCGGTTCGGTGGTGGCCAGGTGCAGCAGACCATCATCGAGATGCAGTCCTCGTTCCTCTTCGTCACAGCGGCCGGGCGCAACGCCTGTCTCGCGGTCCTGGCCAGTGAGGACGCCGATGTGGGGCTGATCGCCTACGAGATGGCGATGCTGGTGACCCGGGTCGGCAAGCACGTCGCGTCGCCGACCCGGACCGCCGAACAGTCGACCGGCGAGAAGTAGGCGCGATGACGGTGCAGGGGGAGTCCGCGGAGCATCAGTGGGTGGACGACCATGCCGGGCCGGTGGTGCGTCCGTACGCGGTCACGCGCGGCCGGGCTCGTCCGGTAACCGGCACGTTCGACCTGATCTCGCTGGTCACGGCGACCCGCGCAGACGTGGGCACGGAAATCGGCCTCGGGCCGGAGCACGTGGCGATCGTCGGGCTCTGCCAGCGCATGCAGTCCGTCGCCGAGATCGCCGCCCACCTGGACCTGCCGGTGGGCACCATCCGGGTCCTACTGGGTGACCTGGTGGCCCGCAGCCTGGTCCAGGTGCGCGAGCCACGCACCTCGGCCGGACTTCCCGACAACAGTGTTTTCGAGGCGGTTATCAATGGACTACGGGCACTCTGAGCGGCCGGCGGGAGCGACCCCACTGCCCACCGCGATCAAGATTCTGGTCGCGGGCGGCTTCGGCGTGGGCAAGACGACCATGGTCGGCGCGGTCAGCGAGACCCGCCCGTTGCGCACGGAGGAGGTGCTGACGGAGTCCGGTGTCGGCATCGACGACCTCTCCGGGGTGGAGAGCAAGACCACCACCACGGTCGCGATGGACTTCGGCCGGATCACGATCAGCGACGACCTCGTGCTCTACCTGTTCGGTACGCCGGGGCAGGACCGGTTCTGGTTCGTCTGGGACGAGCTGGCCCTCGGCGCCATCGGCGCGGTGGTCCTCGCGGACACCCGACGCCTGGCTGACTGCTTCCCCTCCATCGACTACTTCGAGGGGCGGGGCACGCCGTTCGTCGTGGCGGTGAACTGCTTCGAGGGGGCCCGGCAGTACCGGCTCGACGAGGTGCAGGCGGCCCTGAACCTGGACCCGGGGGTGCCGGTGCTGCTCTGCGACGCCCGCCAGCGGGAGTCGAGCAAGGAGGTGCTCATCACCCTGATGGAGCACGCGATGAAGACCCGGGACGCCCGCCGCCGCGGCGAGTGACCCGGTGCCGCCGTGCCGGCCCCGGCACGCGGCCCACCCCTGACGTACGACGAAGGCCCCTCCCGGTTCGCCGGAAGGGGCCTTCTCGGTCGTGCGTCAGTTGGCGATCATCCGGCGCAGCACGTACTGCAGGATGCCGCCGTGCCGGTAGTAGTCCGCCTCACCGGGGGTGTCGATGCGGACGACGGCGTCGAACTCGACACCGGTGTCGGTGGTGACCTTCACCGTGCGCGGGGTCTCGCCGTCGTTCAGCGCGGTCACACCGGTGATGGTGAACGTCTCCGTGCCGGTCAGCCCCAGCGAGTCGGCCGTCGTGTCGACCGGGAACTGGAGCGGCAGGACACCCATGCCGATCAGGTTGGAGCGGTGGATCCGCTCGTACGACTCGGCGATGACCGCCTTGACGCCGAGCAGCATGGTGCCCTTGGCGGCCCAGTCGCGGGACGAGCCGGAGCCGTACTCCTTGCCGGCCAGCACCACCAGCGGCACGCCGGCCGCCTGGTAGGCCACCGAGGCGTCGTAGATCGAGGTCTGCTCGCCGGTCAGGTGGTTGACGGTGACGCCACCCTCGACACCCGGGACCAGCTGGTTGCGCAGCCGGATGTTGGCGAACGTGCCCCGGATCATCACCTCGTGGTTGCCGCGGCGGGAGCCGTACGAGTTGAACTCGTGCCGCGCCACACCGTGCTCGGCCAGGTACTTGCCCGCGGGCGAGTCCGCCTTGATCGAGCCGGCCGGGGAGATGTGGTCGGTGGTCACCGAGTCACCGAGCTTGGCCAGCACGCGAGCGCCGTCGATGTCGGTGACGGCCTTCGGCGCGCGCTCCATGCCATCGAAGTACGGGGGCTTGCGTACGTACGTCGAGTCGCCGTCCCAGGCGAAGGTGTCGCCGGTCGGGGTCGGCAGCGACTGCCAGCGCTCGTCGCCGGCGAAGACGTCGGCGTACGCGGAGCTGAACCCGGTGGCGCCGATCGCCGAGGCGATGACGTCCTGGATCTCGGTGGTGCTCGGCCAGATGTCGCGCAGGTAGACCGGCTCGCCGGCGCTGTCCTCACCGATCGGCTCGTTGGCCAGGTCGATGTCCATGGTGCCGGCCAGCGCGTACGCGACCACCAGCGGCGGGGACGCCAGGTAGTTCATCTTGACGTCCGGGTTGATCCGGCCCTCGAAGTTGCGGTTGCCGGAGAGCACCGAGACGACGGAGAGGTCGGCCTCGTTCACCGCGGCGGAGATCTCCTCCGGCAGCGGGCCGGAGTTGCCGATGCAGGTGGTGCAGCCGTAGCCGACCAGGTGGAAGCCCAGCTTCTCCAGGTACGGGGTCAGGCCGGCGCGCTCGTAGTAGTCCATGACGACCTTGGAACCGGGGGCCAGGGTGGTCTTCACCCACGGCTTGCGGTTCAGGCCGCGCTCCACGGCGTTGCGGGCCAGCAGGGCCGCGCCGATCATCACCTGCGGGTTGGAGGTGTTGGTGCAGGAGGTGATCGCGGCGATCACCACAGCGCCGTGGTCCAGCTCGAACTCGGTGCCGTCGGCGCCGGTGACCCGGATCGGGTTGGTGGCCCGCCCGCCCGCGCCCACCGCGGCGGTCTCGAGGTCACGCGGGGCGTCGGCCGGGTCGTTGACGCCGTTGGCGGGGGAGTCGCTGGCCGGGAAGGACTCGGCGCTGGCCTCGTCGGCGTGGCCCTCGACCCCGAACGGCTTCTCCAGCTGCGGTACGCCCGACTGGCGACCCCGGTCGCCGCCGGTCTCGTCGGCGGCCACGTAGTCCTTGAGCGCCGAGCGGAACAGCGTCTTGGCGCTGCCCAGCGGCACCCGGTCCTGCGGGCGCTTCGGGCCGGCCAGGGACGGCTCGATGGTGCTCAGGTCGAGCTCCAGGCGCTCCGAGTACTCCGGCTCCGCAGCCGGGTCGTGCCAGAGGCCCTGCTCCTTGGCGTACGCCTCGACGAGCGCCACCTGCTGCGGGTCGCGGCCGGTCAGCTCCAGGTAGCGGACGGTCTCGCCGTCGATCGGGAAGATCGCCACGGTGGAGCCGTACTCCGGCGACATGTTGCCGATGGTCGCGCGGTTGGCCAGCGGCACCGCGCTCACGCCCGGGCCGTAGAACTCGACGAACTTGCCGACCACGCCGTGCTTGCGCAGCATCTCGGTGATGGTGAGCACCAGGTCGGTCGCGGTGGTGCCGGCCGGCATCTCACCGGAGAGCTTGAAGCCGACGACCCGCGGGATCAGCATGCTGACCGGCTGGCCGAGCATCGCGGCCTCGGCCTCGATGCCGCCGACGCCCCAGCCCAGGACGCCCAGGCCGTTGACCATCGTGGTGTGCGAGTCGGTGCCGACCACGGTGTCCGGGTAGGCCTGGCCGTTGCGCTCCATGATCGTACGGGCCAGGTACTCGATGTTGACCTGGTGCACGATGCCGGTGCCGGGCGGGACCACCTTGAACTCGTTGAAGGCGGTCTGACCCCAGCGCAGGAACTGGTAGCGCTCCTTGTTGCGCTCGTACTCCAGCTCGACGTTGCGCGCGAACGCGTCCTCGCGGCCGAACAGGTCGGCGATCACCGAGTGGTCGATGACCAGCTCGGCGGGGGCGAGGGGGTTCACCTTGGTGGCGTCGCCGCCCAGGTCCCGCACGGCCTCGCGCATGGTGGCCAGGTCGACCACGCACGGCACGCCGGTGAAGTCCTGCATGAGCACCCGCGCCGGGGTGAACTGGATCTCCACGCTCGGGTCGGCGGTGGGGTCCCACGCGCCGAGCTGGCGGATGTGGTCGGCGGTGATGTTCGCGCCGTCCTCGGTCCGCAGCAGGTTCTCCAGCAGGATCTTCAAGCTGTACGGCAGCCGGTCGTGGCCGTCCACCTTGTCGATCTTGAAAATCTCGTAGCTCGCGTCTCCGACGCGCAGCTGGCTCTTCGCACCGAAGGTGTCGAGGCTCGCCACGTCGTACTCCTTCACACCAGCGACCGTGAGTAGTCCTGAGCAGTCTGTCGCACCGGCCCGGGTGCCGCCGAGGTTAGGCAACACTTACCCGCGTACCGGCTCTACAAAACCGTACGTCCGTCTTGCTATTCGCGCAACCTCGTGCCATGGTCGGGGCCGAGGAGGTACACCGATGATCCACCACGTACAGCTCGCCTGCCCGCGCGGCTCCGAGGACGCCTCCCGGACCTTCTACGTCGGCCTGCTCGGCATGACCGAGCAGCCCAAGCCGCCCGCGCTCGCCGCCCGCGGCGGATGCTGGTTCACCGGATACGGCGCCGACCTGCACCTCGGCGTCGAGGACGACTTCCGGCCCGCCCGCAAAGCGCACCCCGCGCTGCTCCGACCCGACCTGGACGACCTGGCCGCCCGGCTCGCCGCCGCCGGCGCGCCCGTCACGTGGGGCGACGACGAGCTGCCCGGCATGCGGCGGTTCCACACCGAGGACGCCCACGGCAACCGCCTGGAGTTCCTCGCCCCGAGCGCCTGACCCCGCCACCCGACCGCCCTCCACCGGGCTCGAGGCGCAGCCGCCGCGGTCCCGCCGACCTTCTCAGAACCGGCCGGAGTGGGCTCCTTTGCCGTGCTCCCGTTCGTCGCGGCGGGCCCGCTGGAGGCGCTCCCGAGCATCCCGCCGGACCTGGCGGAGCGTGCTGCCGCGTCGTGCCGGCGAGCCTGCTGGAGTGCGCTCCCGTGCCGTTTCGGCAGGCCCGCCGCTGCGGGCTCGCGCGGGTAGGGTTCGAGGCCGGACCGGGGGAGGGCGCGTGCTCGACGTACAACACTGGCTCGTGGCGCTGCCGCCGCTGGCCGTCTACCTGATCGTCGCCGGCGTGATCGGCGTGGAGAGCATGGGCGTTCCGCTGCCCGGCGAGATCACCCTGGTCAGCGCGTCGCTGCTGGCCGCGGCGGGCGTCGTCGAGCCGGAGTGGGTG
Organism: Micromonospora krabiensis; assembly: GCF_900091425.1. Taxonomy (GTDB): domain Bacteria; phylum Actinomycetota; class Actinomycetes; order Mycobacteriales; family Micromonosporaceae; genus Micromonospora; species Micromonospora krabiensis. The sequence goes on from NZ_LT598496.1 coordinate 6,818,396, forward strand.
GCCGGCGCTGCCGCGCTCGGCGCCATCGTCGGTGACTCCGCCGGGTACGCCATCGGGCGCCGCGGTGGCCGCGCCCTACTGGCCCGGCTGGGCCGGCGCTTCCCGAAACACCTCGGACCCGCTCAGCTCGCCCGCGCCGAGCTGAGCTTCGCCCGACACGGCGTCTGGGCGGTGTTCTTCGGCCGATTCATCGCCCTGCTGCGGATCCTCGCCGGACCGCTCGCCGGTGCCCTGCACGTGCCGTACCGCCGATTCCTCGCCGCCAACGCGGCCGGCGGGTTGGTCTGGGCCTTCGCCACCACGTACCTGCTCTTCCACCTCGGCCGGGTGGCCGAGCACTGGCTCAAGGACGCCTCCTGGATCGGGCTCGGCCTGGCCGTGCTGGCCGGCGTCGGCAGCACCTGGTGGCTACGCCGACGGGCCCACCGGGCGGTGCACACCGAGTCCGAGCCGGAGCCCGGCGAGACGGTGCCGGCCCGCAGCCGATGAGCACGACGAAGGGCCGGCCCCCGTGGTGGGGGCCGGCCCTGTCGCTTGGTGCTGTGTTGCTGTGTTGCTGTGTTGGGGTCAGTTGGTGGAGTAGCCGCGGGTGGCGATCCAGTCGGCGAGGTTGTCGACGCTGACCCGGTAGGAGGCCATGTTGGGGTCGGCGCTGTCGGCGATGGTGACGGTGTGTCCGTCGTCGCGGTAGCCGATGACGCTGATGTAGTGGCCGCCTTCGAAGGAGTGGGTGTTGCCGTCGGTGTCGGTGGTGGTGCCGGCGATGTTGGCGACGACGGCGCGTCCGTCGTTGATGGTGCGGACGATGTCCTGGCGCAGCTTGTCGGTCTGCTTGTCGTCGGCCTTGGTGGAGCTGATCTCGACGGACTTGTAGACGTTGCTGCCGGTTTCCTTGTTCAGGACGGGGGTGATGTCGTTGATGGAGTTGGTGCCGGCTTCGGTGGTGCCCATTTCCTTGGCCATGGCGTCGACGTTGATGTCCTTGCCTTGGACGGAGAGGGCGTTGCGGGTGGCGGCGGGGCCGCAGTAGTAGAAGTTGGGCTGGGCTTCGTAGCGGACGTTGAGTTCGCGCTCGCCGCTGTTGTTCTTGCGGTCCTGGACCTGGGCGGGCTTGGTGTCGGCGGGGGCGGCGTGGGCGGCGATGGCGGGGCCGGCGATGCCGCCGCCGGCGGCGGCGATTCCGGCTGCGGTGAGGACGGTCTTGCGGATCAGATCGGTACGCATGGTGTGTGCCTCTCTGTTCGGGGGTGCGCGGCGGCCCGCGTTGGGGGGCGGGTGCCGGGAGGTTCTTGGGGGTGGGGCCGGCTCGGCGGCGTGGCCTGCTCGGGCGGCTCGGGGGTGTAACGACCGGTGGTGGGCCGGTGATTCCCGGGACCGGGGGCCGGTCGGTGACGGTCACGGCCGGGGGCTCGTGGCGTCGGGGGTGTGCAACGGCCGGGGCGGGTTGGTGATTCCCGGTGTCGGGCCGGTGGCTTGGGCCGGGGGTCCGGTCGGCCGGTGGTCCCGGTGGCCGGCGGCGGCTCGGGGCCGCGCCGGTATGCCATGTTCAACGACCCGGCCGGGCCCACGATTCCGGGTTGAGGGTGGCCCCGCCCACGGGACCCGCACCCCCAAACCGGACACCCCCACCCGCCCGAACCGGACAGAAGGCACGCGCGGAACGGTCGACGCGGATGCCGCCCGCAGATCTTGGCGGATTAGTGCCCCTACAGGGGCACTAATCGTCCAAGATCTACCGCGCCTCGCCCGGCTCGACCTGTGGCCACGGTCGATCATGCAGTTGTGGTGCCTTGCGAAGGGTGTGAATGTGCCTTTATCGGGCACCACAACTGCATGATCGCCGGGTGCGGGTGCGGGTGCGGGTGCGGGTGCGGGGTGTTTCTTGATCGGCTCTTTCGCCCCGGTGGCACGGGGTTGGGCGCGGGGACACCGCAATGTCGATGACACGGTGGAACTGCCCCTGGACGAGTGAGTGGTGGCCTGAGGGCTTGATCGACCCGGGTTCCACGAAGCCGGGGTGTCGGCATCGGGTTGTCAGCCCGATATCAAGGATGTCGGGTGACCAACCGATCAGAGCCGCCCGGCCGGTCCGCCGCGACCGGTCCGCCCTGGCCGGTCCGCCGCGGCCGGTCCGCCCTTGGCCGGTCCGCCTTGACTGGGCGGGCCTGGGCCCGTTCGCCCACCGGCCTGGCGTTTTCCGCCACGGCTTGCGGGAATGCGCCGGGCGGTTGGAAAGCGTGACACCGGGCTTCCGGTGTCCTCGCCACGGACCGAGAGGAGTCGCCCTGTGTCGCAGCACGGCCTGCCGACCGTGGCGCAGCGGCCGACCCCGGTCGCCGGCGCGCCGCTCTACTGTGACGCGCGGGAGTTCGGGTTGCAGGGCGACGGGGTGACCAACGACCAGCCGGCGCTGTCGGCGCTGGTGGACCGGCTCGGTGACGGCTACGCGAGCGACGGTCGGGCACGGGTCATCTACTGCCCGCCGGGGCTCTACTCGATCCGCGACGCGGGCACGGTCTGGCGCAGCGGGGTGTCGCTGGTCGGCGCGGGTCCCCGGGCCACCCGGTTCCTGCTCAGTAACGAGGGCAACCGGGCCGACCCGACGCCGCTGGCGTACTGGACGACGGTGCAGCACGGCGCGGACCGGGACCGGCACATCGCCGACTGCATGTTCGCCGACTTCGAGATCGACGGGTCGGGCGTGGCGATGGCCGAGTACAGCTACCTCGCCAAGGGGTTGGGCCTTCAGTACGTCGTCCGTGGCGTCTTCCGCAACCTCTACATCCATCACACCGGGGCGACGGGGTTGGGCTGTGACTTCCTCCAGGACAGCCTGATCGACGGGTGTGTGGTCGTCGGCTGCGGCCGGCTGGACAACGGCCGGCAAATCGGGGGCGCCGGCATCGGTGTCGGCATCGGCGGGTGGGGGGACGTGGAGCGGCTCACCATCGCCAACTGCACCACCATCGCGAACGGCACCAACGGGATCTTCCTGGAGCTTCAGAAGGATTACTGGCCGCCGCCCCGGGGCTTCCGCATCGTCGGCTGCCACAGCCAGGCCAACCGGTTCGGCATCTCCGACTGGGGCGCCGACGGGCTGATCGTGTCGGCCTGCACGCTCACCGGCAACCTGGAGGCCGGGTTCGACGTCTCCGCGAACGGGACCGCGGGTGTCGCAGGCCGGGGCGGCCTGCTGTCCGACTGCGTCATCGACCGCAACGTCGGCGACGGGATCAGCGTGGGCAACACCCCGGGCCCGTACGTCGTCCGGGGCAACCGGATCAGCGGCAACGGGGGGTACGGCTACCACCAGCACGACCTCGGCAACGGGTTCCAGGGCGCCGCGTCGGACATGGTCATCGACAGCAACGAGTTCTGGGACAACGGCCTCGACGGGATCCGGATCGACCGGCCCATGTCCGACGCGACCGTGGTGAACAACCGGATCCGCAACAACGGGCGCCGGTGTGCTCCGGCCGCGTCGGGTGGGGGCGAGTCCGTGCGGTACGGCCTCCGGTCGATGAGTGACCGGTCGGCGAACTGGCCCGTCGACGGACACCGGGGCAAGGTGCTGCGGGTGGGGTCCCGGACGGCGGTGGTTGCCGGCAACTCCGGAACCGAGCTGGACCTCGCGGCGGCGCGGCCGGACGAGCGCGTCGCGTGGAACGAGGACACCCCGGCCCCCGGCACCCCCTACGAGTTGCCGGAGCCGCCCTCGGTCCGCGCCGGCATCACGATCAACGCGGCCGTCGACACGGCGACGCTGCGCGGCAATCGGATCTGGGACCACCACGACGACCAGACCCAGACGTACGGACTCTGGATCACCTCGCAGGGCAGCTGTGTGGACTGCCGGATCGTGGACAACGACTTCGCCGACAACGTCGACGGGTCGGTCCGCCTGGACACCCCGCTGGTGGGTGGCCTGTGGGATCGCAACTACCAGGAGCGCGGCTGACGCGCGGCGCGGGTCAGGCGTCGTCGGCGTTCGCCGTGGCCTCCGCGTGCCGGGCGCGCAGCCGCTCCCGGATCTCCTCCGGGGTGTACGCGCGTCGCCGTCGCTCCGCTCGGGCGATCACCACCCCGGTCGCCGCCACACCGGCGAGACCGGCCAGCCCGAGCACCTTCCACCACCGCATCGGTCGCCGCATCGGCCCAGGGTAGACCGCGGACCTCCGTCAGCCGGGGCGCGACACCCGCTGGGCGACGCCGGTGCCTGCTACCCGAGCCGGTTCACGTGGTCGGACCATCCGTCGGCGGGCAGCAGCAGCCGGCGTGGTTCCTTCGCCTGGCACACGAGCACCCGGCCGGCGAGCGTGTCGTCAGTCAGGAGGGTGGCGACCGCGTCGGCGATCTCCGTGGCCGGTATGGCCGGTGGCGTGCGCGCGCGAGCCGCCGGGGTCATCGTCTCTCGGTCGCGCCGCGACGCCGGGGTGTCCACCAGGTCGGGGCACACGCAGTTCACCCGGATGCCGAGCCGGTCGCGCAGTGGTGCCAGGCAGGCGGTCAGCCGGATTACCCCGGCCTTCGCGACCGCGTACTCCGGCACGCCGTGCACGCCATGGCCGAGCCCCGCCACCGACGCGACGTTGATGATCGCGCCGCCCCGGGGCATCGCCTCCAGCGCCAGCTGGCAGGAGAGCAGCACGCCGCGCAGGTTCAGGTCCAGCGAGCGGATCCACCGGTCGGCGTCGGCCACCGGGTAGGCCGGGCCGGTGACCCCGCCCGCGTTGTTGACCAGGATATCGATGCCGCCCCACTGCTGGACCGCGGCATCCATCATGGCGCGTACGCCGTCGAGTTCGGACAGGTCCACCTCGACGAAGGTCGCGCCCAATCGTCGCGCGGTCGCACGACCGGCCGCAGCGTCGACATCGGCGACGAGGACGCTGGCGCCGTCGCCGACGAGTCGGGCGGCTACGGCCTCGCCGATGCCGGCCGCGCCGCCGCTGACCACGGCACGACGGCCGGCCAGGACCGGTGAAGGTGATGGTGGGAGTGTCATGGCGTCGTTCTACTCCCGACCCCTGACATGGAATCAGTGTCGATCACTGGCGTCGGACGTGCCCAGCGGGGGCGGATCCGCCTAGTGTGGACGTTCATGAGCATCAGCCTGGACGAGGCGGTCGAGCTGACCCGTACCGGCGACGTGTGGGTGTTCCGCGGTCGCAGCGTGCCGGACCGGGCGATCCAGTTCACCACGAACAGCCCGGTGAACCACGTCGGCATGGCGGTGGTGCTCGACGACATGCCACCCCTGATGTGGCACGCCGAGCTGGGCCGGTCCCTGCCCGACCTGTGGTCCGGCACCCACCAGCGTGGGGTGCAGTTGCACGACCTGCGGGACGCGGTCTGCGTCTGGGCCAACCGCTACGGCCAGCGGGCGTGGCTGCGGCAGCTCGACCCGGCGGCCGACGCGGAGATGGAGAAGGCGGTGCTGCGGACGATCGCCCGGCTGGACGGCACCCCGTTTCCGTCCACCGCGCAACTCGCGTGGCGGTGGCTGCGCGGAAGGACGCCACGGCTGCCCCGCCCCGCGCTCCGGCCCGAGGTCCGGCCCGGCACTCGCCCCGCGACCCGGGCGTCGGCGGGTGCTCCGGACCGGGCCCTGGAGACCGCGTACTGCGCCGAGGTGGTGGCGGTGACGTACGAGGCGATGGGGCTGCTGCCCACGGGTAGGCGTCCGAACTGGTACGACCCGGGGCGGTTCTGGAGCGGCGACGACCTCGGTCTGGCGGGCGGTGCCCGGCTCGGCAGTGAGATCGAGGTGCGCGTTCCGGCGCGTTGAGGTTTGGTCGGGCCGCTGACCGGCAAAGACTTCCGCCGTGAGAGCCTCCGCCGACCTCGGCACCCTGACCGACTTCTTCGACCGGTACGGCGCCGCGCTGACCGGTGCCGACCTGCCGGCCGTCGCAGGCTGCTACGCCCTGCCCGGGCTGGTGGTGGCCGACGCGTACAGCTTCTCGTTCACCTCGCTGACGGCGGTGGCACTGTCGTTCGTCGGCGCGGCGCCGGGCTACCAGGAGCGTGAGCTGGTTGCCGCGCACGCGCTCATCGAGGACGTGCAACCGGTATCCGCGCTGCTCACGATGGTCGCGGTGGAGTGGGAGTTCCTGGACTGCCGGGGCCAGCGGGTGCCCGGGGAGCGTTACCGCTACCTGCTGCGCAGCACCCCTACCGGTCCGGTGATCTGCACCGTCGTCCGCACCGGCTGACCGGCCGTGCCGCCCGGCCACCCGTTTTCCGGCACGCCCGGGCCGGTCGGTCCGTTCCCCGTCGTCGGCGTTCCGCGCGGTCGTCACCGCTGACTACGCTGGCGGATCGGCTCGGAGGAGAGGGGACGCATGCCCGTGCGGCCTGTCGGACCACGGGAGTCGGGGACCGCGCCCAAGGTGGTGGCCTCGGTGCCGTGGATCGTCGTCGTGCTCGTCGTCGTGACCCTGGTGACGATCGTGCTCGTCGCGTCACTGTCCTTCCGGGGGCGTGAGTCGGAGCCTGCCGCCGACCTGCCGCCGCTCGCCCTGCCGATCGCGCCGCCCTCGTCGACCGCCCCGGTCAGCGGGTCGCCCGGCCCGTCGAGCCGGCAGACGGCGGAGGCCAGGCCGTCCCGGTCGGCGACGCGCTCCGCGCCGGCCTCCCGTACGCCGTCCCATACGCCTGCCGCGCCACGAGCGACGGCGGAGCAGCAGAGCGCCGACGGCGGTGGCGCGGTGGTGGCGACCTACCGGGTCCGGGACGTCGACCCGGACAGTGTCGAGGCGGAGCTTCTGGTGACGAACGACACCGGCCGTGCCGAGGCGTGGACGGTGCGCCTCGACTTCGGCGCCGCGGTGCGCGGTGTCCGGGTGGTCAGCGGTGGTGGTGTCTCGCTGACCAGCCAGGGTGACGGCCGGTTCGTGCTGAGCGGGCGGCAGGCGCTGGGCGCCGGCGCGTCCGTCGAGTTGGGTCTCCACCTCAGTCTCCACGTGGGGGTCGACGTGCGCACCGGCTGCACGGTCAACGGCGACAACTGCGTCCTCGGCTGACCCGCTACGCTCACCGGGCACCGCGCGAGGGGGAGGAAGATGTCGGGGACCGGTAGTACGCCGCGATCGTCGGAGAGCCGGGCCATCGCGTCCTCGCCCTGGATCGTGGTGTTCGCTGGGGTGGTCGTGATGCTCGTGCTGATGGTGGTGGCCCTCGGCACGTACCGCGGCCGGGGCCCGACCGTGGAGGTGCCACCGGGACCGCACGTGGCGCTGCCACTGGTCCCGCCGTCCGGCACCGCCGAGCCCGATGCCAGCGCCACCGACGCGGCCCCCGGCCCGACCGCCCGACCGTCGTCGACGGTCTCGGCTCGGCCGTCGCGGTCGTCCGTCGGACCGTCCGCCAGCAACCCGGTTCCCACGACGTCGCCGAGCCGTTCGGCGGTGCCGACGGTGACGCAGCGGGCGTCCACCGCGCCGGCGGCGCCGCCCTCGATGACGGGACAGTACGACGTGGAGCAGCGGTTCTCCGGCGGCTTCATCGGTGAGGTGAAGGTCAGCAACGTCTCGGGGAGCCGTTCGTCCTGGACCGTGGAGCTGGACTTCTCCGGCAAGCGGATCATCGCCGCCTGGGTGACGAACACGGGCCAGGGGACGCTGCGCCGCGGCGACGACGGCGTCTACACGTATCGCAGCGGGGTGGACCTCGACCCCGGTGCGTCGGCGCGTCTGCAGTTCCACGTGGACAGCAGCAGCACCACCCCGGCCCGGTGCGTCGTCAACGGCACCGGCTGCACCGGTCTCTGACCCCGTCACAACGGACGGGCCTCGCCATCGGCGGGGCCCGTCGTCGTTCGTGTGTCCGTCGTGGAGGAATGCGACCCGGGCGGGCCTCCTTCCGCAAGGACACTGTCGTGTTACGGCGATGTTTGCAAGGTATTGCAGAACCTTTCGGCAACGGCTAGCGTGCGGGCCAATCAGCGACCAGAGGAAGGCCGTCGATGAAACCCCCGCCGATGCCGCGCAAGGTCCTGCTCGCCCTCGCCTGCCTGCTCACCCTCACCCTCGTCGGCACCCCGGTCGCCGTCCGGCAACTGTCCTCGGACACCGGTGGCACGACCGCCGCCCCGGTGACCGCCGCCGGCGCCGCACAGTGGCGCACCGAGCCGTCCGCCGAGACGCTGCTGGCCGCGGGCCGAGACGGCGGCAGGGCGGAACAGTTCTACTTCGTCCTGCCGGACCGGTTCGCCAACGGCGACCGGCGCAACGACCGCGGCGGGCTGACCGGTGACCGACTGCGCACCGGGCTCGACCCGACGGACAAGGGCTTCTACCACGGTGGCGACCTCAAGGGCCTGATGGACCGGCTGGACTACGTCCAGGGGTTGGGCACCACCGCCATCTGGCTGGCGCCGGTCTTCAAGAACCGCCCGGTGCAGGGCCGCGGTGACGACGTCTCGGCGGGCTACCACGGCTACTGGATCACCGACTTCACCCAGGTCGACCCGCACTTCGGCAGCAACGACGACCTGAAGAAGCTGGTCCGGCTCGCCCACCAGCGGGGCATCAAGGTCTACCTCGACATCATCGTCAACCACACGGCGGACGTCATCACGTACGCCGAGGGACGCAACTCGTACGTCGACAAGGCGACCTCGCCGTACCGGGACACGCAGGGACGGCCGTTCGAGGACAGCAACTACGCCGACGGCACCCGGGAGTTCCCCCCGGTGGACAAGACGTCCTTCCCGTACACGCCGACGTTCGAGAAGCCGGCGGACGCCACGGTCAAGGTCCCCGCGTGGTTGAACGACCCCACCATGTACCACAACCGCGGTGACTCGACCTTCGCCGGCGAGAACAGCGAGTACGGGGACTTCTTCGGCCTGGACGACCTGTGGACCGAGCGTCCGGAGGTGGTGCGCGGCATGACGAAGATCTACGCCGACTGGGTGACCGGCACCGGGGTGGACGGCTTCCGCCTGGACACCGTCAAGCACTCCAACCTCGACTTCTGGCCGCAGTTCAGCCAGGGGATCGAGCGGGCGGCCGACCGCGCCGGCACGCAGGACTTCTTCATGTTCGGCGAGGTCTACAGCGCCGACCCCGAGGTGACCTCCACGTACGTGCGGCGCGGCGGCCTGCCGGCCACCCTCGACTTCGCGTTCCAGGAGGCGGCGCGCGGCTACACCGCCGGAGCCGGCTCCGCCAAGGCGCTCGCCGACGTGTACGCCCGGGACGACCTGTACGCCGCCCGGGACACCGACGCCAACCGGCTCACCACCTTCCTGGGCAACCACGACATGGGCCGGATCGGCTCGTTCATCGCCGGTGGCGGCACCGACCCGGCCACCCACCTCCGCCGCGACCAGCTCGCCCACCAGCTGATGTTCCTCACCCGGGGCCAGCCGGTCGTCTACTCCGGCGACGAGCAGGGCTTCACCGGCCCGGGCGGGGACAAGGACGCCCGGCAGGACATGTTCGCCTCGGCGGCGCCCGAATACCTCGACGACGACCTGCTGGGCGCCGACCGCACCCACGCCGTCGACCAGTACGACCGCGCGCACCCGCTGTACCGCACGATCGCCGAGCTCGGCGCGCTGCGGCGGGCCCATCCGGCGCTGCGCGACGGCGTCCAGGTCACCCGGCACGCGGCCGACGGCCCCGGCGTCTTCGCCTTCTCCCGCGTCGCGCCGTCCGAGCGCACCGAGTACGTCGTCGCGGTGAACAACGCCGACACCCCGCAGACTGTCACCGTGGACACCTGGTCGGCCGGCACCACCTTCACCGGCATCTATGGGGCGGCCGGGACCACCGCCGCGGCCGGCGACGGCAAGCTGACCCTGAGCGTGCCGCCGCTGTCCGCGGTGGTGCACCGGGCCGGGCGCCCGATCGCGCGGCCCGCCGGGGCGCCCACGATCACCATCACCGCGCCGACGCCGGACACCCCGGTCGCCACCCGCGCCGCCGTCACCGCCCAGGTCACCGGGGACCCGCTGGCCACCGTCACGGTCGCCGCCCGGGTCGCGGGTGGCCCGTGGACGCTCCTGGGCAGCGCGCACCACGCCCCGTACACCGTGCACCACGACCTGACCGGGCTGGCCGGGGGCACCCGGATCGAGTACAAGGCGGTGGCCCGCGACGGCCGTGGCCGCACCGCCACCGCCCGCTCCACGGCCACCGTGGGCACCCCGGAGCTCGGTGGGTCCCGGGAGTGGGCGGTCGTGCACTACCAGCGGCCGGCCGGTGGGTACGACGACTGGCGCCTCTACGCCTGGGGTGACATCGACCCGGCGTACGTCACGCAGTGGCCGCAGGGCCAGCCGTTCGCGGGGGAGGACTCCTACGGCCGGTTCGCCTGGGTGAAGCTCAAGCCCGGCGCGACGTCGGTGGGCTTCCTCGTGATCGACTCCGCCGGCAACAAGGACGTCGCCCAGGACCGGAGCATCGACGTGACGCGGACCGGTGAGGTCTGGGTCAGGCAGGGCGACCCGACGGTCCACCCGACCCGGGAGGCCGCCACCGGCGAGCCGGACCTGCCGGTCGAGGAGGGCACGGCGGTCATCCACTACCGGCGGGCCGACGGCACCTACGACGGCTGGGGCCTGCACCTCTGGGACGGCGCCGCCCAGCCGACCGAGTGGTCCGACCCGATGGAGCCGACCGGCGTCGACGCCTTCGGCGCGGTCTTCCGGGTTCCGCTGGCCGCCGGCGCCACCGGGCTGAACTACATCGTCCACCGCGGCGACGAGAAGGACCTGCCGCAGGACCAGCGGCTCGACTTCGCCGGCGCCGGACGGGAGGTGTGGCTGCTCGCCGCGACCCCGGGGCACCTGCTGCCGTCGGCGACCACCGGCGTCTCCGCCGACCTGGACATCACCAGGCAGAAGGCGCACTGGATCGACCGGTCCACCGTCGCCTGGTCGGCCGGGCCCACCGACGGCCGCCGGTACGCCCTGGTCACCGCCCCCACCGGCGGGGTGAGCGTCGTCGACGGCGAGCTGTCCGGGACGTACGCCACGCTGCCGCTCACCGCGCTGCGCAACGGGTTGACGGAGGCCCAGCGGGCGCGGTTCCCGCACCTGTGGGCCCACGGCGCCTTCGCGCTCGACCGGGGCGACCTGGCCCGCGTGCCGGACGCGCTGCGCGGGCAGCTGCTGGTGACCGAGCGGGACGCGCAGGGGCGGCTGCTCGCGGCCACCGGCGTGCAGATCCCCGGGGTGCTCGACGACGTCTACGCCCGCGCCGTGGACGCGCGCCTCGGGCCGATCTTCGCCGGGCGGGTGCCCACCCTGTCGGTCTGGGCGCCCACCGCGCGGGACGTGTCCCTGGAGCTCTTCGACTCACCCACGGCCGCCCCGCGCACGGTGGCGATGCGCCGCGACGACCGCACCGGGGTCTGGTCGGTGCGCGGCGACCGGGACTGGCCGGGGCGCTACTACCGCTACCGGGTGCGGGCCTGGCAGCCCGCGGCCCAACGGGTGGTCACCGCCGCGGTGACCGACCCCTACTCGGTGGCGCTCGCCCCGGACTCCACGCACAGCCAGCTCGTCGACCTCGGCGATCCGTCGCTCGCCCCGGCGGGCTGGTCCGCGCTGCGCAAACCGGCGGCCGTGCCGTCGAGCCGGGCGCAGGTCTCCGAGCTGTCGGTCCGGGACTTCTCGATCGCCGACGCGTCGGTGCCGGTCGAGCGGCGAGGCACGTACCTCGCCTTCACCGACCCGTCCACCACGGGGATGAAGCACCTCGCGGCGCTCGGCGCGGCGGGCGTGACCCACCTGCACCTGCTGCCCGCGTTCGACTTCGCCACCATCCCGGAGCGCCGTGCCGACCAGGCGCAGCCGGCGTGTGACCTGGCCGCGCTGCCGCCGGACTCGGCCGAGCAGCAGCGGTGCGTGGCGGCCGTCGCCGAGACCGACGGCTACAACTGGGGGTACGACCCGCTGCACTACACCGTGCCGGAGGGCGGCTACGCCGTCGACCCGGCCGGCGCGGCGCGGACCGCCGAGTTCCGGCGGATGGTCGCCGGGATCAACGGCGCCGGCCTGCGGGTGGTCATGGACGTGGTCTACAACCACACGTCGGCGGCCGGCACCGACCCGAAGTCCGTGCTCGACCAGATCGTGCCCGGCTACTACCACCGGCTGCTGGACGACGGGTCGGTGGCGAACTCCACCTGCTGCGCGAACACGGCGCCGGAGCACGCCATGATGGACAAGCTCGTGGTGGACTCGCTGGTCACCTGGGCGAAGGCGTACAAGGTCGACGGCTTCCGGTTCGACCTGATGGGCCACCACCCCAAGGCCAACATCCTCGCGGTGCGCGAGGCCCTCGACCGGCTGACCCTCGCCCGGGACGGGGTGGACGGTCGGTCGATCCTGCTCTACGGGGAGGGCTGGAACTTCGGCGAGGTCGCCGACGGCGCCCGGTTCGTCCAGGCCACCCAGGCCAACATGGCCGGCACCGGTGTCGGCACCTTCAACGACCGGCTCCGCGACGCCGTACGCGGCGGAGGCCCCTTCGACGCCAACCCCCGCGCCCAGGGCTTCGCGTCGGGGCTGTTCACCGACCCGAACGGTGACCCGGTCAACGGCGGCGCCGCCGAGCAGCGCGCCCGACTGCTGCACCAGCACGACCTGATCAAGGTCGGGTTGACCGGCAACCTGCGGGACTACCGGTTCACCAACTCGGCGGGCGAGCGGGTCACCGGCGCGCAGGTGGACTACAACGGCTCGCCGGCAGGCTACACGGCGGCGCCGGGCGAGGCGGTCACCTACGTCGACGCGCACGACAACGAGATTCTGTACGACGCCCTGGCGTACAAGCTGCCGCAGGGCACCTCCGCGGCGGACCGGTCGCGGATGCAGGTGCTGGCGTTGAGCACCACCGTGCTGGGCCAGGGCACCGGGTTCGTGACCGCCGGCAGCGAGCGGCTGCGCTCGAAGTCGTTGGACCGCAACTCGTACAACTCGGGGGACTGGTTCAACCAGATCCGCTGGGACTGCGCCCAGGGCAACGGCTTCGGAGCGGGGCTGCCGCCCGCGGCCGACGACGAGGACAAGTGGTCGTACGCCCGACCGCTGCTCGCCGACCCGGCGCTGGTGCCGGGCTGCGCGGCGATCGACACCACCGCCGCCCGGTACGCGGAGCTGCTGCGGGTCCGCGCGTCCTCGCCGGTCTTCGGGCTGACGAGCGCGGACGAGGTGCAGCGCCGGGTGGCGTTCCCGCTGTCCGGCACGGCGGAGACCCCCGGGGTGCTCACCATGACGCTCGACGGTCGGGGCCTGGACCGGCGCTGGGCGTCCGTGACGGTCGTCTTCAACGGCACCCCGCGAGCGGCGACGCAGCGGCTGCCCGGCCTGCGCGGTGCCGACGTGTCGCTGCACCCGGTGCTGCGGACGTCGGCCGATCCGGTGCTGCGCACCGCGTCGTTCGAGTCGTCGACCGGCACGTTCACCGTGCCGGCGCGCAGTGTGGCGGTGTTCGTGCAGGCGCGGTGACGCCGACGCGGACCGGCCCCCTCCCGCTGGTGCGGGAGGGGGCCGGTTCGGTGTTTCGGCGTCACCGGTGCGGCCGGGACCGGCCGGCCGGACCGGAGGGCGTCAGCCGAAGCAGTTCGGAACGTTGTCCGGGCTGCCCTTGCAGTTGGTCGGCTTGTTGCCCTTGATCGCCGACTTGTCGTCGACGTCCACGTCGCCGCGGTAGTTGAACACGCCGCCCGGCTTGTAGCTCGAGGAGTTGTCCGCCACCTTCGTCTTCTGCAGGTCGACGTCGCCGCGGACGTTGAAGATGCCGCCGGCGATCCCGATCAGGCCGGGTGCCCGGTTCTTGACGATCTCGCTGTCCCGGAAGGTCACCTGGCTGAACAGGTTGAAGACACCGCCACCGAAGAAGCCGGCAACGTTCTCCGACACCTGGCTCTCCTCGACCGTGGCGTTGCCGCCGAAGGCCAGGGCGAGACCGCCGCCCACGCCGCCGGTGGTGTTCTTGGCCACCAGGACGCGCTTCAGGTCGAGCTGGCCGTCCGCGGCGGCGAGACCGCCGCCCGCGATCAGGGCGTCGTTGTCGGTGATCTTCGAGTGCTTGACGGTGGTGTTGCCGCCGAGGTCGAGGAAGCCGCCGCCGAAGCCGTACGTGTCGTTGCGGGTGATCTCGGTCTTCTCGACCCAGACCGTGCCGCCCTTGGTGTCGTCGTACAGGCGCAGTTCCACGGCACCGTTGGAGATGCCGGCGCCGCCGATACCCGCCTGGTTGTTCTCCACCTTGGACTCTTCGACCTTGAGCACGCCGGCGTTGAAGATGCCGCCGCCGAAGAAGAAGGCGGTGTTGTGGGCGACGGTGGTCTTGCGCAGGCTGGTCTTGCCGTAGTTGGCGATGCCTCCGCCGTTGCCGCCGGCCTGGTTGCCCACGACGTGGGTCTTCTCGAGGTCGGCGCTGCCGCCCGACTGCACCAGGAGACCGCCGCCGTCGTGCGACCGCTTCCACTCCTTGTCGCCGCCGGGCTGCGGCGCGGCCTCCGGCGCCGCCGCCGCTGCCGCCGCCTTCGGCGCGGCCTCGAGCAGCGGCAGGTACGGCTTGCCGGCCTGGGCCGCCGCGGTCGCCTCGACCGAGTTCGAGAAGCGGGACCAGACCGCCTCCGCGGTCATGGCCGACTCCCTCTTCCGCTCGAGGGTCTGGCCGTTCTTGATGGTCAGGTCCTTGAGCGTGAGGTGCCCGCCGGGTCCCACGTTGAGGATTCGGAAGTACTCGGCGTTCGCGGCACGCTCGATCTTGGTGTCGTGGCCCTTCAGGGTGATGTCTTCCTTGATCACCGGCAGGCCGTTGCCCTTCTCCGACCGGGTCAGGGTGTAGGTGCAGTTCTTCGCGAGCTCCAGCACGCCGCCGTGGTTGTTGTTGGCGAAGATGATCGCCTGGATCAGCTTGTCGGAGTCGCAGGGCACCTCCTTCCCGCGGTCCTTGTGGTCCCGGTCCTTGCGGTCTTCCTTCTTGCCCTTGTAGTCGTCCTTGCCCCTGTCGGCGCCCTGGTCGCCGTCCTTGGTGACCTGGGCGGTGGACCACTTCAGGGCGTCTACACCGACCGCGCCGGCACCGGTGGCGATGCCGACGGCGGCAATGCTGACCACGCCGGTGAGACCGGCGACGCCACTGGCGAGCCAGAACTTGCGACGCCCCTTCGGCGTCGACCCCGGCTCCGAGGCGTTGTTCTTAGCTAGGTAGTTGGACATCGGAGCTCTCTGCCCTCTCCTCGTACCAGACAGGGTCGCCACGCCAGAGGCGGGCGTCCCCTGCTACAAATCGGTTGTAGCTCCCGAATCAGACGGTATGAGAATCTTCCTCGCCTCGGGCTCATATCCGAAACAACCCCACATTCGGTACGCACCCTCCGTGTCCGCGCGGAGGCGCCACTCCGGGGGCACGGACCCCAGTGCCGTCCGCACCCGTGCAGGGGTGACTACGGACTGTAACCGTCGCGAAACGGCCCGATCGGTCCGTGCGGCCCCAGCCGAGCCGAATGCGGATGCTGAGAGGGCTCCCCGCAGCCGCCGGGGCGGTGCGAAGGAGCCCTCTCTCTATGTGGTGTCGCTATTCGGTGGTTCAGCCGAAGCAGCGGTCCGGCACGACCGGGCTGCCCTGGCAGTTCGTCGGCCGGTTGTCCTTGACGGCGGACTTCCGATCGATCTCGACGTGGTTGTTGTTGGTCCAGATGCCGCCCGGCGGTTCGGTGGCGAGGTTGTGTGCCACCGTCGTCCGGATCAGGCGCACCCGGCCGTCGTCGTTCAGGATGCCGCCGCCCACGGCGCGCGGCCCGACCGCCTGGTTCGCCAGGATCTCGCTGTCCTCGAAGGTGACGTGGCCCCCGTCGTTGAACAGGCCGCCGCCGCCCGCTCCTCGGGAGACGTTCTCCTTCAAGACGCTGTGCTCGATCACCGCCGTGCTGCCCGCGCCGACGCCGATGCCACCGGCCTCCGCGTCGGCGTAGTTCTTGGCGACCACGACGCGCTCCAGGCTCACGTTCGCCCGGCCCACGGCGACCAGGCCGCCGACGTCGCCGGCGGACGTGTTGCCGGAGACCTCGCTCTCGGTGATCGTGGTGTCGCCACCGTCGAGGTAGACGCCGCCCGCCAACTGGCTCGTGTGGTTCTGCGTGATCGCCGACTTCCACACCCAGACGGTGCCGCCGAAGTTGGCGATGCCACCGCCGCCGTACCGGGCGGTGTTCTGCGTGACCTTGGACTCCTCGACCCGCAGGACCCCGGCGGTGAAGATGCCTCCGCCGAAGCCGTCGGCGCTGTTGTTCTCCACCGAGCTCTTTCGGAGGCTGGTGGTGCCGAAGTTGGCGATCGCCCCGCCGTCGCCGCCGGCCTGGTTCTGTACGAACGTGCTGTGCTCGATGTCGGCGTGTCCACCGCGCTGGACCAGCAGGCCCGCCCCGTCGAAGCTGAGGATCGGCGGCTGCGTGGTGGTCGTGCTCTCCGGCGCGGCCGGCGCGGTGCCGTTCGGCTCGGCCGCCGCCGGGCCGCCGGGTGCCGCCGTCGGAGAGGCCGACACCTGGGGCGCGGCCGCAGGCGGTGCGGCCAGCGCCGGTTCGGCGGCCGGTGCCGCCACCGCCGGTTTGGCCGCCGGTGCCGCCAACGCGGGCTTCGCCGCCGGTGCCGCCGGCGCGGCCCCAGCCGGCGCGGGGCCGCCGAGGTCGAGGGTCGCCAACGGTGGTGGGACGATCTTCCGGGCGAACGTCTGCCCACCCTTGATGG
Organism: Micromonospora krabiensis; assembly: GCF_900091425.1. Lineage (GTDB taxonomy): Bacteria > Actinomycetota > Actinomycetes > Mycobacteriales > Micromonosporaceae > Micromonospora > Micromonospora krabiensis. The sequence goes on from NZ_LT598496.1 coordinate 6,835,113, forward strand.
TCACGTCCTTGAGCGTCAGATGACCACCACTGGCCACGTTCAGGATCCGGAAGAGCTCGGTGTTGGCGGCCCGGACGATCTTGGTGTCCTCACCCTTGAGCACGATCCGCTGCTTGATCACGGGAAGACCGTTCCCGTACTCGTTGCGGGTCAGCTCATAGGTGCAGTGCTTGGCCAACTCCAGGGTCGCGCCGTGGTTCTTGTTGGCGAACGTGATCGCCTGAATGAGCTTGTCGGTGTCGCAGGGCACCTTCTTGGCCTGGTCGTCGTGCTTGCGGGCGTCGTCCTCGCCGCGCCAGTCGCCGGACCGGTCGTCCTTGCCCTTGTCGCCGGTGTCGTCCCTGCCCTCGTCGGCCTTGCCCGCGTCGCTGACGTTCTGCTTCGGCGTCGACGCTTGGGCGTCCGAGAGCCGGTTCGCGTTGCCGGACTTGTCGTTCCGGGCGGCCAGGCCACCCAGTGCCGCCAGGCCGACCACGCCGGTCAGTCCGGCAACGCCGGCGGCCACCCAGAGTTTGCGCCGCCCGCGTGTCGGTGCGCCCGCGGGCGGGCCACCGTCAGGTCTCGTTTCGTCATCAGACATCAGAGCGTTCCGCCCTTCCTGCTACCAATAGGTCACACCGTCAGAAGAGGGGTGACCAGCCACAAACCGGTTGCAGCCTCTGAGGAACACCGTATGAGAATGATCCTCGCGACGAGGATGTATCCGAAAAAAGCCCGCATTCATCTCAGTTCGGATGTCCTCGTCGAGAAGCCGCAGGGCTCGGCAGGAAGCGCCATGACGAGCGCAAAGACGACGGGCCCCGCCAGCGGCACCGTCGACGCCGAAACGTCGCATACCGCTGGCGGGGCCCGTCGTCGGGTCGTACCCCGGTCAGCCGGGCAGGCGCGGGCCCGCCTCGCGCTGGGCGGCCAGCCAGGTCTCCACCTCGTCGGCGGCGCGCGGCAGCCCCGCCGACAGGTTCACCGCGCCGGTGGCGGTGACCAGCACGTCGTCCTCGATCCGGACGCCGATGCCGCGCAGCTCCTCGGGCACCAGCTCGTCCTCGGGCTGGAAGTAGAGGCCCGGCTCGACGGTGAGCACGTAGCCCTCACCCAGCGTGCCGTCGCGGTACTTCTCCTTGCGCGCGTTCGAGCAGTCGTGGACGTCGATGCCGAGCATGTGCCCGAAGCCGTGCAGCGTCCAACGCCGGTAGACCGTCGACTTCTCGTCCATCGCCTCGTCCACGCTCACCGGCAGCAGGCCGAGGTCGGCCAGCCCCTCGGCGAGCACCCGCATGCAGGTCAGGTGCACGTCGCGGAACTTCACCCCGGGCTTGATGACGTCGATGCCGGCCTGCTGCGAGGCGTACACGATGTCGTAGACCTGCCGCTGGAGCGGGCTGAACCGGCCGTTCACCGGCAGCACCCGGGTGACGTCCGCGGTGTAGAGGTGCCGGTTCTCGACACCCATGTCCATCAGCAGCAGCTGGCCCGGGCGGGTCGTGCCGTGGTTGTGCACCCAGTGCAGGATCGTGGCGTGCTCGCCGGCGCCGACGATGGAGCCGTAGCCGACGTCGTTGCCGTCGTGCCGCGCGCGCAGCCCGAAGACACCCTCCAGCAGCCGCTCGGAGATCCCCCGGTCGGCGGGGAGCACCCGGGCCACGTCCTCGAAACCGCGGACCGTGGCGTCGATGGCGTCCTGGAGCTGGGTGATCTCCCACTCGTCCTTGACCAGCTTCAGCTCCGAGATCGCGGCGGCCAGCTCACGGTCGCGGGGCGGCTGGCCCTCCGCGCGCGGGCCGTCGTACGGGCGCACCGCCGCGTCGACGCCCGCGTCGAAGCCGCGCAGCACCCGGGTGCGCCCCGGCGCCAGGTCGGCCAGCGCCGCGGCCAGCTCGGTGAGGTCCGCCGTCGGCAGTCCCAGCTCGGCGGACTTCTCGCCCAGCGTGTGCCGCCGGCCCACCCACAGCTCGCCGTGCCGGCTGCGGAAGAACTCGTCGGTCTCCCGCGAGGAGCGGGGGCGCATGTACAGCGTGGCGTCGTGCCCGGAGCCGTTCGGCCGCAGCACCAGCACGCTGTCCGGGTCGTGGTCGCCGGTCAGGTAGGCGAAGTCGCTGCCCGGCCGGAACGGGTAGGCGGTGTCGTTGGCGCGGACCTTCTCGGTGCCGGTGGGGATCACCAGCGTCTCGCCCGGGAAGGCCGCCGACAGGGCCGCCCGGCGCTTGGCGTAGTTGGGCACCTCCGGCCGGGGCCCGACCGGCAGCTCGGTGTCCCGCCAGCCCTGCCGCATGAACGACAGGAACGCCTCCGGAAAGTCCGGATCGTGTGATTCGGTGCCGTCGGCCTTCGTGGCGTCGGTGCGCTCCTCGGTCATGCTCCGCTCCCTCCGCGTCGATGCTGGCCCCGACCGTACCCTCCCGGCGGACGGCGGTGGAGCCGGCCGGGGGAGCGCCTCCGGATCGCCGGACGGCCGCGACCGTCGCCCGGCACGCGTGGGAAGATGACCACCATGTGCGGACTCCTGGCCTTCTTCAGCGCGCGCGGCGACGCCGCGGCGCACCGCGACCACATCGCCGGCGCCCTGGAGTGCCTGCACCACCGTGGCCCCGACGAGACAGGGGTCGAGGTGGTCGGGGACGCCTCCGGTCGGTACGCGGACGGTGTCTTCGCGCACAAGCGACTCGCGATCATCGACGTGGCGTCCAGCCACGAGCCGCTGCCCTACGCCGACGGTCGTTACCTGCTGACCTTCAACGGTGAGATCTACAACTACATCGAGCTGCGCGACGAGATGGTGCGTGACTTCGGTGCCCAGTTCGCCACCGCCGGTGACGGCGAGGTGATCGTGGCGGGCTACCACTACTGGGGCGAGCAGGTGCTCACCCGGCTGCGGGGCATGTTCGCCTTCGTCATCTGGGACCGGCAGGAGCGGCGGGCGTTCGGCGCCCGTGACTACTTCGGCATCAAGCCGCTGCACTACCTGGAGACCGCCGACGGTCTATACCTCGCCTCGGAGAAGAAGGCGCTGCTGCCGTTCGCGCACTCCAACTACCAGGGCGACGCCGGCATCGACACGGCCAACCTCAGCCACTACCTGACCCTGCAGTACGTGCCGGAGCCCGGCACGCTGCACAAGGGGATCAACCGGATCGGGTCGGGCGAGTACCTGACCTGGACCCCGGGCGGGCGCATCGACGTGCGGCGCTGGTACCGGCCGGTGTTCCGGCCCGCGCCCGTCGACGACGAGCAGAAGCTCTTCCACGAGATCCGGGAGACGCTGCGCGAGAGCGTCCGCATCCACATGCGCTCGGACGTGCCGGTGGGCTCGTTCCTCTCCAGCGGCATCGACTCCACCGCGGTGGTGGCGCTGGCCCGGGAGTTCAACCCGAACATCCTCACCTTCACCGTCGGCTACGACGTGCCCGGCTACTCCGAGATCGACGTCGCCCAGGAGTCGGCCCGCCACCTCGACGTGACCACGATCCCGACGAAGATCGGGCCGCAGGACATGATCGAGGCGCTGCCCAAGATCGTCTGGCACCTGGACGACCCGGTGGCCGACCCGGCGCTGGTGCCGCTCTACTTCGTCGCGAAGAAGGCCGCCGAGCACGTCACGGTCGTACTCTCCGGCGAGGGCGCGGACGAGTTCTTCGGCGGCTACACGATCTACCGCGAGCCGCTGTCGCTGAGCTCCGTCAACGGCCTGCCCGGCGGTGTCCAGAAGGGGCTGCGGGCGGTCTCCAAGGCGATCCCGCAGGGCGTGAAGGGCAAGAGCTTCCTGGAGCGTGGCACCACGCCGATCGAGGAGCGCTACTACGGCAACGCCCGGATGTTCACCGAGGAGGAGAAGCAGCACCTGCTGCGCCGGTACGACCCCTCGGTGCGCTACACCGACGTCACCGCCCCGATCTACGCCGAGTGCACCGAGCTCGACGACGTCACCAAGATGCAGTACGTCGACCTCTACACCTGGCTGCGCGGCGACATCCTGGTCAAGGCCGACCGGATCTCGATGTCCCACTCGCTCGAGGTGCGGGTGCCGTTCCTCGACCGCGAGGTCTTCGACGTGGCGGCCAAGATCCCGGTGGACCTGAAGCTGCCGCCGCGCTCCGACGCCACGAAGTACGCGATGCGTCAGGCGTTGCAGGGCGTCGTGCCCCCGGCGATCGTCAACCGCAAGAAGCTGGGCTTCCCGACCCCGACCCGGGTCTGGCTGCGCGGCGAGATGTACGAGTGGGCCCGGCACGTGCTGGCCACCTCCGACGCCGGCGACCTGCTCGACCTGTCGTACGCGCTGCGCCTGCTGGAGGAGCACAAGAACGAGGAGGCCGACCACTCCCGCAAGGTGTGGACCGTGCTGATCTTCTGCATCTGGCACGCGATCTTCGTGGCGAAGACCCTCGACCCGGGTATCCAGCGCAACCAGTCCGCCCTCCTGACGAAGCCGGTGGTCGGCAGCATGGTCCGCTGACCCCGCGCTCCTCGGTCCTGCCCCCTCGCTCCTGTCGATCAAGAGGTTTGCGTCACCGGACGGTCTCCGGATGACGCAAACCTCTTGATCATCTAGACGGGGCGGGTGGGTGGGTGGGTGGGTTGGTGGTCAGCGGCCGGTGCAGGTCACCGTGGGCAGGGTGTTGGTGCCGGTGCTGTTCGCCAGGAAGCCGAACGTGGTCGTCCCCTCCGGGGCAACCGTGCCGTTCCAGGAGACGTTGCTCGCCGTCACCGCCGCGCCGGACGTCGTCTGGGTGGCGTTCCACACCTGACTTATCGACTGGCCCGAGGGCCAGGTCCAGGTGGCCGTCCACCCGGACCAGGTGGAGCTGCTGTGGTTCATGAGCATGACCTCGCCCTGGAACCCGCCCTGCCAGGCGTTGACCACGCGGTAGACCGCCATGCAGTCACCGCTGTGCGGCGGCGGCGTGGTCGGGTCCGGCGGCGGCGTGGTCGGGTCCGGCGGCAGGGTGCCGCCGGGGCCCACCCCGGTGACCTCGCCGTTGCCGCCGTCGAAGGTGACGTCCGAGCAGCCGAAGAAGTTCTCCTGGCTGTCCGAGCGCACCCAGCGGGAGTAGATGATGTGCCGCCCGCTCTTGCCCGACGGGAGGTTGCCGCTGAAGTAGTAGTGCCCGTCGTTGGTGCCCACCGCGCCGCGCTGCGGGGGGTTGGTCACCGTCAGGAAGGGCTGCTCCTCCAGGTCACTCCATGCCAGGGCCCGGGTGGGGCTCCAGCTGTCCTTGGTGACGTAGAAGTAGAACGTGCCCGGGTGGTGGGCCCAGTTGCTGTACCGGAACTCCATCCGGGCGCCGGCGGTCAGGTGGGTCAGCGGCCAGTCGTTGCGGGCCAGGTTGTAGCCGGTGTAGCCGGGGTTGCCGCCACTGCACAGCTGCCCGTCGGGGATGAAGCCGACGGTCCGCCCACCGGCGTCCGACCGGAGCACGCTGAACCAGTTGTAGAGCGAGTTGGCGCCGCTCTGCGCCACGGCCGCGGAACAGGCGGGGTTGTTCGGGCGGATCTCGCCGGTGCTGCTGAGGCCGTCCTTCCAACACAGGAAGGTCCGGCTGCCCGGGGTCATCGCGGCGCCGTGTGCGGCGGCCGGCTCCGGGCGGCTGACCAGGGCGAAAGCCCCCACCGCGAGGGTCAGGGCCGCGACGAGCAACGCGGCGGTACGGGGACGGTTCACGGGTTCTCCTGACTCGCGGGGCGCGCCCTGCGGGCCGCCTCCCGGCTCGCGGGGTGGCCCGACCGCCCCGCTGCGACGAGCGGATGCGATGGTCGCGGCGTGCCGCCCGACGGGGCGTACGCCGTCCTCGGCCCGCCTCGCGGACCGGCGCCCTCGCGTGCTGTGGAACCCGGCTGCCGGCGGCTGCGGCAGCCCACCGCACCGCTCGGCTTGCGCCATCCCACCACGAGGCGCGGCGTCCGCGCAATAGGTGGGACTCGATGTGTCAGCCGGTGCTCAGAGAAGCTTCTCCAGCGTGATCGGCAGCTCGTACTGGCGGCGGCCGGTCGCGTGGTGCACGGCGTTGGCGATGGCGGCGGCCGCGCCCACCACGCCGATCTCCCCGACGCCCTTGATGCCGATCGGGTTCACCACGTCGTCGCGGACCTCGACGGTGTCCACCACCACGTCCGGCGCGTCCGCGTTGACCGGCACGAGGTAGTCGCCGAGGCTGGCGTTGGCCCAGCGGCCCAGCCGCGGGTCCATCCGGGTGACCTCCAGCAGCGCCTGGCTCAGGCCCCACAGCATCCCGCCCATGAGCTGGCTGTGCGCGGTCTTGCGATTGAGCACCCGACCGGGCGCGAACACCCCGACCATCCGGCGTACCCGGACCACGCCGAGGTCGGCGTCGACCGCCACCTCGGCCATCTGCGCGCCGAAGGTGTGCACGCCGTAGCCGGCGTCCTGCGGCGGCGGGTTCCAGGTGCCGAGCACCTCCACGTCCGGGGTCATCGTGCGGTGCAGCAGGTCGGCGTACGTCTCGCCGACGTCGGGCCGGTCGCGGAGCACCATCCGGCCGTCGCGGACCTCCACGCGGGCCGGGTCCGCGCCGCGCAGCGGCGAGTGGTCGTCGCCCACCGTGCGCCGGATCAGCTGGTCGCGCAGCTCGCACGCCGCCAGGTGTACGGCGGAGCCGACGGCGCTGGTGCCGGCCGAGCCCACCGCGGCGGTGATGTTGGGCAGGTCGCTGCTGCCGCCCACGAAGCGCACCCGCTCCACCGGGAGCCCCAACGCGTCGGCGGCGACCTGGGTCATCGCGGTGTAGACGCCGGTGCCGAACTCGGAGACGCCGGCCTCGACCACGGCGGTGCCGTCGTTGTAGAGCCGCGCGCGGGCGCGCTGCGGGTTCACCGGCTGGGTCACCGGGTAGAGCGCGCTGGCCATGCCGGAGCCGATCAGCCACTGGCCGTCTCGCCGGGCCCGTGGGCGCGGGTCCCGGTCGCGCCAGCCGAACAGCTCGGCCGCCCGCTGGTAGCACTCCCGCAGGCCGCTGCTCGACCAGGGCTGCCCGCTCTCCGGGTCGGTCTCGGAGTAGTTGCGCAACCGCAGCTCCAGCGGGTCGACGCCGACCCGTTCGGCCAGCTCGTCCATCGCGCACTCGAGGGCGACCATCCCGGTCGCCTCGCCGGGCGCGCGCATGAACGTCGGGGTGATCGTGTTGCCCCGCACCAGCCGGTAGGTGCCCTCGTAGTTCGGGCTGGTGTACGCCACGGACGGGCTCTGCAGCGACGGCTCCGCCCAGTCGTCGAAGGGCGAGGTGAGGGAGAGCTTGTCGTGCCGCAGCGCGGTGATCCGCCCGTCGGCGCGGGCGCCGAGGGTGATCTGCTGCTCCTGCTCCTCGCGGTGCCCGCAGGAGGTGAACATCTGCTCCCGGGTGAGCACCAGCCGCACCGGCCGGCCGACGTGCCGGGCGGCGAGCGCGGCAAGCGCCGGATGGTGCCAGACCATCGCCTTGGAGCCGAAGCTGCCGCCGACGGCGTGGCTGACCACCCGGATCGAGATCGGGGGCAGGCCGAGCAGCTCGGCCAGGGTCAGCTGGACGGCGTTGGGGCCTTGGGTCGAGTCGTACACGGTCAGCCGGTCGGGGGCCTCCCACACGGCGGTGCTGGCCGACGGTTCGAGGGGGTTGTGGTGGTTGGCCGAGAAACGGAAGGTGGCCGTCACGCTCACGTCGGCCTCGCCGAGCGCCTTCGCGACGTCACCCCGTGCGGTGTGCCCGGGCAGCAGTCCGCCGAAGATCCGCTCCGGCACGTACGCCTGGTCCCGGGCCTGGTCGAGCAGCGTCGTCGCGGGGCTGGTCTCGTACTCGAACCGGATCAGCGTGCCGGCGTGGTCGGCGCGCTCGATGGTGTCGGCGACCACGATGGCCACCGGTTGTCCGCCGTAGTGGACGGTCTCGTCCTGCATGGGGAAGAACGTCTGCCCGGGCGCGGCCAGCCCGGCCAGCGAGGGCAGCATCCGCGGCACGGTGGCGACTCGGCCCAGGTTGCGGTGGGTGAGCACAGCAAGCACCCCGGCCGCCCGCTCGGCCTCGCTGGTGTCGATCGCGGTGATCCGGGCGTTGGCCACCTTCGCGTTCACCAGCACCGCGTGCGTCAGGCCGGGCACCGGGACCTCGGCGGAGTAGCGGGCCTCGCCGCGCACCTTGGGGCGGCCGTCCACCCGGTTGAGGGTCGCGCCGATCGCCGGGCTCATGCCGCCGCCTCCTGCTCCGCCAGCTCCGTCAGCGACCGGACGATGGTGCGCCGCGCCAGCTCGACCTTGAAGGCGTTCATGCCGTGGGGCACCGCCTGCGCCAGCTCCGCCTCCGCGGCGCGGGTGAACGACTCGACGGTGGCCGGTGCGCCGTCGAGCACCCGCTCGGCCGCGCGGGCGCGCCAGGGTTTGGTGGCCACCCCGCCCAGCGCCATCCGGATCTCCGCGATCCGTCCGTCCCGTACGGACAGGGCCAGCGCGACCGAGACGAGCGCGAACTCGTACGACTCGCGGTCCCGGATCTTGACGTAGCGGGAGGTGGTTGCGACCGGCAGCGACGGCAGGTCGATGCCCGTGACCAGCTCGCCGTGCGTCAGCGGGTGCTCCCGTTCCGGGGTCCGGCCGGGCAGCAGGAAGAAGTCGTCGACGGGGATGGCCCGCTGCCCGGTCGGCCCCTCGGTCCGCACCACCGCGTCCAGGGCCACGAGCGCCACCGCCAGGTCGGATGGGTGGGTGGCGATGCAGCAGTCGCTGGTCCCGAGCACCGCGTGCCCCCGGTTGACCCCCTCCATCGCGGCGCACCCGGTCCCGGGGACGCGCTTGTTGCAGGCCGCGTCGATGTCGCGGAAGTAGGTGCAGCGGACGCGTTGCAGCAGGTTGCCGGCGACGCTGGCCATGTTCCGCAGCTGGGGGGAGGCGCCGAGCAGCAGCGCCTCGGACACCACGGGATAGCGCCGGCGCAGCGCCGGGTGCTCGGCGACGTCACTCATCCGGGCCAGCCCGCCCAGCCGTAGCCCGCCGTCGGGCAGCTCCTCGACCTGCTTGAGCGGGAGGTCGTTGATGTCGACCAGGCGGCGGGGCTGCTCGACGTAGATGCGCAGCAGGTCGACCTGGGTGGTGCCACCGGCGAGGAAGGCGCTTCCGGGGTCGGCGGCGGCCGTGCCGATCGCGGTGCCCACGTCGGCGACCCGGGAGTAGCTAATCGGTCGCACGGTCGCCTCCCTGCGCGTCGCGGACCCGCCGGATCGCCGCGCGGATGTGCGGGTACGCGGCGCAGCGGCAGAGGTTGCCGCTCATCCATTCGCGGATCTCGGTGTCGTCGCCGGCGTGGCCCTCGGCGAGCACCGCCACCGCCGACATGATCTGTCCCGGGGTGCAGTAGCCGCACTGGAGGGCGTCGCAGTCGAGGAACGCCTCCTGCATCGGGTGCAGGGTGTCGCCGTCGGACAACCCCTCGATGGTGGTCACCTCGCGGTTCTCGCAGGTGATCGCGAGGGTGAGGCAGGCCAGCACGCGGCGTCGGTCCACCCACACCGTGCACGCGCCGCAGGCGCCCTGGTTGCAGCCCTTCTTGGTGCCGGTCAGGTCGAGGCGGTCCCGGAGGGCGTCGAGCAGGCTGACCCGCGGCTCCACCCTGGTCGTCCGGTCCTGTCCGTTCACCCGCAGGTGGAGTTCGACCTCTCCGGGCCCCCGGACCACGGCGCTGTCCGGCGCCGGTGCCGTGCGGGTCGCCTGGTACGACTTCACCAACTCGCACCCCCTCGTCTAGCGCCCGACCATATATTCCACTTTGATCCTTTCGCCCCGAATGGGGGCCGAGGTAATCCGGCTGGGTCACCCGGCGGTACGGACGGGAGGGCGGACCGGTGTTCGAGGAGCTGCACCGCCGTTGGCGGGCCGGCGAGTCGATCGCCGTGGCCACCGTCGTGGCCACCTGGCGGTCCGCCCCGCAGCCACCCGGCGCCGCGATGCTCGTCGCCGCCGACGGCACCGTCACCGGCAGCGTCTCCGGCGGCTGCGTGGAGGCCGACCTCTACGAGCGGGCGCGAGGGGTGCTCGACACCGGCGTCCCGGAACTGGTCCGGTACGGCGTCAGCGACGACGAGGCCATGGCCGTCGGGCTGACCTGCGGCGGGGTGCTCGACGTGTTCGTCGAGCGGGTCGACCCCGCCGGATTCCCGCAGCTGGGCGCCGTCGCCGCCGCTCGGGCCGCGGGACGTCCCGTCGCCGTGGTCACCTGCGTCGCCGCCGACGCCGGGAACCCGCCGGGTGTGGTGGTGCCCGCCGGGAACCCGCCCGCCACGAGCGTGCGTGCCGACCCGGCCGGACGGCTCGGCCGACGGCTGGTGCTGGCCGACGACCGGGTCACCGGATCGCTGGGCAGTGAACGGCTGGACGCGGCGGTCGCCGCCGACGCGGTGGGGCTCCTCGCCGCCGGCCGCAGCGGAATCCTCCGGTACGGCTACGACGGGCAGCGCCGCGGCAGCGGGGTCAGCCTCTTCGTCGCGGCGTACGCGAGCCCACCCCGGATGCTCGTGTTCGGCGCCATCGACTTCGCCGCCGCGGTGGCCCGGATCGGGGCGTTCCTCGGCTACCGGGTGACTGTCTGTGACGCCCGGCCGGTCTTCGCCACCACCCGCCGGTTCCCCGACGCGGACGAGGTGGTCGTCGACTGGCCGCACCGCTACCTGCGGGCCGAGCTGGAGGCCGGCCGGGTCGACGGGCGGACCGTGGTGTGCGTGTTGACCCACGATCCGCGCTTCGACGTGCCGCTGCTCGCACTGGCGCTGCGACAGCCCTTCGCCTACGTGGGTGCGATGGGGTCCCGCCGCACCCACGACGAGCGACGCAAGCGGCTGCGGGAGGAAGGGCTGGACGAGGCGCAGCTGGCCCGGCTCGCCTCACCGATCGGGCTCGACCTCGGTGGGCGTACGCCCGAGGAGACCGCGGTCAGCGTGGCCGCGCAGATCGTCGCCGGCCGGTGGGGCGGCACCGGCCGGCCGTTGGCCGACCTGGCCGGGCCGATCCACCATCCCGGTGACGCGCAGCCGGGCCCGGACGCTCAGTCGATCGGCGCCGCGCCGGGCGCGTAGCGGGTGACCAGATGCTCGCGGCCCGGTGGCGGATCGTAGGGCTCCGGCCAGAACTCGGTGATCCGCGCGATCCGCCCGGCGTCGTCCAGGTCGAAGAAGGTCAGGGCGGGCTGCTGCTCGTCCCCGACGCTGAAGGTGGCCGAACTGGCGGCGTGACCGCCGGACCCGGTCACCCGGGTCACCCGCAGGTGCCAGTCGCCGGGGTATTCCTGGTTGAACCGCAGGTAGGCGTCGCGTCCCTCGATCAGCTCGCGGGTCTGCGGCAGGTGGTAGACGACGTCGTCGGCGAGCAGGGTGCCGAAGCGTGGCCAGTCCCGCGCCTCACAGGCATCCCAGTACGCCAATACCGTATCTTCAGCGCTCGTCATGGCGCGCACTGTGCCAGCCTGGTGCGACAGAACTCCCCAGGTGCGACGACGGGTACGCGGGCACGGCCCGACGGTGGGGCGCCTGCGGCGACGGGAGGACCGGAATGGGATACACGGTGGTGCTCGGTGAGGCACTGGTCGACCTGCTCGACACCGAGCGCGACGGCGAACCCGTCTACCGGCAGGCGATCGGCGGCGGCCCGCTGAACGTCGCGGTCGGGGTGGCCCGGCTCGGCGGCGCCGCGCAGTTCGTCGGCTCGCTCGGCGACGACGCCCTCGCCGGCCGGATCCGCGCCTTCCTCGCCGCGGCCGGGGTCGGCCTGAACGGCGCGGTCACCGTGCCGGCGCCGACCGCGCTCGCGGTGGTCACCCACGACGGGGTGGAGCCCGACTTCCGCTTCTACGGTGAGCCGCGCTCCTACGGCCTGCTCAGCGTCGACGACCTCGACGCCGGGCTCGTCGAGGGCGCCGACGTGCTCTACTGCGGCTCGATCGTGCTGCTCCAGCCGGTCGTCCTCGCCGCCGCGCGCCGGGCCTGGTCGCTCGCCGGCGGGCTGCGGGTGTTCGACCCGAACGTGCGGCCCCGGCTGCTCGACGGCCCGGCCGCGCTGGACGGGCTGCGCCAGGTCGTCGCCGAGTTCGCCGCCGGCGCCCACCTGGTCAAGCTGAGCAACGCCGATGCCGCGTTGCTCTACCCGGGCGAGCCCGTGGAGGGCGTCGCCGCGTACCTGCGGGAGCTGGGCGCGGCGACGGTGGTGGTGACCCTCGGCGCGGACGGCGCGGTGCTCGCCGCCGCCGACGCCGACCCGGTCCTGGTGCCGGCGCCGAAGGTGAACGCGGTCGACACGACCGGCGCGGGCGACTCGGTGATGGCCGCCCTCATCGCCGACCTGCTCGTCGACGGCGCGCCCGCGGACGCGGCGGGTTGGGTCGACCGGGTGGCCTTCGCGCTGCGGGTCGCCGGGGTGGTCTGCGAGTCGCCCGGCGGCGCCACCTCCATGCCGACGCGGGCCCAGGTCCTGGAGCGCTTCAGCCGCTGACGCGGTCCCGCCGGCCGGCGGCGAGGGTCAGGACGGCCGTGAGCGCGAGCACGACCGCTCCCGCCACCACCGCCGCCATCGGCACCGCACTGCCCTCGCCGCCGAGCCCGACGAGCGGAGCGGCGAGGGCGCCGACCACCGACTGGACCGTGCCCATGAGGGCCGCTGCCGTGCCGGCGGTACGCGGGTGACGGTCCAGCCCGAGCGCGGTGCTGTTGGGCGTCACCATGCCCAGCGAGCCGACGAACACGAACAGGCACGCCCCGACGACCCACGCGCTACCGCCCACCGCGCCGGTGAGCAGCCCCGCTGCGGCCACCGTGCCGACCAGGAGTGCGCCGACGAGCAGGGTCCGCGGGACGGACCGGTCGAGCAGTCGGGCGTTGGCCTGTCCGGCGGCGACCAGGGCGAGGGCGTTGAGCCCGAAGACGAGGCTGAACACGGCGTCGGAGACGCCGAACACGTCCTGGAAGACGAAGGACGAGCCGGAGATGTAGGCGAACAGGCCGGCGAAGGCGAGGCCCTGGGTCAGGGCGTAGCCGACGTAGACCCGGTCGGCCGCCAGCGACCGCATGGTGCGGGCGGTGGCGGCCAGGCCTCCGTCGCTGCGCCGCTCGGCGGGCAGGGTCTCGGGCAGTCGCCAGGCCACCGCGGCGGCGAGCAGCAGGCCGATCACCGCGAGGGTGACGAAGATGGCCCGCCACGAGCCGAATCGCAGCACCAGGCTGCCGACGGCGGGAGCGGCGACCGGCGCCACCCCGAAGACCAGGGTGAGCCGGGAGAAGTACTTCGCGGCGGCCCGCCCGGAGTGCAGGTCCCGGACCACGGCCCGGGCGACGACCACGCCCATCCCGCCGGCGAAGCCCTGGGCGAAACGCGCCGCGGCCAGCGCCGGGGCGTTCGGCGTGATCGCGCAGACCAGCGACAGCAGGGCGTACGCGGCCACGCCGGCCAGCACCGGGCGGCGGCGACCCCACCGGTCGCTCAGCGGGCCGGTGACGAGTTGACCGAGTGCCATCCCGATCAGGCAGGTGGTGAGCGAGAGCTGGATCCGCGCCTGGTCCGCGCCGAGGTCGTGGGTCATCGCCGGGAACGCCGGCAGGTACATGTCCAGCGACAGCGGCCCGAACGCGGTCAACAGGCCGAGCAGCGCCAGCAGCCCCGGGCCGGTGCGTGCCCGGTCGGCGACCGTGGCGGCCGCTTCCGGGCGCACGGTCGATCCGGTGGTGCGTGCCACGACAGGTCCCCCCACGACGATCTCTCGCGGTACCTTATCTCTGTGTGCAGAGGTATCGCCCGGCGAAGTGGGTGAGGTCATGTCCGACGGATCGGACGCGGACCGGCTGGGCGCCGTCATCAGTGACGTGCACCGACTGCTGCGCCGCTCGGCGAACCAGCGGGCCAGCCGCACCGCGCTGCCCGACGCGCAGGTGGAGCTGCTGCTCCTGATCCGCGCCCAGCCGGGCATCAGCGTCAAGGAGGCGGCCGGGCGGCTGCGTACGGCGCCGAACACGGTGAGCACCCTGGTGCGCGACCTCGCCACCGCCGGGCTGATCGACCGCGAGCGGGATCCGGCGGACGGCCGGGTGGCCCGGCTGCGGCTGACCCCGGCGGCGCAGGACCGGATGATCGACTACGCGCGGCACCGCACCGCACTGCTCACCGAGGCGCTGGCCCAACTCGACCCGGACGCCCGTGCCGCGCTGGAGGCCGCCGTCCCGCACCTGGACCGCCTCGCCGTGCTGCTGCGCGGCCCGGCCTGACCCAGCCGCGCCGACGCGGCGGGGCACAGGGGGTCAGGTGGCCGGGTCGAGCGCGGCGTAGCCGCGACGCACCGCGGTCAGGGCGGTGCGCGCGCCGAACGGGGCATCGGCGGCGGCCTCCTCCGGGGCGACGCCGTCGCGGTGACCGGCCCGGATCAGCGCGGCCAACTCCGTCAGCAGCCGGTGCTGGTCGCGGACGAACGCCACGTCCACCGGCGCGCCGTGCCCCGGGACCACCACCGTGGCCGGGCCGGTCAGGGCGAGCAGATCGGCGACGGCGTCCGGCCAGCGCAGCGGGTACGCGTCCTCGAAGGCGGGCGGCGCGCCCTGCTCCACCAGATCCCCGGCGACCAGCAGGTCCGCGTCCGGCACGTGCACCACCAGGTCACCGTCGGTGTGCCCCGGCCCGGGGTGCCGCAGCAGCACCGGGCGCCCGCCCACGTCGAGCGTCGTCTCGTCGCGTACCGGGTGCGTCGGCGCGAGCAGGACGGTGTCGGCCAGCGCGGACGCGAGCGTGGGCCACTCCGCGCTCACCTCCGCGTACGCCTCGCGGCGCAGCCGGTCCGGCTGGTCCCGCAGCGCGGCCACGACGCGCTCGTGCGCGTACACCGGCCGGCGTGGGTCGGCGGCGAGGACCGCGTTGCCGAAGCAGTGGTCGAAGTGGCGGTGCGTGTTCACCACCGTCCACGGCGCGTCGGTGACCGCGCGGGCGGCGGCCGCCAGTTCGGCGGCCTGCCCGGCGGTGGAGAGCGTGTCGACCAGCAGCGCCGCGCCGTCGCCCACGACCAGCGTGACGTTCACGTCCAGCAGCGGCTCACGCAGCACGTGCACCCGGTCGGCGACCTCGACGAAGCGCAGGCTCATGCGGTACGCGTGGCGCGCTCCACGAAGCGCCGGCGGTCGACGAGCACCCGCTCCACGCGCCCCTGGGCGACCGTGTCCGCCCCGTCGGTGACGGCCACCTCGAACAAGAGCCGACGCCCGTCGACCGTCGCCAGCCGGGCCTCCGCCGCCACCGTCCGGCCGACCGGGGTCGGTGCCCGGTGGTCCAGCTCCACCCGCAGCCCCACGGTCGTCATGCCGGCCGGCATCCGGGTCGCCGTCGCCGCCACCGTCGCCGCCTCGGCGAGCGCGACGACCCGTGGCGTGCCCAGCACCGGCACGTCCCCGGAACCGACCGCCTGGGCGGTGTCGGCGTCGGTCACGGTCAGCTCCACCCGGGCGGTCAGGCCCGGGACGAACGCGGACTCCGGCTGCTCCTGCATGGCCACAGCCTAGGGGCTGGACGATCTTCCGGCCACGCCCCGATCGGGCCTGCCCGGGGCCCGTCGGCCACGGTCGGCGTCGGTCGATGCGTGACCCGCCGCTAACCTTGACCGCGATGGCCGTCGTGACTGACCCGCAGCCCCCCGCCCGGACCGACCCGCCCGCGTCGCCCGACGGCGGGCGTCGCCGTCTGGTCGCCATGGCGATCTGGGGGGTCGCCTTCGTCGTCGGTTGGCTCGTCATCGGGCTGCCCACCGACCCCGCGTACGCGTTCCTGTGGATCTGGGCCGCCACCATCGCGTGGCACTCGTCCCGGCCGTGGCGCAGCCACCTGCGCTTCGCCCGTGACTGGGTGCCGGTGGTGCTGCTCTTCGCGGTCTACAACCTCTCCCGGGGCTTCGCCGACAACGGCGCCGTCCCGCACGCGTACGAGCTGGTCGTCGCCGACCGCGTCATGTTCGGCTGGGCGACCGGCGGGCAGGTGCCCACGGTGTGGCTGCAGCAGCACCTCTACCGGCCCGAGGTGCAGTGGTGGGACGTCCTGGCCAGCTGGGTGTACTTCTCGCACTTCGTCGTGGCGCTCACCGCCGCGGCGGTGCTCTGGCTGCGCAACCGGGCGCGCTGGGGCGCGTACATGCGGCGGTGGGGCTTCCTCTGCGCGGCAGGCCTGGTCACCTACTTCGTCTACCCGGCGGCACCGCCGTGGTGGGCGGCGCAGAACGGCCTGATCGAGGAGGTCGCCCGGATCTCGACGCGGGGCTGGAAGGAGTTCGGCATGCACGGCGCCGGCAACCTGCTCAACGCCGGCCAGATCGCGTCGAACCCGGTGGCCGCGATGCCGTCGCTGCACACCGCGTGGGCGCTCTTCGTGGTGCTGTTCTTCCTCGGGGCCACCCGGCGCCGCTGGTGGCCGCTGCTGCTGGCGTACCCCCTGGCGATGACCTTCACCCTGGTCTACTCCGGCGAGCACTACGTGATCGACGTGCTGGTCGGCTGGGCGTACGTCGGGATGACCTTCCTCGTGGTCGGCCTCGCCGAGCGTTGGTGGGCCGCCCACCGGGCGCGCCGGCGTCGGCCCGACGAGCCGGTCGGCCCGGCGGACGGCGACGCGACCCGGGACGCGGTCGACGAGGCAGCGGTGACCGACCCGCCCGCGGTGCCCGCCAACCGCTGAACGCGCGGGCCGGCGACCAGGTCAGCGTCGGTGGGCGGCGTGCGTGCGGGCGGTCAGCTCGGCGGCGATTGCCCACGCCTCGGCGACGTCACGCTCCTCGGCCGCCGCGCCCGCCCCGCCGGCGATGTCGGCGTGCACGGTGGCCAGGCCCAGCCGCCGCTGTAGCGGACCCTGCACCACGCGGACGCTCTGGATGCGGGCGTACGGCACCAGGGTCAGCTGCCGGGTGAGCAGCCCGGAGCGGACCGCGAAGACCCGCTCGTGCAGCCCGGCGCCGAGCGCCCCGCGACCCAGCGGGTGCAGCCAGCGGGCCCGCCGTGGGGGTGGGAGCAGCGGCAGACCGGTCAGCGGCACCCCGGGCAGCACCTCCGCGATGATCTGTTCGGCGGTGGCCAGGTCGCCGACGGGCAGCAGGCGGTCCGGGCGGTTGCGTTCGTCGGCCTCGCCGACCGAGTAGCCGGCCACCTCCAGCCGCAGCCGCAGCCAGCCCTTCGCCCGCCACAGCAGCGGCCAGGTGGCACGGACGGTCTGCACCCGGTGCAGGGGGACGGTCTGCGCCCGGGTCTCCAGCAGGCCGTTGCGCACTCGCAGCGTGCCGTCGTCCAGGGCGAGCCGGAAGTTCCAGTCGTCGAGGACCCGGCGGACCGGTTGCAGCAGCACACCGGCCATGGCGGTGAGGGTGCTGGCCACCGCGATGAACGACCAGGAACCCTCGGACAGGAACTGGGTCACCACGAACGCCACGCCGAACGGCAGCAGGAACGCCTGCGGGGTGAGCAGTTGGCTGACCAGCAGGTCGGCGTTGCGTACGCTGTGCAGCGCCCGGCCGGGCGGCACCTCGGTGACCGGACCCGCCGCAGCGGTCGCCGCGCCGGCCGGTCCGGGCGGAGCGGGTAGGGTGCCCGGTTCTCCGGCCCGACCGGCCAGGGCCAGCAGGCGCTGCCGCAGCACGGTCGCGTCGGCGACGCTCAGGTACGCCAGCGGCGCCTCGGTCTTGCCGCCGCCGATGACCTCCAGGCGCAGCTCGGCCAGGCCGGTGAGCTGGGCGAGCAGCGGCCGGACCACCTCGACGGCCTGAAGCCGCTCCAGCGGGATCGCCCGGGTGCGTCGCCACAGCAGCCCCTCGTAGACCCGCAGCTCGCGGCCCACCACGTGGTAGCCGGTGTTGTACCAGCTGATCACCGACAGCACGGTGGCGCCGAGCGCCAGCACGACGACCATCGCGGCGAACCAGCCGAAGCCCACCCGGGACAGGGTCGACCAGGAGAGCCCGGCGATCACCACGACCAGTGACTTCGCGCCGTGCAGGGCGGGGCTCAGCGGGTGCAGGCGTTGCCGGGGCTCACCCGGCTCCGCCCACGGCGGGCCCGGCGGACCGTAGGCACCGGGTGGACCGTACGGACCGGGTGGACCGTACGGGCCGTACGGACCGGGTGGCGGACCGACCGGGTGCGTGAGGGGGGTCGGGCCGGGCGGGCGGACACCCGGGTCGGCCGGGCCCTCGCTCATCGGGCCGCCTCCGCGTCGGCCGGCGTCGGGCCGGGTCGGCCGCGCGCAGCCCCGGGTCGGCCGCTCACAGCCCCTCCGCCCGGTCCTTGCCGAGGGCGGTGAGCCGGTCACGCAGCCGGGACGCCTCGGCGGGACGCAGGCCGGGCACCCGGGCGTCGCTGGCCGCCGCGGCGGTGTGCAGCTGAACGGTCGCCAGGTCGAAGGCGCGCTCCAACGGCCCGGCGCTGACGTCGACGAACTGCATCCGGGAGTACGGCACGATGGACAACCGGCGGACCAGCAGCCCGTGGCGGACCAGCAGGTCGTCCTCGCGTTCGGCGTAGCCCCAGGCGTGTACCGCCCGGACGATCGACACGCTCCGGACGGCGCCGAGCAGCAGGGCGACGACGAGCCCCAACCCGAACAGCCAGTGGCCGCTGAGGGCCCACCCGATCGCCGCCGCGAGCACGACGACCACGAGGACGGCGGCGAGTCGCAGCAACTCCACCCAGATCAGGTCCCGGGAGATCGGCGTCCACCGGACGGTGGCCGGCCAGGGCTCCAGCGGCCCGGCGCCCGGCGGCGGCACGAGAGGCGGGGGCCCGGCCGGTGACGGTGGTCCGGCCGGCGATGGTCCGGTGAAATCCGCTCCGTTCACCGGAGAGACCCAGTCTGCACGCTCACGCTTCGAGCGTAGGCGATCCGGACAGTCGTGCGACCTCACGCAGGAAGCCGCGGGCGTCGAGAAAGTCGCCGAGGGATCCGCGGTGGGTGTCGCACGCCAGCCAGGTCTTGCGGCGGTCGGCGTCGTGCAGCCGGGGATTGTTCCACCGCAGCGCCCAGACCGCGGCCGCGCGGCACTCCTTGGCCGAGCAGATCAGCGGCTCGTCGGCGGGGGAGGGGCTGCTCATCCCGGCCAGTCTAGGCGGTGGGACGGGGAAGATGAGCGCCGGGCGGCCACGGGGGGAGCCGCCCGGCGACGGGGTGAATCGTACACGCGGCGGACCGGTACCTGTCCACCCCGTGTGTGGCGATTCGAACCACCGGGACGGCGTGGCGAAAATCGGGTTTCCCCCACCTCCGTACTCAGCCGGGCATGCGAGTCTTGATACGCACCAGCCGCGACAACCGATGAAGCTGTGGAGGACCGGTGGCCCAGCCGACCACGCCCGACGCCCCGACCCCGAACGGAGCGGCGCCGCAGAGCTCCGCGCCGGCGACCACGCCCGCCGAGGACGCGACGCTGCTGGAGCGGGCGCTGTTCGAGATCAAGAAGGTGATCGTCGGGCAGGACCGGATGGTGGAGCGGATGGTGGTCGCGCTGCTCGCCCGCGGTCACTGCCTGCTGGAGGGCGTGCCCGGCGTGGCCAAGACCCTGGCGGTGGAGACCCTCGCCAAGGTCGTCGGCGGTTCGTTCGCCCGAGTGCAGTTCACCCCCGACCTCGTGCCCGCCGACATCATGGGCACCCGCATCTACCGGCAGTCCAGCGAGAAGTTCGACGTCGAGCTGGGCCCGGTGTTCGTCAACTTCCTGCTCGCCGACGAGATCAACCGGGCCCCGGCCAAGGTCCAGTCGGCGCTGCTGGAGGTGATGAGCGAGAAGCAGGTGTCCATCGGTGGCGAGACCCACAAGGTGCCGGACCCGTTCCTGGTGATGGCCACCCAGAACCCGATCGAGCAGGAGGGCGTCTACCCGCTGCCGGAGGCGCAGCGCGACCGCTTCCTCATGAAGATCGTCGTCGGCTACCCGACCGACGCCGAGGAGCGCGAGATCGTCTACCGGATGGGGGTGGCCGCCCCGGAGCCGGCGCCGGTGTTCAGCACCCCCGACCTGCTCGCCCTGCAGCGCAAGGCCGACCAGGTCTTCGTGCACAACGCGCTCGTCGACTACGCGGTCCGGCTGGTGCTCGCCACCCGCGCGCCCGCCGAGCACGGCATGCCGGACGTCGCGCAGCTCATCCAGTACGGCGCCAGCCCTCGCGCCTCGCTCGGCCTGGTGCGGGCCACCCGGGCGCTGGCGCTGCTGCGCGGCCGGGACTACGCGCTGCCCCAGGACGTCCAGGACATCGCCCCGGACATCCTGCGCCACCGCCTCGTGCTCAGCTACGACGCCCTCGCCGATGACGTGCCCGCCGACCACATCGTCCACCGGGTGATGTCCACCATCCCGCTGCCCTCGGTCGCGCCCCGGCAGCAGGCCACGCCGACGCCGAGCACCCCGCCGCCGGGTGCCGGGTGGCCCGGGCCGCGCCCGTGACCTCAGCCACCCCTCGCCCCGCCACCGGCGACCGCTCCGAAGCCGTCCTGTCCCGGCTCCAGCTGCTCGTCACTCGCAAACTGGACGGGCTGCTCCAGGGCGACTACGCCGGTCTGCTGCCCGGCCCCGGCAGCGAGGCGGGCGAGTCGCGGGAGTACCGGCCCGGGGACGACGTACGCCGGATGGACTGGCCGGTGACCGCGCGGACCACGACGGCGCACGTCCGGCGTACGGTCGCCGACCGGGAACTGGAGACGTGGCTGGCGGTGGACCTCTCCGCCAGCCTGGACTTCGGCACCGGTCGGTGGCTCAAGCGTGAGGTGGTGGTCGCGGCGGCTGCCGCCATCACCCACCTGACGGTCCGGGGCGGTAACCGCGTCGGCGCGGTCGTCGGCACCGGCGGCGGCACGGCCGCGCCGGCCGGGTGGCGCCGTCGCCCGCCGGTCGCGGGGCCCGGGGTGCTGACCCGGCTGCCCGCCCGCTCCGGCCGACGGGAGGCGCAGGGGCTGCTGCGGGCGCTGGCCGGCACCGAGCTGCGACCGGGGCGCAGTGACCTCGGGGCGCTGGTCGACATGCTCAACCGGCCGCCCCGGCGGCGCGGCGTCGCGGTGGTCATCTCCGACTTCCTCGCCCCGCCGGAGCAGTGGGCGCGGCCGCTGCGCAAGCTGCGGGTACGCCACGACGTGCTGGCCATCGAGGTGGTCGACCCGCGCGAGCTGGAGCTGCCCGACGTGGGCGTGCTCCCGGTGGTCGACCCGGAGACCGGGGAGCTGCACGAGGTGCAGACCGCCGATCCCGGGCTGCGTCACCGCTATGCCGAGGCGGCCGCGGCCCAACGCGCGGCGATCTCCACCGCGCTGCGCTCCGCCGGCGCCGCCCACCTGCGCCTGCGTACCGATCGAGACTGGCTGCTGGACATGGTGCGTTTCGTGGCCGCGCAGCGGCACGCCCGCACCCGGGGGACGACACGATGATCCGTTTTCTGCAACCGTGGTGGCTGCTGGCCGTGCTGCCGGTGCTCGCCCTCGCCGCGCTGTACGTCTGGCGGCAGCTGCACCGCCGGGCGTACGCGATGCGGTTCACCAACGTGGACCTGCTGCGTACCGTCGCCCCGAAGGGGTTGGGCTGGCGGCGGCACGTGCCGGCGACCGCGTTCCTGCTCTGCCTGCTCGTGCTCTCCACCGCGCTGGCGCGTCCGGCGATGGACACCCGCGAGCCGCTGGAACGCGCGACCGTGATGCTCGCCATCGACGTGTCGCTGTCGATGCAGGCCGACGACGTGGCGCCGAACCGCCTGGAGGCCGCGCAGGAGGCGGCGAAGCAGTTCGTCGGCGAGCTGCCGGAGACGTACAACCTGGGGCTGGTCTCGTTCGCCAAGTCGGCGAACGTGCTGGTGCCGCCCACCAAGGACCGGGGCGCCGTGACCAGCGCGATCGACGGGCTGGTGCTGGCCGAGGCGACCGCGACCGGCGAGGCGGTCTTCACCTGTCTGGAGGCGATCCGGTCGGTGCCCGCGGACGGTGCCGCCGGGATCCCGCCGGCGCGCATCGTGCTGCTCTCCGACGGGTACCGGACCTCGGGCCGCGCGGTGGAGGAGGCGGCCGCGGCGGCGCAGGCGGCGAACGTGCCGGTCTCCACCATCGCGTTCGGCACGGACGCCGGGCAGGTGGACATCGGCGGGCAGTTGCAGCGGGTGCCGGTGGACCGGCTGGCCCTGGCGGAGCTGGCGGAGACCACCGAGGGGTACTTCTACGAGGCGGCCTCGGTGAGCGAGCTGAAGCAGGTCTACCAGGACATGGGCAGCTCGATCGGGTTCCGGACGGAGCCGCGCGAGATCACCCAGTGGTACGCCGGGATCGCGCTGCTGCTCGCGCTCTGCGCGGGCGCGCTCAGCCTGCTCTGGTCGTCGCGGATGCTGTGACGGCCGGCCGCCCTCGGGACCGGCCGGAGTTTCCGGTCGGCCGGCCCCGGGGACGGCGGGTCGGCGTGGCTGGCGGCGCGGGTCAGTGACCGGCCAGGACGAAGATGACGGCCACCCAGACGGCGGCGAGGGTGAACCCGAGCGGGGCGACGTAACGGCTCATGGGAAGCTCCGGGTGGCGACTGGACGGCCCGCGGGCGGGTGGGGCCGTGGGGTGGATCAGGACGCGCACACGAAGTCGTGACCGGGCGGCTCCCGGACCGCCGATGACGGGCGGCGCAGACCGCTGCCCCTGGCTGACGACCGGGGCGGGGGAGTGCGGGAGCGGAGCTGGGTCAGCTCACCTGCTGCAGCCGTGGCTCAGCGGGGCTGACGATCGGCCCGGCCACGACTGGGAGGATCGCTATCTCGCACAGCGATCACCTCCTGCGGTCGGCGGGGCCCGGAACGTCGATCACTGTACACCCGAAGGAGCGTGACCGCGCAGTCGGCCGACCGGTCAGCGCACCCCCTCCCGGGCGGTGGAACCGACCCGTTCCGGACCGCCCGGAACTCGGGTGCGGGCGGCCCGGGACGGGACCGGCGCGGCCCGTCGCCGAGCGACCAGGATCGCCAGCACGACGGCGAGGACGGGCAGCCAGCAGCCGCGGGCGACCACCCAGCCCGGGCCGTCCGGCGGGGTGTGCAGTCCGGGCAGCGTCCCCGCGAGGCGGGCGGTGAGCGCGGCGACCCCGACCAGCACCGGCTGGTGCCACAGGTAGATCCGCATCGCGTTCCGGTTGACCGCCTCCACCGCTCGTGCCGGGAGGGGCCGGCTGGTGAACCGGAGCAGCGCCGGTCGGGCGAGCAGACCCAGCCCGATCTGGGCGCCAGCCAGCGTGACCGCCACGAGCGACGGCGGGTTCAGGTTGGACGTCGCCGCGCCCGGTACCCCCACGGCGCTGGCCGGATAGCCGGCGGCGATCAGGACGGCCAGGCCGATCGCGCCACCGACCGCGAGCGCGGCCGCCGCCCGTCGCCCGGCGAGCCGACCGTCGGCGTGCGCCAGACCGAGCAGGTAGGGCACCGCCCAGGCGGCCAGCAGGCTGACCGGCAGCAGGGCGTCGGCCGACGGCAGCAGTCGGACGGCCAGGTCCGCCCCGGCCACCACGACGACCGCGGGCGCGGCGCACCACCCGGGACCCCAGCGGCGTACGGCGGCGCGTAGCGGACCGGTCAGCGCCATCAGCGCGCAGAGCGGCAGCAGGAACCACAGCGGGCTCACCGCCAGGGTCAGGGCGACCGCCAGGGCGTCGTCCGGGGTGCCGGCGACGGTGGCCGCCAGCAGCACCGCGGCGCCGGTGCCGAGCAGGGCGATGGCGGGCAGCACCAGCCGGCGCAGCCGGTGGGCGAGCCAACGGCCGGAGCCCCGGTGCCGGGCGGCGGAGCGGGCCGAGGCGTACCCGGCGGTGAAGAAGAACAGGCCGAGGGTCTGCAGCAGCCAGGTGGCCGGCGCCAGGGCCGGCATCGCGGCCAGCGGGCTGGCCTGGTGCAGCGAACCGTCGGGGGCGAGCACCAGGCCGGTCACCAGCCAGTGCCCGAGCACCACCCCGGCGATGGCGTAACCCCGCAGCGCGTCGACCGCCCGGTCCCGGCTCACCGGGCCACCCCCGCACCCGCGTCCGCGGTCCGCGCGGTGGCCGCGGGGTCGGCGGCGCCGGTCAACGCGACCGCGGCCACCGCGGCCAGCGTCGCGCTGCCCGGAACGAGGTACCCGTCGTGCCCGTGCGCCCCGGCCACCGGCAGGGCGTACGCGCCGAAGGCCGGGTCGGCCGGCCGCCGGCCGTGTCCCAGACCGGGCAGGCGGACCTGCGGCACCCGGCGGATCCAGTCGTCCGGCGCCTCCGCGGCCCAGACCCGCCGCCCGGTGCCGAGCGCCGCGGCACGGTCGACCCCCGTCCCGACCCCGCCCAGCGTCACCACGTCGGTCACCTGCGCCGGCGCGCCCCGGACGGCCAGCCCGGCGACCAGCGCGCCATAGCTGTGCCCGACCAGCGTCACTGTGGCACCGGGACGCCGGGCGGCCAACCCGCGCAGCAGTCCGCGCAGTGCGACGGCGCCGGCGCGGGCGTCCGCCGGCCCGGCCGCCGCGAGCACCCCGTCCGGCGGGTCGTAGCCGAGCCAGGCCAGCACCGCCACCCGCGCGTCCGGGTCGGCCGCCCGCATTGCCCGGTGCAGTTCGCCGGCCTGCACCGCCGGCGCACGCCGGGGCACCCCGCCCAGCCCCCGGTCGAAGTCGCGCAGCGTGCTGCCCACGCCCGGGACCAGCACGACGATCCGGTCCGCGACGGCCAGGTCGCCCCGGACCTCCACGGCCCGGCCGTCACCGCGCGGGTCGAACAGCAGGAAGCGGCGGCCCGCGCCGACCCAGTCGGCGTACGGCGGGCCGGCCGCCCGCATCGCCGCGGCGGTGGCCGGGTACGCCTCGACGAAACCGGCCGCGGTGACCGGCTCCGGCGGGGTGGGCAGGACCAGTCCGACGCCGAGCAGGACGGCCAGCGCGGCCCGGGTGGCACGGGTGCGGTGCATGGGGCTCTCCCTTCCGGAAACTCCGGTGGGAGGGTGCGGCCCGGGCGGCGGGGTGGGCGTCACCCCGGGGAGCGGTCCCTGATCCGCTACCCGGGGGCTACCCGCCGGCCTCGACCAGCCCCGTCTCGTACGCCAGCACGACGGCCTGGGCCCGGTCGCGCAGGTGCAGCTTGGCCAGGATCCGCCCGACGTGCGTCTTCACGGTCTGCTCGGCGACCACCAGGTCGGCGGCGATCTCCTGGTTGGACCGACCGCGGGCGATCAGCCGCAGCACCTCGGTCTCCCGGGCCGTCAGCGCGACCAGTGCCGTCGGCCGGGGTCGACGCCGGTCGGGTCGCGCCGCGAACTCGGCGATCAGCCGGCGGGTCACCGCCGGAGCGAGCAGCGCGTCCCCGGCCGCGACCACCCGGACCGCGTGCACCAGGTCGGCGGCGGGGGCGTCCTTGAGCAGGAACCCGCTGGCTCCGGCGCGTAGCGCCTCGTAGACGTAGTCGTCCAGGTCGAAGGTGGTGAGGATGAGCACCCGCGGCCGATCGGAGGGCTGGTCGCCGAGCAGTTTCCGGGTGGCGGCGAGCCCGTCGAGCACCGGCATCCGGACGTCCATCAGCACCACGTCCGGGTCGAGTCGGCGGGCGGCGGTAACGGCGTCCGCGCCGTTCGCGGCGTCGCCGACCACCAGCAGGTCCGGCTGAGCGGCGAGCAGCGCGCCGAAGCCCTGCCGCACCATGGCCTGGTCGTCGGCGATCAGCACCTTGATCATCGTCCTGGGCCCTCCCCGTCGTACGGCAGTTCGGCCACCACCCGGTAACCCCCGCCGGGCAGCGGCGCGGCGCTGAACGTACCGCCCAGCGAGGTCGCGCGTTCCCGCATGCCGGTCAGCCCGTGCCCGGTGCCGGCCTCGGTGGTCACCCCGACGGCCGGTCCGGCGGTCGGCTCGTTCTCCACCCGTACCACCAGGCTGGAGCGGCCGGGATGGACGGCGACCCGCACCGCGGCCCCCGGCGCGTGTCGGGCCGCGTTGGCCAGCCCTTCCTGCACGATGCGGTAGGCGGCCAGCCCGACCGGCGCGGGCACCGGCTCGTCCATCTCGGACGTCACGTCCAGGCTCACCGGCATCCCGGCCCGACCGGCTGCCGCCACCATGTCGGGCAGGTCCGCCAGGTCGGGCTGCGGCGCGGTCTGCGGGCCGGTCGCCTCGCTGCGCAGCACCCCGAGCAGCCGCCGCATGTCGGTCAGCGCGCCACGGGCCGACGCGGCGATGGCGGCGAACTCCTCGGCGGTCGTCGCCGGCACCGCGGTCAGCCGGTACGGCGCGGTCTCCGCCTGCACCGCGATCAGCGACATGTGGTGGGCCACCACGTCGTGCAGTTCCCGGGCGATCCGGGTGCGCTCCTCCAGCACCGCGCGGCGTTCCTGCTCCCGCTCGTTGCGCTCGGTCTGCGCGGCCAGCTCGCGGCGGGACAACCGGTTACGCCGGACCAGGTCGCCGACGATCGCCAGCGCGCCGAGCAACGCCAGGACGGCGGCCCGGTTCTCCGGGTGCACCAGGGTGAGCACCGGCACCGCGGTGATCGCCACCACCCAGGCCAGCACCGGCCGGTCGACCCGCGCGAGGACCACGGCGACCACCACTATCGACCCGAGCGCCAGCGGCGGAGTCCACGGGCCGGGCGAGTCGGTCGGGGCGTTGAACGTGCAGACGAGCAGGGCCAGCACCGTCAGCCGCCACGCCAGCAGCGGCCGCCGGGGCAGCGCCAGCAGCGGCGCCACCGTCATCGCCGCGAACAGCACCGCGATCGGCGCCGGGAGGCCCCAGTCGCTCTCCACGGCGAACGTGATCCAGAACAGACCGAGCGCGGCCAGCAACCCGACCGGGGCGGCGTACCGGTCGAGCCGGGGCCAGCGGGCCAGCAGCCGTCGAGTGGGCGGGGCGTCCGGGCCCAGCACTGTCTGCCGGAGGCCTCCGAGGGCCGTCGCGATCGGTTGCCGGTTCACCTTCGGGAGGCTACGACGAGGCCCGTGCCGTGGGCGTGCCACCAGAGGTTGATCCGGGTGTCGTACCTCGGTGTGATGTACGCGGCGTTAGCGCTTACCTGCCGGTAACGCCTAGGCTCCGACCCGTCCGTGCTGATGACGTGCAAGGGGGAACCGTGTCCCGTACCGTGCTGGTGACCGGCGGCAACCGGGGAATCGGCCTGGCCATCGCGCAGGCCTTCGCCAAGCAGGGCGACCGGGTGGCGGTCACGCACCGCAGCGGTGAGGCCCCCGACGGGCTCTTCGGCGTCCGGTGTGACGTGACCGACACCGAGTCGCTGGACGCGGCGTTCACCACGATCGAGGCGGAGCTGGGGCCGGTCGAGGTGCTGGTCGCCAACGCCGGGATCACCGACGACACGCTGCTGCTGCGGATGTCCGAGGAGCAGTTCACCCGGGTGCTGGACACCAACCTGACCGGGGCCTTCCGCTGCGCCAAGCGCGCCTCCGGCAAGATGCTGCGCGCCAAGTGGGGCCGCATGATCTTCGTCTCGTCGGTGGTCGGCCTCTCCGGCGGCGCCGGCCAGGTCAACTACGCGGCCAGCAAGGCCGGCCTGGTCGGGGTGGCCCGCTCGATCACCCGGGAGCTGGGCAGCCGCAACATCACCGCGAACGTGGTGGCGCCCGGTTTCATCGACACCGACATGACCGCCGTCCTCTCCGAGGAGCGCAAGGCGGAGATCCGCAAGTCGATCCCGGCGGGCCGCATGGCCACCCCGGACGAGGTCGCCGCCGTGGTCACCTGGCTGGCGAGCGACAGCGCGGGCTACGTCTCCGGCGCCGTCATCCCGGTCGACGGCGGCCTCGGCATGGGCCACTGACGCAGATCACCACGACACAGACGGAGGAACTCCTGCATGTCCGGACTCCTGGCCGGTAAGCGGCTGCTGGTCACCGGCGTCATCACCGACGCCTCGATCGCCTTCTCGGTGGCGAAGCTCGCCCAGGAGAACGGCGCGCAGGTCGTGCTGACCGGTTTCGGGCGGCTCTCGCTGGTGGAGCGCATCGCCAAGCGGCTGCCCGAGCCGGCCCCGGTGATCGAGCTCGACGTGACGAACCCGGAGCACCTGGCCGGGCTGGCCGACAAGGTCCGCGAGCACGTCGACGGCCTGGACGGCGTCGTGCACTCGATCGGCTTCGCGCCGCAGAGCTGCCTCGGCGGCGGCTTCCTCGACGCGCCGTGGGAGGACGTGGCGACCGCGCTGCACGTCTCGACGTACTCCTACAAGTCCCTCGCGGTGGCCGCGCTGCCGCTGATGTCCGCCGGCGGCTCGGTGGTCGGTCTCACCTTCGACGCGACGAAGGCGTGGCCGGTGTACGACTGGATGGGCGTGGCCAAGGCCGGGCTGGAGTCCGCCTCCCGCTACCTGGCGCTGCACCTCGGCAAGCAGGGCATCCGCAGCAACCTGGTCTCCGCCGGGCCGCTGCGCACCATGGCCGCGAAGTCGATCCCCGGCTTCGAGCAGTTCGAGGACGCCTGGACCGAGCGCGCCCCGCTCGGCTGGAGCCTGACCGACCAGGAGCCGGCCGCCCGGGCGTGCCTGGCCCTGCTCTCGGACTGGTTCCCGGCCACCACCGGCGAGATCGTGCACGTCGACGGCGGCTACCACGCCCTCGGCGCCTGACGCGGTCCCGGGGTGGCCGCCGGACCGTCCCGGTGGTCGGGGAAGAATGGAGCCATGGCGTACGACGCGGTGGTGCTGGTCAGCTTCGGGGGGCCGGAGCGGCCCGAGGACGTGATGCCGTTCCTGCAGAACGTCACCCGGGGGCGCGGTGTGCCGCCGGAGCGGCTGGCCGAGGTCGCCGAGCACTACCAACACTTCGGCGGTGTCTCCCCGATCAACCAGCAGAACCGCGAACTGATCGCCGCGATCCGAGCCGACTTCGCCGCCAACGGGATCGACCTGCCGGTCTACTGGGGCAACCGGAACTGGCACCCGATGCTCGCCGACACCGTGACGCAGATGCGCGACGACGGAGTGACCAACGCCCTGGCGTTCGTCACCAGCGCGTACGGTGGCTACTCCTCCTGCCGGCAGTACCAGGAGGACATCGCGGCGGCCCGGGCGGCGGTCGGCCCGGACGCCCCGGTGATCGAGAAGCTCCGCCAGTTCTGGGACCACCCCGGCTTCGTCGAGCCGCACGTCGACGCGGTGCGGGCCGCGCTGGGCCAACTCGACCCGGCGCGGCGCGACACCACCCGTCTGGTGTTCACCGCCCACTCGGTGCCGACGTCGATGGCCGCCAGCGCCGGCCCGCACGGCGGCCGGTACGAGGCGCAGCTGCGCGAGACCGCCGCCCTGGTCGCCGCCGCGGCCGCCCCCGACCTGCCGTACGACCTGGTGTGGCAGAGCCGCTCCGGCCCGCCGCAGGTGCCGTGGCTGGAGCCGGACGTCAACGACCACCTGGCCGTGCTGGCGGAGAAGGGCGTCACGGGCGTGGTGGTGAGCCCGATCGGGTTCGTCTCCGACCACCTGGAGGTGGTCTGGGACCTGGACACCGAGGCCCGCGACACCGCTCGGCGGCTCGGCCTCGACTTCGCCCGCGCGGCCACCCCCGGCGTCGACCCCCGTTTCGTCGCGATGGTCCGCGAACTGGTGCTGGAGCGGACCGACCCCGACGGGGCCCGGCTGCGCCGCCGCCTCGGGGAGCTGCCGCTGTGGGACATCTGCCCGACGGTGTGCTGCGTACCGGCACGCCGGCCGTGACCCGACTCGACCTCACCCCTGGGATCAGCGATGAATGACCGTAAGCCCGTCGAGAGCTGGCTCACCGACATGGACGGTGTCCTGGTGCACGAGGGCCAGCCCGTGCCCGGTGCGCCGGAGTTCGTCGAGCGGATGCGCGCCTCCGGCAAGCCGTTCCTGGTGCTCACCAACAACTCGATCTACACACCTCGGGACCTGACGGCCCGGCTGGGCCGGATGGGTCTGCACGTGCCGGAGGAGGCCATCTGGTCGTCCGCGCTGGCCACCGCCCAGTTCCTCGGCGACCAGCGGCCGGGCGGCACCGCGTACGTCATCGGCGAGGCGGGGCTGACCACGGCGCTGCACGCGGTGGGCTACGTGCTGACCGACTACGCCCCGGACTACGTGGTGCTGGGGGAGACCCGCACCTACAGCTTCGAGGCGATCACCAAGGCCATCCGCCTGATCAACGACGGGGCGCGGTTCATCTGCACCAACCCGGACGTGACCGGGCCGTCCGTCGAGGGCGCCCTGCCGGCCGCCGGTTCCGTCGCCGCGATGATCTCGAAGGCGACCGGCGTCGAGCCGTACTTCGTCGGCAAGCCGAACCCGATGATGATGCGGTCCGCCCTGAACACGATCAACGCGCACTCGGAGAGCACCGCGATGATCGGCGACCGGATGGACACCGACATCCTCTGTGGCCTGGAGGCCGGGTTGGAGACGATCCTCGTGCTGACCGGCATCAGCACCCGGGCCGAGGCCGAGCGCTACCCGTACCGTCCGTCGCGGATCGTCGAGTCGGTGGCCGACCTGATCGACGAGCTCTGACCGACCGCACCACCGGCGCCGCACACCGACCGTCCTGGGGCGGTCGATCGAAGCCTGTCCGCGTCCGTGGTAACCCTCGGGCGCGGACCGCGGCACGTCGGGTGAGTGCCTGGTCCGCGGCGTGCCGGCAGACGGCAACGTCTACGCTGTGACCAGCGGCCACCGCACATGCGACTGCTGTCCGGACAGGCAGCCCATGCGGTGGCTGCGCTGCGCTTGCCGGCCCAGACCGAGATCCCGAAGCGGCTGCCGCACCGGCGCGAACGGACGCTGTCGCGGCGTCGGGCGAGGAAGGCGGATCATGATCGCTACGCGCTGTCGAGCAGTGGCTCCACTCCCGCCCGGGTTCGGCCGATGAGCACGGTCGCCTTCCTCAACATCGCCATGCACGGGCACATCAACCCGACGCTCCCGGTCGTGGCCGAGCTCGTCCGTCGTGGCCACCCCGTCAACTACCACGTGACGCCCGACTTCGCCGAGGCGGTCGGGGCCACCGGCGCGCGGGTGCTCCGCTATTCCGGGGATGAGCTGGCCTTCTCCGGCCCGCCGACGCGGGTCACCCTGATGGCGCACCTCGCACGCACCGCCGTACGGGTGCTGCCCGGTGTCCTCGCCGATCTGCGCGACGCCCAGCCCGACCTGATCGTGCACGACTCCCTCTGCCCGTGGGGGCCGGTCGCCGCCCGCGAACTCGGCGTGCCGGCAGCCTCGTCCTTCACCACGTTCGCCTTCAACCGGCAGGTGCCGAGCCCCACCCACGGCTCACGGGAGATGCTCGCCGAGGCGGCGGCCCTGCCCCGTCACACCGGTGCGTACCTGAGGTCGCGCTGGCAGTTGCGTCGCCGGTACGACACCCGCACGGTGCCCATGATCGACCTGGCGAACATCCGTCAGCCGCTCAACCTGGTCTACACCTCCCGGGCGTTCCACCCCGCGGCCGACAGTTTCGACGAGTCCTACCGGTTCGTCGGGGCGAGCGTCGGCGCCCGCGCGGTCGACTCGTCGTTCCCGGCCGACGGGCTGCGGGACCCGGTGCTGTACGCCTCGCTCGGCACGGTGTTCGAGGCCGGTCCGCGGCTGCTGCGCAGCTTCGT
Organism: Micromonospora krabiensis; assembly: GCF_900091425.1. Taxonomy (GTDB): domain Bacteria; phylum Actinomycetota; class Actinomycetes; order Mycobacteriales; family Micromonosporaceae; genus Micromonospora; species Micromonospora krabiensis. The sequence goes on from NZ_LT598496.1 coordinate 6,866,647, forward strand.
CGAGGCGCTCGCCCCGCTGGGTGGCACCGTGGTCGTCTCGACTGGACGCACCGATCCCGCCGTGCTCGGTCCGCTGCCAGCCAACGTGATCGCCCACCGCTCCGTGCCGCAGCCGCAGGTGCTGGCCCGAGCCGCGCTGTTCATCACGCACGGCGGCGTGAACAGCGTCAACGAGGCCCTGTACGCCGGCGTCCCGATGCTGGTGGTGCCGCAGGGAGCGGATCAGTCGCTGGTGGCGTCCCGCGTCGTCGAGCTCGAAGCCGGACTCTCGATCCGCGGCGAGGACGTCGACGTGGAGGTGGTGAGCGGCCTCGCCCGGCGCCTGCTCGACGAGCCCCGGTTCCGGGCCGGCGTGAACGCTCTGCAGGTTGCTCAGCGTGAGGCGGGCGGGTACGCGCGCGCCGCCGACGAGCTCGAACGCTACGTGCAGCAGATTCGGCGGGCCACGCGCCCGTACTCCGCCGATCAGCCTCCGCGGGACTGAACCGTGTCTCCCATCGTCACCGTCCTGCTGCTGTTCGCCGGGCTGTCCGAGGCCGCCGGTCGTCTCCTGCCCGTGGTGGCACGGCTGTCCGGCGCCTCGCGGACCCGGGTGGTCGGCTTGATGCTGGCCGGCGCCATCGTCGACGGCGCGGTGTTCGCGCTCTGGCCGCTCACCGCGTGGACGCTCGCCGAGTTGGTGCTGCCGACCGCCTCGGCCGACGGGGCCGCACTGGGCTGGACGCCGAGCCTGGCGGCCCCGCTGCTGCTCGCCGCGGTCCTCGCGTTCCCGCTGCTCGGGCCGCTGCTGCACCTGATCCTGATGGTGGGGGTGGGGGCGGGTCTCGCCACCGCGCTCGCCAGGCTCGTCGGAGTCAGTTGGTGGGACGCCGCCGGCTGCGTGGCCGTGGCGGGAATCGGGCTCGGCGTCGCCGTCGAAGGCGTCCGGCGCCTTGTCGCGCGGCTCAACACGAGACGAGCACCGGAGCCCCGCACGTGATCGAGTTCGCGCTCCTGCTGCTGCTGTGCGGGCTCGGCCCGATCCTGCTCGCCGAAGCTCTGCTCGCCCGTTACGAGGTGCTGGCCTACACCGCTGGCTGGCGGACGCCCACCACCGAACTCCCCAGGGGCATGCCCTACGCCCGGGGCGCCGATCCGGAGCGCCCCCCGGACGCCTACCTCGTCTATCTGGACGGCATCGGGAAACGGCGCTTCCACGACACCCGTGACGGTGGACGGCTGGTCAAGGCGGTCATCGCCGGTGCGCCGGAGCTCAGGGTGCTTGGTCAGGTGCAGCCCTACTCCCCGTTGGCCGAGCCGCTCGCCGACCGGCCCGTGTGGGTGTGGCTGCGGCGCCGCGTCGGGCTTCTGCTGTTCCTGCACAACGTGGTGCAGATCTTCGTCGCCGCCGACCGTCGGTACCGCCCCCTCTACAACCGCGCCGTCGGCTCGCAGATCGCCGCTCAGCTCCGGCTCGCCGGTTACCGGCCCGACAGCGGCGTCCCCGTGGTCCTGCTCAGTTACAGCGGCGGCGCCCAGGTCGCCACCGGCGCGGTGAAGGAACTCTGGTCCCAGCTGCGGTCCCCGCTCTGGCTGATCACGCTCGGCGGGTTCCACAACGGCGCCAACGACGTCACCCACGCCCAGCACCTCGACCAGCTCACCAGTGCCAGCGACTGGATCGAGCGGGTGGGGGCCCGGATGTTCCCCCAGCGGTGGCGGTTGTTCCGCCGGAGTGGATGGAACCGCGCCGACCGCGACGGAAAGATCGCGGTGCACCGGCTCGACCCCGCCACCCACGTCGGTCCGCTCAGCTACGTCAGCCCGGAGGCCCGGCTACCCGATGGCCGCAGTCACCTCGACCGGACCGCCGAGACCGTGATCGCGCTGATCCGGGATCGTCTCAGCGCGAGCCCGGGGACCGGCGGCCCGCCGTCCGGAACGGCGTGACCAGGGCACACCGCACGGATCGGGCCTCAGCTCAGGGGCGCAGCGGGGCGTTGCAGGCCGCGACCAGCGCCTGCCGGCACGCCGTGGTGAGCGGCCGCAGGGCCGCGTCTCGCTGCTGAGCCTCGTAGTTGTTGACCGCGCCGCCCGGCGCGGCGTGCCCGGCCAGCGCCAGCACCCGGTCCAGGACGGCGGCGCGGGCGAACAACCGGCGGGCCCGCGGGTCGAAGCCGGGTGGCAGGTCGGTGGCGCCATCCGGGCGGCGCAGCGCCTCCAGCGCGCCGGCCAGCTCGGGTCGCCACTGGGCGACGTCCAGGCGGGTGAGCGCGGCGGTGGTCTCGGCGAGCGCCGCGGCGAGTTCCGCCTCCGCCTCGGCGGCGCCGGGCAGCGTGAGCGAGGCCGACGGCGCGTCGGGCGGCAGCGGATAGACCCGCCACAGCACCGTCTCGAACATGTCGCCCGAGCCTGAGGTGTGCGTCCGCACCTGCGGGATCAGACCCAGCGGGCCGGCCACCACCGCCTCTCCGGCGAGCAGCGCCGCGCCGGCGAAGTCGCCCGGCCCGGGCAGCCCGCGCGGGTCGCCGGGCGCCGGCAGCACCAGGCGGATCTCGTCGGGTGAGAGCTTGGCCAGGGTGGGCAGCGCCTGACCGAGCGGCACGTCGGTCCAGGTGCCGGGCGCGTCGGCGACCAGGTGCTCCTCGTCGCCGGCGATCGCGTCGGCGACCTCGTCGAAGGGCACCAGCCCGGCACGCCACGCGCGTACCCAGGCAACGAACCGGCTCGACCGGCGGGGCGCCAGCGTCGCCGCGCCCGCTGCGGGGGTGGACATGCCGAAAGGGTACGTGGTCACCACGGGCTGTGTCTCGGCTGCCGCCCCGGCGGCGCCGCGTGCCCCCAATGCCCGCTTCGACCCCTCCCCGGCCGCCCTGTGCCCGACTCGCCAGGGCGCGGCGGCGTGTCGTGCGGCGGCCCGGCGATTAGCGTGATCGACATGGGCGGGCGGTACGAGAGTGACGTGTTGGCGGGGGACTGGCGGCGGCGCCGCACCGTTCCGGAGGTCGACGCCGAACCCGATCTCGTGGTCGAGGACGCCGACTCGGGCTTCTGCGGCGCGGTCGTGGGTTTCGAGTCCGGTGCGGTGGTGCTGGAGGACCGCCACGGCCGGCGGCGCAACTTCCCGCTGCTGCCCGCGGCGTTCCTGCTCGACGGGCGGCCGGTGACGCTGCGCCGTCCCACCCGCACGTCGGCGCCGGCGCCCCGCCGCCGGACCGCGTCCGGTTCGATCGCCGTGGAGGGGGTACGCGCCCAGGTCGCCAAGGCCAGCCGGATCTGGGTGGAGGGGGTGCACGACGCTGCGCTGGTGGAGCGGATCTGGGGCGACGACCTGCGCATCGAGGGCGTCGTGGTGGAGCCGCTCGACGGCATCGACGCCCTCTCCGACGAGGTGCGAGCGTTCGCGCCCGGCCCCGGGCGGCGGCTGGGCGTGCTGGTCGACCACCTGGTGCCCGGCAGCAAGGAGAGCCGCATCGTCGCCACGGTGACCTCCCCGCACGTGCTGGTCACCGGCCACCCCTACGTGGACGTGTGGCAGGCGGTGAAGCCGGCGGCGCTGGGTATCGCGGCGTGGCCGGTGGTGCCACCGGGACGGCCGTGGAAAGAGGGCGTCTGCGCGGCCCTCGGCGTGGCCGAGCCGGCGGACATGTGGCGGCACATCCTGTCCCGGGTCGACAGCTTCGCCGACGTCGAAACCCCCCTCATCAACGCGATGGAACGCCTCATCGACTTCGTAACCGACCCAACCTGACCACCCCGCCCCGCCCCGCGCTCGCCCGGCCCCTGAGCCCACGATCTTGCACTTTCTGCCCCGACAAGTGCCCGCAAATCGGACAGCCGCCGGGCCGAAAGTGCAAGATCGACGCCGCGCGGGAGGGCGCCGCGAGCGGGTCAGGGGGTTTCGTCGGGGGAGCGGGTGAAGACGAAGGTGGCGATGTCCAGCGCCACCGGGTGCCCGGTCGGGTCGCGCAGCACCGCGAGAATCTCCCCGTTCTCCGGGCCGGACCGGCCGCGCCAGCGGTCCGTGTCCTCCGGCCGGTACCGGCTCTCCCGCTCGCCGCGCAGCAGCCCGACCAGCTCGCCGGTGGCCGCGTCCCAGCGGACGTCGAGGGGTACGCCCATCCACCACCAGCGGCCGGTCACGTCCGTCACCTCGGCGCTCGGGGCCTCGGCGGTCGGCCGCCACGGGGTGGGCAGCGCCGGCTCGGCGTCCAGCACGGTGGTCAGGATCCGCTGCCCGAGGCGTCCGATGCCGAAGCCGTACGCGTTGGCGTAGCCGACCGCGGCGGTGCGGGAGGGGCGGTGCACCGCGAGGGCGGCGACGTAGCCGGGCATCGACCCGCCGTGCCCGACGTACACCCGGTCCCCGTCGCGGTAGAGCTCCAGCCCGAGGCCGTGCCCGCCGGTCCACGAGTCGAGGTCGCTGATCACGACCGGGGAGCACATCTCGGTCAGCGTCGCCGGGTCGAGGACCTCGGGGTCGGGGTCGGCGAGGAACGCCGCCCACCGGGCCAGGTCCTCGACGGTCGCCCAGAGCTGCCCGGCCGGCGCCATCGCCCCGGTGTCGGTGCGCGGCTCCTCCCGCAGCGTGCCGTGCCAGGGGTGCACCACGTAGCCGCGGGCGAAGGGTTCGGTGGCCGCGTACGTGGTGCGGCGCATGCCCAGCGGTTCCAGGATCCGCTGTCGCAGCAGCTCCGCCCAGGGCGTGCCGGTGATCCGTTCGAGGACGCCGCCGAGCAGCCCGTACGCGAGGTTCGAGTAGTGGTAGGTCCGGTGCGCCGGGTGGGCGATCTTCGCCGCGCTGACCCCGCGCAGCAGGGTGGTCAGGTCGACGCCCTCGGCCCGCTCCCACCACTCGCCCTCCGGCTCGCGCTGCAGACCGCTCGCGTGCCCGAGCAACTGGCGCAGGGTGAGGGCGCCGACGCCGGTGTCCGGCAGGTGCTGCTCCAGCGGGTCGTCGAGGGCCAGCCGGCCGGCGTCGCGTTCCTGCATCACCAGCGTCGCGGTCATGGTCTTGCTGATCGACCCGATGCGGTACTGGCGGTCGGCGTCCGGGCGGGGATGCTCGCCGGCGGTGGCGAGGTGGGCCAGGGTGCCGTCCCGGACGATGCCCATGACCAGCGACGGCGTACGCCCGCCGGACTGCGCCTGGGCGACCAGGACGTCGACCTGCCGGGCGGTGTCGGGTAGCAGGGACACGTGTTCTCCTCGGTCGGCGGGCTTCGGTCGGCCCGGTGGGCCGCGGGGTCGGTGGGTGCCGCCGAGCTTATCGATCATCGTGGGGCGGTCGCGCGTGCATTCTCGTGTCACGATCGTTGGGTGGACGCCGTGCTGTGGATCGTGTTGGGTGTGGTGCTGGCGGTCGCCGAGATCTTCACGACGACCCTCTTCCTGATCATGTTCGCGGCCGGTGCGTTCGCCGCGGCGGGTGCCGCCGCGCTGGGTGCCCCGACGCCGGTGCAGGCGCTGGTCTTCGCGGCGGTGTCCGCGTTGACCGTCCTGGGGGTGCGGCCGGTGATCCAGCGGCACCGACGGTCGGCGTTGGAGGCCGGCGAGCAGCCGTTCGGCGTGGAGGCGATGGAGGGTTCGACCGCACTGGTGATCGAGCCGGTGGACACCGAGCACGGGCTTGTCAAGATCGACGGTGAATTGTGGACCGCTCGGCCGTACGACGCGACGCAGTCGTTCGTCCCCGGTCAGCGGGTGCGGGTGATAAAGATCCGGGGCGCGACCGCCCTGGTCTGGCAGGACGACGTTTCTTCCGGCGGCGAGCTGCCGGAAGCGGGAGGGTGAACGGGATGACAGCGATAACGGTCCTGGTGATCGCCGTGGCGGTGATCGCCGTGGTGACCCTGGCCAAGGCGGTGCGGATCGTGCCGCAGCAGCGGCAGGACGTGGTCGAGCGGCTGGGTAAGTACAAGCGCACTCTCAACCCGGGGCTCAACCTGCTGGTGCCGTTCATCGACGCGGTCCGTACGAAGGTTGACATGCGCGAGCAGGTGGTCAGCTTCCCGCCCCAGCCGGTGATCACCTCCGACAACCTGGTCGTGTCGATCGACACCGTGCTCTACTTCAAGGTGATCGACGCCGTCCGCGCCACGTACGAGATCTCGAACTTCCTCCAGGCCATCGAGCAGCTGACCGTCACCACGCTGCGCAACGTGATCGGCTCGCTCGACCTGGAGCGGGCGCTGACCAGCCGCGAGGAGATCAACCGGCACCTCTCGGGCAAGCTGGACGAGACGACCGGCCGCTGGGGCATCAAGGTGACCCGGGTGGAGATCAAGGCGATCGAGCCGCCACCGAGCATCCGTGACTCGATGGAGAAGCAGATGCGCGCCGAGCGGGACCGCCGGGCGGCGATCCTCAACGCCGAGGGGCACAAGCAGTCGCAGATCCTCTCCGCCGAGGGTGAGAAGCAGGCGGCGGTGCTGCGCGCCGACGGTGACCGGCAGGCCCGGATCCTCCAGGCCGAGGGTCAGGCGAAGGCGATCCGCACCGTCTTCGACGCGATCCACCAGGCCAACCCGAGCCAGAAGGTGCTCGCCTACCAGTACCTCCAGGCCCTGCCGCAGATCGCCAACGGCACCGCCAACAAGGTCTGGATCGTGCCGGCCGAGCTGACCAAGGCCCTGGAGGGCATGGGCGGCGCGCTCGGCGGGCTCAGTCAGATGGTCGGCGACGTTCCGACTCCGGAGGCGTCCGACGGGGCGAGCGCCGTCGAGCGGGAGGCGGCGGAGGCGGCGCAGGCCGCGGCCGCCGCGGCGCAGGAGGTCCACGACGAGGTACGCGTCGCCGAGGCGCAGGTGACCGGTGGCAAGCAGCCGGGGCTGCCCGCGCCGGAGCCGGTCTCGCCGGACAGCCTGGTGAACGACCCGGCCGACCAGCGCGAGCGCGGCTGACCGGTTCCTCGGGTGGGCCGGACCTCCGGCCCACCCGAGGCCAAATGCGAAAAACACTCATGGGGCGCTCCGGTGCCTGCCACCATCGGTCCTGGGACGGGTGGTGCAGGTGTCGGGGCGTCCCGACGCGTCCCGCACCGCTCGCGCAGATGAGCGAGGTGACGCATGAAGGATCCGGCGAAGCGGATCTGGTCCTCGGCCCCGGTCCCCGGCGCACACGACCCGACCGGCCCGCTCGGCACCCGGCGTACCGGCGGTGGGTTCGGGGTGCTGCCGTTCGTCGGTGAACCCGGCCCGCGCGGGCCCGCCACCAACGCCAGCTGGGCCTGGTCGGTGCGCCGGTTCGCCCGCGCCGCGGTGTGGCTGCTCCCCGCGTACGCCGTGCTCTACGGCGTGGTGGCGATGGCCAGCGACGGCGGCGTGGGCAACGACCCCTATCCGGCGGACGGTCGGCCGCTCTACCTGATCGGTTGGGTGGCGGCGGTCTGGCTCGGCCTGCTCGCCCTGCTGGCCCTGACCGGGCTGCTCGCGGCGACCCGCAGCCGCCGGGAGGCCACCGTCGGGTTGCTGGTGAGCATCGCCGGGACGGTGCTCATGCTCCCCTTCGCCGGCCTGGAGGAGCAGACCCCGGTGTTCGGCACGAACGCCCGCACGCTGGTCCTGGTCGGCGCCACCTGCTACACCGCCGGTTGGTTCCTCACCGGGTGGGCGGTGGCCCGCTCCGGCATGTTCAGCATCGGTGACGGCGTGATGCTCATGATCGCCGCCCCGCTGCTCGGCCTCGGCGGCGCGCTGGTCGGCTCCCTGCAGACCTTCGGGGCGATCTTCGTGCTGATCGCCGGGATCGGGATCGGCTACCGCTCGGGGCGCCTGGTGCCGCACGACATCGTCCGCGACGCGGCGTCCGCCAGCGTCGCCACGGCCGGCCCGCCCCCGGCCACCCCGGAGGGCCCCCTGGCAACGCCCTGACCCACCCGCGCCGTTGCGGCAACTTCATGATCAACAGGGCGGGGAGAAGGGCGGGCCTGGGAGAGGGCTGGTTCGGGGCGGTGAAATTGCTGACAAACCGGCGCGCGGGGTGGTCGGTTGGTGAATTTCGTGGCAATCCTGGGGACCATGGCCCCACCCCGCTCGCCGCTCTCGCGGCTGTTCACCGTGCTGCTCGCCGGCGCGCTCGCCGGCCTCGTCCTGGCCGTGGCCGCGCTGCCCGGCAACCTGCTGCTCGGGTTCGCCACCAGGTCGGCGCTCGGGACGTACGCCGCGCTCCCGGCCGCGCTGAAGACGCCGGCCACCCCGCAGCGCTCCTACCTGTACGCCAACGACGGCAAGACGTTGATCACCACGTTCTACGACGTGAACCGGACCGACGTCCCGCTGTCGGAGATCGCGCCGGTCATGCGCCAGGCGATCGTGGCGGCCGAGGACCGACGGTTCTATTCGCACGGCGGCGCGGACCTTCGGGGCCTGTTCCGCGCGCTGGTCGCGAACGTCAAGGGCGGCGGCACCGAGCAGGGCGGCTCGACGCTCACCATGCAGTACGTCCGCAACGTGCTGAAGACCGACCCGAGCCGCACCGCCGAGGAGCGGGCGGCGGCCACCGACCAGAACGTGGGGCGCAAGCTCCAGGAGATCCGGTACGCCTCCGCGCTGGAGCAGAGCCTCAGCAAGGACGAGATCCTCAACCGGTACCTGAACATCGCGTACTTCGGCGCCGGGGCGTACGGCATCGGCGCGGCCAGCCAGCGCTACTTCGCCAAGTCGCCGGCCGACCTGACGCTGGCCGAGTCGGCCCTGCTCGCCGGCCTGGTGCAGTCGCCGGAGGCGTACAACCCGATCGACGGTGACCGGGACGCGGCGCTGCAGCGCCGGTCGTACGTCCTGGACTCGATGGTCGAGACCAAGGCGATCACCGCGGAGCAGGCCGCCCAGGCGAAGGCCGAGAAGCTCACCCTGCGCCCCACCGCGCAGCCGAACGGCTGCACCGCCGTGGCCCAGGGCCACGACGACTGGGGCTACTTCTGCGACTACCTGCGCCGCTGGTGGATGGACCAGCCGGCGTTCGGCGCGACCGCCCAGGAGCGGGAGCAGGCCCTGCGTCGCGGCGGCTACACGGTGATCACCTCGCTGGACCCGCAGGTCCAGAGCACCGCGCAGAAGCAGGCCACGGGCGTCTACGGGTACGACAACAAGCGGGCCCTGCCGATCGCGGCGGTCGAGCCGGGCACCGGTCGGGTGCTCGCGATGGCGGTGAACCGGCACTACAGCCTGGCCCAGAACCCGGCCGGGCAGGTCAACCACCCGAACACCGTCAACCCGCTGATCTCCGGCGGCGGCGGGGTCGACGGCTACCAGGCCGGCTCCACGTTCAAGCTCTTCACCATGCTCGCCGCGCTGGAGTCCGGCCGGACCCTGTCCACCGGCTTCGACGCGCCGAGCAAGCTGCCCACCCGGTACCCGGCCGAGGGCGAGGGGACCTGCGACGGCCACTGGTGCCCGGCCAACGCCAACCCGGAGTGGATGGACGGCTACCGGATGATGTGGGACGGCTTCGGCCGCTCGGTGAACACCTACTTCGTCTGGCTCGCCGAGCAGGTCGGCCAGGACAAGGTCGTCGAGATGGCGCAGCGGCTGGGCATCACGTTCCGGGCCGACGCCGACGCGCGGTTCGCCGCGAACGACGCCGCCGACTGGGGTTCGTTCACGCTGGGCGTGGCCGCGACCACCCCGCTCGACCTGGCCAACGCGTACGCCACCGTCGCCGCCGAGGGCATGTACTGCACGCCGCTGCCGGTGGTCTCGGTGCGGACGGCGGACGGCGAGCGGGTGCCGGTGGGCGACCCGTCCTGCAAGCGGGTGCTCGACCCCGACGTCGCCCGGGCCGCCACCGACGCGGCCCGCTGCCCGGTCGGCCAGCAGTCGCCGTACGGGCAGTGCAACGGCGGCACGGCGACCTCGGTGGACCAGATCCTCGACGGCCGTCCGGTCGCCGGCAAGACCGGTAGCTCGGAGGAGAACGCCACCGAGACGTTCGTCGGCTTCACCCCGCAGGTCGCGGTGGCCGGGATCGCCGCCAACCCGGACGACCCGCGGGATTCCGTCGGCTCCGCCGTGCAGGCCAAGGTGATCGACGCCGTCGCCCGGGTGATCGCCACCGCCGTCAAGGGGCAGCCGGAGAAGGCCTTCACCGCGCCCAGTCGAGAGCTGGCCGGCGAGCCGCACCGTCCGGTGAAGCCACCGGTGACGCAGCAGCCGCGGCGGGACCCCGAGGACGACCCGCGCTCCCTGCTGGACCGCTGGCTCGACCGCCGGGGCTGACCGGCCGTCTGCCTTCGCGGTGGGTGTGTTTCATGTCGCTGTGACAGCAGCAGATGCACCCACCGACATCGTCCCGCGTCCGCACGGCGCGCCGGGACGGGCGCCGGTGCGGCTGGGCCGCACCGGCGCCGTCGCGGTCAGCTCGCGGTGCAGGTGGGGGTGAGGGTGCCGGCGGTGCCGTTGGCCTGGAAGCCGAACTCCGTCGTCTGCCCGGCCCCGATCCGGCCGTTGTAGTCGACGTTGCGGAACTGCACGGCCCCGCTGGTGGCGCTGGGCGTCGCGCTCCACGTGTTGACCAGTGACGCACCCGAGGGCAGGGTCAGCGCCACCGTCCAGGCGTTGGTGCCGGACGCGCCCGCCGTGACCCGGACGGTCGCGACGAAGCCACCGTTCCAGGAGTTGAGCGTGACCGACGCCGTGCACCCGCTGCCGGTCGGCGGCGGCGTGGTGGTGGGCGGCGGCGTGGTGGTCGGCGGCGGGGTGCCGCCGCCGTTGAGGGCGTTCAACGTCGACGTGTACGCCGGCTTCTTGTTGCCGGAGCCGTCGAACAGCAGGGGCGTGCCGCTGGCCCGCCACGAGTCGCTGTCCCGGATGCCCCAGACCGTGATGCCGGTGCACCGGGCGACGGCGAGGCAGGCCCGGATCACGCGGCCGTAGTTGTCGGCCTGGGCCTGGCCGGAACCCTCGATGTCCAGTTCGGTGATCTGCACCTCGACGCCCAGGTTCGCGAAGCGCTGGAGGTTGGCCTGGTAGTCGGAGGGCACCGGGCTCTGGGGGTTGAAGTGCGACTGGAAGCCGACGCAGTCGATCGGTACGCCGCGGGCCTTGAAGTCCTGCACCATCGCGTAGACGGCGTTGCTCTTCGCGTTCTGCCCGTCGGTGTTGTAGTCGTTGTAGCAGAGCTTGGCGTCCGGGTCGGCGGCCCGCGCGGTGCGGAAGGCGACCTCGATCCAGTCGTTGCCGGTGCGCTGGAGGTTCGAGTCGCGCCGGGCACCGCTGCCGCCGTCGGCGAACGCCTCGTTCACCACGTCCCACGAGTGGATCTTGCCGCGGTAGTAGGTCGCCACCCGGGTGATGTGGTTGACCATCGCCGAACGCAGGGCGCTCCCGGACAGGCTCTGCGCCCAGCCCGGCTGCTGGGAGTGCCACGCCAGCGCGTGCCCCCGTACCCGCATCCCGTTGGCCCGGGCGTGGTTCACGATCCGGTCCGCGTTGCCGAAGGTGAAGTTGTTCTGCGACGGTTCGGTCGCGTCCCACTTCATCTCGTTCTCCGGCGTGACGGAGTTGAACTCGCGGTTCAGGATGCCCACGTACGTGCTGTCGGAGAGCTTGTTGGCCGCGACCGCGGTGCCGAAGTAGCGGCCGCTCTCGGCGGCGGACGCGCCGAGGGTGGTGCCGGCGCTGGCGTTGGGGGCCAGGGCGATCGTGGCCCCGGCGAGGAGGGTGCCCGTCGCGGCGAGGACGAGCGCGACGCGCCGTCCCGTCCGCGCGCGGGCCGGTCGGTCCGACCGGACCGGAGGGTTGTTCATGGGATGCCTTTCGAGTCTGGCGACGATGGGTCACGGCCTCGGCCCCGCGCTGCCCATCCGCGCCGGCCCGGCCGTGCGGGCGGCCACCGGAGGCCTCTGCTGCCCGCGTGCTCCGGCTCATCACCCACTCATCCGCGCGGATCGATGTTAGCCCCGAGATTCCGGAAGACTCAACCCTCGACTGCCCACCGTTGTCGATGCCGTCCGAGGTTGGACGCGGCGGGTCCGTCCCTGACGAGCGGGTTCACCGACGACGGCCACGCCGTCAGGGACGAACTCGGACCGGAAAACTTCCGGAAATTGATCTCGCCCTGCCGGTGCGGCGCGCGCGGGCCCGCCCCCGGGGCCGTCCGGCCGGCGCGGGAGCGTCCGGCAGAATCGTCGGGTGCCCGTCCACCAGATCACCGACCCGGGCGACGAGCGGATCGCCGACTACCGCGCCCTGACCGACGTCGAGCTGCGTACCCGCTGGGAGCCGCCGCACGGGCTGTTCATCGCCGAGGGCGAGCTGGTGCTGCGCCGCGCGCTGCGCGCCGGCTACCCTGCCCGGTCGTACCTCGTCGACGCCAAGCGCGTCGACCAGCTCGCCGACCTCGACACCGGGGAGGCGCCGGTCTACGCGGCGTCCCCGGAGGTGCTGCAGCAGGCGACCGGCTTCCACGTCCACCGGGGGGTGCTGGCGTCGTTCCGGCGCAAGCCGCTGCCCACGGCCGCCGAGGTGCTCGCCGACGCGCGCCGGGTGGTCGTTCTGGAGGACGTCAACAACCACACCAACCTCGGCGCGATTTTCCGGGGGGCCGCCGCGCTCGGCGTCGACGCGGTGCTGTTGTCGCCGACCTGCGCCGACCCGCTCTACCGGCGCAGCGTCCGGGTGAGCATGGGTGAGGTCTTCGCGGTGCCGTACGCGAAGCTCGACCACTGGCCCGGGGGCCTGGACCAGGTCCGGGAGTCCGGCTTCACGGTGCTGGCCATGACGCCCGCGCCGGACGCCGTACCGATGCAGCGGTTGACCCCGGCGCAGCGCGAGCGGGCGGCGCTGCTGCTCGGCGCCGAGGGCCCCGGGCTCACCGCGGCCGCCCAGGCGGCCAGCGACGTGCGGGTGGTGCTGCCGATGCGGCGCGGCGTGGATTCGTTGAACGTCGCCGCCGCCGCGGCGGTGGCGTTCTGGGAGCTGGGGCGCGACGATCCGCCGTTCGGCGGCGATTAGGCCGCATTGGCTTGCATGGCCATGCGATTCATTGCATAATTTTCCCCGTGTCCAAGGTTCTCACCTCCCTGCCCATCGGCGAACGTGTCGGCATCGCCTTCTCCGGCGGCCTCGACACCTCGGTCGCGGTCGCGTGGATGCGCGACAAGGGCGCGATCCCCTGCGCCTACACCGCCGACATCGGCCAGTACGACGAGCCCGACATCGCCTCGGTGCCCGGCCGCGCGCTCAACTACGGCGCCGAGCTCGGCCGCCTGGTCGACTGCCGCGCCGCCCTGGTCGAGGAGGGGCTCGCGGCGCTGACCTGCGGCGCCTTCCACATCCGCTCGGGCGGGCGGGCGTACTTCAACACCACCCCGCTGGGCCGGGCGGTGACCGGCACCCTGCTGGTGCGGGCGATGGTCGCCGACGACGTCCAGATCTGGGGTGACGGCTCGACCTTCAAGGGCAACGACATCGAGCGGTTCTACCGCTACGGCCTGCTGGCCAACCCGCAGCTGCGCATCTACAAGCCGTGGCTCGACACCGCCTTCGTCACCGAGCTGGGTGGGCGTAAGGAGATGTCGGAGTGGCTGCTGGAGCGCGGCCTGCCCTACCGGGACAGCACCGAGAAGGCCTACTCGACCGACGCCAACATCTGGGGCGCCACGCACGAGGCGAAGACCCTGGAGCACCTCGACACCGGCATCGAGACGGTCACCCCGATCATGGGAGTCCGGTTCTGGGACCCGTCGGTGGAGATCCCGACGGAGGACGTCACCATCGGCTTCGACCAGGGCCGCCCGGTGACGATCAACGGCAAGGAGTTCGGCAGCGCCGTCGACCTGGTGCTGGAGGCCAACGCCATCGGCGGCCGGCACGGCCTGGGCATGTCGGACCAGATCGAGAACCGGATCATCGAGGCCAAGAGCCGGGGCATCTACGAGGCGCCCGGCATGGCGCTGCTGCACGCCGCGTACGAGCGGCTGGTCAATGCCATCCACAACGAGGACACCCTGGCGAACTACCACAACGAGGGCCGCCGGCTCGGCCGCCTCATGTACGAGGGCCGCTGGCTGGACCCGCAGGCGCTGATGCTGCGCGAGTCGTTGCAGCGCTGGGTCGGCACGGCCGTCACCGGCGAGGTGACGCTGCGGCTGCGCCGGGGCGAGGACTACTCGATCCTGGACACCACCGGCCCGGCGTTCAGCTACCACCCCGACAAGCTGTCGATGGAGCGTACCGAGGACTCGGCGTTCGGCCCGTCGGACCGGATCGGCCAGCTCACCATGCGCAACCTGGACATCGCCGACTCCCGGGCGAAGCTGGAGCAGTACGCCAACCTCGGCATGGTCGGCGGCGCGACCCCGCAGCGGATGGTCGGCGCGGCGCAGGCGGCCTCGACCGGGCTGATCGGTGCGATGCCGCAGGGCGGCGCCGAGGCCATCGCCTCTCGGGGCGTCGCGTCCGCCGACGACGAGGCACTCGACCGGGCCGCGATGGAGTTCGGCGTCGACTGACCGGTTTGCCGAACTGCGGGATCAGGCAACGGGCCGCGCCCGCACGGGCGCGGCCCGCTGGGAATCAGCGGCGACGAACCCTGGTGAGGATCACCGGCCGCTGCCCGTGAGCAGCCAGTGGCCGTTCATGGTCCAGCCGAGCAGGCGTCGGCCCGCGCCGCCGCGCCCGTCGGCGTCGAACCGCTCGCCGACGGCGGCCTCGGCCAGACCGGCCACCGCCGGGCGGAGCCGGTCCCGGACGTCCGGGGCGGTCCGCTCCAGCTCACGCCACAGGTCGGCGACCACCTCGGCGGGGTCGCCGACCTGCGGCAGCGACATGAAGAAGATCATCTGGCGCCAGGCGTACGCGATGTCCTTGACGGTTGCCAGCGGCCGCGGGTTGCGTGCGAGGCGGGCGGTCAGGCCGGTCACCACGGCGAACGTGCGCAGCGCCACCTCGTGCCAGCCGGTCAGCGGCCGCACTCGCACCGACCCGACCAGGGTGGCCAGGTTGTGGGTGGTGAGGATCTGGGCCTGCTCGACGATCATGCCGTTCGCGGCCACCACGTCCCAGCTTGGGCCGGTGCCGGCCCGGGCGATGCAGAGCGCGTCGAAGTCGGCCGAGGTGGACGCTGCCGCATCCCGCCGACGCTGGACGTCCGCGCCGGTGGGCAGCGCCGCGTAGTCGATGTCGTAGTACCGCGCGTAGAGGCTGTCGGTCAACAGGTCACCGGCCAGTCGAGCCGCCGCGGCGTACTTGGCCGAGAAGGTTCCCTCGAAGATGTCGGCGGCCAACTCCTCCACCCACGGCAGCTGCCCACCGGACTCCCGGTCCAAGGTGGCGAGCTCGCGGACGAGGGGATTGGGCAGCAGGGTGGCGGGGAAGCCGTCGAGCGCCAGCTCACCGAGCCGGTGCAGGGCACTCGCCGCTGCGGCCCGGGTGCCGGCACCGGGCGCGCAGTGCGCGGCGACCGCACGGACCCAGGGCAGTTCGTCGAGGCCAACCTGGCGCTCCAGGTTCGTCAGCAGAAGGCTGCGGCGGTTGCGGAACGCGCGGTATGTGGCGGCCATCAGCGACCGGAGCACCTCGTCGGCGTACGGTGCCGCGGCGGCGGTGGCGGTGATCTGCGGGACGATCGTGGCGAGCACCTCCGCCGACGGGACCACACCCGCCGCGATCAGCTCGGGCACGGTGCCGGCCAGGGCGCGTCGGATCGGCCGGCGCAGCGGCTCGGGAATCGGCGTTCCCACCGGCAGGCCGGACGTCGCCGCCTCCTCGTCGGTGACCGGGCCGGTCACCGCCTCGACCGACCGGACCCCGAGGTCCTGCGGCAACGCCGCGAGACGGCTCACCACGACGCGGGCCATCGTGTGCAGCATCGGTAGGGCGGCCTCGGCGGCCTGCCGCTCACGCAGCGCACGGTGTTCCGGCGAACTGGGCCGCCCGCGCTTGCGAACCATGGAGTCGATCGCGTGCTGGAGCAGCCCGCGCGCCCGGGCGGTCAACGGCCGGCCACCGACGGTCTCCTCAGTGGCGGAGCGCAGAATGCCCAGGTTCGTCTTCGGCCGGCGGTGCTTGCCGTTATGCGGGTGTGCGGCGGCGAGCTGGTGGTAGCGGGCGACGAGCGCCGTCGCCCGGTCGTGCCACCCGGTGGGGAACTCCGCGCCGACGCGCCCGTCGCGCACCGTGTCCAGCCAGAGGTCGAGCAGCCGGTCGGCGAACGGGTTCCACACCGTCAGGGCCTCGCGCATCGCCGCGACCCGGGGATTCGGTCCGCGCCGGGCCAGGCGGTCACGTGCCTCGCCGGCCGTCTCCCGCCACACCAGATCCGGGCCGTACGTCTGCCCGTCGTGCGGCACCGGCCCGAAGCACAGTCGATCGGCGTACGGGCGCAGCTCGTCGAGCACGGCCGCCGCGGCCTCCCGGTCCCCGGCGCGCACCAGCCACGCCACGGTCAGCAGCGCCGCGTCCTCGGGCAGGTCGACCCGGTAGGCCCCGCTCTCCAGCAGGGTCGTCAGCCCGGCCAGCCCGTCAGCCGTGAGATGGTGGTCGAAGAGCGCGTCACGCCGGGCCGGTACGCCGGCCAGCTCGGCCAGGGCTGCCTCGTGAGGGCGGAGCGGTCCGCCGGCCAGCGCCTCACCCGTGGCGAAGCCGCCCCGGACCACGCGCGGGGTCGCCCAGACCGGCAGATCGGCCACCGGGCGCCGGGAACCGATCCGCAACCGGCCGGTGGCCATGCCGCGGAGCACCGCGGCCCACCGGGCGAAGCGTTCGTGGGCGCGGTTTCGGGTGGCGGCGTCCGCGTGGTTGCTCGCCGTGACGGCGGCGCGGGTCAACTCACCGACGGGGTAGTCGGTGCCGATCCGGGATTCGTTCGTGTCCATCGCCAGCGTGGCGGGCCCTGCCCCCGCGCCCTCCGGGTCCCGAGCCCGGCGCTCTCCTGACTGAGCTACACGCTGTCGCCACCGCGGCGGCGCCCCGGGCGACGCACGTCCAGAGCGCGGTCGAGACTACCGGCGCGACATCCCCGCGCGCTGCCCGGTTTTCCCGACGGCGGTGGGCTCGGGTCAGGCGAAGTACGTCGACCAGAGGTTGTGCGACGGCCAACTGCTCACCGCCCGGGAGGCGGTCCACAGTGCCGAGTCGATCTCGCTGTAGCTGAGCCCGGATGGGTCGTCGCGCTGGTTGAAGACCACCGCCCAGCTCATCCCGTGGTAGGTGCGCACGAGAAGGCTGTAGGTGCCGGGCAGGCTGCCGGTGTGCCAGGTGTTGCGGCCGGTGCCGCCGCTGACCGGCCGGACCTGCCAGCCCAGGCCGTAGTACCAGCCGTTGGCGTTGACCCCGACGGTGGGCACCGCGAAGACCCGGCCGAGCGAGGTGGCGTTGAACAGGGTGCTGCCGGTGTCGAAGGCCGAGGCCCAGCGGACCAGGTCGACGGCGGACGCGATCCAGCCTCCGTTCGCGTCCTGCAGGCGCATGCTGAAGGTGCCGTACGGCGCCGGCACCGTCGAGCCCGAGCCGTCCAGGACGGTCGGCCCGCTGTACTGCGAGCGGTAGCCCACCTCGCCGCTGTGCCGGGCGATGGTCCAGCCGCTCGCCATCCGGGTGATCTTCAGCGGGGCGAGGAGCTTCTGCTTCACGTACGTCTCGTAGGGCAGGCCGCTGACCGCCTCGACGACCCGGCCGGCCAGCAGGTAGCCGTAGTTGCTGTAGGAGACCGTCGAGCCGGGGTTGTGGACCAGCGGCTGACCGTTCATGAACCGGATGACGTCGGCGTGGTGCAACTCCATCGGCACGCCCAGCGCCTGCGCGATGATCCGGTCCTTGAACAGCGGGTCGAACGCCGTCTGGTCCCGGTCCCAACCGCCGGTGTGCTGCAGCAGGCGCCACAGCGTGACCGATGACAGCCGCGGGTCAACGGCCTGCCCGGGTGGCGGGGTGAGATCGAGGTGCTTGGCGATCGAGTCGCCGAGGGTGAGCTTGCCGTCCTGGGCGAGCCGGACGAGCGCCGCCGCCGTCAGCGACTTCGACACGCTCGCCACCCGGAACAGCGACGTCGGCTGGATCGTCTCGGGCGAGTTGTTGCCGTAGCCCCGGGCGAGCACGAGCCGGCCCTGGTAGGTCACCGCGAGCTGCCCGGCCGAGATCCCGCGTGCCTGCATGAAGCTCTTCATCGTGTCGTCGAAGGAGCGCAGGGCGGTGACCGCGGTTCCGGTGGCGGTCCAGGTGGTTGCCGCGGCGGCCGGCGTCCCGCCGGTGGCGGCGACCAGGGTCCCCGCGCCGGCGGCACCCACCAGCTTTCCGAATGTCCGGCGGCTGACCTTCATCCCGTCCATGCCCGTCCTCCCGTTTTGATCACGAACACGGGGCACGCTACTGGACAAGATCGCTTCGGTGGGGGCGGTGGGTCGTAGCGTTTGGCGGCTCCCGGTGCCGGTGCTCCAGGTGGCGGCGCGTGCGGGCAGCCGGACGTGACGGTCGAGTTCCGGGGTCACGCAGGGTAGCGTGGCGGCCGTGTTCCCTACCGTCCGTGAGGTCCTGGCCCTGGACCCCGTCCGCCACGGCGCCCCGCGCCTGGTCGCCGGGGACGCCGGGCTGGACCGGCCGGTGCGCTGGGTGCACGTGGCGGAGGTGCCGGACATCGCGACCCTGCTGGGCGGGGGCGAGCTGGTGCTCACCACTGGCATCGGGCTGCCGGGCGACGATGCCGGGCTGCGGGCGTTCATCGGCGACCTGGCCGACGTGGGCGTCTCCGGCCTGGTGGTGGAGCTGGGCCGCCGCTACGGCAGCGCGGTGCCCCGGGTGATGGTCGCGGCGGCCGAGCGGCGAGGACTCCCGCTGGTGGAGCTGCGCCGGGCCACCCCGTTCGTGCGGATCACCGAGGCGGTGCACGCGCTGATCGTGGACGCCCAGCTCACCGAGCTGCGGGCCACCGAGGAGATCCACCAACGGTTCACCGACCTGTCGGTGGAGGGCGCCGGGGCGGGCGAGGTGGTGCGGCAGGCCGCCGAGTTGTCCGGCTGCCCGGTGGTGCTGGAGAACCTCTCCCGGCAGGTGCTGGCGTACGACCCGGCGGGGGAGAGCGCCGAACTGCTGCTCGACGCCTGGGAGCAGCATTCGCGGCGGATCCGGCCGGCCGGGCGGACGGCGTACGACGCGGACAACGGCTGGCTGGTCACCGCCGTCGGTGCCCGGGGTCAGGACTGGGGGCGGCTGCTGCTGCGCTGGCCGGCGGGGGGTGACCTGACCGCGGTGCCGTCGCGCCGCCCCGACGCCGCGTCGGCGGGGCCGGAGGACGATTCGCGCCTGCGCCCCGGGAACGTGCCGCCGACCCGGTTGACCATCCTGGTGGAGCGGGCCGCCTCCACGCTCGCGTTGGGTCGGCTGATCCGCCGGGACGCGGAGGGGCTGGAGCGGCAGATCCACCGCACCCTGCTCACCGCGCTGCTCGACCACTCCCGCCCGGTGGACGAGGTGGCGCTGCGTGCCAAGGCGCTCGGCGTGGTGCTGGAGCGTCGGCACCTGGTCGGGGTGATGGTGCGGCCGCGCGCCGACGAGGTGGCGGGGGACAGCGGGCCCGCGACCGACCTCGGTGACCCCGGTCCGGGGGCCGCGCCGGCCCGGCTGCGGGACCTCGCCGAGGCGGTCGGGCAGGCGCTGCACGAGGCGAAGCTGACGGCGCTGACCAGCGTGGTCGACGACCAGGCGGTGGGGGCGCTGCTCGCCCTGCCGGACGCGGCGGCGGAGGAGCGGGCGCTGGCCGCGTTCGCCACCGCCCTGCGACGCACCCGTCCGGACGACCCGACCGCCCGAGCGGACACGGGGACGGTCCGCGCCGGGTCGGCGGTGCCCCGGCAGGACGGGCGGCGGTCGGACGCGCGGCCCGGTCCCGGTCGCCCCGCCGCGGTGATCATCGCGGCGGGGTCGGGGGTGGGCAGCCTGCGCGAGGCGCGCCGGTCGCTGATCGAGGCGCGCCAGATCGCCGACGCGGCTCGCCGGGACCGCCGGGACCTGCCCATCTTCCGCCTGCCGCACGTCGGGCTGGCGGGGCTGCTGCACCTGCTGCGGGAGGAGCCGAGGGTGCAGACGTTCGTCGAGCGGGAGCTGGGCGCGCTGCTGGCGTACGACGCGCAGCACCCCCGGGAGCAGCTGCTCGGCACGCTGCGCGCGTACCTGGAACAGGGCCGGAACAAGTCGGCGGCGGCCGCCGCGGCGCACCTGTCCCGGCCGGCGTTCTACGAGCGGCTCGCCCGCATCGGCCGCATCCTCGACGCCGACCTCGACTCGGTCGACGCCTGCCTGTCCCTGCACGTGGCCCTGCTGGCCCTGGACGCCATCCGCACCCCCTGACCAACCCACCGCCGCGCCGGGGGCCGCGAGCGGGTGGGCGGTCAGGTCAGGGTGGACAGGACCTTGCCGTAGGTGGCGGGGACGTGGTCGGGGCCGCCGCCGGGGGTGAACACGTCCGAGGTGGCGATCGCCGACCAGGCGGTGTCGGGCACGGCGTCGACCAGGGCGCGGACAACCGGCGCGTCGCGCCACTGCTCCTGCTCGGCGAGCAGGCTCAGCGCCACCACCGACTCCTCCACCTCGCCGACGCACTCGAACGGCTTGTGCCCGTCCACGCCGAGCAGCTCCCGGTAGCCCGGGATCTGTGCGGGGTCGGCGAGCAGGTCACCGCCGAAGATGTGGGTGATCCGCTCGCGGGGCATGAACGGCGCCAGGGCGAGGAACACGAACCGGCACTTCGGGCAGTCGCGGCACCAGCGCTCGCTCGGGTCGTGCAGCTTGAAGGCGGCGTTGCAGCTGGTCACCACGTCGTCGTAGCGGTCGATCCCGGCGAACAGCCGGGCGATGTGCAGCTCCGACAGGGAGCGCAGCAGCGAGAAGTACGGCTCGGTCAGCCCGGCGTGCTCGGCCAGCGCGGCCCGCAGCAGCCCCTCCGCCTCGACCCCCTTGGACCACTGGTGGTTGATCTCGTGACCGTTCCAGATCAGGTTCGGGTCGGACGCGGACCGCTCGTTGGACATCACCACCGGACCCAGGCCGTGCAGCACTGACGTGGCGACGGCGATCAGCGAGTTGATCGCGGTGACCGGGATGTGTCCGTTGCGGGCGCCCGCCGCGTTCAGCTCGAACAGCACCGGGTCGATCCGGCGGCGGGCGGCGAGCGGGGTGAGCCCGGACGCCTCGTTGACCGAGACGATCACGTGGTTCGGGTTGACCGAGAACGGCACCGGGTCGAAACCGGCCCGGCGCAGCGCCTCCAACGAGACGATCGAGTCCTTGCCCCCGCCGACCGCCGACAGCGGCCGCCGGTCGGAGTTGTCCAGCTGTGCCGCGGGCTTCACCGACCCGTCGGGGACCTCCGGCTTCAGCTCCAGCACGTGCGGCAGCTGGTTGCGGTACGCGTACTCCGCCAGGCCCTTGCGGTAGATGGCGGTGACCAGCGCGATGGCGGCCGGGCCCAGCGGTGCCGGCAACACCAGCCGGCCCGGGGCGGCGGCCTTGTAGTAGCTGACCCCGGCGACGACGTGCAGCAGCTCCAGGACCCGCCCGAGCGCGGCGACCGTCTCGTCGGACGGGGGTGCCTCCGGCAGCGGCAGCGTGATCACCTCGGTGAATCGCTGCTCCCCGGCGGGGCCGGTCAGGGCGTAGTCGAACAGGGCCTCCCCGGTGGAGAGGTCGATCGAGTAGGACGGGAAGGTGAAGGCGTCCATCCGCCGCAGCTGCTCGTAGCGCACACGCCATACTAGGCCCTGGTTCGTCCTGCCGTGCCCGGCTGTGCCGGACCGGCCCCCGACGGCCCCGCCGGCCGCCGTCCCGCTCCGGAGGAGAACACCTGTGCGCCTGTCTGACCTGCGCGGACGTTCCGTCGCCGTCTGGGGGACCGGCCGGGAGGGCCGGGCCGCGGTGACCGCGATCGCCGCCCACGGCCCGGCCGACCTCGTCGCCGTCGACGACAGCGCCAACTTCCTCTCGCTGCCCTGGGACGGCCCGCTGGCCGAGGCGGCGCCGCTGGTCACCGGCGAGGAGGGGTTCGCCCGGCTGGCCGCCGCCGACGTCGTGGTCCGCTCGCCCGGAGTGCCGCAGACCCACCCGTGGCTGGTGGAGCTGCGCCGCCTCGGCGTGCCGATCACCCAGGGCACCGCGTTGTGGATGGCCGACCACGCCGCCCGGACCGTCGGGGTGACCGGCAGCAAGGGCAAGAGCACCACGTCGAGCCTGATCAGCCACCTGCTGACCGCCGTGGACCGGCCCAACGTCTTCGGCGGCAACATCGGCGTGCCGACGCTGGACCTGCCCGAGGCCGAGCTGTACGTGCTGGAGCTGTCCAGCTACCAGTGCAGCGACCTGACCGATTCGCCCCGGGTGGCGGCGGTCACCGCCCTGTTCCCCGAGCACCTGGACGCCCACGGCGGCGAGCGGGAGTACTACCGGGACAAGCTCAACCTGCTCGCGCACGGGCCGGAGACCGTCGTGGTCAACGGCGCCGACCCGCGGCTCGCGGCCGAGCTGGGGGACCTCCCCGCCGTACGCGCCGGCGCGCCGGACACCACCCACGTCGCCTCCGGCCCCGACGGCACGCCCTGGTTCCACCTCGGCGACCAGCCGCTCTTCCCGCGTGCGGTGTTGCCGCTGGTGGGCCGGCACAACGAGGGCAACCTGTGCGTGGCGCTCGCCGTGCTCGACGCGCTCGGCGTGGACGTGGTCGAGCGCAAGGACACCCTCGCCGTCGCGGTCGCCGAGTTCCAGGGACTCGCCCACCGGCTTACCGAGATCGCCGACCCGTCCGGCCTGACCTTCGTCGACGACACGCTGGCCACCAGCCCGTACGCGGCGATGCACGCCATCGACGCGTACGAGGGGCGGCCGCTGACCGTGATCGTCGGCGGCAACGACCGAGGGCTGGACTACACCCCGCTGCGGGAGCACCTGGCCGAGCGGGAGATCACCGTCATCGGCATTCCCGACAGCGGGCCCCGGATCGTCGAGGCGCTCGCCGGGCTGCCCGGGGTGCGTACGGAGACCGCCGAGGACCTGGTCGCCGCGGTGGGGCTGTCCCGCAAGCTCACCCCGGCCGGCGGGGTGGTGCTGCTCTCGCCCGCAGCGCCCAGTTACGGCCGGTTCCGCAACTACGAGCACCGTTCCGAGGTCTTCGCCGAGGCGGTACGCGACACCGCCCGCTGACACCGGCCGCCGACTCGGCGCACCCCGTGGATCAGCGGAGTCGTGACCAGAGTCGGCGCGGCCACGACCGAGCTGCGCCGGTCGGCTCGTCGCCGAGGTCGGGTTCGGGTTGGCCGGTTCCCTCCCGCCGCCACCGGTTGCCCTGCTGGTCGGTGAAGGTGAGCTGGACGGTCGCCGACGCGTACCGGGTGAGGTCGACGCTGCGGTCGACGGCGACGAACAGTTCCGCGGCGGTGCCGCCGTCGAGCC
This sequence comes from Micromonospora krabiensis, assembly GCF_900091425.1. Lineage (GTDB taxonomy): Bacteria > Actinomycetota > Actinomycetes > Mycobacteriales > Micromonosporaceae > Micromonospora > Micromonospora krabiensis. The sequence continues at coordinate 6,889,998 of NZ_LT598496.1, forward strand.
GGTCGAGCGGGCCGGTCACGGTGGCCACCGCCACCCGCCGCCCGTCGGGTCCCGGCTGGCCGGTGTGCACCACCGGAGTGGCCGCCAGGTCGAAGATCGGCCCGTCGCTGTCGTTGGCGACGCGCACCCGCAACACGCCGCCGCCCTCGGTGCGGGTGGTGGTCGAGACGAGCCGCGCCTGTCGCGCCTGCGCCGCCCGGTCCTCGCGCCGGCGGGCCCGCAGCTCGCGACGCACGCTGAGCACGCCGAAGAGCAGCGTGCCGACGGTGCCGAGCCCGCCGAACCAGTCCGGAACGGAGCCCCAGTCGATGTTCCAGTCGGTCGGTACGACCGTCAGGGCCTCCACAATCGACATGAGGTCACGCTAGCCCTGGTACGCCAGTCCGCCGAGGATCCACCATTCAGCGGGGGTGATCGGCCGTCCCGCTGCCGGGACCCCTACCTTTCATGTTCATGCGGCTGCACGGAGTGATACCAGGAGCTTGAGCCGGTAGTGTTGATTCACGGATCACGTGTGGTGGCCGGCACCCGCCAGGCGTGGACCGGCCATCGTGGAGCCTGCCGCAACCCCCTCCGGGAGGCCAGATGAGTCACCTCCACCCCGGCCCGCGTCGGCCCGGGCGCTCACGCGCGGGTCAGGTGCCGGGCCGACCGGGGACGGTCCGCACGGGGACGGGCCGATGACCAGCTCGACCCAGGACATCGGGTTCTCGATCATTCCGCCTCGTCGTAACCGCCTGCCGCTGCGTGGCCGGGACGAGTTGGTCGAGACGATCCTGCGGGCCGCCGAACCGCCCGCCGGGACCTCTCGCGCCCCGGAGGAGGCCACCCAGATCCTCTGGGGGCTCGGTGGCTGCGGCAAGAGCCTCACCGCGCAGGAGGTGGCCCGTCAGCTCGAGGAGCGGGGCCGGCTGGTCTGGTGGATCTCGGCGAAGGACTCGGCGCGGGTCAGTGCCGGGATGCGGGAGGTCGCGGGTCAGCTCCAGGCGCCGGAGAACCAGCTCGACCTCGCCTGGGCCGGCAAGGCCCGCAGCCCCGTGGAGCTGGTCTGGGACCTGTTGAACAACTCGCCCCGTCCGTGGTTGCTGATCTTCGACAACGCCGACGAGCCGACCCTGCTGGCCCCGGCCGACGGGCAGGTCGCCGACGGCACGGGTTGGCTGCGGCAGCCGCGTACGCCCAACGGGCTGGTCCTGGTCACCACCCGCGACGGGCGGCGGGACACCTGGGGTGAGTGGTCCACCATGCACCTGGTGGACGAGCTGTCGCCGGCCGACGGCGCGCAGGTGCTCGTCGACCTCGCCGGCGCCGCCCCCGGCACGCAGGCCCAGGCGACCCGGCTCGCCGCGCGGCTGAAGGGGCACCCGCTGGCGCTGCGCGGCGCCGGCACCTACCTGGCGGAGGCCAACCGCATCCCGGTCGGCACCTCCCGCTCCTCGATCCGCACCTACGACGACTACCGGGCGGCGCTGGACCACCGGGCCGGCACCTCCGCCCGGCGCAACGGGTCCAGCGGCTTCGACCGCGCGGTCCGGCCGGTGGTGCAGTCCTGGGAGATCTCGCTGGACCTGCTGGCCAACCGGGGGCTCGACCAGGCGCGGCCGGTGCTGCGACTGTTGGCCTGCCTCGGCGACGCACCCATCCCCTACGCGGTGCTGCTGGACCCGGTGCGGCTGTCCGCGTCGCCGCTGATCGGGGAGATCGGCGAGGACCGGCTCCGCGACGTGCTGCGCTCGTTGGCCGACTTCGCGTTGGTCGACCTCGGGGTGATCGAGTCGTTGCCGGCTCAGTCCCCGGTCGCCCACGTGGTGACCCTGCACCCGCTGGTCCGGGAGCTGATCCGGGACCTGCCGGACGTGGTGACCGAGCGGGCGGCGTACCACGAGCTGGTGCTCGACCTGCTGGACACCTTGCGGTTGCGCGACCCGGACCGGCCACGTGAGGAGGAGTTCGACCCCGACGAGCCGGACAAGTGGGCGAGCTGGCACGTGCTGGCGCCGCCCACCATGGGCGCGGTGCTCGATTTCCTCGACGGCGGTGATTTGCCGCGGCTCCGGCCCGACCTGCTGGATGTCGCACTGGACCTGGCCCGGCTGATCGCCCGCTACATCCTGGCCGTGGGTCTGCCCGGGCAGGCGGAGATCTTTCTGGAGCGCTGCCTGGCCGGGTGTCGCCGCATCGGCGTCGACCTCGATTCCCGTCCCGCGCTCAGCCTCCGCCACGAGCGCGCCCGGGCCGCCCTGGAGCAGGGGCACCTGAGCTGGGCCGAGAACGAGCTCCGCCTGATCATCCCGGCGCGGGAGAACCTGCTCGGGCGGGAACACCGCAACACCCTGGCGAGCCGGCACAAGCTGGCCCGGACGATCCTGGAGCAGGGCCGGTGGCGCGACGCCGAGGACGAGCTGCGGGACATCGTCCGGGCGGAGTACCGGGTGCGCGGCCCCGAGGACCGGGACACCATGACCGCGCGGCACAGCCTGGCCCGCGCGATCGTCTACCAGGGACGGTACGCGGACGCGCGTGCCGAGCTGACCGAGATCCTGGAGATCCGGCTGCGGCACTGGGCGCCGGACCACTTCGAGACCCTCACGGTGCGGCACACGCTGGACATCTGCCGGTTGCGCGAGGGGGAGGTCGACGAGGCCCTCGCCGACCTGCGGGAGATCCTCTCGACCGACGCCGCCAAGCGGCAGGTCCAGCACGTCGCGATGATCGCCGCCCGGCACACGCTGGCCGAGTGTCTGATCGCCACCGGCGCCACCGCCGAGGCGGAGAAGGTGCTGGTGGGTGTGGTCGAGGACCGGCGGCGGATCCTCGGCGACGACCACGGCGACACGGTCCGGGCCGAGGCGGACCTCAAGACGCTTCGTGGCGCATGACGGACGGGACGTCGGGGTTCCGATCCGGATCCGCAGGCAGCCTGACGAGGAGCTGACGTGACCGATCAACTGCGCCGCCGGGACCGGCTGACCGCCGAGACGCTGCGGGAGTTGGCCACCGGCGAGATCGACGTGATCTGGCACCGCGAGTACTACCCGCCGGAGCAGTGCGACGCCGCGCTGCCCCGGGTGGTCCGCGCCGTCGACGACGCCAACTTCCTGCTCACCAAGGAGTTCACCAGCGTCGGCACGTCGATGGGGGAGGTGGCCAACGGTGGTGACAGCGTCGCCCGCTACCTGGACACCTCCGCCGACACCACCCGCCTGATCCGCCACGAGGTGTTCGCCGGGCTGCAGTCCCCGACCGACCTGATCCGGCTTGACCTCGACGAGATGTGGCCGTACGGGGCGACGGTCGGTCGGCACGACGGCCGGATGATGCTGCCCGGTGTGCTGCGCCGGATGACGCCCGGCGGCCGGGGCCGCCCGCACATCGACCGCCGGCAGATCCCCCTGCTCGACAGCTACCGGCTGCACCGGCGGCTGGGGGTCAACATCTACCTGGAGGTGCCGGAGCCCGGCGCGGGTGGCGAGATCGACTTCTGGGGTCACCTGTCCGAGGAGGAGTTCGTGGCGCTCAAGAGCGACCCGTTCGACTACGGCATCGAGCCGGAGCGGGTCGGCCCACCGCTGGACACGGTGCTGCCCGGCAAGGGCGACCTGGTGATGTTCGAGGCGGGGCGGATGCACGGCGTCCGCGAGGTACGCGAGGGCTGCCGCACCTCGGCCGCCTGCTTCGTGGGTGTCCGGGCGGAGACGGATCCGCTGCTGGTCTTCGCCTGACCGGCCGCGTCGGCGCTTCGGGTCACGCCTCCGGCGTCAGGGTGGCGTGCAGGGCGCGCATCGAGCGGATCGCCGAGCGGATCTCCTGGAGGTAGCGGCCCGGGGTCAGCGTCGGCTCCGGCAGTCGCGCCAGGTCGGGCAGGGCGGGGTCGACGCCGACCGTGTCGATCCCGCACCGGTACGGCACGGCGAGGGTGCGCAACGCGTCGCAGTGCTGGAACGGCACGTAGATCGGGGCGGTGACCAGCAGCACCGGGTCGCCCGCGGTGAGTCGGGCGTGCCCGGCCCAGAACCGCTGGGTGTCGGCGGTGTGGGCGCGGCGCCGCTCGGGCTCGCTGGACGGGGCGGCCAGCACCCGCACGGGTGGGGTGCCCGCCGGCCGGTAGGTCCGCGACGACCAGGAGTGGTGCGGGTGCCCGGCGTCCAGGCCGTCCTCCTCGTCCGGCGCCGTCACGCCGAACGCGAGCCGGACCCCGGCGTCGAGCGCGTCGACCTCGGTGTCGCAGCCGGTCACCCCGGCGTCGGCCAGGGCGCGCTGCTCCGCCTCCGACAGTGGGCGGTAGCTGCCGAGCACCGCGACCTCGCCGGTCACCCCGGTGCCGGCGCGCAGCAGGTGGGCCGCGCACGCGACCCGGCGCAGGCAGGCGTGTGCCAGCCCGCCGAGCACCACGAGGTGGGCGTAGTCGTCGCGGGCCGGCGCCTGCGGCCGGACCAGGCCGAGCGTGGTGGCGGCGGCGAGGACCTGCGCGGCGGTGGCCGGGTCCAGTGCCGGCTCCCGGGCCTCGGGCCGTTCCCGGCCGCCTCGGAAGTCCCAGTGCCGGGCGGAGAAGTCGTCCAGTCCGGCGAGAACGGCGGCGAGGTCGCCGGCCGGCCAGTCGCCGCCGAAGCGGGCCACCAGGCCGCGCAGCGGCACCGCGTCGACCCAGCCGGAGATGCCCTCGGTGATCGCCGTGCCGTCGCCGGGCAACGCGCCACCGGGCAGGGGCACCGGCACGGGAGTGACCATGGGCGACGGTGGGAGGGCGACGCCGGGCGACGGTGGGACGGGACGCTCGGGCACGGTCCGGATCGTACCGGCCGCTGCTCGGGCGCCTGCCCGATCGACGCGGCAGCCCAACGGGGTGGGGTCGGGGCGGCCTGCCCGGTCGACGCGGCGGAACCGACGGCCGGGCCGTCAGCAGCGGCGGTCCGGCCCCGCTCGCGACCGCGCTGACCAGGGCATCTGGCCAGCGGTTCGTACGCTGGTGGCAGCCGGATCTGTGGAGGTTGTCGATGGCCGAACTGCTCCGCCGACCGCGCTCCGGCCGGCTCGGCTCTCCGCTCGGGTTCACCCGGCTGGTCGCGCACACCGACCCGGTCGCGCTGGTCGGCATCGGGTTGTCGATCTCGCTGTCCCTGGCGCTGGACCTGACGGGCGCGGCCAGTGGCGTGGAGTCCCTCCTCGCCGGCCTGATGGGCATCACGATCTCCCTGTTGGTGGACTCGCTGGCCCGTGCCGAACGACGGTTCCACCTGCGGACGCTGTTGGAAGGCCCGTCGTGGCTGGTGGCGGCGGTCCCCGAGGTGGCCGCCGGTGCGCGGGAGGCCGTCGAGCGCCACCCCGACACGCGGGTCGCCGAGGAGGCCCGGCGCCGCTTCGAACGGTTCCACGCCGACGTCGAGCAGCTGCGCCACGGACGGATCGTCCGGTCCGGACCGGACTGCCAGGACCTGCTCGGCGCCACCCGGGACTGCGTGCGCCGCCTGGACGCATTGACCAACGTCCTGCCCCGGGTCAGTGGCGAGCTGAGCTGGTGGCGCGGCGACGTCGGCCGGCGGTACTGGGAGGCCAATCTGGCGGCGCTGGAGCGGGGTGTACGGATAACCCGGATCTTCATGTACGCGCAGCTGTCCGAGGAGCTGTCGGAGCTGGTGGAGACACAGCGCCGCGCGGGCGTACGGATCGGGCTGCTGCCGTCCAGCGCGGTCGGTGCCGAGCTGCACGTCAACCTGGTGTGCTGGGACGGGACGGCCTGCTGGACGGCGGGGATGAGCGCGGCCGGCGAGATCACCGAGAACCGCTTCTCGGTGAACCGGGCGGACCTCGCCCGCACCGAGGAGACGTTCCGGGCCTGCGCCGCGCTCGCCACGTTTCCGGCCTGACCGGCGGCCGGCCCGGGGGCGATCGGTGACCGCGCAGGGCGTCCTGCTGGTGGCGGCCGTGGTGTGGGCGGTCAGCCTGATCCGCTCGGTGCGGCTGCGGGCCCTGGTCGCCAGCCTGCCGTTGCCGATGACGGCTGCGCTGCTGGCCACCGGCTACTCGGTAGGCGGCGCCCACCTGGTCGGGGTGGTCGGGCTCAACCTGTTCTTCGGCGTTGTCGCGCTGACCCACCACCGGCTGCGCTGGCCGATCCTGCTGGCCGACGTCGCCGGTGTCGCCGGGTATGTGGTGCTCGCCGCCGCGCTGCGCCCGTTCACCGTGCCGTTCGGCCCGGCGCTGGCCGCCACGGTGGGGCTGTGGCTGCTGACGATGCTCGTCCTGCGCCGCCACACCCCGGCCGGGCCGCCGGTCGGCGGCCGTCCGCTCCACGCCGGTCACCCTGCCGCGTCCGCTGCGCCGCCCGCCGGGGGGGACGTGGGCCGCCCCGTCGAGCCGTCCGGGCCACGTCGTCCAGTGCCGGCGGTGGCGAAACTGCTGCTCATCCTCGGCGGCGCGGCGCTCAGTGGGCTGCTGGGCCAGCTGCTGCGCGGCCTCGTGGTGACCTTCCCGTACGCGGGGGTGCTGGTGGCCGTGGAGGTCCGGCGGGACCTGCCGACGTTCACCCGGCACTTCGCGCGCAACAGTCTGGCGCTGGTCGGGTTTCTCGTGGGTGTCCACGCCGGACAGGACGCCGGTCTACCCGCCGGTCTGGCCGCCGGTTGGGCCGGGTTCGCGCTGGTGGCGGCGGCGGTGCACCTACCCCAGCTATGGCATGGAAAACGACGGCCGGGGGCGGTTACGGCTACGGGATGCGCACCCCGATTGATAAACGACGACGAAAAACGTGACGTTCTGTCAGGTCGGGCGGATGCTCGCGCTACACGCTGACTCTTGTCCCGCTCCGGGGCGGGTGAAAGCGTGCGGTAACCGCGAACCGAAGGGTGCGACGATGACCACCGACGATCTGCTGGCCCGGCACCGGGCGGTCCTCCCGTCCTGGATGCCGCTCTACTACGACGAACCGATCGAGCTGGTCTCCGGCGCGGGTCGCCGGGTGACCGACGCGCAGGGCCGCACCTACCTGGACTTCTTCGGCGGCGTGCTGACCAACATGATCGGCTACGACATCCCGGAGATCCGGGACGCCGTCGAGCGGCAGCTGCGGACCGGGATCGTGCACAGCTCGACGCTCTACCTGATCCGGCAGCAGGTCGAGCTGGCCGAGAAGGTGGCGCGACTGTCCGGCATCCCGGACGCCCGCGTGTTCTTCACCAACTCCGGCACCGAGGCGAACGAGGCCGCGCTCCTGATGGCCACCAACCACCGCCGATCGCACCAGGTCCTGGCCGTGCGCAACAGCTACCACGGCCGGTCGTACGCGGCGATGGGCGTCACCGGCAACCGGGGCTGGTCGGCGAGCCCTCTCAACCCGCTCCAGGTGGCCTGGCTGCACTCGGGGGAGCGGCTGCGCGGCCTGCTGTCCCGGCTGGACGCCGACGAGCAGGTCGACGCCGCGGTGGAGGACCTGCGCGAGGTGCTCGCCACCCAGACCGCCGGGGACGTGGCCGCGCTGATCGCCGAGCCGATCCAGGGTGTCGGCGGCTTCGTGCATCCGCCGGACGGTCTCTTCGCGGCGTGGAAGAAGGTGCTGGACGAGACGGGCATCCTGTTCATCGCCGACGAGGTGCAGACCGGCTGGGGGCGCACCGGGGAGCACTTATGGGGCTACCAGGCGCACGGCGTCACACCTGACCTGCTCACCTTCGCCAAGGGCATCGGCAACGGGTTCGCCCTCGCCGGCGTGGTCGGTCGGGCCGAGGTGCTGGAGTCGGTGCCGGCGATCAGCTTCTCCACGTTCGGCGGCAACCCGGTCTCCACGGCCGCCGGCAACGCGGTGCTCGACTACCTGCTCGACCACGACCTGCAGGCCAACGCGGCCCGCACCGGGGCGATCCTCGCCGACGGCCTGCGGGCCGCGGTGGCGGACCTCGACTGCGTGGCCGACGTACGCGGCAAGGGGCTGATGCTCGCCGTCGAGTTCGTCCGTCCTGGCGGGAGCGAGCCGGACCCGGCCCGCACGGCGCGGGCGTTCGAGGCGTGCCGGGCCGGTGGCCTGCTGGTCGGCAAGGGCGGGCTGTACGGCAACGTGCTGCGGATGGGGCCCCCGCTGACGTTGACCGAGGACGAGGCGCGGGAGGGTCTGGACATCCTGGTCGACGCGATCCGCACCGCGGCGGAGGTGCCGGCGTGAGCGGCGCGATCGGGCACTTCGTCGACGGCAAGCGGTTCGCCGGGGCCTCCGAGCGGCGCGGGGACGTGTTCGATCCGGCCACCGGCCGGCGTACCGGAGAGGTGGCGCTGGCCTCGGCCGCGGACGTCGCGGTGGCCGTGGACGCCGCGGCCCGCGCGGCCCGGGCCTGGCGCGACGCGTCGCTGGCGAGGCGGACGGCCGTGTTGTTCGCGTTCCGCGAGCTGGTGCACGCCCGGCGCGACCGCCTCGCCGAGGTGATCACCGCCGAGCACGGCAAGGTGCTCGCCGACGCGGCCGGCGAGGTGCAGCGCGGCCTGGAGGTCATCGAGTACGCCTGCGGCATCCCCTCGGCGCTGCGCGGCGCGTTCAGTGAGAACGTCTCCACCGAGGTGGACTCGTACACGCTGCGTCAGCCGCTCGGGGTGGTCGCGGTGATCTCGCCGTTCAACTTCCCGGTGATGGTGCCGCTGTGGTTCGTTCCGGTGGCCGTGGCCTGCGGCAACGCGGTGGTGCTCAAGCCGAGCGAGAAGGACCCGAGTGCGGCGTTGCTGCTCGCCGAGTGGTTCGTCGAGGCCGGGCTGCCCGATGGTGTGCTGAACGTGGTCAACGGCGACAAGGAGGCGGTCGACGCGTTGCTGGACCACCCTGAGGTGCGGGCGGTCTCGTTCGTCGGCTCGACCCCGATCGCCCGGTACGTCTACCAGCGTGGCACCGCCGCCGGGAAACGGGTGCAGGCGTTGGGCGGCGCGAAGAACCACATGGTGGTGCTTCCGGACGCCGACCTGGACCTCGCCGCCGACGCGGCGGTGAACGCCGGGTTCGGCTCGGCGGGGGAGCGGTGCATGGCCATCTCCGCGCTGGTCGCGGTCGAGCCGGTCGCGGACGCGCTGGTCGCCAAGATCGCGGAGCGGATGGCGGGGTTGCGCACCGGCGACGGCCGGCGGGGCTGTGACATGGGGCCGCTGGTCACCGCGGCGCACGCCGCCCGCGTGCGCGGTTACGTGGAGGCGGGCGTGGCGGCCGGTGCGGTGCCGGTGGTCGACGGTCGGAAGGTGGAGCCGGACGGCGACCCGGGCGGGTTCTGGCTCGGCCCCACCCTCTTCGACCGGGTGACCCCGGAGATGTCCGTCTACACCGACGAGATCTTCGGTCCGGTGCTCAGCGTGCTGCGGGTCGGCTCGTACGACGAGGCGCTGGAGCTGGTCAACGCCAGCCCGTACGGCAACGGCACGGCGATCTTCACTAACGACGGGGGCGCGGCCCGCCGCTACCAGCACGAGGTGGAGGTCGGCATGGTCGGGATCAACGTGCCCATCCCGGTGCCCATGGCGTACCACTCCTTCGGCGGTTGGAAGTCGTCGCTCTTCGGTGACCTGCACGCGCACGGCGAGGACGGCGTGCGGTTCTTCACCCGCGGCAAGGTGGTCACCAGCCGGTGGTTGGACCCCCGGCACGGTGGCGTCAACCTCGGGTTCCCGGTCCAGACCTGACCGACCCGCTTTCGCGCCGGCCTCGAGCAGCACCACGGGGCCGGCGCGTCCGCGTGTGCGGGGCCGTGCCGGGTGACGCTCGGACCGGTTCGGTAACTGTTCGATGTCCAGGGCTTGAAGTCCGCGTGCGCCTGTCGTAGAAATTCTTCAGCAAGATTCTTAGAACTGAAGAATTTCCCCTGCGCCCTCGTCCGGCGGCCGTCACCCCCACCCACCGACGGTCGCCCGGCCCGAACCGAGGAGAGAGCATGAACAGGCGTGACATCCTGCGGCGCAGCGCCGCGGCCGGCCTGCTGGCCACCCCCGCCGCCGGCCTGCTCACCGGCTGCGCCACCAGCGGCGGTGGCGGCGACGACGCCGAGGTCTACAAGGGCACCAAGAGCGAGCAGAACCCGCTCGGCGTCGCCGAGGACGCCCCGCTCGAGGTGGTGATCTTCAACGGCGGCTTCGGCGAGGAGTACGCCAAGGCCCACGAGACCATGTACGAGCAGCGGTACCCGAAGGCCAAGGTGAAGCACTCGGCGACCCAGGAGATCAGCAAGACACTCCAGCCGCGCTTCGTCGACGGCACCCCGCCCGACGTGGTGAACAACTCCGGCGCCGGCCAGATCGACTTCAACGGTCTGGTCTCCCAGAACGCCATCGCCGACCTCGGTGAGCTGCTCACCGCCCCGAGCCTCGACGTCCCCGGCAAGACGGTCAAGGACACGCTGCTGCCCGGCGCGGTCGACGTCGGCTCGTACGACGGCCGGTTCCTGGTGCTCAACTACACCTACACCGTCTACGGCATCTGGCACTCCACCAAGCTCTTCGCCGACCGTGGCTGGGCGTACGCGAAGACCTGGGACGACCACATCGCGCTCTGCCGGCAGATCAAGGCCGCCGGCATCGCCCCCTGGACGTACGCCGGCCTGCACCCCCGCTACATGAGCTGGCCGTTGATCTCGACGGCCATCAAGTTCGGCGGGCCCACCGTCGCGCTGGCCATCGACAACCTGGAGCCCAACGCCTGGAAGTCCGACGCCATGAAGGCGGCCGCCGACGCCTGGCACCAGATCGTCAAGGACAAGTACATCCTGGAGGGCTCGCCGGGCCTGGACCACAAGCAGTCGCAGACCGCCTGGTGCCAGGGCAAGGCCGCCTTCATCTCCTGCGGGTCGTGGCTGGAGAGCGAGCAGAAGGACGTCACCCCGGCCGGGTTCAACATGACCGTCGCGCCGACGCCCAGCCTCGGTAGCGGCGACAAGCTGCCCTTCGAGGCGGTCCGGGGGACCGCCGGCGAGCCGTTCATGGTGCCGGCCAAGGCCCGTAACCTCGCCGGCGGCTTGGAGTACTTCCGGGTGATGCTCTCCAAGGCCGGCGCCCAGGACTTCACCCGCAAGGTGTCCAGCCTGACCGTGGTGGCCGGCGCCACCGAGGGCGTGGAGCTGCCGTACGGGCTGAACACGGTGGTCAAGGCGCTGGAGGCGTCCGGGTCCAACGGCTTCAACTGGGTCTACAACAACTACTACCGCAAGCTGGAGCGCAACCTCGTCGACGCCGCGTGCGGCGAGTTCTTCAGCGGCCGCATCGGCCCGGCGGAGTTCCTCGACCAGTGCCAGCGGGGCGCCGACTCGATCGCCCAGGACACCTCGGTCAAGAAGTACAAGCGGGCCGCGTGACGCCCGTCCGGTGCGGGTGCGGCGCGCGCCCGCACCGGACGCCCCTGTGGAAGAGGTCCTCACCGTGAGACATGGCAAGTACCCGCTGATCGTCACCTTCCTGGTGCCGCCGGTGCTGCTCTACGTCGTCTTCGTCGTCTCGCCGTACCTTCAGGCGTTCCAGATCTCCACCACCGACTGGCTCGGCTACTCGGCCGACGCCAACTCGGTGGGGCTCGCGAACTTCCGGGCGCTCTGGCACGACGACTACGTGTGGAACGCGCTGAAGAACAACGCGGTCCTGCTCGCGCTCGTGCCGGTGCTGACCATCGTGCTCGGGCTGTTCTTCGCCACGATGCTCACGATGGGCGGGCGCGGCGGTCGCGCTGGCGTGACCGGCGTACGCGGCACCGCGGTCTACCGCACGGTCTACTTCTTCCCCCAGGTGCTCTCGGTGGTGATCATCGCGCTGCTCTGGAAGGAGGTCTACCACCCCAACCAGGGCCTGCTCACCAGCGCGCTGAAGGGCTTCGGCCTCTCGTCGCCGACGTGGCTCGGCGACCCGCGTACGGCCTTCTGGTGCGTACTGGCCGTCATGGTGTGGAGCAACGTCGGCTTCTACGTGGTGCTCTTCGGCGCGGCGATGTCGGCCATCCCGAAGGAGATCTACGAGGCGGTCATGCTCGACGGCGCCACCCGGTTCACCACGCTGCGCCGCATCACGCTGCCGCTGCTGTGGGACACCGTCCAGGTGGCCTGGGTCTACCTGGCGATCTTCGCGCTCGACGGGTTCATCCTGGTGCAGCTCATGACCAACGGAGGTCCGAACTTCTCCACCGACGTCATCGGTGTGCGGATGTACGACACCGCGTTCGGCAGCGAGACCAAGTTCGGCTACGCCTCGGCGATCGGCGTGGTGATGTTCTTCCTGACCCTGTCGGTGGCGGTGCTCGCGCTGCGGGCCAGCCGACGTGAGCGGATCGAGTACTCGTGACCACACTGGACAGGGCCGCGCCGGCCACGACCGGCGCCGAGCCCGCGCCCGGCGACCGCCCGGTACGCCGCGAGATCGGCGTCGCCAACGTCTTCTCGCACGGCTTCCTCGTGCTCTGGGGCGCGTTGACCGTGCTGCCGCTGCTGTGGATGGTCCTCAGCTCGTTCAAGACCAACGGTGAGATCCTGGCCGACCCGTGGGGGTTGCCGTCGGCGCTGCGGTTCGACAACTGGGGGCGGGCCTGGAGCGAGGCGCACATCGGCCGGTACTTCCTCAACAGCATCGTGGTGGTGGCCGGCTCGGTCAGCCTCACCATGCTGATGGGCGCCGCGGCCGCGTACGTCTTCGGCCGGTACGAGTTCCGGGGCCGGCAGTTCGTCTACTACCTGTTCGTCGGCGGGCTGATGTTCCCGGTCTTCCTCGCCCTGGTGCCGCTGTTCTTCGTGGTGCGCAACGCCGGCCTGTTCAACACGTGGACCGGGCTGATCCTGGTCTACTCGGCGTACTCGCTGCCGTTCACGGTCTTCTTCCTGACCGCGTTCTTCCGCACCCTGCCGACCTCGGTGGCGGAGGCCGCGCTGGTCGACGGGTGCGGCCACTTCCGGCTGTTCTTCCGGGTGATGCTACCGATGGCGCGTCCGGGATTGATCAGCGTCGCGATCTTCAACTTCCTCAGCCACTGGAACCAGTTCCTGCTACCGCAGGTGCTGATGCAGGGCGACGACTCCAAGTGGGTGCTGGCCCAGGGGCTGTTCGCCCTCTCGGTCAGCCAGGGGTACGCGGGCGACTACGCGCGGCTGTTCGCCGGACTGACGATCGCGGTGCTGCCGGTGCTCGTGGTCTACCTCGTGTTCCAGCGCCAGGTGCAGTCGGGGTTGACGGCGGGCCAGCTCAAGTGAGGTGTCTCGGTTGACCGGTAGGATATCTCCTACCTATTGTGGCCGCATGACCGTGACCCACGTGAAGCTCGTCTCCGTGCCCGTCCGGGACCAGGACCGGGCCCGCGACTTCTACCTCGACGTCCTCGGCTTCGACCTCATCTTCGACAACCCGATGGGGCCCGGCGGTCGCTGGGTCCAGGTCGCCCCGAAGGGCGCGGCCACCGCCCTGACCCTGGTCACCTGGTTCCCCAGCATGCCGCCCGGCTCGCTCAAGGGCCTGGTGTTCGAGACCGACGACCTCGACGGCGACGTCGCGCAGCTGCGGGAGCGGGGCGTCGCGCTCGCCGACGGCGGCATCCAGGACGCCCCGTGGGGGCGTTACGTCACCTTCGACGACCCGGACGGCAACGGCATCGTCCTCCAGTCCACCCGTGTCTGAGCCGGACGCCGCCGTCGGCCCGGCCCGGCGGGGTCCGCGGATCGACGACGGTGCGGGGCGGATCGGGCGTGCTGGTGTCCGCGGCGGGTCGGGGTCGAGCCGGCGTGCCGGTGCCGACGGCGGCTCGGGTCCGGCCGGGCGTGCGGGTGCCGGGTCCGGGTCGGAGTCGGCCGGGCGTGCCGATGGCGGGGACGTCTTCGCGGCGCTGGCCAACCCCACCCGGCGGGAGCTGCTGCGACTGCTCCTCGATCAGGGTGAGCAGCCGGTCCAGCGGCTCGCCGACCACTTCGACATGCGCCGCCCGAGCCTGTCCGAGCACCTGCGGGTGCTCAAGGACGCCGGACTCGTCGTCGAGCAACCCGCCGGACGGCAGCGGCTCTACTCGCTGCGGCCGGAGCCGCTGCGGGACGTGGCCGACTGGCTCGGCCCGTACGAGCGGTTCTGGCGCGGGCGCCTCACCGCGCTGCGCGACGTGCTGGACGAGTTGCCCGATGAGTGACCCGGGCACTGTCGCGGTGGACCAGTTCCTGCCCCACCCGCCGGTCAAGGTCTGGCGGGCGTTGACCGATTCTGATCTGCTCGGTCGCTGGCTCATGCCGAACGACTCCGCGCCCGTCGTCGGGCACCGGTTCACCTTCCGCACCGATCCGCGACCGGGGCAGGACTTCGACGGGACGGTGCACTGCGAGGTGCTCGACCTGGACCCGCCGCGCCTGTTGCGCTGGGCCTGGCGGGGCGGCCGGTTGGACACCGTGGTCACCTGGACGCTCGTGCCCGAGGGGCGGGGCACGCGGCTGTTCCTCGTACACGCCGGCTTCGACCCCGACGACCCGCTCCAGGTGCGTACCCGTGACCTCCTCGGCGGCGGCTGGCGCTCCCACGTCCTGTCCCGCCTGCACCACCTCCTCACCCAGACCCCCTGACCCCCACCCCCACCCCACCCTCCGCCCCCAGCCTCCCGTCCGGTGATCAAGAGGTTCGCGTCAGAATCCGGCCCCGACCTGACGCGAACCTCTTGATCATCAGGGCGAGGGGGCACCGGGGCGCGGGGCGCGGGGCGGGTCAGGGGGGTGGGGCGAGGAAGAGGGGGTGCAGGGCCTCCGGGTCGTCCACCTCGGGCAGGTCGCGGGCGGCGAGCCAGGCGGCCGCCGCCGCGCCGTCGCCGGCCGAGCAGAGCAGCGCCTCCGGCCAGCGCCGGCCGGCGGCCTCGCGGACCGCGGCGGCGAGCGGGGTGGCGCCGGTCAGCAGGCCGCCGCCGAGCACGATCGGTGTGTCGGCGTCGGCGGGCCGGATCCGACTGGCGCTCTCGACCAGGTGGTCGGCGGCCTCGGCGATCAGCGTGGTGGCCACCGGTTCGCCGGCGACGGCGGCGGTGACGACGAGCGGGGCGAGCCGGGCCAGCTCGACCGGCGGGCGCCGGGTGACCGCCTGGACGGCGCTGTCGACGGTGTCGCGTGGCCGGGCCGCCACGGCGGCGGTGCCGAGCAGGTCGGTGAGCACCTGCCGGCCCAGCGCGTCCGGCGTACGGCCGGAGTCAAGGTCGGCGAGCAGTCGGCGGACGGCCTCGCGGCCGAGCCAGAAGCCGGAGCCGGCGTCGCCGAGCAGCCAGCCGTGCCCGTCGGCGACCCGGTCGAGGCGCAGGTCGTGGACGGCGGCGGCGATCGCGCCGGTGCCGGCGATGAGCACGGTGCCGTCGGGCGACGCGGTGCCGGAGGCGTACGCGACGAGGGCGTCGCCGTGCACCGCGTACGGGCAGCGCAGCCCGGCGTCGTGCCAGGCGCGGTCGAAGGCTTCCCGGCCGGCGGGGTCGGCGAGCAGCCGGCCGGCCCCGGCGAGTCCGATGGTGCCGGCGCGTACGCGGGCCGGGTCCACGTCGGTGAGCGCGCCGCGCAGGGCGGTCAGCAGTTCCCGGGCGGCCGCGTCGGCGCCGTGGCTGGTGGGGTTTCCGCCGCCGCCCCGACCGGTGCCCAGTCGGGTGCCGTCGAGGGCGACGGCGGCGGCCCTGGTGGACGTACCGCCGACATCGAGACCAATCACGACGGTGCCGGACATTCGCATCGGCCTCCCTGCTTGCGACGTGCGTTCATGCTGGTCGGCCGCCGGGTTGCGGGCAAGGCCGGGGCGGCCCGGCGCGTTGTGCACCAGGTAACAGTTTGAAAACTTCGCCCACGGTCTTGACAGGGAGGGGCCCGCAGTAAGAACTTTTACCACTAACAGTTAACAGTCTTTTCCGAAAGGCGTCCCATGGTTGATCACGAGGTGGACACCTCCGCGGGGACCGCGGTGGTCGACGCCGACGCGTTCGACCGTCGGGGCGCGCTCGGCGCGCCGTCCGAGGGCGTGCTCGCCCGGGTCCGCAGCGGCCTCGACGAGCTGACCGGGGCCCTGCGCCGGGTCGCCGAGCATGTGCTGACCGACCCGGAGGCCGCCGCCCGATCCACCATCGTGGAGCTTGCCGAGCGCAGCGGCACCTCACCGGCCACCGTAACGCGGTTCTGCCGCGCCATGGGGTTCGAGGGCTACGCCGACCTGCGGCTCGCGATCGCCGCCGAGACCGGCCGCGCCCGCTCCGCCGGCTGGACGGTGGACATCGGCCGGGAGATCCAACCGGGCGACCCGCTCGGCCGGGTGCTAGACCAGATCATGGCCGCCGACACGCGGGCCATGCACGACACGGCCGCGCTGCTCGACCTCGCCGAGGTGGAGCGGGCCGCGGTGGCCATCGCCGGCGCGGACCGGGTGAACATCTTCGGCGCCAGCGGCAGTGCCCTGGTCGGCGAGGAGATGCAGTTCAGCCTGCACCGCATCGGCGTCGCCGCCTGGGCGTGGAACGACGTGCACGAGGGGCTGGCCAGTGCGGCGCTGCTGCGTACCGGCGACGTGGCCCTCGGCATCTCGCACACGGGGCAGACCCGCGAGACCATCGAGATGCTCGCCGAGGCGGGCAGCCGGGGAGCAACCACCGTGGCGCTCACCGGGTTCCCGCGCTCCCCACTGGCGGAGCTCGCCGACATCGTGCTCGTCACCGCGAGCCAGGCGACGACCTTCCGGCCGGACGCGCTCAGCGCCCGCCACCCGCAGCTGGTCGTGCTCGACCTGCTCTACATCGCCGTCGCGCAGCGCACCCACGACCGTGCCCACGCGGCCTTCCGGCGTACCGCCCAGGCCGTCGACGGACACAAGGCCGCGAAGGGAGCCGTCTCGTGATCAGTGCCCAGGGGTACGCCGACGCCGTCCGGCCGGTGCTCGACCGGCTCGTCGACACGCAGACGGACGGGATCACCCGGGCCGCCGACCTGATCGCCGCCAGCCTGCGCGAGGGCGGCGTGCTCCAGGCGTTCGGCGCCGGCCACTCGGAGGCGTTCGCCGCCGAGCTGGTCGCGCGGGCCGGCGGACTGGTCCCCACCAACCGGCTCTCGGTGCACGACCTGGTGCTGCACGGCGACGCCCCGCGCGACGTGCTCGCCGACCCGAAGCTGGAGCGCGACCCCACCATCGCCCACCAGATCTACGAGCTCGCGGCGCCGCAGCCGCGGGACGTGTTCGTGGTGGCGTCCCAGTCCGGCATCAACGGCTCGGTCGTCGAGCTGGCGACGCTGGTCACCGGGCGCGGTCATCCGTTGATCGCGGTCACCTCGGTCGAGCACACCGCGCGGGTCGCTCCCCGGCACCCGTCCGGGCGGCGTCTCGCCGACCTCGCCGACGTCGTGCTGGACAACGGCGCGCCGTACGGTGACGCACTGCTGCCGCTCGAGGGCGGCGGCGCGGTCTGTGCGGTCTCCTCGGTCACCACCGCGCTGCTGGCGCAGCTGTTGACCGCGGAGGTCGTACGACGGTTCCACCAGGCCGGAGAGGTACCCCCTATCTACCTCTCCGCCAACGTCCCCGGCGGGGACGAGCACAACCTCGCCCTCGAGTCGCGGTACGCCGGGCGCCTCCGGCGGACCGCCTGACCCGAATCTCACAAGGAGAGACGACGATGTCCGTTACCCCCGAGAACCCGGTCGAGCTGAGCCGTCGGACCGTACTGCGTCGCGCCGCCGCGGCGGGTCTGCTGGCCACCCCGGCCGTGGGTCTGCTCAGCGGCTGTGTCGCCGGTGGCGACGACGAGCCGACGGAGCAGGCCGCTGGCGAGAAGACCGCGGACAACCCGCTGGGCGTCAAGGAGGACGCGCCGCTGGAGGTGGTCATCTTCAACGGTGGCCTGGGCACCAAGTACGCCACCGATGTGCACATCCCGTCGTACAAGAAGAAGTTCCCGAAGGCGGAGGTGAAGTTCTCCCAGACGGAGGAGGTCGCCACCGTCCTGCAGCCGCGGTTCACCAGCAACACCCCGCCGGACATGGTCAACAACGCCGGCTCGAAGCTGATGGACCAGGGCGCGCTGGTGCAGGCCGGGCAGGTGCAGGACCTGACCGAGCTGTTCGACGCCCCGGCGCTGGACGGCTCGGGCAAGCTGCGGGACACGCTCATCCCGGGCACGGTCGAGCAGGGCACGTTCAACGGCAAGCCGTACGTGCTGAACTACGCCTTCACCGTCTTCGGCCTCTGGTACGACAGCGCGCTGTTCGAGAAGAACGGTTGGGCCGCGCCGAAGACCTGGGCCGAGTTCACCGCGCTGTGCGACAAGATCAAGGCTGCGGGCATCACGCCGTACTCGTACGCGGGCGCGAACGCCTCGTACTACCAGTACCTGGTCATCCTGACCAGCGCCGCCAAGATCGGCGGACCGGACGTGCTGAAGAACATCGACAACCTGGAGCCCGGCGCCTGGACGGCGGAGCCGGTCAAGCAGGCCGCCGCCGCGTGGGCCGAGATCGGCGCCAAGTACGGCAACAAGGCGCACCTGGGCCTCAAGCACACCGAGGTCCAGCTCCAGCAGAACCAGGGCAAGGTGGCCTTCTACCCCAGCGGCTCCTGGCTGGAGAACGAGCAGGCCAAGGACACCCCGCCCGGCTTCAAGTACGCGGTCATGCCGGTGCCGAGCGTGACCACGTCCGACAAGCTGCCGCAGACCGCCATCTTCGCGGCGGCCGGCGAGATGTACTTCGTCGCCTCGAAGGGCAAGAACCCGCGCGGTGGCATGGAGTACCTGCGGCACATGCTCTCCAAGGAGGGCGCGAAGGGCTTCACCGAGCTGACCAAGGTGCTCACCGTGGTCAAGGGCGCGGTCGACGGCCTGGAGATCTCGCCCGGTCTCACCAGCGGCAACGCGATGCTGTCGGCGGCCGGCAGCGACTACTTCTCGTACCGCTTCGACACCTGGTACAAGAAGCTCGACGACGAGGCCCGCGCCGCCACCAACGAGCTGATGTTCAACGGTGGCACGGCGGACAAGTTCTGCCAGCGGATGCAGAAGGCGGCCGACGCGGTGAAGAGCGACTCGTCCATCGAGAAGTTCACCCGCTGAGTCGCTGGTAGGAATCGAGCGGAGGCGACAAGCATGCGGCATGGCAGGTACCCGTTCATCGTCGGTTTCCTGACGGTGCCGGTCGCGATCTACGTGACCTTCGTCATCGGGCCGTACGCCCAGGCGTTCTATCTCGCCATGACCAACTGGCGGGGGGTGAGCGCCAACCCGAAGTTCATCGGCCTGGAGAACTTCGAGCGGCTGCTCTCCGACGACGTGTTCTGGAAGGCGGTCCGGCACCACGGTGTCCTGCTGCTTGCCATGCCGCTGCTGACCATCGCCATCGCGCTCTTCTTCGCCTTCATGCTCAACGTGGGCGGGGGGAGCCGGGGTGGCGTGATGACCGGGGTCTGGGGGTCGAGGTTCTACCGGGTGGTGTTCTTCTTCCCCCAGGTCCTGGCCGTCGTCATCGTCGGCGTCATCTTCAGCCGGGTGTACGCGCCGGACGACAGCGGCCTGCTCAACGGCGCGCTGGGCCTGGTCGGGATCGACCCGGTGCTGTTCATGGCCAATCCGAAGATCGCGCTCTGGTCGATCGTCGGGGTGCTGGTCTGGCAGGCGGTCGGCTTCTACGTGGTGCTCTTCTCGGCGGGCATGGCGTCGGTGCCGAAGGACATCTACGAGGCGGCCACCATCGACGGGGCCGGTCGGGCGGCGATGTTCTTCAAGGTGACCCTGCCGCTGCTCTGGGACACCCTCCAGGTGGCCTGGGTCTACCTCGGCATCGCGGCGTTCGACGCGTTCGCCATCGTGCAGGTGCTCTCGGTCGACCAGGGCGGCCCGGACGGCGCCACGACCGTGCTGGGCATGGAGATCTACCGCAACGCGTTCAGCTACTCCCAGTTCGGCTACGCCTCGGCGATGGGTGTGGCGCTGTTCTTCCTGACGATCACGTTCGCGGCGCTCACCCTGCGCGTCAGCCGGCGTGACACGATCGAGCTGTAAGGCGGGGTCTGAGATGTCGACGGAAATCGCACCGAGCGCACCGGTGGCCCCGGCCGGCGCCACCGAGGCCGGCAGCCGGAAGGCCAAGGCGTCCCTCGACCGGCGCCGCGAGGTCGGTCTGCTCAGCGGTCTCGGGCACATCGCCCTGCTGGTCTGGGCGATCCTGGTGATCGCGCCGCTGCTCTGGACCATCCTGGCCTCGTTCAAGAGCAACACCGAGATCTTCCTCGGCAACCCGTTCGCCCTGCCCGACTCGTTCAGCTTCAGCAGCTACGCGCGGGCGTGGAGCGAGGCGCACGTCGGGCGGTACTTCCTCAACAGCGTCTTCGTGGTGACGTTGAGCACCGCCGGCACCATGCTGTTCGGTGCGATGGCCGCGTACGTGCTGGCGCGTTACCCGTTCCCGGGCAACCGGGTGATCTACTACCTGTTCGTCTCCGGGCTGGCGTTCCCGGTGTTCCTCGCCCTGGTGCCGCTGTTCCTGGTGGTCAACAACCTCGGGCTGCTCAACACCTACACCGGTCTGATCCTGGTCTACATCGCGTACTCGCTGCCGTTCACCGTCTTCTTCCTGGCCGCGTTCTTCAAGACGCTGCCGCAGTCGGTGGCCGAGGCGGCGATGATCGACGGGGCGTCGCACACCCGGCTGTTCTTCCGGATCATGATGCCGATGGCCCGCCCCGGCCTGGTCAGCATCGCGATCTTCAACATCATCGGCCAGTGGAACCAGTACCTGCTGCCGGTCGCGCTGATGCAGGGCGAGGGCGCTGACTCCAAGTGGGTGCTGACCCAGGGCATCGCGAGCATCTCGACGTCCGCCGGCTACGAGGCGGACTGGGCGGCGCTGTTCGCGGCGCTGACGCTCTCCATCCTGCCGATGATCATCGTGTACGCGATCTTCCAGCGGCAGATCCAGTCCGGTCTGACCTCCGGCGCGGTGAAGTGACGGCGTGGTGAGGTGACGGCGTGGTGAGGTGGCGGCGGGGTGAGCTGAGGGCGCCGTGACCTGACCGGCGCGGTGGCGTGACGAGGCCCTCCCACGGGTGCGGCCGGGGGTGCGGCCTCGTTCACGCGGAGGGTGGCCGTTCCACGGGGACGGCCACCCTCCGCGTCCTCGGTACCCCGACGGCGCGTCGGTCGGTCGCGCGCCGTCGCTGCGTGAGCGTTGCCCGCGCGGTCGGTGCGTCAGTCGGTGGCCGTCCCGGGGCGGCCTCGATCGCCGGCGCCGTGGGTGGGCCGGAAGAGTGTCGTAGCGGCGAGGCAGAATCGCGTCTGTGCTGGTGGCGGTGGTGGCGGGTGAGGGCGGCAGCGGCGGCGTGCTGCAGGCGCTCGACGCCGCCGGGCACCCCGCCGGCCCGCCGGAGACGGTCGCCGACCTGCCCGCCGCGGTCGCCGCCCGGGAACGCGCGGACCGGCCACGCTGGGTGTGGGCGTCCGGTGCGGCGCTCTACCCCGAGCTGCTGCGGGCCGGGGTGCGGGTCGACCGGTGCCACGACGTCGAGCTGACCGAGGCGCTGCTGCTCGGTCATGCCGGCCGGTGGGGTGAGCCGCGGTCGCTGGCCGCGGCCTGGGCCCGGCTGACCGGCGCGCCGGTGCCCGCCGACCCGCCGCCACGCCCGCCCGCGCCGCCCGGCGTCGGCCAGGCGGCGCTCTTCGACCCGCCCTCCGGCCCGCCGGGCCCCGGCATCGAGGCCCTGACCCGGGTCTACGCCGACCAGCTCGCCCGGATCGCCGACACCGCCCATCCCGGCCGGTTCCGGCTGCTGGTGGCCGCCGAGTCGGCCGGCGCGTTGATCGGCGTGGAGATGGGCGCCGCCGGGCTGCCCTGGCGCGCCGACGTGCACGACCAGATCCTCGCCGAGCTGCTCGGCGAGCCGTCCCCGGTGGGTGGGCCGCCCCGTCGGCTGGCCGAGCTGGCGGCGCGGATCGCCGACGCGTTCGGCGTACGCCAACTGCACGCCGACTCCCCGGCGGAGCTGCTGCGCGCGTTCGCCCGGGCCGGGGTGGAGGTGCCCAACACCCGGGCCTGGGTGCTGCGTGGGGTGGACCATCCGGCGGTGCCGCTGGTGCTGGAATACAAGGAGCTCTACCGGATCTGGACGGCGCACGGCTGGGCGTGGCGCGACCAGTGGGTCCGCGCCGGCCGGTTCCAGCCAGAGTACGTGCCCGGTGGTGTGGTCTCCGGTCGCTGGGCCACCCGTGGCGGTGGGGCGTTGCAGATTCCCAAGGTCATCCGGCGCGCGGTGGTGGCCGACCCGGGCTGGCGGCTGGTGGTTGCCGACGCCGGCCAGTTGGAGCCGCGGGTGCTCGCCGCGGTCTCCGGCGACGCCCGACTCGCCGCCGCCGGTGGGGCCGGCGACCTCTACGCCGCGCTCGCGCAGGACGCGTTCGGCGGCGACCGGGCCCGGGCGAAGGTGGCGTTGCTCGGCGCGATGTACGGCCAGACCGGGGGAGCGGCGGTGCCCGCGCTGGCGGTGTTGAAACGCAGCTACCCGACGGCGTTCGGCTACGTGGAGGCGGCGGCGCGCACCGGGGAGGCGGGCGGACTGGTCCGCTCCTGGCTGGGGCGGACGTGCCCGCCCGGCACCGTCGGCTTCGGGGACCCGGGCGACGGCGCGTCCGACCCGGACGGCGGGTTCGACACGCAGAGCCCCGGGGCGCGCGCGGCCCGCTCGCGGGGCCGGTTCACCCGCAACTTCGTCATCCAGGCGACCGCGGCCGAGTGGGCGTCGACCCTGCTGGCGACGCTGCGCGGCGAGCTCGCTGGCAGCGACGCCGAGCTGGTCTTCTTCCAGCACGACGAGGTGGTGGTGCACGCCCCGGCCGCGCAGGCCGACGACGTGGCCGCCTCGGTGACCCGCTCCGGGGAGCGGGCGTCGGCGCTGCTGTTCGGCGACACCCCGGTGCGGTTCCCGCTCGATCTGTCCGTGGTGGACTGCTACGCCGACGCGGCCTGACGGGTCGGGCGCGGGTGTCGTAAGACTTTCGCAAGGCGTGACGATCCGCTCCACGACTGCCGGTGCCCCTACATTCGAGCAATGTTGACGCGGATCCTTCGATCTCCGCTCGCCTGGGCGGGCGTGGTGCTTCTCGGCGTGGTGGCGGCGTTCGGGCTCTACTGGTTCGCGCCGTGGAAGCTGGTCACGGACACCTACGTCGACGACGCCCTGCCTGCGACGGCCGCGACGACCACCCCGGCGCCGAGCGCCTCCGGCGCGACGGCCAGCGCGCCCCCGGCGCGGAACCAGGTGCTCGCCGGGGGCGCGTTCGTCACCCACGAGCATGCGACGAGGGGTCGGGCGGAGATCGTCCGGCGGCCCGACGGTCGGCACCTGCTCGTGCTGCGCGACCTCGACACGTCGAACGGACCGGACCTGCGGGTCTGGTTGACCGACCAGCCGGTGCTCGCGGGTACCGCGGGCTGGCGGGTCTTCGACGATGGTGAGTGGTTCGAGGTGGCGCGGCTCAAGGGCAACCGGGGCGACCAGGTGTACGAGCTGCCGTCTTCGCTCGTTCCGGCGGACTTCCGCAGCGTCTCGATCTGGTGCCGGCGCTTCGCGGTCTCGTTCGGGGCGGCGGAGTTGACGGCCACCTGAGCCGGGCCGAGGTGCCGGCGTGCGGGTCAGGCCGCCGCCAGTCGGACGACGAAACGGCATCCGTCGCCGGTGTTGTGCACCTCCACCCGGCCGCCGTGCGCCTCGACCAGACCGCGCACGATCGCCAGTCCCAGCCCGCCGGACGCGCCCGCGCCTCCGTTGGCCTGGCGGGGGGTGCGGGCGGGTTCACCGCGGAAGGCCACCTCGAACAGGCGGGGCAGGTCCGCCGGTGGAATGCCGCCGCAGGTGTCGGTCACCGAGAGCCAGGCGGAGTCGCGTTCGCGGCCCGCCTCGATCCGGACGGTGCCATCCTCCGGGGAGTAGCGCACGGCGTTGACCAGCAGGTTGGCCACCACCCGGGTCAGTTCCGGTTCGCTCGCCGACACCGTGGGCCAGCCGGTCTCGGTGGCGACCAGCCGGACGCGTCGTGCGGCGGCCAGTGGCGCCGTGCTGGACAGCACGTCCGAGACGACCTCGCGGAGCGGAACCGCGTTCAGCGACAGGGCGAGCGCCCCGGCGTTGATCCGGGACAGTTCGAACAGGTCGTCGACGAGGCGGGTCATCCGGTCCGTCTCGACCCGGATCCGCCGGTGGTACTCGCGGGTTGTCGCCGGGTCGCTGACGACCCCGTCCTCCAGCGCCTCGGCCATCGCCCGCAGCCCGGCGAGCGGGGTGCGCAGGTCGTGCGAGACCCACGCGACGAGGTCCCGACGGCCCTTCTCGAGGTGCCGCTCCCGGTCGCGGGCCTGATCGGCCCAGACCGCCGCGGCCGCCAGCCGTCGCCCGAAGTGCCAGCCGACGGCGAGGCTGACCGTCGCCGCGGCCGCGACGGTGATCAGGACCACCTCCAGGTCGTGCGGCGACAGGAACATCGCCTCCGCGACCGCGGCCACGCCGCCGACGACCGCGAGCACCGTGACGGTCAGCAGGACGCACAGGTGCACGGTGATCGAGCTGCGGCGCAGCAGGCGGAGCAGCAGCGCGCCGGCGGCGCCGACGACGAGCGCGGCGCCGAGCGCGAGCAGGAAGATCAGCGTGAGGTCACGCATGGGCGGGATCGTAGCGGTAGCCGACGCCCCAGACGGTCGCGATCCGCCGGGGGGCCGCCGAGTCGACCTCGATCTTCTCGCGTAACCGTCGTACGTGGACGGTGACCGTCGACTGGTCGCCGAAGTTCCAGCCCCAGACCCGCTCCAGCAGTTCGGCGCGGGTGAACGCCTGGGACGGGTGACGCAGAAAGTGCACGAGCAGGTCGAACTCCCGCAGGGTCAGCGTCAGCTCGGTGTTGTGCAGGTGCGCCGTTCGGGGGCCGGTCAGCACCACCAGGCCGTCGTCGGTCAGCACCTGCGGTCGACCGGCTGTCGGCTCCCCGCCGGCGCGACGCAGCACGGACTGCACGCGCAGCACCAGTTCCCGGGGTGAGAACGGCTTGGTCAGGTAGTCGTCCGCGCCGAGTTGCAGGCCGAGGATCCGGTCTGCCTCGTCGCCGAGCGCGGTCAGTATGATGATCGGCAGGCTGTCCGGTCGGGTCCGCAGCTCGCGGCACACCTGGAGCCCGTTGAGGGTGGGCAGCATCAGGTCGAGCACGACCAGGTGTGGCGCCTGCCGCGCGACCGCGGTCAGGGCAGCGGCGCCGTCTCCCACGTGCTCCACCTGGTAACCGGCATGTTCGAGGTAGCGACAGACCACGTCGCTGACGGTGTGGTCGTCGTCGACCACCAGCACCCGGTGCGTCACCGGTGGTCTCCGCCCACGTCGGTCCGGTGGACCGTGTTCGCCGCCATCGGGCCAGCGTAGCCAGCCGGCGGCGACGACCACACGCTGGGAAACCTTGCGAAGTGCTTACGGCGGGCGTGCGGCGCCGCCCCGGGGATTACGAGGGCCTTACGGAACCGCCCCCGCGCTCGCGTACGGCATCGACAGCGGTGACGCTGACCTCCATCGACCGATCGAAGGAGTTGTCCATGGGGGTGACGTTACGACGCCGGTGGCGCACGGTGGCGTTCGGTGTGGTGCTGGTCAGCCTGCTCGGGTCGCTGCCGGCCCAGGCGGCCGTCCCGAAGTGGCGGGTGGCGGCCCTGCCGCGCTTGGAGCTGTCGAGCCGGCTGGTGGACGTGGCGGCGACCGGGCCGGACGGGGCGTGGGCCGTCGGCTACCAGGGCTCCGGCTACGGGGCACCCGTGCCGCCGCGGCCGTACGCGTTGCTGCGCTGGGACGGGACGGGGTGGGCCGAGCGGGTGCTGCCGGATGACGTGGGCACCCTGTCCGGGGTGAGCGCGGCCGGACCGTCGGACGTGTGGACCGTCGGTCAGGACCGGCAGCTCGCGCCGTACGCCGCGCGGTGGAACGGGTCGGCCT
Organism: Micromonospora krabiensis; assembly: GCF_900091425.1. Lineage (GTDB taxonomy): Bacteria > Actinomycetota > Actinomycetes > Mycobacteriales > Micromonosporaceae > Micromonospora > Micromonospora krabiensis. The sequence continues at coordinate 6,915,903 of NZ_LT598496.1, forward strand.
GGCAGGGATACCGACCACTCGGCCAGGAGACCGGCTCGACCCTGTTCGACGTGGCCGCCGAGGATGGGCGGGCCGTGTTCGTCGGCGGGAACGCCCACGCGCTCGTCGTGGAGTGGGACGGGCAGCAGTTCACCAGGGTGACGGTGCCGGGGGCCGACGCCTGGTGGGGCACCCTGTACGGGGTGGCGACCGCGCCGGGTGGCGCCACGTTCGCGGTCGGCTCCTGGCACGTCGGGGACGCCGCCTATCCGGAGCCGATGATTCTCCAGCGCACCGGATCGACGTGGCGGGTGGCGACCCTGCCGACGGTGCCCAGCGCGCGACTGCTGGGCGTCTGGGCCCGCTCGGCCACCGACGCCTGGGCGGTCGGCACGGTCGACTACGACAGCGCGCCGAAGCCGCTGATCCTGCACTGGGACGGCACGACCTGGCAGCGGGTTCCCGCGCCGGTGAGCGCGGGCAGCCTGGGAGCCGTGGCCGGCGACCGAGCCGGCAACCTCTGGGTGAGCGGAGCGAATCCGGTGCCGCCCTACGTCGAGTACCCCGGGTCGCTGTTCCTGCGCTACACCGGCGGGCGGTGGAGCGTGACCTACGGGCCGAAGGTCAACAACGCCGACCCGTACCTGTCGGCGCTGACCAACATCCCCGGCACGTCGGCGTTCTGGGGGGTCGGCGCGGTCTGGGACCCGGCCGCGGAGAGCACGGCGCTCATCGAGCGCGTCGGCTGAGCGGCGTCCACCCGGCGCGTCGGCAGGGGCGGACCGGCTGTGGCTGCGGCCGGCCCGCCCTCAGCCGGCCGCACCGCTCGTCTAGGGCGTGTCCTGCCGATCATGTAATGGTTGATCGTTAACGATGTGCCGGTGGTGCGTCGTGGTGAGCTGACCGATGAGGCGTGGGTGGTGATCGCGCCGCTGCTACCGGAACCTGGCGGAGCTCGGGGGCGGTGGCGGGATCACCGCCAGGTCATCAACGGGATCCTGTGGAAGCTACGCACGGGTGCGCCGTGGCGTGACCTGCCGGAACGCTTCGGGCCGTGGAAGACCTGCCACGAACGGCTGCGCCGCTGGACCGCTGACGGGACGTGGGATCGGATCCTGGCCGCCGCGCAGGTGCATGACGACGGCACACCGGTGCAGTGGACGATCAGCATCGACTCGTCGATCGTGCGGACGCACCAGCATGCCGCTGGCGCCCGCAAAAAGGGGGCTCCCCGACAAGTGCGGCGACGCCTGGTGCGCAAGATGGCGAGGCCATCGGCCGGTCCCGCGGCGGGTTGAGCACGAAGATCCACCTCGCGGTCGACGGACGCGGACGGCCGCTGTCGATCCTGCTCACCCCCGGCCAAGCCGGCGACAACCCGCAGCTCCTGGCGCTGCTGGACGCGATCCGCGTCAACGAGCCCGGGCCGGGTCGGCCCCGCAAGCGACCGGAGGTGCTGATCGCGGACAAGGGCTATGCACATGACTCGACCCGGCGAGCCCTGCGACAACGCGGGATCCGGCACGTCATCCCGGAACGCAGCGACCAGGTCGCTCGCAGGGCCGCCAAGGGCAGCCACGGCGGGCGACCACCGGCCTTCGACAAGGTGATCTACAAGAAGCGCAACGTCGTGGAACGCTGCTTCAACCGGCTCAAGCAGTGGCGTGACCTGGCAACGCGATACGCCAAACGCGCATCCCTCTACCGAGCCGGCCTCGTCCTGATCGCTGCCGTCATCTGGCTCCCATGATCGACAGGACACGCCCTAGTCCGCGACGTGGACGACGACCTTGCCGCGGCGCTTGCTGGTCTCCAGCGCCTCGTAGCCCAGGCGTGTCTCGGCGAGCGACAGCACCCGGTCCACCACCGGCCGCAGCCGTCCGTCGTCGACGAGCTCGGCGATGGACCGCAGCGCGTCCCGGTCGGGCTCGACGATGAAGTACGCCCCGCGTACGCCGTGCCGGGCCGCCTCCTCCTGGTCGGGCGGGGCGGCGACGCTGACCAGGATCCCGCCCGGCTTCAGCACCGACCAGGAGCGCGACTGCGTCGATCCGCCGACGAGGTCGATGACGATGTCCACGTCGCGGACGTGGTCCTCGAACCGGTCGCCCGCGTAGTCGATCACCTGCTCGGCGCCCAGGTCCCTGACGAAATCCAGGTCGCCGGCCGCCGCGGTGGCGATCACGCGGCCGCCGAGGCTCGCCGCCAGCTGCACCACGTAGATCCCGACGCCGCCGGCGCCGCCCTGCACCAGCACGCGCTGGCCGGCCTGGAGACCGGCGTGCGTCACCAGCGCCTGCCAGGCGGTCAGCGCGGCCAGCGGGATGGCCGCGGTGTCGTCGTGGTCGACGGTGGCCGGTTTGGCCGCCACGACGTCGGCGGGCACCGTCACGTACTCGGCGGCGGCGCCGTCCCGCACGAATGGGATCAGACCGTAGACCGCCTCGCCGACGCCGGGGCTCGCCACGTCCGTCCCGACCGCACCGACGACGCCGGAGAACTCGTGCGACGGGATGATCGGGATCCGCTCGGGCCCCGACCCGTCGAGGGCGGTGGTCCAGGTCGCCGGCCAGGTCAGCTCGTGCGGTGTCATCGAGGCCGCCTTCACGGCCACCAGCACCTCATCGGGGCCGGGTTCGGGCCGCGGCGCCTCCTCGTACGAGAGCTGTTCCGGTCCACCCCTGGCGTGGGCTCGCACGGCCCGCATCGTGCTCATCCGGGGACCACTCCTTCCGACCCGCATTGTCCGGTCGGCGGCGTATTCCCGCGCCGACGTCGGCTATCCCCGCATGCCGCCGGCGATCGGGTCGGCAGGCGCGTCGCGGCGGCATGGTCGGGGCGGGAACGGGAATCGGAGGAACGGCAGTCGGATCCGACGCGGGGGAGGTGCGGTGACCGATCCACGCACTGGTTCGCTCGGCGCGGACCCGCCGACCCCGGCAGGTCACGACCCGCCGGCCGGTGGGTTCGCCGTCGTGGAGCTGTTCACGTCCCAGGGCTGTTCGAGCTGCCCGCCGGCCGAGGAGGTGCTGAGCGAGATCGAGCGCGACGCCCGCACACACGGACGGCCGGTCTACGCTCTCGGATTCCACGTCGACTACTGGGACTACCTGGGCTGGCCCGACCCGTTCGGCGACGGGGCGTACTCGGCGCGGCAGGAGGCGTACGCGCGGGCCTTCGGCTCCGGGCGGTTGTACACGCCGCAGATGATCGTCAACGGGGCGGTGGAGTTCATCGGCTCCGACCGTCGTCGGGCGGCGGACGTCATCGCGTCCGCCCTCGCCGGGCCCGCCGGCACACCGGTGACGCTGTCGGTCGAGGCCGCGGACGGCGGGCGCCGGGTGGTGGTGGAGTACCAGGCCGGGCGGCTGCCGGAGCCGGCGACACTCAACCTGGCGGTCGTGGAACGGGACCTGGCGACCGACGTCGCGGCGGGTGAGAACGCCGGGCGGACGCTGCGGCAGGACAACGTGGTGCGGGCGTTCACGTCAACCGCACTGGCCGCCGAGCGCGGGCGGGTCGAGCTGGCGGCACCGCGGGATCTGGATGTGCGGCGGGCCGCGGTGGTCGGCTACGTGCAGAGCGAGCGGGACAAGGCCGTCGTCGGGGCCGTGGCCGTCGACCTGGCCGGGTGACCCGTCGCGGCGTGGCTGGGTGGGTGCTGACCAGGTAGTTTGTGGCGAGTGCCAATCACTTCCGGGGTCGACGGTCCCACCGACGCGGATCTGGTGCGGGCGGCTCAGGCCGGCGACGTCGGCGCCCTCGGGCTGCTGATCGCGCGACACCGCGCCGCCATGCTCGCGGTCGCGATCAGTCTGCTGGGTCACGGCTCCGACGCGGAGGACGCGGTGCAGGACGCCACGGTGGTGGCGTTGCGCCGGGTCGGTGACGTGCGGGACCCGGACGCGGTGGGCCCGTGGCTGCGGGCGGTGGTCCGTAACGCCTGTCGGACGCGCGCGCGGGCCCGCGTCCCGGTGCCGCTCGACGAGGCGGTCGCGGCGGCGCTGCCGTCGGCCGAGCCGGACCCGGCCGAGCTGGTGGACCGGCACGCCGCGCGGGACTGGATCTGGCACGCGTTGGAGCAGCTGTCGCCGCCGCTGCGGCTGGTGCTCGTGCTGCGGTACTTCACCGATGTCACCGCCTACCAGGACATCGCCGACGCCTGCGGGGTGCCGGTCGGCACGGTGCGCAGCCGGCTCGCCGAGGCCCGGAGCCGGCTGGCCCGGGCCGTGCTGGCGACGGCGGACGCCGTTCACGACGACGCGGCGGCGTTGACGACGGCACGCCGGCGGCAGGCGGAGGAGACGCTGTCGGCCGCGCGTCGCGGCAGGCTGCGGGAGGCCTTCGACGAGGCGTACTGGTCGCCGACGGTGGAGTCGTTCTGGCCACGGGCGCCCCGGGCGGTGGGGCGGGACCGGATCCGGCGGGCGTTGGCGGGCGACATCGAGGCCGGGGTGTATCACCGTCTGACCAACGTGGTGGCGGGCCGGGACCTCAGCGTCTGGGAGTTCGAGCTGGTCAATCCGTCCGACGATCCCTTCCACTGCCCGCCGGCGGCGGCCTGGATCCACCACGTACGGGACGGCCGGGTGCAGCGGTGCCGCCTCTTCCACGCCCGCCGCCCGTCCCGGCCCGCCGAGTTGACGGCGTGACCGGGGCCACGGCCTCGGCGCCGAACCTCCACCCCGCCCACCGCGTCCTGTCGACGTGACCATGACGAACACGGAGCTGACCGACGCCCTGACCGAGGCGGCCGAGGCGGAGTTCATGCACGCGTATCTCACGGGCGCGCCCGCCGCGGCCCGTGAGCGGCTCGGGATCGCCGCCGCCCGGATCGGCGGGGGCGTGGTCGTGTCGATGCGCGACGACCCGGTCAACTACTGGAGCAAGGCGCTCGGGTTCGGCTTCACCGAGCCGGTGACCCGCGAGCTGGTGGGCGAGATCGTGGCGTTCTACCGGGCGGAGGGCACCCGGGAGGCCGTCCTCCAGATCGCGCCGTCGGCCCTACCCGCCGACTGGGACGACATTCGCGCCGCGTACGGGATCGAGCCGACGACCCGCTGGGTCAAGCTGGCGGCCCCGATCGGGCAGGTCCGGCCCGCGGGCGGCACCCGGCTGCGGGTCGGCCCGGTGGGCGCGAGCGACGCGGCGGAGTGGGCGGAGGTGGTGCTGCGTGGCTTCGGCATGCCGACCGAGGGCGGGCTCGCCGACATGTTGGCGGCCAGCGTCGACGATCCGCGGTGCCACCCGTACGGCGTCTGGGACGGGCCGGACCTGGTGGCCGGCGCAAACCTGTTCGTGCACGGCCCGACGGGTGCGCTCAACGCCGGTGCGACGCTGCCCAGCCACCGCCGGCTGGGGGCGCAGTCGGCGCTGATCGCGGCGCGCGCCGAGGCGGCGCGGGCGGCGGGTTGCCGCTGGCTGGTCGCGGAGACCGGGAAGCCGGCGGACGGTGCCGTCAACCAGTCGCTGGTCAACCTGGAGCGTGCCGGGCTGAGTGTCCGGTACGCACGGCAGAACTGGCGTTGGCGGGCCGAGGCGGATCCGGCGGCCTGAGCACCGGCACAGCGGTGGCCGTCTCGCCCGATGCATAACGGTTGCGCTATTTCTCCTTTTCGCCCCGCCACCCGTGGTCGGCCGCGCTCGTTGCAGTGTCCGTAGGTCGGTACGGGCCGGAGTCGGCTCGTGCCACGGTGGAGGGGGCACAGCTGAACCGGATCGCAGGAATGATCATCGCCGCGGGCGGCGGCCGCCGGATCGGCGGTCCGGAGGCGCTGCTGCACCAGGGGGAGAAGCCCCTGGTCAACCGGATGATCGACACGCTGACCGAGGCGGGGTGCGCGCGGATCGTGGTGGTGCTCGGCGCCGCCGCCGACCAGGTACGGGAGACGGCCGACCTCACGGCCGCGACCGTCGTGGTCAACCGGGCGTGGGGGACCGGCGTCGGATCCTCCATCCGCGCCGGGCTGGCCGCCATCGACGACGAGGCGATCGAGGCGGTGGTGGTGGTCCCGGTGGACATGCCCGGGCTGACCGCCGCCGCCGTAAGCCGGGTCGCCGCCCTGCCGTACCCGGACGTGCTGGTCTGCGCCACCTACGACGGGCTGCGCGGCTACCCGATGCTCTTCGGCCGCCGGCACTGGGCCGGCATCGCGACCCTGGCCAGCGCCGACGTCGGCGCGCGCCCGTACCTGCTGGCGCACAAGGACCAGATCGTCGACATCGCCTGCGACCGGGTGGCCGACGGCAGCCGGATCGACTCACCGGAGCTGATGGCGCTCTACGGGCTGACCGTCCCACCGCAGCGCGTCGGTGTCTGACCCTAGGGGCTCTCGGCGAGCAGGCTGCGGACCGGGGCGCACGCGCGGCACGGCCAGACCCGCACGGTGCCGTCGTCGTGGGTCGAGACGAGCCGCTCGCCGTCCGGGCTGAAGTCGACCGTCTCCACCGACGCGCCGAAACCGGTGAAGGTCACCGACCGCGCCGCCTCCGAGGCGCGCCACAGCCGAGCGGTGCCGTCCTTCCCGGAGCTGAGGACCCACTGCCCGTCCGGGCTGAACGACACGTGCCACACGGGACCCTCGTGGCCGCGCAGCACCACCGGGGCCGCGTCGCGGGTCAGCGAGTGGATCTGCACGGTGCCGTCGAAGCCGCTGCTGGCCACCTTCCGCCCGTCCGGGCTGAACGCCACGGCCCACACCAGCCCCTCGTGGCCCGGCAGCAGCCGGGGTGCGGCGTCGCCGAGGGCGTCCCAGATCTGCAGGGTGCCGTGCGCCCCGGCGGTGGCGACCGTCGTGCCGTCCGGGCTGAAGGCGGCGTACCGGATCTCCTCGGCGGCCCGGTGGACGACCGGTTCCCCGCCGCCCGTGACGTCCCAGATCCGCAAGCTCTTGTCGTTGCTGACGCTGGCCAGGTAGCGACCGTCGGGGCTGAAGTCGGCGATCCAGGCCTGCTTCTCGTGGCCGCGGAACACCATCGGCTCCCGTTCGCCGGCCAGGTCCCAGACCCGCACCGTGCCGTCCTTGCCGCCGCTGGCGACGCGCGTGCCGTCGGGGCTGACCGTGAGCCCGTAGATGTCGCCGTCGTGGCGGCCCACCACCCGGGGCTCGGCCCGGCCGGTGAGGTCCCAGACCCGGACCGCACCGTCCTCACCGCCGCTGACCAGCCGCTGACCGTCGGGGGTGAACGCGGCCGACCAGACCGCCCCGCCGTGGCCGCGCAGCGTCTGACGGTCGCTGCCGGGGTCCCAGACCCGAACGGTCCCGTCGTCGGCCGCGCTGACCAGTCGGGAGCCGTCCGGACTGAACGCCACCGCCCAGACCCGGTTGGTGTGCCCACGCAGCACCAGCGGGTCGCCGCCGCCCCGGGCGCTCCACACCCGTACGGTCAGGTCGTCACTGGTGGTCGCGAACCACTGCTCGTCCGGGCTCAACGCGAGGCCCTCCACCGTGCCCTCGTGCCCGCGCAGCACCACCGGCGCCGCCCGCCCGGCCAGCGGCCACACCCAGGCCGTGCCGTCGGAGCTGGAGCAGGCCAGCCGGGTGCCGTCCGCGCTGAACACCAGCGTGCGGGTGGCGTCGCTCGGCCCGGTGAGGACCCGGCTGGTGGAACGCGCGGCCAGATCCCACAGCCGTACGGTCGTGTCGTGGCCGCTGCTGGCCAGCTGGCGTCCGTCGGGGCTGAAGGCCACCCCGACCGCGGGTCGGGTGTGCCCGCGCAGCACCAGCGGTTCGCCGACACCTCGGGCGTCCCAGACACGCACGGTGGTGTCCTCGCCGGCGCTGGCGACGAGCCGGCCGTCCGGACTGAACGCGACCCCCCACACGGGACCCTGGTGCCCCCGCAGGACGGTGGGCGGACCGGTCTGCCCGACCCGCCAGATCCGGACGGTGCCGTCCGATCCGGCGGTGGCCAGTCGTGTCCCGTCCGGGCTGAACACCGGACTCCAGACCTGCCCCGTGGGGCCACCGTCGAGCACCACGCCGGGGCCGGCGGCATCCTGACCGGTCCACGTCCAGATCCGCACCTCGCCGTCGGCCCCGGTGGCCGCCAACTGCGTGCCGTCCGCGCTGAACACGACGCCCAACGCCTCGCCGTTGGCCATCGGCAGCACCGACCGCAGCCGGTCGTCGACGACGGCCTGGCGCAGCACCATCTCCGCGTCCAGGGTCGGGCGGGTGGTCAACGCCCTGGTCGCCAGACGCTGCGCCTGCCGCGGATCGATCTGGAGTTGGTTGCCGGCCTCCACCGTCAGCTGTCGGGACACCGCGAGGTCCCGTTCGGCGCCCGCCCGGTCCGCCTGGACCAGCGCCACCGCCGCCAGGACGCTGACCACGACAACGGTCGCCGCCAGCGCGGCCAGCGCGACGGTGGTCCGCCGTCTGCCGGCCCGCCGCTCCCGGGCGTCCCGCGCGCGGCTGGCCGCCAGGAAGACCCGTTCGAGGTCGTTGAGGTCCATCGCCTGGCGGGCTTCCCAGAGTGCCAGCTGGACCCCCCGGTACAGGAACCCGTCGGCGCGGTCGTGCCGATCCCACTCGGCCGCGGCCTCGGTCAGCCTGCGGTGCGCGCGCAGCAGCTCGCGATCCTCGGTCAGCCAGCGACGCAGCCGGGGCCACTCCTGGATGAGGGCCTCGTGGGCCACCGTGAAGCCGTGCTCGTCGGCCGTCACCAGCCGCGCGGCCGTCAACCTGGCGAGCGCCTCGGCGCCGGCCGTCGGGTCGGCGCCGCCGACCAGCTCGGCGAGCGGCGCGCGCCGCCGGGTGTCCTCCGTGCCGTCCCCGAGGGCGGTCAGGCGTAGGAAGATCTCCCGGGTCTGTCTCCGCTGTCCCTCACTGAGCTGCGCGTACACCCGCTCGGCGGTGCGGGCGATCGCACCGTTGACGCCGCCCGCCTCGCGGTACCGGGCCAGCGTCAACCGCTTGTCCTGCCGCAGCCGCCAGGTCTCCAGCAGCGCGTGGGACAGCAGCGGCAGAGCGCCGACCTGACCGCCGGCCTCGGCCACGGCCACCTCCACCAGCGCCGGGTCGACCAGGAGGCCGGCGCGCTCGGCCGGGCCGGTGATCGTGCGCCGCAGGTCGTCGTCGTCCATCGGGCCGACCAACACCTGGTGGTCGTGGAGGGCGGCCACCAGGGCCGGGTACGCCGCGCACTGGCCGTAGAAGTCGGCCCGTACGCCCAACACCACGCGTGCCCTGGGCGCCTCCGCCGCGGCGAGCAGCGCGGCGACGAACGTCGACCGCTCCCTCTCGTCCCGGCAGAGGGTGAACACCTCCTCGAACTGGTCCACCACAATGAGCAGGTTCGCGGTCGGAGGGCGGTCGGCGAGCATCCGCTCCACCGTCGAGCGGATGCTCGACGGGTCCTCGGCCAACGCCTGCCGGAGCGCCTCAGGCTCCTGGCCCTGCTCCCTCGCCAGCCGCACCGCGAGCGCGTCGGCGGGACGATCGCCCGGGGTCATCAGCAGGGTGGCCCAGTCCCGGCCGCCCGCGAGGGAACCGTCGGCGACCGCGGCCAGCAGGCCCGCCCGCAGCAGGGACGACTTGCCGGCGCCGGAGGGGGCGAAGACCGTGACGAAGCGGAGCCGGGTGAGCATGTCGCAGAGCTGGGAGACCAGCCGTTCGCGGCCGAAGAACCATTCCGCGTCCGCCTGCTGGAAGGCGGCCATTCCTCGGTACGGCCCACGGTCGTCGCTGACCTGTGCCTTCTCGGCGGAGGCCAGCTCCGCGACCAGGGCGTGCCACCGAGCGGTCCACTCATCCCGGTCGCCGTCGCACGCGGCCACGTAGGCCAGGGTCACCTGGAGGCTCGGTACGACCTCTCCGCTGGCTGCCTTGGACAGCGTGGTCACCGAGAAGTGTGCGCGTCGGGCCAGTTGGCGGTAGGTCAGGCCGGCCGTCGCCCGCAGTCGGCGCAGGTCGAGCGCGAACTGCTGGAGGGCGCCCGCCTCCGGATCAAGCGGTCGCTCGGGTCTCCCCATGTCGGCCCCCGGTTGGAGAGTTGTTTGTCATCCGCCGGAAGCGATTGGCTAACAATCCGCGGGTGACTATACCTAGATGCCGTGGGCATCGACTGTCGGTGTCGGGTCGCGGCCAGGGTGTGACTGCAGTGTGGGTTCGATCGGGGGCCTGGCCGCGCTGGTCGGCGGCACCGACGGGAGCCGAGCGGGAAACGTGACGCCCACCGGACGCGCGGCTCCGGGGTGGGGTGCCGAGGCGCCGGTGGCGGTGGCGATCCCGGCCGGTCGCTCACGTGGCCCCGGGTGACGCGAGTCCACCCGGGGCCCGGATCCACGCGATCGCGGACGGCCGTCGCGCCGGGCCGCCCCGCGCCGCCGACCCGATCCGGTTCAGCTCCGCCGGTCAAGGAAGGCGAGCGTGACCGCGGCGAACAGCGGCGAATCCGCGAGGTTGTAGTGGGTGAGCCCGGGCAGGATCGCCAGCGCGTGACCGCCCTTCGGCCGGCTCTCGCCCGCCCAGCCGCCGTCGCGCAGCCCACCGTCGAGCAGCTTGAAGACCTCGACGAAGTGGCTCGGCGGCGCCATGTCCGCGTCGGCCGCGACGATCAGCGTCGGCACCTGCAGACCGCGGACCTCCTCGGTGTAGTCGTAGTCCTTCTCCATCGCCGTCCCGATCTTGTCCAGCAGCCGCGGAAAGTCCTCGGGGCGCGGCGCCACCCGCTGGTACAGCTCGTACATGGGGGTGTCCTTCATGAACTCGGCGGCCGCCGCGCTCACCTGGGCCTGCTGGGCGAGCATCTCGGCGTAGATGGCGTCGCGGCGGATCTGCGCCGACGCCGAGACCACGCGGTCCACCAGGTGCGGGTGCCGGATCGCCACCTGCAACGCGACCCCGCCGCCGAGGGAGAAGCCGACGACGTCCGGCTTGCGCAGGCCGATGTGCTCGATCAGCGCGGCGATGTCGTCGGCCATCAGCGTCACGTCCAGCGGGCGGTCGATGTCGGCCGTCCGACCGTGACCCTGCAGGTCGACCAGGACGACCTGGTGGTGCGCGGCCAGCGTGGGCAGGATCGCCCCGAACATTTCGCCCGAGCCGAGCCCGCCGTGCAGCAGGACCAGGGGACGCCCGGCGCCGTGCGTCTCGTAGTACAGGTTGATGCCGTTGACGTCGGCGTACCGGCCCTTGCCGAAGATCGCGCTGGGGGTCATGGTGTGCTCCTCATGCTCTCGGTCGTGCTGACACCGGTACTGACCGGCCGGACCCGGAGAACTCATCGCACCGGCGGGCGGAAATCTTCGCGGGCCGGGACGGTGGCCCGCCGCCATGTCACCGTCGCCTCGGCGGGCCCGCTTGGACTACCTTGGTGCAGGTGAGTGACCTGGCGACAGACGCACCCATCGAGTCGCAGCTGGAGGCGTACCGGTCGGAGCTGACCGGCTACTGCTACCGCATGCTGGGCTCGGTCTTCGAGGCCGAGGACGCCGTGCAGGACACCTTCGTGCGAGCCTGGCGCGGCTTCGACCGCTTCGAAGGGCGCTCGGCGCTGCGGTCCTGGCTCTACCGGATCGCGACGAACGTATGCCTGACCATGCTCGCCAGCGCGCAGCGGCGGGTTCTGCCGATGGACCTCGGCCCGGCCGGGTCCGGCGACGCCACCGGCCCGGGTGAGCCGCGCCCCGACGAGATCTGGGTGGGCCCCGCGCCGGACGGTCGGCTGCTGCCGGAGCGCAGCGACCCCGCCGAGGTCGTGGCCAGCCGTGAATCCGTACGCCTGGCGTTCGTCGCGGCGCTGCAACACCTGCCGCCCCGGCAGCGCGCCGTGCTGATCCTGCGTGAGGTGCTGGCCTGGTCGGCCCAGGAGGTCGCCGACCTGCTCGACACGTCGGTGGCGAGCGTCAACAGCGCCCTTCAGCGGGCCCGCGCGACCCTCGCCGCCGCCGACACGACCGCCGACGTCTACAAGCCGATGGACGACGAGCAGAAGGCGCTGCTCGCGCGCTACGTGCAGGCCTTCGAGGCGTACGACCTGCGGGCGCTCACGACGCTGCTGCACGAGGACGTGACCCTGTCGATGCCGCCGGTGCCGCTGTGGCTGCGCGGCCACGAGGACATCGTCGCCTGGATGACCGGCACGGGCAGCGGTTGCCGCGGGTCCCGGCTGCTGCCGGTGGTCGCCAACGGCATGCCGGCGTTCGGCCAGTACCGGGTCAGCCTCACCGGTTCCGGACACGAGCCGTGGGCGCTGATCGTGTTGGGGCTCTCAGCGGGGCGGATCGGGTCGATCACCAGCTTCCTCGACACCGACCGCCTGTTCCCGGCGTTCGGGCTGCCGGCCCGCCTCGGGTAACGCCTCGCTCAGGCCGAGCAGCCCGACGAGCAGCCGCAGATCGGGGTCGACGCCGGCGACGACCAGCCGCCAGCCGTGCCGACGCGCGGTCACGGCCAGCCGGGCCAGGGCCTCGACCGTCACCACGTCGCGCCGGGAGGCGCCGGTGACGTGGCAGGTGACGATTCCGGGCGGCCGGCCGCGCAGCAGCCCGGCGAGGTCGGCGCACAGGCCGGGAAGGTCGGCCCGGGTCACCGTCGGGCCGACGGGGAACGCGATCGTAGGGTCCGCCACCTGGATAGGACCGTGCGGAGCCGGGAAACTCATCGCACCGCGCACCGATAAGTTCCCGCCGACCCGGCGGTCGAACCGGCATGACGATTCGACACAACCTGCGGACCACCGGCCCCGTCCTGCTGCCCGGCGACCCGGGCTACGACGATCACCGCAAGCCTCTCAACCCGGCGCTCGACCCGCGGCCCGCCGTCGTGGTCCGGGCCGCCGACACCTCCGACGTACGCCAGGCGGTGCTGGCCGCCCGCCGTCACGCGCTGCCGCTGGCCGTGCAGGCCACCGGGCACGGCACCCACGTGGCGCACGACGGCGCGCTGCTGCTGCACACCGGCGCGATGACCGCTGTCCTGATCGATCCGGACCGCCGGATCGCCCGCGTCGGTCCGGGTGCCCGGTGGGGTGACGTGCTCGCCGCGGCCGCGCCGTTCGGGCTGGCGGCGCTGTCCGGCTCGTCGCCCGACGTCGGCGTGACCGGCTACACGCTCGGCGGCGGCCTGGGCTGGCTGGCCCGTCGGCACGGCCTCGCCGCCGACAGCGTGCTGCGCGCCCAGGTCGTCACCGCCGACGGCACGGTCACCACGGCGAGCGCCGACCGCGACGCGGACCTGTTCTGGGCGTTGTGCGGCGGCGGAGGCTCCTTCGGCGTGGTCACCGCACTCGAGTTCCGCCTCTACCCGGTCTCCCGGGTGCTCGCGGGCGCGGTCACCTTCGGCCGGGAACGGGCCGCCGAGACGATCGCCTTCTACCGGCGGTGGATCGAGCGGGTGCCCGATGCGCTGAGCACCGCGCTGCTGCTCACCCGCGACGGCTCACTCGTGGTCAAAGCCATGTACGCCGGTGACCCCGACCAGGGACGAGCCCTGCTCGCGCCGCTGTGGGCGGTCGCGGGACCGGTCGTCGCCGACGGCATGCGGGTCGTCGACTACGCGCGGGCCGCGATGGGTGGCACCTTCGCGCGCACCTTCGACCAGGTCCGCACCCTCGACGACGACCTCGTGGCGGCGCTGGTGGCCGAGCCGGACGCCACCGTCGAGATCCGTCACTGGGGTGGCCGCATCGCCCGCGACACCGGGGCCGCCGCGCACCGCGACGCCCCGCTGTCGGTCATCGTCGACACGGTCCCGTCGGACCGCACGGCGGCGGCGCTGACCCGCGCCGGCCTCGGCAGCAGCTTCCTCAACTTCCTGTCCGACCCGTCCCGGACCGCGTCGGCGTTCACGGTGGGCAACTGGGCGGCGTTGCGCCGGATCAAGGCGACCCACGACCCGGAGAACGTCTTCGGCGCCGGCCTCGCCGTCCCGCCGGCTGACACTGTCGGATGTCCGGTGGCGACCGCCGCCACCGCCTGACGCTCGTGCTGGCGTCGCAACCCCACGAGCCGGAACCGTTGCGATAGCGTCGACGCGCGATCCGACCGGACGCGTCGGGGGCACGGGGGAGCAGCACGGTGGGAGCGATCGCTCGACACGTCGCCGGGGCGCTGGGCGCCTGGTTGGTGTTCACGTTGCAGGGGCTGCTGGGCTACCTTGCCCTGCTCGCGTACGCCCTGGTCACGGACACCGACGCCGGCGGGCCGCTCGCCGGACCGCTGCTGGTCCTGCTCGCCGCCGTGCTGGGTGTCGTCGTGGTGCCGTTGCTGGTGGTCCCCGCGGTCCTGCTCGGGGAGGCGATCCGGCGGCGCCGCGGACGCTTCCTCGGCGCGCTCGTCGGTGGCGCGACCGCGATGCTCCTCGCCGCGCTCGTCGCGGTGTCGGTGGCGCTGGTGACCGTCTCGCCGACCGCCACCGTCCTGGTCGGTGTGATCGCCGCGCTGGCCATGGTGGCCCCGGTGGCGGTGTATCCGGCGGTGGCCGCGGCCACCCGGGTGCTGTCCAGCCGGCTGGCGCGGCGGCTCGACCCGGTCTTCGGCGGCGGGACCACCCCAGCGCCCTGACGTCCGTGTCGACGCCGGGGCCGAAGAACAGTCGGGTCCGCGCTTGCCCCCGGTGCCGGCGTCGGGAGAATCCTGGACCGTGTCGGATGATCACCAGCGGGGCGACGAGGACGTGATCGTCGTCGAGAGCTACGTCGCCGCGTGCCCCAGACGAGTGCCGCTACCTGCCGTTCGCCCATTCCTGCGGGGTGGGCGGGGAGCTGTGGCCGGACGACTTCTGGGGCTCGCTGCCTGGCTGGTCGAGCCAGCGGGGGGCGGGCAGCGAGGAGTTCGGGCGCACGTCGACGGGGCCATCGCCCGGTTCGCCGAGCTGCTCGGTCCACCGGAGTGTGACGTCCGGGCCGAGGGCCGGCACCTCGCCGTCGGTCGGTACTCGTGGCGGTACGCCGCCTGGCGACGTGGCGGCAACATCCTCGTGATCGGTCCGGCCCTGGACGCCTTCTCCTATGCCCAGGACGAGGAGGCTGTCGTCTACATCGGCGAGTTCGCCGAGGACCGGCCGTTCCCGGACGCCGCGGACTTCCTCGACCTCCTGCACGTCTGATCGGCGCCGAGCCGTCCGCGACCGGCCTCAGTGCGAGGTCGCCGACCGGACGGCGTAGTGGTGCATCGTGACGCCCTGCGGGAACGATCGCTGCTCGATCAGATCGAGCGCGATCGGCCTGTCCCAGTCGTCGAACAGCGGGCGGCCGGAGCCCAGGATAGCCGGGTGGGTGAAGAGCAGCAGTTCGTCGAGGAGCCCCGCCCGGAGCAACTGGGTGGCGAGCGTCGCGCCACCCACCCCGAGGGTGCCCTCGGTGTCGGCCCTGAGGGCGGCCAACTGCTCGACCGCGTCGTCCCCGCCGATGATCCGCGTGCGGTGGTCGGCGCTGCGGCGGGTGCGGGAGACGAGCACCTTGGGCGTGGAGGTCCAGATCTCGCCGTACTCACGCATGAAGTCCGGCAGCGACGCGTCCTCGCGTGCCCGCGGCCAGTACTCCTCCATCGTCTCGTAGATGACCCGGCCCTGGACCATGCCCGCGAGGGTTCGCGCTCGGGCGTTGAACTCCCGGTGCAGCTCCTCGCCGATGCGCAGCCACTCGCCGCCGCCGTTGTCCCCGGGGACCTGTTCGATCCGCAGGTCCAGGGACACGTTCATCCAGTACAGGAAGCGGCCCATCGTCCCCTCCTCCAGTGGTGGCGATCCGCGAGGACTACCGCCGGACTCCGCCTCGGCTCGACAGCGGGCTTCATACCGACCCTAGGCCGCCCGCCGGCGTCAGCGCGTCGGCGGCACACGATCGTGCGGCGATGCCGTGTCGGGAAAGGTCTCGCGCAGCGCCGCGTCGAGCGACCGGCCGGTCGTGGGTTCGATGAACAGCTCGGCCAGCAGGAGGTCGGCGAGGTGGGTGAGGTTCACGCCCGACTCCTTGCGACCGAGGGCCTGCACCGCGCCGCCGGCTCGGAGAGCGGCTCGTGCGGCGCCGGCCGGCAGGCGACCGACGCGGCGTCCCCGGCCGACGGCCTCGGCGATGCGGGCGACCATGTCGTGCCACGTCAGGTTCTCGTCCGCCACCGGGATGTCCGCGCCGCTGGCCTGGTCGAGGGCGTCGACCGTGACCTCGGCGACGCTGCGCGCGGAGGCCGCGGCGGACCCGCCCACGGGGACGAGCAGGGGTGTGCGGGACCGCGCCCACCGGTCGAGCGGACCGGCCCAGTTCGGCAGCCGGTCGCCGACCCGCCCGAAGACGAACGGCAACTCCAGCACGGCGACCGGCAGGTCCGGGCCGGCGGCCGCCCGTGCCTCCCGCGCCTGTTCCACCCGGCACCGGATGTACGTGTGTCGTTCCGGGAGCCGCCACTGTGGACGCAGTCGGTCGAAGTAGGTGTAGTAGGAGCCCATGACGACCCCGCGGCGGAGACCCTCCTGGCGGGCCGCGGTGAACAGTCGCGCCACCGGCGCGACGATGTCCCGGTGGAACGCCGGGTAGATCGGCTTGGGCAGCGGCCGCTGCTCGTCGGTGCGGGCGGCGTATACGACGCCGTCGCAGCCGCGGAGCAGCGGCCGCAGGTCGTCGACCGAGGCGGACTCGACGTCGAGCACGTGGTCGACGCCCGCGCGGGCGGTGCGGGCCACGATGGTCACCCCGTGACCCCGCTCGCGTAGCACGTCCACGACATGGGCGCCGATCAGACCGCTTCCACCCACCACCAGGATTCGCACGCCCCATCGTCCACAACGGACCCGAGGGCTTGTCAAGACATCAGCGGTGTGGACTGTGCCGTTGTCAGCTTCGTGCCGGTCCGGTCAGTGCACGAGGATCGGGGTCAGGTCGTCCGCCGGGCCGCCAGCCTCGTCCGCTGGCACGCTGCCGCCCTGCGGGCGTACGCGTACCAAGGTGAGCGCGACGAGCGCGGCGACGACCAGGATGCCGACGGCCCACCAGACGGCAGTGGCGTAGCCGTGCACGATCGCCTGGCTGTTCGTTGCGGGCCCGTTGGCGTGGTCGAGGAGCCAGCCCGCGGTGGCGCTGGCCGCGACGGTGTTGAGCAGGGCGGTGCCGATCGAGGCGCCGATCTGCTGCGACGTGTTGATCATCGCGGAGGCGATGCCGGCGTCGTGTGCGCGCAGCCCGTGGGTGGCCAGACTCAACGCCGGCAGGAACGCGGTGCCGGTGCCGAGGCCGAGTAGGACCTGGCTGGGCAGGAGCAGGGCCGCGTAGGAACTGTCCACCGTCATCCGGGTGAGCATGAGCAGGCCGATCGCCGAGATCAGGAAGCTCGCGGCCATGAGCGCCCGGGGCGAGACGCGGTGGCTGAGCCGGGCGCCGATCAGGGTCGGGCCGATGATCATTGCGATGATGAGCGGCAGGAAGCCGAGCCCGGTGCGGACCGGGGACCAGGCCTGGACCACCTGTAGGTAGTAGGTCAGGAAGAGGAACAGGCCGAACATGCCGACCATGGAGAGCCCGGTCGAGAGGTAGACGCCGGCTCGGGTGCGGTCGGTCAACACCCGCAGGGGCAGCAGCGGGTTGGGCACTCTCGTCTCGACCAACACGAACGCGAGCAGCAGGGCGGCGGACGCGAGGAACGAGCCGAGAGTCCAGCCGGCGCCCCAACCGTCCGACTCGGCGCGGGTGAAGCCGTAGACGAGGGCGATGAGGCCGGTGGTGGCGAGCGCGACACCGGGGATGTCCAGCCGGTCGCGGCGGCGGACACCGACGGCGTCGCGAACGGTGGGGATCGCACCGGTCGCGGCCGCGAGGGCGAACGGGACGTTGATGAACAGCGCCCAACGCCAGTCCAGGTACTCGGTGAGGACGCCCCCGAGGATCAGTCCGACCCCGCCGCCCGCCGCGGCGATCGCCCCGAACACGCCGTACGCGCGGGCCCGTTCCTTCGCCTCGGTGAAGGTCACCGAGAGCAGCGCCAACGCGGCCGGGGCGAGGAGCGCGGCGAACACCCCCTGGAGGGCGCGGGCGGCCAGCAGCGTGCCGGTGTTGGTGGCTACGCCGCCGAGTGCCGACGCGGCCGCGAAACCGAGCAGTCCGAGCAGGAAGATCCGCTTGCGGCCGACGATGTCCGCGAGCCGGCCGCCGAAGAGCAGGAGGCCGCCGAACGCGAGCGTGTACGCGGTGATCACCCATTGCCGGTTGCCGTCGGAGAAGCCCAGCTCGTGCTGTGCCGACGGGAGCGCGATGTTCACCACCGTCGCGTCCAGAGCGACCATCAGTTGAGCCAGTGAGATGAAGATCAGGGCCAACCAGCGGCGCGGGTTGGCCTGGACCGGGTGGGACATGTGTTGCACCTGTACCTGTTCTGCTGAAAACGAATCGGGTGGATGGGTGGTAATGGACGCGGAAAGTCAGAGCGCGATGGCGATGCCGACCCTGCGGTCACGCCGTCCGAACAGCAGGTCGAAGCCGAACACCAATCGGGAGATGGGGTAGCGGCGCGACATGAGCCGGCGTACCCGGGCGGTCTCGGCCCGGTCCAGCAGCCGCGCCCGCCCCGGTACGGTCGGCGCCCCGACGGCGATCCGACCGCTCATGTCGCACGGCGTCACCGTCACCTCGGCGTTGTTGCGGATCCGTTTGACCTTTCCGCTGTCGCGCTGGGTCAACACGAACAGCTCGTCGCCGTCCGCGACGAGGCCGACCGGGGTGGGTACCGGTCGTCCGTCCCTGCGGTAGGTGGTGACGGTGGCGTACCGGGCGCGGGCGATCTCGGTGGGCACGCTCACGCCGGCCGCTCCGCGGGTCGCCGGTCCAGCCAGGACGCCGCGCCGATGGCGAGCGCCCCGAGTGCCTCCCAGGCGGCCGCGTTGAGGAAGGCCCGGGGCGCGCGTCCGGTGGCGGCGAGCCCGGCCAGGCCGCCCGCCATGAGCAGCCGTCGGGCCATCACGTACGCGGGAAAGCCCGGCCAGCCCTTCGCGGCTCCCACCAGGTAGGCCCCGCCCTCGCCGATCGCGGCGAAGGAGCTGCTGCCGAGGACGGCGGACGTCTGGTCACCGGGTCCTCGCCGGGTCGGGTTCTCGAACCCCGACAGGCGCAGTTGGCGTTCGGGACTCACCACGCCCAGGCCGCCGAGCGCGCCGCCGAGCGCGCCCAGTGTGGTCAGCGTCCAGAAGGTTGCTCTTCCGTTTCCTGCTCTCATCTGTCTTTCTCCTGTCGTTTCGACGTGCTCGGTCGGTTACGGGCGTGCGGCCAGGGCCGGGAAGTCGACGCCGGTCAGCTCCTGCGACATCGACCAGAGGCGGGCCGCCAGGTCCCGGTCCGTGTCCACCTCGGGCGGCGTGCCGAGCACGGGGACGCCGATCCCTCGACGTCGGGGGCTGTAGTACTGCCCGCCTTCGGCCCCGGGATCGACGGCGGCGCGCACCGCCACCCACGCGGCCCGGTGCTTGCCCTGCGCCAACGGCGACAGCAGCCGAGCGGAGAACCGGGCGAGGGGCGAGGGTTGGTTGACGCCGGGTCGTCGTGGGCTGGCCCCGTCCAGGCCGAGGCCGGGGTGCACCACGATCGACCGGACGTCGACGTCGGCGTGGCGCAGGCGGCGGTCGAGTTCGAGGCCGAACATCTGCACCGCGTGCTTCGACCGGACGTACGCCTGCCGGGGCGTGTAGGACCGCTCGCTGAGCAGGTCGTCGAGGTCGAACCCGGTCCGTCTGGTCATGATGCTGCCCACCGGCACGATCCGGCTGCCCGGCGTCGCGGCCAGGACCGGCAGGGTCAGCGCGGTGAGGGCGACGTGCCCGAGGTGGTTGGTGCCCACGGTCAGTTCGAGGCCCTGCCGGGTGGTCGCGCGCCGCGCCGGTGCGTTCACGCCGGCGTTGTGGATCAGCGCGTCGAGGCGGTCCAGCCGGGTCAGGGCTGCCGCGGCCGACGCCACCGACTCCAGGTCGGCCAGGTCCAGCGGGATCGTGGTGACGTCGGCGGTCGGGACGTGGTGACGGATCGCCGTCACTGCCGCGCCCATCCGGTCGGGGTTGCGGCCGAGGATCACCAGATGTGCACCAGCGGCGGCGAGCTGTTCGGCGATGAAGTATCCGATTCCGGCGTTGCCGCCGGTAACGGCATACGTCCGGCCGGTCAGGTCGGGCAGGACCTCCGGGTTCCAGGCCAAGACTTCCTCCAGCAAAACGGTAGTGGCATCTCCGTTTTGAACGGTAGCGCTAAAGTGGTGATGTCGCCACCACTTCGACACCGGAGGTGCCAGTCATGCGGGCTCCCCGCCGCGACCAGCTCCGTAACCGGCAGCGGCTGGTCACCGCCGCCCGTGAGGCGTTCGCCGAGCACGGCCCGGAGGTCGCACTCGAGGAGATCGCGCGTCGGGCCGGCGTCGGGACCACCACGCTCTACCGGCACTTTCCCGAGAAGGAGGGCCTGATCGAGGCGGTCCTCGACGACCTCGCCGCGGCGGTGCGGCACAATGCCGAGCTCGCGATGGGGCACGAGGACCCGGTTGGGGTGTTCCGGGCGGTCTTCACCCAAAGCTGCGACATGTCGGAGCAGGAGGTGGCGACCTTCGCGCGGCTGGCGGGTGCGGGCGACCGGGCCGACGATCATGCCCAGCGCCTCATCACGTCCGTGGTTGGCCCGGCCACGGACCGACTGCGTGCCGCCGGCCGCCTCCGAGCCGGCATCACCGCCGAGGACATCGCGACCTTCGTCCGCATGACCCTCACGGCCGACAGTGACGAGGCGCGCAGCAAGGCGATCCAGGTCATGCTCGACGGCCTCGTCGTTGAGGGTGGCGCCTCCGAGATGGGCTGAGGCCGCGGTTCTCCCGGTAGAATCGGGGCGATCGTTCCGCTTGGGAAGCGTGGCGGAACGCACGCCCGATTGTTAGGAGGAGCGGTGACGCAGGCATCTCGGCCGCTGCGCGCGGACGCGGCCCGAAATCGGGCGCGGGTGTTGCGGGTCGCCTACGAGACTTTCGCCGCGGAGGGTGCGGGCGTCCCCATCGACGAGATCGCCCGTCGCGCCGGCGTGGGTGCGGGCACGGTGTACCGGCACTTCCCGACCAAGGACTCGCTGCTCCGGGCGATCGTGGCCGACCGGATGCGCCAGGTCATCGAGCGGGCCCGCGCCGAGGCGGAGGCTGACCCGGGGGAGGGTCTCTACGCCTTTCTGTTTCTCATGGCCGAGCAGGGTGTGAGTGATCTCGGGTTTACGGATGCCCTCGCGGGGACCGGCTTCGACCTGGCGGCGGCTCTACCGGATGCCGAGCGCGAGTTCATGGGGGTGGTGGCCGACATCCTCGCTCAGGCCCAGCGGGCCGGAGCGGTCCGGTCCGACCTACGGGCAGCCGACGTCAAGACCCTGGTCGTCGGATTGCAGGCGATGCGGCGGTTCCGGGGTGACGACGGGCTGATGCGCCGTATGTACGACGTGGTCCGGGCCGGCCTGGCGGCGCCCGGCTCTTCCCCGGCCGGGACTGGATCGAACGACGAGGAGTAGTGGCCCAGTGACCCGGATCTCCTGATCGCGCCTGACCTCACCCTGGTAAACGGGGCGCTCGTTCCGCTAATCTCAAAACGGAACGTGCGCCCCGCTTTTGTGTCGCGTCGCTGGGGACGACCTGCCGAGCGTCGGAGGTGTCCGTCAGGACCGGGCGTGCGTCGGGCCAGGACACACACCAGAGGAGTGAAGATGACGTCGTCGAACACGCCACAGGCAACGTCGGAGACAGCGAGTCGGCCGGACCGGATTCGCGTCGAGCGGGTGACGTTTGCCTCGTCGGACGAGTCGCTCGTGGGCGACCTCTATCTGCCGGCCGCCGCGTCAGACGGGCCTCGTCCAGCAGTGGTCGTCACGGGCGCCTGGGGGACGGTCAAGGAGCAGATGGCCGCCGGCTACGCCCGCGAGATGTCCGCGCGTGGCTTCATCGCCCTGGCGTTCGACTTCCGAGGCTGGGGTCAGAGCGGCGGACGGCGACGGTCGATGGAGGACCCCTTCGCCAAGGCGGCCGACATCGTTGCCGCCGCCGACTTCCTCGCCACGCGCTCCGATGTCGACCCGGACGCGATCGTCGGTCTCGGCATCTGCGCCAGCGCCGCCTACCTGGCCACCGCCGCGACCCGGACCGCGCGTATCACCTCGCTCGCGCTCGTCGCTCCGGCCCTGCCGAGCCGGGAGACGGTCGTGGAGACGCTTGGCGGCCAGCAGGCGGCCGAGGCGCTGCTGGACATGGCACAGGCGGCCGAAGCCGAGTACGAGCGAACCGGTCACGAACGCCTGGTCCCCTGCGTGCCGGAATCGGCGGATGCTCCCGCGCCAGGCGCGGACTACTACACCAACCCGAACCGGGGGATGATCCCGGAGTGGGACAACACCTTCAACCTCGCCTCGTGGACGCGGTGGCTGGAGTACGACGCCCAGGCGGCCGTCGATGGCCTTCGACAACCGCTCTTCGTCATGCACAGCGACGCGGCGGCGAGCCCCGAGAGCGTTCGTGAGTTCGTCGCGAAGGTCCCGGGCCGGGTTGATCAGATCTGGCTCGACGACGTCTCCCAGTTCGACTTCTACGACCAGCCCGGGCTGGTGAAAGTGGCCTCGGACGCCGCCGCCCGCCACTTTCTGAGCACAACGCGGTAGCGGCGTGACCGGACGGGCGGGGCGACCCGACCAGGGTCACCCGCGCCGTCCCGTCCACCGGTGTCCCGCTACGGCGCCGGGGCGCCGCTGACGATCAGTTCCACCCGTCTGTTCTCCGCCCGGTTGGCCGCGGTGCTGTTGGGGAGCAGCGGAGCGGCCTCGCCGTACCCGCGGACGCTCAGCCGGTCGACGGGCACGTACCGCTGGGCCAGGAAGTCCCGCACGGCCGTGGCGCGCTCCCGGCTGAGGGCGAAATTCGACGCCACCGATCCGGTGGAGTCGGTGTGGCCCTCGATGCGCAGCCGGACGCTCGGGTTTGCGGTGAGGATCTTCGCCACGGTGCGGAGGGTCGCCTCGGACTCGGCGGTGAGCGAGGTGGTGCCGGTGGCGAAGGTGAGCCGGGGCAGTCGGCCCAACTGAGGGCCGACGTCGGGGACCTCCATCCGGTCGACCACCGTGGCGCCGGTGCCCCGCGCGGCCGTCAGCACCGCGTTGCGGTCGACCTCCGAGCCGACCGCGCCGGTGAGGGTGAGGGTGCCGCCGCCGAGTTCCATCCGTACGCCGTCGATGTGTCCACCGAGAGCGTGCAGGACGGCGGGCAGACCGGGCAGCGCCGCGTCGGTGACGCGGGCGTCGACGGTGAGCCCGTTCTCGACGATGCCGACGCCGATGGCGGTGGCCGCGTCGACCAGCGCCGCCCGGGAAGCCTCTGTGGGCACGGTGCCGGTGATCGACGCCCGGCCGTCGCGCACGGACCACCGCACCGAGGGCGTCTCGGTCGCCGTCGCGGGCGGCACCTCGGCCTCGGCCGCCCGTACGCCCTCCAGGTCCCGGACGATGCCGAGCGCCCGCTCGGCGTCGGCGGAGGTGGCGGCCGTCAGGGTGCCGTCGCGGCCGGTGAAGGCGACCCGGACGTCGGACAGGCCGGCTGACCGCAGGGCGTGCTGGGAGCGCTGGGTCAGGTCCGCCTCCATGCGGTGCCGGTTGGGGAACTGCTGCACCGTGGCGAGGAGGACGAGCCCGAGCACGGCCACGATCAGCGCCACCAGCGGCCGGAGCTTCGCCTTGTCGACTGGCGTGCGGCTCACAGGACGGCCTCCGTGTCCCGACCCGCCACCAGGCGCGCGGTGAGCTCGGCGAAGCCGACCTCGTCGCCGTCGGCGAGTAGTTGGGCCTGTCGACCCCAGGTGACCAGGCTGGGCGCGAAGGTCAGTCCGGCCGCCTCGATGGCAGTGCGACGCGTGGTGTTGTCGGTGGCCGCGAGCTGGGCGAAGGTGCGGATCCCGGCGTCCCGGAGCGCGGCGGCCATCTTCGGGCCGATGCCCTCGATGCGCTCCAACTCGTCGTTCCGGCCGACGGGTGGCTGCGTGGACCGGAGCGCGATCTCGGTGACCGGTTCGGCGCCGAGGGCGGGACGCCGGTCGCCCTCGCTCCCCGGGGCCGCCTGCGCTGCTGCGGTCGGCGCGGGTGGTGCCGTCCGGTTGCCCCAGACGAGCCAACCGACGAGCAGCCCGAGAAGGAACGCTGCCAGGATGATGAGGAGCGACTGGTTGATGAACCAGGCCACGGTGAGGCCTCCAAGGTGAACGGAAACGTTGATGCGTCGCCCGACTCGATGGCGGGCCAGGAGGTGATCCGACCGATTCCGATGCGGCTCCGGCGCGCGCGGGCACGCGATCCCCAGCTCTGGGGCGCGGCTATCCTATGTGGACGGTTGTGCCGTTGCCGGTCCGGGCCTGTCGCGCTTTGATCACGGCTGTGCCTCCAGCACGGTGATCCATTCGCCCGTACGCGGGCGGTAGCCGTGCCGGTCGGCCAGGCCGCGTACGATCGCCGGCACGTGGCCCGCGCCGTAGACGACCGCCACGTCGATCGGCTCCGCCGAGCGCGTCCGGATCAGCTCGCCCAGCGCCGCCAGCACCCGCTCGTCCCGGTCACCGCCGAACGTGCGCTCGGCCTGCTCGGTGAGCTCGCTGTCGGCGTACCTCTCGTCCCGGCCGGTGGGCAGGTCGTTCAGCTCGACCTCGGGTGAGAGCAGGCGTCGGGTGCCCTCGAAGAACTGCGCGACGGCCACGAACGGGAGGGCGCACCACATGAGCAGCCGGTAGCGCAGGGGCATGGCCCGCCAACTTCGGGCGAACTCCGCCGCCGTCACGTCCGGGGTGATCAGCTCCACGCCGAGGGAGCGGTAGGGGATGCTGTCGACGACCAGCCCGGAACGCTTGTTGGCCGGCATCACCCGGTAGGTGAGAGTGAGGGCCCAGCCGAGGACCGAGCGTCCGCTGACGCCCTCGACGACGAGCACGTCACAGCGCCGGAGTCGGTCCGTCACCGCCGCGTAGAACTGCGGGCTCGCCACGTGCAGCATCGGGAAGACGACGATCTGCAGGCGGCTGCCGGGGCGGCGCAGGCGGATGACGGCGGAGCGGGTGCCGATGATGCTGTGCTCGATGATCTGCATGGCTGCCCACCCGGTGTGTCGGGGCCCCGAGAGCCTCACGGTAGGTCCGGGCGGCAAGCGATCCCGGTGGGCGGCGGATATGGCTCTGGCCCGGTGGGAGACCACCGGGCCAGAGCCTCGTGTCGTACGCCGGTCGGCTAGCCCAGCTTGCCCGTGGCGGCGAGGCGCTGGTACCAGTGCGCGCTCTGCTTCCAGGTGCGGACCTGGGTGTCGTAGTCGACCCGGATGATCCCGAAGCGGCGGTCGTAGCCGTAGCCCCACTCGAAGTTGTCCAGCAGCGACCAGACGAAGTACCCGCGGACGTCCGCGCCCTGGGCGCGCGCCTCGGCCACCGCGGCGATGTGCCGCCGCAGGTAGTCGACGCGCCGGTCGTCGCGGATCGTGCCGTCGGCCTCCACCACGTCGTCGAACGCGGCGCCGTTCTCGGTGATCATCAGCGGCTGACCGGGGTACTCCCGGTGCAGGCGCAGCAGCAGTTCGGTGAAGGCCGCCGGGTCGATGTTCCAGCCCATTGCCGTGTACGGGCCGGGCTGGGGCAGGAAGTCGACGTTGTCGGCACCCACCCACGGCGTCGCCGTGGACTTGCCGTGCCCGTCCGCGTCGGAGCGCGGCGACACCCCGTCCCAGGCGCGGACGAGGGTGCTGGAGTAGTAGTTGACGCCGAGCACGTCCAGCGGCACGGCGATCACCTTCTCGTCGCCGGTCTGCACGAACGACCAGTCGGTGACGGCGGCGGTGTCGGCCAGCAGGTCGGCGGGGTACGCCCCGTCGAGCATCGGGCCGAGGAACGCCCGGTTGGCCAGCGCGTCGATGCGCCGCACCGCGTCCCGGTCGGCGGCGGAGTCCGACGCCGGCCGGATGACGTGCAGGTTCAGCGTGACCGACAGCTCGGCGGCCGGGGCGAGCTCCCGCACGACGCGCCCGGCGAGACCGTGCGCGAGGTTGAGGTGGTGCACCGCGGCCAGTGCCGCCGCCGGCTCGGTGCGGCCCGGGGCGTGCACGCCGGAGGCGTAACCCAGGTAGGCCGAGCACCACGGCTCGTTGAACGTGGTCCAGGTGTGCACGCGGTCGCCGAGTGCCTCGACGATGCCGGCCGCGTACTCCTGGAAGCGCAGCGCGGTGTCCCGCACCGGCCAGCCGCCGGCGTCCTCCAGCTCCTGCGGCAGGTCCCAGTGGTACATGGTGGCCACCGGGCGCACGCCGCGCTCCAGCAGGCCGTCGACGAGCCGGGAGTAGAAGTCCAGGCCGGCCCGGTTGAACGCGCCGGAGCCGCCGGGCTGGACCCGGGGCCAGGAGATCGAGAACCGGTAGGCGTCGAGGCCGAGGTCGGCGATGTGGCCGAGGTCCTCGGCGTAGCGGTGGTAGTGGTCGGCGGCCACGTCGCCGGTGTCGCCGTTGAGCGTACGGCCCGGGGTGTGGCTGTAGGTGTCCCAGATGGACGTTCCTCGGCCGTCCTCGGTCGCGGCGCCTTCGATCTGGTAGGCCGCCGTGGCCGAGCCCCAGACGAAGCTCTCCGGAAAGACGTGTCCCGTCATCGCCGTACCCCCTGTACCTCGCAGTCGTAGCCCGTCGAGGTGCCGGCGACCAGGTCGGCGGTTGCCGTGCCGTCCTGGTAGCGCACCTCGAACTCCGCGCCGGGCCCGTCCGGCGACGGCACCCGCACCCGGGTCCGCTGCCCCTCCGTCGGAGCGAAGAGCCGCAGGCGCACCCCGTCGGCCCACTCGTAGTCGGGCCGGTCAGCGCGGGCGCCGAACGGTATCACCGCGCCCGGACGGGCCAGCACCGGCACGCTGTCGAACTCGTGCTTCTCGGTCACCCAGGCCGGCCCGGTGAGCTGCGCGCCGGTCACCAGGTGTGTCCAGGTGCCGGCCGGCACGTAGAAGGTGACCTCGCCGTCGGCGTCCATCACCGGGGCGACAAGGACATCGGGGCCGAGCATGTACTGCCGGTCCAGGTACGCGGCGGTGGGGTCGTCGGGGAACTCGACGACCATCGGGCGCATCATCGGCACCCCGTCGCGGTGCGCCTCCTCGGCGGCCGCCGCCAGGTACGGCATGAGGCTCATCTTGAGGCGGGTGAAGTGCCGCAGCACGTCGACGGCCTCGTCGTCGAAGGCCCACGGCACCCGGTAGGAGCCGGAGCCGTGCAGCCGGGAGTGGGAGGAGAGCAGCCCGAACGGGATCCACCGCTTGAACACCGCCGGGTCGGGGGTGCCCTCGAAGCCGCCGATGTCGTGGCTCCAGTAGCCGAAGCCGGACGCGGCCAGGGACAGGCCGCCGCGCAGCGACTCGGCCATCGACACGAACGTCGACTCGCAGTCGCCGCCCCAGTGCACCGGGAACTGCTGCCCGCCGGCGGTGGCCGAGCGGGCGAACAGCACCGCCTCACCCTCGCCGCGCTCGGCCTCCAGCAGCTCGAAGACCGCCTGGTTGTAGAGGTGGGTGTAGTAGTTGTGCATCCGCTGCGGGTCCGACCCGTCGTGCCAGACGACGTCGGTGGGGATGCGCTCGCCGAAGTCGGTCTTGAAGCAGTCGACGCCCATGTCCAGCAGCGCCTTGAGCTTGCCGGTGTACCAGGCCACGGCGTCCGGGTTGGTGAAGTCGACCAGCGCCATGCCGGCCTGCCACTTGTCCCACTGCCACACCGAACCGTCGGGCCGGCGGACCAGGTAGCCGGCGCGGCGGCCCTCCTCGAACAGGTAGGACCGCTGGGCGACGTACGGGTTGATCCACACGCAGACCTTGAGGCCGCGCTCGTGCAGCCGGCGCAGCATCCCCTCCGGGTCGGGGAAGGTCGCCGGGTCCCAGACGAAGTCGACCCAGTGGTACTGCCGCATCCAGAAGCAGTCGAAGTGGAACACCGACAGCGGCAGGTCCCGCTCGGCCATCCCGTCGATGAACTCGGTGACGGTCTTCTCGTCGTACGAGGTGGTGAACGACGTGGACAGCCAGAGCCCGTACGACCAGGCCGGCACCCGGGCGGGCCGCCCGGTCAGGGCGGTGTAGCGGCGCAGCACGTCCTTCGGGGTGGGCCCGTCGATGAGGTAGTAGGTGAGGGTCTGCCCCTCGACGCTGAACTGGTTCTGCGACACCACCTCGGAGCCGACCTCGAACGAGACGTGCTCGGGGTGGTCGACGAACACGCCGTAGCCGCGGTTGCTCAGGTAGAACGGCACGTTCTTGTACGCCTGCTCGCTGGCGGTGCCGCCGTCGGCGTTCCAGATGTCGACGGTCTGCCCGTTCTTGACGAACGCGCCGAATCGCTCGCCGAGGCCGTAGACGGTCTCGCCGACGTCGAGGCCCAGCCGCTCGTGGACGTGTGCGCGGCCGTCGGCGTCGGTGACGAGCCCGACGCTGCGTTCCGTGGACGAGGTGAGCAGCCGGTCGCCGTGCAGGAAGTCGACCCGCCAGCCGTCGACGAGCGCGACCCGGGCGGTGAGTTCACCGGTGGTCAGGGTGGCGGTGACGCCGGTGACGTCGACGGTGACCGGGTGGTCGCCGCCCTCGTTCAGCGCGAACGCGGGCAGCTTCGGGGTGCCGCCCAGGTGGTGGGCGATGGTCACGCCGACGACGCCGGGGGCGGGGGAGAAGAACCGGGCGGTGACGACCGGCCGGTTGAGGGTGCCGCCCCGACCGGGGATCCGCCCCGTGGGTGCGAAGACGGTGAACTCCCGGTCGTCGGGCTCGACCGACTCGACCACGCCGGGGCGCAGCACGCTGACCCCCGGTCGTAGCTGCCAGTACCCGTCGGTGAACTTCACTTCTCGGCTCCTGCCGTGATGCCGCGCGAGAGGGTGCGCTGGAAGATGAGGAAGAAGAGGATGGCCGGTACGAGGCTGATCAGCGCGCCGGCGTTGGTGGTCGGCGCGTCCATCAACCGGTCGCCCTGCAACGAGGCGAGCGCGACCGGGATGGTCTGCGTGGAGTTGTCGATCAGCATGACCAGCGGGATGAGGAACTCGTTCCAGGTCCAGATGAAGAAGAAGATGAGCAGCACCGCGAGGGTCGGGCGCAGGTTGGGGAAGACCACCCGCCACAGCACCGTCCACCTGCCGGCGCCGTCCAGCGAGGCCGCCTCCAGCAGGGAGCGGGGGAACGTGCCGAGCACCGAGGCGAGCAGGTAGGTGCCGAACGCGCTCTGGATGACGGTGAAGATGATGATCACCGCGAGTCGGGTGTTGTAGAGGCCCACCTCCTTCGCCACGAAGTACAGCGGGTAGATCAGCGCCTCCTGCGGCAGCATGTTGGCCAGCAGGAAGAGACCGACGATCCAGAGCCGGCCGCGGACCCGGCCGATCCCCAGGGCGTACGCGTTGAGCAGCGACACGACGACGCCGAGCACCGCGACGGAGCCCGCGATGAGCGTGGAGTTCCAGAGTTTGAGCGGGAAGTCGACCTCGGTCCAGTAGGTCCGCAGACCCTTGGTGTAGAACTCCGACGGCCAGCTCAGCGGGCCGCCCGTCGAGTAGTCCCCGGGCGACTTGAACGCGTTGAGCAGCATGAACGCGAACGGCACCAGCATGACGAGCGCGCCGAGGGTGACCAGGGCGAGGACGATCCAGCGGCTCGCGCCGCGGTGGTGACGGTCGCGGGCCGGCCGGGACCGGCGGGTCGCCCCGGGCCGCGCCGGTGTGAGTGTGACGGCCATGTCAGACCCCCCGGTCCTGGCGCTCGCTGCGGTACTGCATGACGATGAACACCACGGCCACCACGACGATGATCAGGGTGAGCACGGTGGAGATCGCGGAGCCGTAGCCGACCTGGAGCTTCTTGAAGAAGGTGTAGTAGGCGAAGTACGACGGCACGTTGGTGCTGTTCTCCGGGCCACCGCGGGTCAGCGCGAACACCGGTCCGAACACCTTCAGCGCGGCGATCGTGCAGGTCAGCGCCACCACGAAGGTCTCCGGCCGGATCTGGGCCAGGGTGATGGCCCGGAACCGGTGCAACCAGCCGGCGCCGTCGACCTCGGCCGCCTCGTACAGTTCGGGGTCGATGCGCTGCAGCGCCGCCATGAACACGACGACGGGGTAGCCGATCTGGACCCAGATCATCACCGCCATGACGCTGGGCATCGCGGTGTCGGGGTCGCCGAGCCAGTCGTGACGCAGCGCGCCGAGACCGACCGCGTCGAGCAGCCCGTTGAACGCGCCGTCGGGGCGCAGGATCCAGCCCCAGACGATGCCGGCCACGACGACCGGCAGCACCTGCGGCAGGTAGAAGGCGGCGCGCAGGGCCGCGGCGGTACGCGGGCGGAACCGCCGGCCGATGACGTCGAAGAGCACGGCGGCGAGCACCAGCCCGACCACGGTGGGCACGACCACCATGGCGACGATCATCGCGAGAGTGTTCTTGAACGAGGTCCAGAACACCTCGTCCTGCATGAGGTTGCGGTAGTTGTCCAGGCCGACGAAGGTCGGGTCGCCGATGCCGGACCACTTGGTCAGGGAGAGGTAGACGGTGCCGACCAGCGGTGCGCCGATGACGAGCAGGAACAGCACCGCGCCGGGCAGCAGGTAGAGCCAGTACCCGGCGCCACGGCCGCGGCGTGCGCGGCGTGCGCGGCGGGTCGCGGTCGGGGCGGGTGGCGTGGCGGTCCGTTCCGGGCCGGCCACGGTCTCGGGGAGTGCCATGGGAGATCCTTCCCGGCGGGGCGGGCGCGCCGGCGGTGACCGGGCGCGCCCGCCGCTGGCCGTGTCACTTGCCGGTGATCTCCTTGACGCCGTCCGCGTACGGCTTGGCGATCGTGTCGAGCACCTGTTCCGGGGTCTTGGAGCCGTTGATCAGGCCCTGGAAGCCGGAGACCAGCACGTCGTAGTAGCCGGGCACGGGCCAGTCCGGGTAGAAGGCCAGACCGTCCTGCTGGCTGATCGTGTTGAAGTTCTCGATCAGCTTGCGGTCCTTCGGGTCGGTGATCTTCGACGCGTCGGCGGCGACCGGGACGCCGCCGTTGTTGCCGATCAGCGCCTGGATCTCCGGGCGCAGGGTGATGTCGACGAAGTCGTACGCCAGGGACTTGGCCTTGCTGTTCGCGGGCACGACCCACAGGTTGCCGGACGAGCCGGCCTGGAGGGTGTTGCCGGGGAAGAGGAAGGTGTCCCAGTTGAACTTGGCCTCGCTCTTGAAGCGGCCGTACCACCAGCTGCCGGAGACGATCATCGGCGCCTTGCCGGAGATGAACGCGGTGCCCATGTCCTCGGCCTTCAGGCTCGCCGAGTCCTTGGCGACGTAACCCTTGCGCACCCAGTCGGCGAAGGTGTCCGCGCCGTACTTCAGCGGGTCGGCGTGGAAGTCCACCGGGTTCTGGTAGAGCTGGTAGTTGTTGACGAACTGGCGGTCGGCCTTGGCGAGGGCGAGCTGGTAGAACAGCTGCCCGGCCGGGTATTCGGCGCCGGCCTCGGCCAGCGGCGTGACGCCCTTGCCGACGAAGGTGTCCATGGCGGCGGTGAACTCGGCCATTGTGGTCGGCACCTTGACGCCGTACCGGTCGAAGAGGTCCTTGTTGTAGTAGACCGTCACGTACTCGCCGTAGTTCGGCACGCCGTACCAGTTGCCCGAGCCCATCACGCCCTTGTCGCTGTAGCGGGCGGTGGTCTGCAGGCTGGGGCTGAGCGCCTTGTCCCAGCCGCGCTTGGTGGCCTCCTCGCTCAGGTCGGTGAGCAGGCCCTGGGAGGAGAGCAGGCCGGCGGTCGCGTTGCCCTTGTTGTACTCCATGACGTCCGGGCCCTCGGACGAGTTGATGATCATGCCGGCGTTCTGCTGGATCTGCTCGAACGCCTTGCGCTCGAACTGCACCTCGACGCCCGGGTGCTCGTCCTTGAAGATCTGGATCGCCCGGTCCCAGGCGATGCCCATCGCGCTGTTCGCGCTCTCGTAGTGCCAGAGCTTGAGGGTTTTGGCGTCGCTACCGTCGCCGCCCTCGCCGCCGCCGCAGGCGGCCACCGTGGTGGCCGCCGTCGCGGCCAGCGCGACCGCGACGACCAGCTTGCGGATACGCCTCATTGCTATCCTCCTGGTGAGTATCGAGCCGGTACTTACCTGCCCGTCGTCGCGTTGCAGCGCGGCGACGGGCGCTTTGTCACGTGCCCGGCGGGCCGGAGCCGGTCGGGTCGATGCGGTGGCGGCCGGTGCGGGCCGCCGGGATGTGGTCGGTCAGGTCATCGGTGCCGGCCGGTGCGGTGGACGCCGGGCCGGTCGAGCCGCGGATCTCCAGCGCGCACGGCAGCAGCTGCTGGTGTTGTTCGCCGGCCCCCTCCAGGTGGCGCAGCAGCGCCTCGACCGCCATCCGGCCGAGCGCC
This sequence comes from Micromonospora krabiensis, assembly GCF_900091425.1. GTDB lineage: Bacteria > Actinomycetota > Actinomycetes > Mycobacteriales > Micromonosporaceae > Micromonospora > Micromonospora krabiensis. The sequence continues at coordinate 6,948,224 of NZ_LT598496.1, forward strand.
GAGCCGGGTGAGGTCATCGCGGTCAGGGCGGGCGTGGCCAGCTCGGCGACCTGCGGCGAGGTGACCATCGAGACCACCGAGACGTCGTCGGGCACCCGTAGGCCCCGGGTGGTCAGCTCGCCGAGGATCCCGAAGATCGCACTTTCGTTCATGACCAGCACGGCGGTCAGGTCCGGCGTGCGGGCCAGCGCCGCGGCCAGCGCGGCGCGCCCACCGGCGGCGCTGTCCTCGGCGGGGATCATGAGCGGTTCCAGGCCGTGGCCGGCCATCGCCGCGACGAAGGCCTCGCGGGTGCGTACGGCCGGACCGTAGCCGGCCTCGATGGTGGCGGCCGAGTGGTTGACGTAGACGATCCGGCGGTGCCCGAGGCCGACCAGGTGGGCGACGGCCTCGCGGACGGTCTGATCGAAGTCGATGTCGACGTAGGACAGGTCGCTGGTGTCGCCGGTGCGGCCGATGAGCACCAGCGGCACGCCGGCCTCCTGCAGGGCGCCCACGCGTGCGTCGCTGACCTGCACCTCCATGAGCACCGCGCCGTCGAGCATGCGCTGACTAGCCAGCCGGCGCAGGTCGTCGACGTCGCCGACCCCGACGGGGGAGAGCACCAGGTGGTAGCCGGCGGCGCTGGCCGCGGCGGCGGCCCCGGTCACGAAGGCGGTCTCGGTGGCGCCCAGCCCGCGCTCGTCCATCGGCATAAGCAGGCCGACGATGCGGCTGCGGCGGCTGGCCAGGCCGCGGGCCATCGCGTTGGGCTGGTAGTCGAGCTCGGCCATGGCCGCGAGGACCTTGTCGCGGGTGGCCTGGGAGATGGGGCGGGTGCCGGTGAGCACGTACGACACGGTGCTGACCGAGACCCGGGCGAGGCGGGCGACGTCGTGCATCGTTGCCACCGCGCACCTCCTTTGGTCACGCTCAACACCGGCTGTCGAAACGCTTCGACTAACCGTTTCGACGAACCGTAGGTCACGTGTTACGGGGGCGTCAATAGCCGATGTCAAACAGAAATCCGGAGTACTCCGAGGCTCCGGTGGTGTCCGTCCGGCACCGATCGTGAGGTGCCCGCCCGGCGGGATCGCCAAGTCGGACATGCAACTTCTGGTTGCGCGTGCGGGTCTGCCCCGGGTAACGTTTCCCGCAACCAAAGGTTGCAGGAGGGTGTCATGGAGTTCGGGACCATCGAGCGCGAGATCTGGGTCGAGGCGCCACCCGAGGTCGTCTTCGAGGTGGTGAGCAGCCCCGACCACCTCAAGCAGTGGTGGCCGGACGACGCCCGGTACGACCCGACACCCGGGTCGACCGGAGAGATCGTCTTCGGCGACCCCGACGCCGAGGGAGCGATCGTCTCCTTCACCGTCGTCGACGCGCGACCACCCCGCAGCTTCTCGTTCCGGTGGACACACCCCGCCGGCGAGGCCGCCGTGGAGGGCAACTCGCTGCTGGTCACCTTCGAGCTGACCCCGTCCCGCGGCGGGACGCTGCTCCGCATGACCGAGACCGGCTTCCGCGAGATGGGCTGGGAGATCGCCGTCCTGGAGCAGCAGTACCGGGACCACGTCAGCGGCTGGGACTTCTACCTCCCGCGGCTGGCGCCGTACGCCGCCACGCTCGGGGTGCGGCCGTGAGCACGGTGGCGGCCGACCGGATCGACGACGACCTGTGGTCCGCGATCGGCGACCCGACCCGGCGTCGGATGCTCGACCTGCTGCTCGTCGAGGGCGAGGGCACCGCCACCGGTCTGAGCCAGCAGATGCCCGTCACCCGTCAGGCCGTGGCCAAGCACCTCGCCGTTCTGGACCGGGTCGGCCTCGTGCGGCCGGCGCCCGCCGGCCGGGAGAAGCGGTACCGGGTGGACGAGGCGCAGCTCGCCCGGGCAGTGGCCCAACTGTCGACGGTCGGGGCGGCGTGGGACGCCCGGCTCCAGCGGATCAAGCGGATCGCGGAGGCCATCCAGCGCAACCGACAGGACTGACGACCAGACCAAACGAGACCGAGGAGAGCAGAGAGATGGACATCTTGCACCGCGTGGGGGTCAAGACCCCCACGCCGCAGAAGGTCTACGACGCGCTGACGACCGTGGAGGGCCTCGCCGGCTGGTGGACCGACGACACGAAGGGCAGCGGCGACGTCGGCGGCGTCCTTGAGTTCCGGTTCCTGCCCGGCGGCTTCGACATGGAGGTCGTCGACCTGCGGCCGCCCGAGCGCGTGGTGTGGCGGGTGGTCGACGGCCCCGAGGAGTGGATGGGGACCACGGTCGACTGGGACCTGCGTCAGGCCGGCGACTACACGATCGTGCTGTTCCGGCACCAGGGCTGGCGGGAGCCGGTCGAGTTCATGCACCACTGCAGCACGAAATGGGCGTCCTACCTGCTGAGCCTCAAGTCCCTGGTGGAGACCGGTGCGGGCGCGCCGTCACCACGGGACGTCCCGATCAGCGACTGGCACTGAACCGGGCCAGGGACAGGGCTGCGGTCAGGCCAGGTCGAACAGGGCGGCGGCGTTGCCCCAGCAGACCGCCCGCAGCCAGTCGTCGCCGAGGTCGAGCCGGGCCAGGCCGGCGAGCTGGTCGGCGTACGGGTAGGGGATGTTCGGGAAGTCGCTGCCCAGCAGCACCTTGCCCGCCAGCCCCAGCTCCCGCAGCCGCGGCCGCTCGTCGTCAGGGAAGGGCACGAGTCGGTCGAGGAACGGGGTGAACGCCATCGTGGTGTCCAGCCGCACCCCCTCGTACGCCTCGGCGAGGTCCAGGAACGCGCGGTAGTCCGGCGCGCCGAGGTGGGCGACCACCGCGCGCAGGGCGGGATGCCGGGCGAGCACGGCGGCGAACGGCTCCGGCCCGGTGTGCGCGGTGCCCACCGGCGCGTGCCCGGCGTGCACCACGACCGGCACCCCGGCGTCGGCGAGCAGCCCCCAGACGGCGTCGAGGGCCTCGTCGGTGGGCGGGAACCCGCCGACCTGGACGTGGACCTTGAACACCCGGGCCCCGGCGGCCAGCGCCTCGGCCACGTAGCCGGACGCGTCCGGCTCGGGGAAGAACGTCGCCGAGGGCAGGCAGCCGGGCGTGTTCCGGGCGAAGTCGAGTGTCCACCGGTTCAGGTCGGCGGCCATCCCCGGCCGGTGCGGGTAGGCCAGCGCGCTGAAGGCCCGCACCCCGAGCCGCCCCAGGTACGCGACCCGCTCGGCGTCGCTCCACCGGTACCGGATCGGCCACTCGGTGCCGACCAGTGGGCCCGCCGCGTCGAAGTACGCCCATATCCGGCGCAGCAGTCGGGGCGGCAGGAAGTGCACGTGCACGTCCGCGAGGCCCGGCAGGCCCAGGCCGCGCCAGAATGCGGGAACCGCGGCGTCGCCCTCGGCGAGGCCGCGGTTGCCCGGGAAGCTCACCCCCGCGCCACGGGCGGGGTCGAGTGGGCCGGCGTCGCGACCGGCCGGGTCGGTCATATCTCGATGTCGAACTTCTGCAGCACGGGCCGGGCCACCAGCCCGGCCGCGGCGAGCAGCGCGACGACGGTCAGCGCGGCGCGCAGCACGACCACCTCGGCCTTGCTGCCGGTACGCAGCGCGATGCTGTTCGGCAGGCCGATCATCGTCCACATGCGGCGCTTGATCGGGATCGGCCAGAGGATCGGCACCCCGGCCCGGGTGATCATGTCGCCGAGGATGTGCACGAAACAGCCCACCCCCATGGCGACGCCGATCATCGGATAGCCCCGCCCACCCGGCAGGTTCGCCCAGGTGAACCAGGCCGCGGCGAGCGAGACAAGGGTGACGATCACCCAGCCGGCCCGCTCGGCCCAGCGGTCGAAGAGGCCCCGCAGCGCCAACCCGATCATGAAGAAGAGGATGCCGATGACGGCCCACTTGCCGTACGCGGCGCACAGGGCGGTGGTGCCCCAGCCGACCAGCACGGTGAACGGGATGGTGTGGGTCAGCGTCCGGTGGCCGTTGTTGCGCTTCGGGTCCTTGCTCAGCTTCGTCATGTAGTAGACGCCGAGGGAGATCTTCTCCATCACCTCGGCGAAGAAGAGGCTGACCACCCCGAACGTGCGGGCGACGGTCGCGCCCCCCTGGTTGCGGGTGACCTTGCCGGACAGGTCGAGGTCGGGGAAGAGCGCCCCACCGGCGCAGACGGCGGTGCCGACCGCGAGCGCCAGCGGTGACTGGTGATAGTCCGCGAACTGGTCCAGAGCCCAGGATCCGGCCAACCACACCGCCGCGCCGGACAGCGCGTGCGAGGGTCCCATCATTGTCGGCTCACCTTCCCCAGGATCTTGAGCGCCAGAGCGAGATCACTTTAGTCAGAGCCGGGGCCGGTGGGGCAATCGCCCGGACGGTCCACTCAGGAGCGTCGTCAGACCGCAGGGGTGAAGCTCTGCCGGATCATTGCGAAGTATGTCGCGTTGACCTGCCAGTCGAACTCTTTTGTCAACCATGAGACGGTGTACGCGCGCTCCGCCGACGTGTTCGCCAGCAACCGCGCCGTGTGCACCCGCTCTCCGGCGGCGTTGAGCCAGCCGCACTCCCAGACCGCGCCGCCGTCGAAGATGTCCATCGGCGCGATGTCCACCTTGTGGTAACCCGGCAGCGCCCCGTCGCCGGTGAGTCGCCGCTCCTCGGCCCGCCACCAGGCCACCGGGTCGGCGCGGCGGGCGCTCGCCTCGACGCTGAGCACCCGGGCGCCGCCCGGCTCGCGGAAGCAGGTGACGGCGTCCTCGGTCCACTGCAGCCAGGAGATCGGCGCGGCGATGCGGAAACCGCTCTCCGAGGTGTACCAGGTCCAGCCGGGCACCAGGCGGAACCGCGCGCCGGGTGGCGGCGGCACCGACGGCACCGGGTCGGCGGCCGGTGGCGCCGGGGTGGCGCACGCGAAGGCGGCCGGCCGGACGCCGGTCGCTCCGCCGCCGACACCGGACGGCGGTGACCCGGAGCGGCCCCGGTCGGCCAGCGTGGCCGCGCCGAGCGCCACGAGCAGCCCCGCGGCCACCGTGACCGCGGCGACGCCGAGGCGTCGACGGCGGCGCCGGAGCCGGCGGGCCGCCCCCACCCGGTCCAGGTCGGACGCCGGCCGTGCCGGCCTCGGCGGTTGCGTCGCTTCGGACGCGAGACGCTGCGCCGGCCGGGGCACCCCGGCCTCCGGTGCACCCGGTGCGCGGGCGTCCCGGCGATCGCCATCGTCGGTGTCGGTCCCGGCCCGGTCGTCCGCCCGAGCCGTGTCGCGGCGAGGTGGGCTCGTGGCCTGGTCCGGCGTGGTCGCGACGGCGCGCAGCAGCGGCTCGGCCTCGACGGCGGTGAGCCGTCGCCACGGGTCGCGCTGCAACAGGCCGGCGAGCACGGGACGCAGCGGCCCGGCCCGCAGCATCGGGTCCGGTGGCTCGGTGGCCAGCGCGGTGAGCGTCGCCATCGCGTTGGGGCGCGCGTACGGGGGCTGCCCCTCCACGGCCGCGTAGAGCGTGGCGCCGAGCGACCAGAGGTCGGTGCGGACGTCGGAGACGCCATCGCGGGCACGTTCGGGGGCCACGAAGTGCGGTGACCCGAGCACCATGCCCGGGCCGGTCATGCCTCCGTCCCCACCCGCGAAGGTGGCCAGGCCGAAGTCGGTCAGCACGACCCGCCCGTCCGGCGCGACCAGCACGTTGTGCGGTTTCACGTCCCGGTGCAGGACGCCGGCGGCGTGTGCGGCGCGCAGCGCGGCGAGCACGGCGAGCCCGATCCGCGCGGTGCGCGACGGAGACAGTGGCCCCTCGTCGGCCACGAGTTGCTGCACCGAGCGAGACTCCACGTACTCCATCACGATCCACGGACTGTCGCGGTCGTGGACGACGTCGTAGATGCGGACGACGTTGGGGTGGTTGAGCCGGGCGGCGGTGCGCGCCTCCCGGAGGGTGCGCTGCCGGAGGTCGTCGCGCTCGGCCCGGGCCAGCCAGGTGGGGAGCACGACCTCCTTGACCGCGACGTCGCGGTGGAGCATCTCGTCGCGGGCCAGCCAGACCCGGCCCATGCCGCCGGTGCCGACCAGCTCCAGCAGCCGGTACCGGCCCGCGATCAGCAGCTCGCGCACCGCGCTCCCCCTCGGTCACCCCCGGTTACACCATAGCTACCGCCGGGGGGTTTCTCATCCGTCGTGGACGGTCAGCCCGGCGGGCGGAAGCTGGCGCGCAGGGTCGACCAGTCCCGCCGGGCGGCCGTCCAGTCGGGATCGGCGGTGATCCAGCCCAGGGTCCACCGGGCGGCCTCCGGTGGCCTGGCGGGCACTCGCAGCTCGGCGTGCTGGCGGGTGCCGTGGGGAGTGGTCCAGCGGGCCTCCCATGCCGTGTCGCCGTCGACCGGTCCCAGGCGCACCTCGTGGTAGTCGGGCAGCGCGCCGATCTCGGAGGCACGGTCGCGTACCCCGCGCAGCCGCTCGTTCGGGTCGCCGGAGTGCGGGCCGGTGACACTCAGCGCCCGGCCGGTCGACGGGTCCTGGAAGCACGTGACCCCACCTTCGCGGGAATAACGCCAGCCGGCGGGCAGGGCCAGCCGGAATCCCATCGCGTCGCCGTACCAGCTCCACCCGCGCGGTGGTCGGAACCGCTCGCCGGGCGCCGGGGTGCCGGCCGGGACCGGCTCGCCCCAGATGTCCGGGCGGACGCACGGGAACGGCGGTGGGGGGACGTCCCGACCCCCGGGCCGTGGGCCGGGAGGCTCACCCGGGCGAGGGCCACCCGGACCGCCGGGTTCCCCGTAGGGCCGCTCGGGCGGCTGCCCCCACCGGTCCGTCGGCTGACCGGTGGCGCGCGATCCCGCCTGGTCCGCGTCGGGGCCGTCGCCGGTCACGGTGAGCGCGGTGCCGATCCCGGCCGCGGCGGCCACGAGCAGGGCGGTGGAGACCAGACCCACCCGCCGAGCCAGGCGTCCGTTCCACGATCGGATCGCTCGTCCGGTGTCGGTGCCGGCCGTCGTGCGGGCGGTCGACCCGGAACCACCGCTGGGCGGCGGCCCGTCGACCGGCGGCGGCGGTGCGCCGCCCGCCGGACCGGTCGACTCCGGCGCCGCGACGCCGGCCGGGGCGGCCTGCCCGGTGCCGCGCCCGCCCGCGTCGGGTGCCGCCGGCCTGTCCACCGTCGGGGCGGCCACCAGGCCATCACCCGGCGGGGCCGCCGCCGCGGCCGTGAGTCGGCGCCGGGCCTCGTCGTGGCCGACGCGGTCACCCGGCTCCCGGCGCAGCAGCCCGGTGAGCACCGGTTCCAGTGGACCCGCGTGCGGCGCCGGGTCCGGTGGCGCGGTCGCCAGCGCGGTCAGGGTGGCCATGGCGGTGCTGCGGGCGTACGGGGAGCGGCCCTCCACCGCGGCGTGCAGGGTCGCGCCCAGCGACCACAGGTCGGCCTCCACGCTGGACACGCCCTCGGCGGCGCGCTCCGGGGAGACGTACTGCGGGGAGCCGAGCACCAGGCCCGGGCGGGTCATCACGCCGTCGCCACCGTCGAAGGTGGCCAGGCCGAAGTCGGTGAGCAGCACCCGCCCGTCGTACGCCACGAGCACGTTCTGCGGCTTCACGTCGCGGTGCAGCACCCCGGCGGTGTGCGCGGCGCGCAGCGCGGCGAGCACGGCGAGCCCGATGCGGGCCGCCCGGCGCGGGTCGAGCGGCCCCTCGCCGTCCAGCACGTCCTGCAGGGTGCGCGACGGCACGTACTCCATGACGATCCACGGATCGCCGTCGACCTGGACCACGTCGTAGAGCCGGACCACGTTCGGGTGGTTGAGGCGCGCGGCCGTCCGCGCCTCACGCAGGGTGCGGGAGCGCAGTTCGGCGCGTTCATCGTCGGCCAGCCAGGACGGCGGGACGACCTGCTTGACCGCGACGTCGCGGTGCAGCATCTCGTCGCGGGCCCGCCACACCCGGCCCATGCCGCCGCGGCCCACCAGGTCGAGCAGCCGGTACCGACCAGCGATCAGCACCTGCCGCATCCTCCTCAGCCGCCGTCGACGTACACGATAGCCAGCGGATCGGGGATGACCTATCGGTCGTACGCCTCGCTCAGCAGGCCGCACCGCCAGTGAAAAGCAGGTTTCCCTCCGGGATCGTGAGGGCCGGACGGCCACCGGCGAGCCGGGCGGCGGCGCGTCGGGCCTGCAGCGGCCCGTGCTCACGGCGGGCGGCGGCGTAGCAGGCCGCCGTGCGGGCGGCGATGGTGGCCCAGCCGTACCGCTCGCCGACCATGGTCCGGGCCCGCCGGGCCACCCGCCGGGCGAACACCTCGTCGCCGAGGAGCTGGTCGACGGCCTCGCCGAGGGCGTCGGGGTCGCTGTGCGGGAAGGTCACCCCGGTGACACCGGGCTCGACGATCTCGGCCAGGCCGCCGGTGCTGGCCACGGCGAGCGGCGCGCCGGCGGCGGCCGCCTCCAGGGCGACCATCCCGAACGGCTCGTAGAGACTGGGCACCACGGTCGCGTCGGTGGCGCCCAGCATCGCCGGCAGGTGCGTGGTGTCGAGGAAACCGGTGAACCGCACGGTCGACCCGAGTGCGAGCCGGCGCGCCTCCGCCTCCAGCTCACCGCGGTAGGGGCCGTCGCCGGCGATCACCACGCGCAGCCCGGGGTGCCGCCGCCGCAGGTACGGCACGGCGTGGACGAGGTGCTGCACGCCCTTCTCGTAGACCAGCCGGCCGGCGTAGCCGACCAGCGGGCCGTCGCCGGCGAAGCGGGCCCGGGCGGCTGCCACCGCGCGGGGCCGGGCCCGCCAGGCCCGGTCGTCGACGCCGTTGGGCACCACGTCGACCTGCCCGCCCGGCACGTCGAACAGCGTGGTGACCTGCTCGCTCATGTAGCCGGAACAGGTGATCACCCGGGCCGAGGCGTTGCTGAGCCAGTGTTCGACGCCGTGGATGGTGCGGTTCATCTCGTCGGGGAGCCAGCCCTGGTGTCGGCCGGCTTCGGTGGCGTGGATGGTGGTGACCAGGGGCAGGTCGAGGTGCTCGGCGAGGGTGACCGCGGTGTGGGCGACGAGCCAGTCGTGGGCGTGGATGAGGTCGTAGTCGGCGGTGTCGGTGGCGCGGAGGGCGGCGCGGGTGAGGGTGTGGTTGAAGGCCATGGTCCAGGCCAGGAGGCTGTTGGTGGCGAGGGGGAAGGTGACGGGGTCTTCGGCGGCGCGGATGATGCGGACGCCGTCGGCGTATTCCTCCAGGGGTGCGCCGTCGGCGTGGCGGGTGACGACGGTGACGTCGTGGCCGGCGGCGGCGAGGGCGACGGAGAGGGCGTGGACGTGGCGTCCGAGCCCGCCGACGAGCACCGGCGGATATTCCCACGACAGGATGAGCACCCGCTGGTGCCGGGTGGGGAGGATGTCGATCACGTCGGCGTCAGGTGACATGCGGCCCCCTTTGAGTTGTCCTCCGGGCGCGCGGCGGCCGACACCCTCGCTGGTGTCCGTCGTCGCGGCTGGATCGGCACCCATCCTGCCGCGACGGGGATAACCAGCGGAGACACGACCGTTGCGGTCGTGTAAAGCGCTACCGGCCGGCTCGGTGCGCCCGGAGCAGTTCGGCGACCGACCACGCCTGGAACGGGCAGCCCGTCGCGCCGTGCGGCGGAAGCCCGTCGGCGGTCTCGCTGACCGATCCCAGGCCGTACTCGGTCAGGTGCGCGTCGAGGCCGACGAACGCCTCGTCGACCGGCACCTTCGCCCGGCGGCAGGCGTCCACGAACGGCCCGAACAGCCACGGCCAGACCGTGCCCTGGTGGTAACCGCCGTCGCGCTCGGCCGGCCCACCCCGGTGCCGGCCGACGAACTCCGGCGCGTCGGGCGCGAGGCTGCGTGGCCCGAGCGGGGTGAGCAGCGCGCCGGCGACGCGGCGCAGGGTCGCCTCGTCCGGCTCCAGCGGGGCGTACGGGAGGGACCAGGCGAGCAGCTGGTTGGGGCGCAGCGAGTCGTCGTCGTGGTGCGCGGACCCGCCCAGCGGGTAGGCGGGCGCGGGCGCGTCCAGCACGTCGTGCAGCCAGCCGCCCGGAGCCGGGTAGCGCCGGCGGAACGAGTCGGTGGCCTGCCGGTGCGCCCGCCACAGCCCGCTCGCGTCCCGCCCCGCCAGCTCGGTCAGCTCGGCGACCCCGGCCAGCCCGTTGATCCACAGGGCGTTGACCTCGACCGGCTTGCCGGTGCGTGGCGTGACCGGCACCCCGTAGACGCGGGCGTCCATCCACGTCAGCGCGGTCTCCGGGGCGCCCTGGGTGAGCAGCCCGTCGGCCGGGTCGACGCCGATGCCGTAGCGGGTGCCGGCCCGGTGCGCGTCGATGACCGCGTGCAGCGCCGGCAGCAGTTCGTCGCCGAGGTCGGTGTCGCCGGTGACGGTCACGTGCCGACTCACGGCGTGCAGGAACCACAGCGTCCCGTCGACGGTGTTGTACTCCACCCGGCCGGTGTCGGCGGTGTTCGCGAGCATCCCCTGCGACAGCGTCGCCGCGTACGAGCGCAGCAGCTCCCGGCCGAGGTCGGCCCGGTTGGTGCAGAGGAACAGGCCCTCGTAGGAGATCATCGTGTCGCGGGACCAGGTGCCGAACCACGGGTAGCCGGCGACCACGTCGACGGGTGACTCCGCGGTGCGGACCACGAACGCGTCGGCGGCCAGTGCCAGGGTGGCCTGCACGTCGTCGGCGGGCTTCGCGGTGGCCACCACCTGCCGGTTGCGTCGCCGGGCCAGGGCGACGACCTCGGTCGCCGGGGGCGGCTCCGGGTTCGCGTCGTGCTTCCAGGCCAGCACGGAGACGGTGTCGCCGGGGCGGTGCAGGGTGTCGGAGAAGCGGCCCGCGCACCACAGGTCCTCGCGCGGGTGCAGGCCGCGGGCGGCCTCCTCGCGGTGGTGCACGTCGAGCCACCACTGGCCATCGGGCGTCCAGCCCGGGCCGGCGAGGCGGTAGGCGCCCTCCACGAGCGCGCCGCCGGCCACCTGCTCGACGCGGGGGATCGGGCCGTCGGCGCGTCGCTCGCCGTGCGCGTCGCGCCAGGTGCAGGCCGCGGAGAGGTCGAGGCGGACCGGGCCGCCGGAGACCAGCCGGTGCACCACCGCCACGCAGGAGCGGCCGGGCAGCATGGCCACCTCGCGTTCGATCACCACATCGCCGATGCGCCACCGCCACCGCGGCACGCCGTCGACGAGCGTGAACCGCTCCAGCAGTTCGAAGCCGCGCGGGTCGACGTCGCCGGAGGCCCACTCGTGCGCGCCGAGACGGACGCGGGCGCCGGAGGGGAGCGTCACGGCCGGGTCGAGACTGACCAGTCCCACCTTTCGGGAGGCGGGCGTGTCGCCGGCGACCACCAGCAGCCCGTGGTAGCGGCGGGTGCGCAGCCCGCTGACCGTGCCCATGGCGTAGCCGCCGAGGCCGTCGGTCACCAGCCACTCGCGTGTCGCGCCGCTGGTCAGCTCGGTGCAGACCTGCGGGCCGAAGCTCACGTCGATCAACTTTCCTCCACCGGGCGCGGCGTGCCACACACCACGACGAGAATGGCCGCTGTGGTCAAGTCCCCGGGCGGCGTCCAAGATGTGCAGATGATCACTGATCGTTCGTCCTCCGACGCATCGGCTCCCGACGCCGAGCGGATCCGGCTGGCCCAGGCCGACTCCGGGGAGCAGGACTGGCGCGCATGGGGTCCCTATCTGTCCGAACGGGCCTGGGGAACGGTACGGGAGGACTACAGCGAGCACGGTACGGCCTGGGACTACTTCCCGCACGATCACGCGCGGTCCCGAGCGTACCGATGGAACGAGGACGGGATGGCCGGCGTCTGTGACGACCGGCAGACGTTCTGTTTCGCCCTGGCGCTGTGGAACGGGGTCGACCCGATCCTCAAGGAGCGGATGTTCGGCCTCGGCGGCGACGGCGGCAACCACGGGGAGGACGTCAAGGAGTACTGGTGGTACGAGGACTCCACCCCGACGCACTCCTGGATGCGGTGGCGCTACCACTACCCGCAGGCTGCCTTCCCGTACGACGAGCTCGTCGCGGTGAACGCGCTGCGCGGCCGCGACGACACCGAGTACGAGCTGGTGGACACCGGGATCTTCGACGACGACCGGTACTGGGCGGTCACCGTCGACTACGCGAAGGCGTCCCCGACGGACCTGTGCATCGTGGTGACCGTCGCCAACCGGGGTGACCGGGCGGCGACGCTGCACGTGCTGCCCACCCTCTGGTTCCGCAACACCTGGGCGTGGGGGCTGCCCGGCGCCGACCGGGTGCCCCGGCTGGTGGGTGAGGGCTCCCGGCTGGTCGGGGAGCACTGGGTGCTCGGCCAGGTGCTGCTGGAGGGGGAGGGGACGCCGACCCCGCTGCTGTGCGACAACGACACCAACGCCGAGCGGCTGTGGGGCCTGCCCGGCCGGTCGCCGTACCCGAAGGACGGGATCAACGACCACGTGGTCAACGGCGCGCCCACGGTCAACCCGGACCGGGAGGGCACCAAGGGGGCGTTGCACTACGTGCTGGACGTGCCGGCGGGCGGGCAGCGGCAGATCAGGTTGCGGCTCACCCGGACCGCCCCGCCGCCGGCGGCCGGTCCGCCGCCGCCCGCCGACCTGGGCGACGGGTTCGACGCGGTGGTGTGGGCCCGCCGGGCCGAGGCCAACCGGTTCTTCGCCGGGATCATCCCGGCCGCCGCCACCACCGACGAGGCGCTGGTGGCGCGGCAGGCGATCGCCGGGCTGATGTGGGGCAAGCAGTTCTACCACTTCGACGTCAAGCGGTGGCTGGAGGGCGATCCGGGCTCGACGCCGCCGCCGGCCGGACGCCGGCACGGGCGCAACAGCCACTGGTGGCACATGACCAGCTTCGACGTCATCTCGATGCCGGATCCGTGGGAGTACCCGTGGTACGCGGCGTGGGACCTCGCGTTCCACTGCGTGAGCATCGCCCGCGTCGACCCGGCGTTCGCGAAGGCCCAACTGCTGCTCCTGCTGCGCGAGTGGTACCTGCACCCCAACGGGCAGATCCCGGCGTACGAGTGGGCGTTCGGTGACGTGAACCCGCCGGTGCACGCGTGGGCGGCGCTGAAGGTGTTCGAGATCGACGGCGGTCGCGACCACGAGTTCCTGGCCCGGGTCATGCACAAGCTGCTGCTCAACTTCACCTGGTGGGTCAACCGCAAGGACACCGGCGGCAACAACGTGTTCGAGGGCGGTTTCCTCGGGCTGGACAACGTCGGGCCGTTCGACCGGTCCGCGGCGCTGCCGGTGGCCGGTGTGCTGGAGCAGTCCGACGGCACCGGCTGGATGGCGATGTACGCGCTGAACATGCTCGACATCGCCATCGTCCTGGCCGAGCACGACCGCACCTGGGTGGACACCGCCACGAAGTTCTTCGAACACTTCGCGTACATCGCCGCGGCCGCGTACTCGCAGGGGCTGTGGGACGACGAGGACGCGTTCTTCTACGACGTGCTGCGACTGGCCGACGGGTCCAAGGTGCCGCTGAAGGTCCGCTCGGTGGTGGGGCTGCTGCCGCTGGCCGCGGTCACCCGGCTCACCGCGCGTACGCTGCACCACCTGCCCGAGTTGGGCGCCCGGCTGCGCTGGTTCCTGACCAACCGGCCCGAGTACGCCGACGTCGTCGGCACCCGCCGGTTGGGCCCGGACGGCCGGCAGCAGCGGCTGCTGTCCATGGTCGGCCCGGAGCAGATGGTGCGGCTGCTGGCCCGGATGCTCGACACCGACGAGTTCCTCTCCGAGTACGGCCTGCGGACGCTGTCCCGCGCTCATCTGGACAAGCCGTTCGCGGTCACGCTCGGCGGGCAGGAGTTCGCCGTCGGCTACGAGCCGGCCGAGTCGACCAGCGGCCTGTTCGGGGGCAACTCGAACTGGCGGGGTCCGATCTGGATGCCGACGAACTTCCTGCTGGTCAGCGCGCTGCGCGACTACGCGGCGTTCTACGGCGACGACCTGCAGATCGAGTACCCGACCCGGTCCGGGGTGAAGCGGACGCTCGACGAGATCGCCGACGACCTGTCCGCCCGCCTGATCGCGCTGTTCACCCGCGACGGCTGGGGCCGGCGTCCGATCTACGGCGCGGCCCAGCTGTTCCAGACCCACCCGGACTGGCGGGACCTGATCTCCTTCCCGGAGTACTTCCACGGCGACAACGGAGCGGGGCTGGGCGCGTGGCACCAGACCGGCTGGACGGCGCTGGTCGCCGACCTGATCCTCACCCTGCGTCGCTGACGGCGGGTCCAGCAAGAGTCGACTATCCGTCGCGGCCCGGCCGCATACCGTCACGGATCACTACGATCGGGCAGGTGTCCGAACCTCCCGAAACGGACGCCGACCAGGCCGTACGTGACACCATCGTCGCGGTGGCCCGCCGGCTCGCCGAAACCGAAGGGTGGGCCGCCGTCAGCCCCCGCCGGCTGGCCGAGCGCGCCGACCTGGAGCTCGCCGAGCTCTACCGGCACTTCGCCGACCAGGAGGAGGTGCTGGCCGCCGTCGCGGTGCGGGCCTTCGCCGACCTGGCCGCCGACCTGGCCGAGGCCCACGCGGACGCCGTCCCCGGTCCCGAGGGCGCCTGGCCGGCGGTGGTGGGGGCCTACCTCGACTTCGCGTACGCGAATCCGGAGGTCTACGACGCGATGCTCGTGCTGACGCCGGATCTGACTCTCGGCATCGACGGCGTGCCGGCGGCCCCACGGGCCGTCTTCGTCGAGCTGCGCGCCGCGCTCGCCCCGCTGGCGCAGGGGCGCGACCCGGACAGCCTGGCCGAGGTGGGTTGGAGCCTGCTGCACGGCCTGGTGATGCTCACCCGGGCCGGTCGCCTGCGCCCCGAGGCGCAGGAGGACCGGGAGACCATCATCGCGGACCACCTGCTGCGCTGGCCCCTGGCGGTCATCGATGCGGGGCGGACAGCCGATCGGTAATCGATTGCCCCGGCGCCCCGTCGCGCAGTGGAATGCGCTCTGACGCCGGCATCCGCCCGGCGATCGTGAACATGAGGAGGCAACGCCGTGACGGTGGACGCGATGGCTCGACGGCAGGCGCAGGTGCTGGTCTTCGACGCCGACGACACGCTGTGGGAGAACAACGTCGTGTTCGAACGCGTCATCGACGACTTCCTCGCGTGGCTCGACCACCCCACCCTCGACCGGCAGGAGATCCGGGCGATCCTCGACGACATCGAACGGGCCAACGCGGTGGTGCACGGCTACGGGAGCAAAGTGTTCCTGCGCAGCCTGGGGGAGTGCCTGGAGCGGTTGCGGGAGCGGCCGGCCACCGACGCCGAGCGGCGGGAGATCGACCGCCTCGCCGTGGCGCTGGTCGAGCACAAGGTCGAACTCATGCCCGGCGTCGCCGACGCGCTCGACGAACTGGCCGGCCGCCACGAGCTGCTGCTGCTCACCAAGGGGGAGCGTACGGAGCAGCAACGTAAGCTCGACGCATCCGGGCTGCTGCACCACTTCCGGGCCGCGCACATCGTGCCGGAGAAGAACGTCGACACCTACCGGTGGTTGACCCGCGAGCACGCCTTCGACCCGGCCGACGCCTGGATGATCGGCAACTCCCCGCGTTCGGACATCCTGCCCGCCCGCGCGGCCGGCCTGAACGCGGTCTTCATCCCGAACGAGAACACCTGGGTCCTGGAGGACGAGGAGCTGGACCCCACCGACGCGGGCGTGCTGCGCCTGGCCGCCTTCCCGGACCTGCTGCGGCACTTCTGAGCCGCCGGCCGGCCCCGCTCGCCCGCGCCGACGCGGGGGCATCTCGACCAGGAACAGCGCCGTCGGCGGGCCGTCCGTTACGCGGACATGCCGGTTTTCCCCGTTGAGATCAATCACCCTCCCGCAGGCTCCGGCGCTGCTTGTCCGGTCCCTCGCCGCCTGCCTAGATTGAGCCCCGCGCCCACGGCTGCTCGGGGTGAGACGGGGGCGCGCCGACGTCCGGTATGTGGGCACCGTGGAGCTGAGTGCATGCGGGCCGGCTCGTCGTGTCGAACCCCGTGGGTGTCGTGCCACACCCGCGCGGTGACGCGACGATGTCCGCGACCACACCGGACGGCCGGGGTCAGGACCGGGGAGTTGCGGACCCGGTCCTGACCCGTCTCTACGCCTCCTCCACCTGCCGTTCGACGCAGAGGAACAGCCGTTGAATTGGACAGACCGGATTGTGGACGCGACCGGGTGGCGTCAGGAGCCGTCCGGTGGTGACTGGCGCGATGTCGAATCCGAGTTCGGAGTGGCACTGCCGGCCGACTACGAAGAGCTGTGTCGCCGTTTCGGAGCGGGCTCGTTCTCGGCGTACCTGACCATCCTGCCGCCAACCGACGATCGCGGCGTTACGACACTGCTCGGCACCTGGCGGAGGTACCGGGAGGACAATCGCGCGGGCGACATGATCGAGCAGTTCCTCGCGCCGCACGGGCTGTACGAGCCGGACAAGGGGCCAGGACTGATCCGTTGGGTTCAGACCAGGTCGAGGGCGAGTACTTCTGGCTGGCGGATCGCTCGGTGGAAGCCGAGCGGTGGCCGGTGGTCGCGCGGAAGGACCCGTTGCAGCCGTGGCACCGCTTCGAGATGTCCACCACTGAGTTCGTCTACCGGTTGATCGCGGATCCGGAGTTCAAGCCCTTCACCGTGGCCGATCCGCCGCGCCGGGCGTTCTTCCTGCCGGCCGGGCAGACGATTTCCAGCGCAGAGGAATGGGAGGCCCTCACCAACCCGAACCAGGAGAGCTGAACGGCCCACCTACGGCCGCACCCCTAACCGTTCACGGTCGGCAGCGGAAGTGGCTCGTGAACAGGAGATGCCCTCCGCGCTGGGGCGGAACCCGCGGGTTCGGCGATCTCCGCTACCACACCTGACGGCCGGGGTCAGGACCGGGGAGTTGCGGACCCGGTCCTGACCCGTCCCGCTCTCGGCGGCAGCCAGGCGTGGCCCACCCTCCCGCCCGCCGCTTCGTCCTCGGACGTGCCCGGACGCGGCAATCGCGGGCGGTGCCGCCGGCCGGGCCGGCCGGGGACCGGCCCTTGGCTCGTCCCGCATGGCGGACGGACGTCGGCGGATGCCTTCTCTCACAGTCGCTGAGCAGGACGACCCTGTTGATCTAGCCTGGTCGGGGCGGGACAGGCCACCCCAGGAACGCCCCCATCGGGGCCGGGGACCGGCAATCGCCAGCAATCCGGTACCAGGGGGAGATAGCGATGATCAAGACCAAGGTGTCGCGGGTGCGCCCGGACAAGGTCGACCAGCTCAAGGCCTGGCTCGCCGAGGGCATGCGCCGCTCCGACGAGATCCGGGAGACCTTCGTCGCCGAGGGCGTCACCCACGAGCAGGGTTTCCTGCTCAGCACGGCGGACGGGCCGGTGTTCGTCTACGTCGTGGAGTGCGCCGACTACGACGCCGCCGTGCGGGCCTTCCATGACTCGCCGTTCCCGATCGACGCCGAGCACAAGGCGGTACTCGCCGAGGTGCTCGACGGTGAGCTGGACGTGCCGCTGCTCATCGACGTACGCCTCTGATCGAAGCCCGGGTCGCCGTGGTCAGGCGTTCGTGCCGCGCACGATCGCCACGGCGATGCGGCAGAACTCGTCCATGTCCGGGTTGAAGCCGGCGGCGATGTCCGGGTGCAGGCCGGAGCGGGTCTCGTCGAGCAGCCGCTGGCACACCTGCTCGACGGGCTCACCCGCGTAGCCGGCCCGGACCCGTTCGGTGGCCGCCTGGAGCGCCGAGGTCAGCTGATCCTCGAGCGGGCCGCGCAGCTTCCGCTGCACGGGGTCGAGCCCGCGCGGGTCGAGCGTGACGTGTGGCTCCTGCATGGCGCTCCCTTCGTCGGCGTCCGCGATACCCCACCGGGGTCGACGGTCAAACCACCTTCGGTACGGCGGCCACCCGCACCTGGTACGAGAAGTCCTCGGCCGGCTCCTCGGCGTATGACAGGCGACGGATCTGCCGGTCGTCGTCGTAGAGGGCGACGTCCACGAGAACCCCGAGATGGGCCAGGCCGATGGTCGCCACCCGCTTCTTGTTCTGCAGCACCGCGCACACCCCGCCGAGCAGGGTGCTCGCGTCGGAGGTGCGGTGCCCGGGTGGACAGCGAAGGACCACGTCCACCTCGACCGGCCCGGTCAGCGGCGTCCAGCCGCTGTGCTGGGCCGCGGCGCAGGCCGCTTCGAGCAGGGCGCGGACCCTCGTCGCCTGCCGGTGTCCGGCGGCGAAGATGGACAGCGCCTCGGTTTTGACCGGTGGCAGGCCGCTCACCTCGAACGTCAGGGCGAGAGCGCGGGTGTCCTGCACGACGGCACCTCCTCGTTGCGCACATCCTGACCAACCGGTGCGGTGGCGGGGGGCGTTCCCGCGATAACCAACCGATCGGACCAGGTAGGGGTCGGCCGGAGGCGTATCGACGTCGACGGCGTACGCGCTGGTGGCGGAGCTAGGAAAACGCTAGTGCACCGGACGCACGCTGGGTAGATTCGCCGCTCACGGAGTGGGACGGGGTGGGAAGGCGCAGAACTCGTTGCCCTCCGGATCGGCCAGTACCCACCAGCTCACCGCGTCGTCCGGCTCGCGCAGCAGCGTCGCGCCGGCCGCGACCAGCTCCGACGGGTCCGGACCGGTCAGGTCCACGTCCCAGTGCATCCGGTTCTTGACCGACTTCCGCTCCGGCACCGGATTGAAGATCCAGTAGTCCCAGGGGAACCCGTGGGCGTCGACCAGGCTGGCGTGCCCCTCCTCGCTGGGCTCGACCCTGCCACCGACCACTCCCGCCCACCAGGTCGCCTGGGCGAGCGCGTCGGCCGTGTCCACGACCAGCGCGATCGGGCCCGGCCGGGACCCGGTGCCGGGCGGGAAGGCGCAGAACAGGTTGCCGTCCGGGTCGGCCAGCACCCACCAGCGGATCTCCGCGTCCGGCTCGCGCACCACCCGCGCGCCCGCCGCCTCCAGCGCCGCCGGGCGGGGCTCGGTGAGTTGCAGGTCCAGGTGGACGCGGGTCTTGACCGTACGCGGCTCGGGCACCCGGTTGACCCAGATCGACTCGGCGTCGACGCCGCCCGGTTTGTCGATCCGGGTGTCGCCGTCGCCGACGTCCACCAGCTCGCCGTCGAGCACCCTGGCCCAGAAGGCGCCCAGCTGGTGGGCGTCGGAGGCGTCGAGGCAGAGGTCCTTGAAGCGCGCGATCACTCGACCATCATGAGGGTGGGATGCGCCAGGCGCACGAGCAATTGCGGCATGGTCTCGTCGGCCGCCTTCCGGTCCTGTCCGGTGGCTCCCATCCGTGATTGCCACTCGCGGTTTCCAGCCGGGACCGCTGGTAGGGCGCGCCGCTGTCAGACACAGTGTCCTCGGTGATGTCGGTGGCGCCTGCGATGCTGTGGGCGTGGAGTACGTGTCCAGAGTGCCGCGACCGCCGCTGGACGGGCTGATCGACGACCTCTACTACCTGGAGGGCACGCCGCCGTACGCCCGGCTGACGCTGCCGCCGATGCCGGCGGCGTTGCTCATCGTCAACCTCGGGGCGCCGTTCCGGATCCGGGCCGGCACCGACATCGAGATGGTCGAGTACGCCGACGGCTGCGTGGTCACGACGCCCACTCGCGCGTTGGAGTTCGGCTACCCACCCCGGACCCGGTCGGTGGGCGTGCACGTCAAGCCGTGGGGGCTGGCGCCGTTCCTGCCGATGCCCGCGGTCGAGCTGTGTGACCGGCCGGTGACGATGGAGCAGGTCTGGGGCCGGCCCGCCGTTGCTGAGCTGCGCGACCGGCTGGCCACGGCGGACGGACCGCACGAGATGCTGACGCTGCTGGAGGAGGAGCTGATGCGGCGGCTGTGCGAGGCCGCCGGCCTGGGGCTGGTCCGCCGTACGAGCGGCGTCATCGCGGCGACCGGCGGAGCGGTGGCGATCGGTGACCTGAGCGTGGCAGCCGGTGTCAGCAGCACCCATCTGGCACAGCGGTTCAAGGAGCTGGTCGGCGTCACGCCGAAGCGGCTGGCCCGCACCTACCGCTTCGCCGCCACCGTGTTCGCGATCGATCCCGCCGAACCGATCGACTGGAGCGACCTCGCCGGTGGCGCGGGCTTCTTCGACCAGGCCCACTTCGGCCACGAGTTCCGGGCGTTCACCGGGCTCACACCGACCCGGTACGTCGAAGTCCGGCGGCGGTTCCTGCGCGAACATCCCGGCCACGTGCTGGACGGCTGGCCGCTGCCGGCCGATTGATTTCTTACAAGAACGACAGCTCCCGGCACGTTAATTTGAGGGCATCCCAAGCAGAGGAGCGCTCCGTGGGCAAGGTGGTCATGTACAGCTCGGTGTCGGTGGACGGCTTCGTCGCGGACGAGAATGACCAGCCCGGACCGCTGTTCGACTGGTTGTCCAGCGGTGACGTCCCGTTGGACTCCAGCGGCCAGCTGACGGTGTCGCAGACGTCCTACGACTACACCCGGCCGTACTGGGACCAGATCGGGGTGACAGTCGTCGGCCGCCACGTCTTCGACATGACGGACGGCTGGGACGGGACGCCTCCGGGCGGGGTCGACCACGTGGTCGTCGTGACGCACCGGCCGGCGCCCGAGGGCTGGGACCCCGAGGCGCCGTTCCACTTCGTCGACGGCGTCAAGGCAGCCATGGCCAAGGCGCAGGAGCTTGCGGGTGACCGCGTCGTCGAGGTCGCCGCTGGCGACGTCGGTGGCCAGGTGCTTGCCGCGGGCCTGGTCGACGAGGTGCGCATGGACGTCGTACCCGTCGTGTTCGGGTCCGGCAAGCGCTACTTCGGGTCGGTCGACGCGCAGCACCTGTTGGAGGATCCGGACGTGGCGATTCAGGGTAACCGGGTGCTCCACCTGCGCTATCGGGTGCGCCGGTGACCGATCAGAGCGGATACGGCTTCTGCTCACACCGGTCGGGCTACTCGCCCTGTACCCCCTGAGAGACCATCGCCCCTGTCGGGGCTGGATATGCGGACTCCCGCGTCATCACCGCGGTGCCTGGAGGATATCGCCGGACGACTCAACCAGATCCATGAAACGGCGCAGGATGGGCCAGGGGAGATCGCCGCCATCAGCGCTGAACGTCACTTCGTCCGCCGGGAACGGTGTGAACGGCCCGTCCTCCGGCGTCGCGTCCGGGACCGTGACGCTGATGTACGGCCCGGTTCCGGGTGCTCCGGTCAGTCCGACCAACTCGTACTGCCACGCGTAGTCGGGCAGGCTGTAGTACGAGTTGACCTCGTAGAGCTTGCCGTCGTGATCCCAGACTTCCACCTCAGCAGAATCACACACGTCCGTCGGACAGCGCAGTGCATAACTGATGGGGCCGGCGCGGCCCGTTCTCAGCTATGTCGACAGCGGCTTCCAGCGCTTGATGACAACGGGGTCAGCATGCGGGGCAGGCCACACCTGGAGTCGAAGTTGCTCCATGGTCGTCGGATCGTCGTCGGAATCGATGCCGCGACGCTCTGCGTCGGCCAGGTTGCTTCTCGCGGCTCGTACCCGAACCGGACCCGGCGCTATCTCGAAGCGTGCGGCCTCCGGCTCGTAGTCCGTGCAGCCCATCAAGACGAGTCGACCCGAGGAGATCTGCAGGCTTGCCTCCACGACGTGGTCGAACACCGCGCTGTCGTCCTCTGGCGCCGCCTCCAATACCTCCAGGGTCACGGCCACGTTCACGTTGACGGCAGTGCCGACCGCCATGGCGTCCCTGTCGACGGCAAGGTTGTCGAGCACGGCGTCTTCGGTCCAGGCGTCCCCAAGATCGGTCATGGACCCGTCATCGAACAGGTGGACCTGGTAGTAGTCCGCGAAGAGTTGCAGCTCCGTCGAGATCAAGGCACCCTCCCCAGTCTTCGTGCATGCGCAGTCTCGTCGATCACCAAGGTCGACTGTCAAGCGTCAGATGGGACCGGGTAGCGTGCCCGTCCCCGTCATTGTCGGGCAGAGCCGGGTGTCGGCCAGCGGTGTCGGCTGTACAGCTACGTACTGCGACCGCTGGATAATGACCGGGTGGGAGACGACCATCGCGTCGTGATGACGATTGGCAGGCACGAGCTGTCGCTGGGCGTTGACCCTGAAGGGCACTAGATAGTCGTCTCGGCGAACGACGGCCGCCACTGGACACCAGGGGAGGACATCCGATCGCTAGCAGGCCGTCGGCGAGGGGTGACCAGGGGCGCCCCACCGGACGAGTCTCAATGATGGTTGTCACCCGTGGGGATGTCGAGCTTGATCCGGCTGGCGGCTCTGGGCCATTGGACGGCAGAAGTCGTTTCGGTGGCGTTACACCCGGGTTGTTCGCGGAGACGGCGCCACTGCTCGTGAGCGGCGAAGATGCGGTTAAGGCCGTCACGCTCGTCGCGTAGCTCCAAGAACTCATCGAGTAGGTCGAAAAGGGTCTCGACGGCGCGGGCGTCGAGGTCGGCGTCCATGTCGCCGACGTCTCTAGCCCCAGCGGGTTCGGTCAGGTGGGCGACGATGCTCCACCAGACGTGGTTGTCGAGGCAGCCGGCCTGAGTCACGAGCCATGGTTGGAAACCGGTCAGCAGGCTCCGCGCGTTGGCCTCGTTGCAGCCGTCGACGAACGCTACGACGGTGGCGAAGTCATCGCGGATGAGCCACATTCTGGGGCGTTTCCGGATGTTGGCGAACAGTTCCCGGTAGTTGGTGATCGTGATCGTCACAGTCGGCTTGCTCCTTGCTGTTGCTGTCCGGTCGCTCGTGAGAGTCGCCCCATCGTCGGGCAGCCCTGTGGGTCTCCGGCGAGGAGAGCCTGACCATCGGCCGCGGCCTGTGTGTCGCGGACGGCGGATCTCTGCGACGGGTTCCGGGATTCTGGCAGAAGCCGGAGCGGGCGGTGTCGATCGTGGCATGCATCACGTTTGGCGTGGTTGATCGCCTCTCCGGCTTCCGATGTTTCGCGACTTCGCAGGTCGGGCAGTGATGGGGCCACGAAACGTCCGGGGTCGGTAACTGGCTGGTCACCGTCCCGCCCGTCTCGCCGTGCGCCGGGGCACGGTGACCCTCCCCGGCTGTTGGCCGATCAGAGGGGAGGGGTGATGAGCGACCCTGACGAGGCCGGACGTCGACGTAGACCACGGGTGCGCGTGGTCGCGGCCGCCGCCGCGGTGGCGCTGGCGGCGCCCGTGGCGGGCTGCGCTGCCGGTGGGGACAGCGGCACACCCACGATCAACCTGTACTACCCACCGGAGCAGAACCTGCAGAAGGTGGTCGACAACTGCAACGCGCAGGCCGGTGGCCGCTACGAGATCGTCTACCGGGTGTTGCCGCGGCAGGCCGACGACCAGCGGGTGCAGATGGTCCGCCGGCTCGCCGCCGAGGACAGCGGGATGGACGTGCTCGGCCTCGACGTGACCTGGACGCAGGAGTTCGCCAGCGCGGACTGGATCCGGGAGTGGACCGGGCAGGACAAGGCCGAGGTCGAGCAGGGCACCCTCGCCGGCCCGCTGGAGACCGCCCGCTACCAGGACAAGCTCTACGGCGCGCCGAAGAACACCAACGTCCAACTGCTTTGGTACCGCAAGGACCTGGTGCCCGAGCCGCCGAAGACGTGGGACCAGATGATCTCGATGGCGCAGGACCTGAAGGGGCAGGGCAAGCCGTACCAGGTGCTCACCATGGGGGCCCAGTACGAGGGCCTGGTCGTCCTCTACAACACCCTGGCGGAGAGCGCCGGCGGTCGGATCCTCGACGAGAACGGCACGAAGGCCGTCATGGACGAGGGCACCGTGCGGGCGTTGGAACAGCTGCGTGACCTCGCCACGTCGGGCGTGACGTCGCCGTCGTTCAGCAACGCCACCGAGGACCCGGTTCGGCTGGAGTTCCAGTCCGGCGCGGGCGCGTTCCAGGTGAACTGGCCGTTCGTCTACCCGGCGATGCAGGAGGCCAACCCGGACCTCGCCAAGCAGGTCGCCTGGGCGCGGATCCCCAGCGTCGACGAGAACACCCCGAGCAAGGTCACCATCGGCGGGGTCAACCTCGCCGTGAGCGCCTACTCGAAGCACCCGCAGGAGTCCTTCGAGGCCGCCAAGTGCCTACGTAACGCCGAGAACCAGAAGTTCTCCGCGATCAACGACGGCGTCCCGCCGACGATCGAGCAGGTCTACGACGACCCGGAGATGACCGAGGCGTACCCGATGAAGGACACGATCCTCGAAGAGCTCAAGGAGTCGGCGGTGCGTCCCCTGACCCCCGCCTACCAGAGCATCTCCACGGTGATGTCGGCGCTGCTCTCCCCGCCGTCGGGCATCGACCCGCAGCAGACCGCGGACGAACTGCGCGACGCGATCGCCGACGCGCTCGAGTCGAAGGGGGTGCTCCCGTGAGCGAGCGTAGCGAGCGAACCGGTCAGCACAGCGCGCTGGTGCCTCAGGGCGGCGCCGACCGTAGGGAGGCGACGTCATGAGCGTGAACGCCACGCCGGCGGGCGCGGACGCCACCGCCGAGGAGACCACCACCGGTACCGGCCGGCACGCTGCCGTGCCCGCCCAGCGCGACCGGCGGCGCCGGGCACCGCTGAGCGAGAACAAGAAGGCCGAGCGGCGGCTCGGGTGGCTGCTCTGCGCACCCGCCGCGCTGGTCATGCTGGCCGTCACCGCGTACCCGATCATCTACTCGGTCTGGCTGTCGTTGCAGCGTTTCGACCTGCGCTTCCCCGACCAGCGCGAGTTCATCGGGCTGGAGAACTACGTGACGGTGCTGACCAACGAGTTCTGGTGGACCGCGTTCGGGGTGACCGCGCTGATCACCGTGGTCACCGTCGCGGTCGAGCTGGTGCTCGGCATGGGGCTGGCCCTGATCATGCACCGGACCCTGGTCGGGCGGGGCCTCGTCCGGACCTCGGCGCTGATCCCGTACGGCATCGTCACGGTCGTCGCCGCCTTCTCCTGGCGGTACGCGTGGACGCCCGGCACCGGCTACCTGGCCAACCTGTTCAGCGACGGCGCGCCGTTGACCGAGCGGGCCAGCTCGCTGGCGATCATCATGCTCGCCGAGATCTGGAAGACCACCCCGTTCATGGCGCTGCTGCTGATGGCCGGCCTGGCGCTGGTGCCGGAGGACCTGCTCAAGGCGGCCTCCACCGACGGCGCGACCGCCTGGCAGCGGTTCACCAAGGTGATGCTGCCGGTGATGAAGCCGGCGATCCTCGTGGCGCTGCTGTTCCGCACCCTCGACGCGTTCCGCGTGTTCGACAACATCTTCATCCTCACGTCGGGCGCGAACGAGACGTCGTCGGTGTCGATGCTCGCCTACAACAACCTGATCCGGGGCCTGAACCTCGGCATCGGCTCGACGATGTCGGTCCTGATCTTCCTCACCGTGGCGATCATCGCGTTCGTGTTCGTGAAGCTCTTCGGCACCGCTGCCCCCGGCAGCTCGGACGACGAGAGGCGTTGAGATGGCAACCGAAACCACCACCCGGGCGAAGCTGCGGTGGGGCCTGCTGGACGTCATCGTGGTCGTCTTCGCGCTGATCCCGGTGCTGTGGATCGCCTCGCTGTCGTTCAAGACCCCGGCCACGCTCACCGACGGGAAGTTCATTCCCCGTGAGTGGACGCTGGAGAACTACCGGACGATCTTCGCGACCGACCAGTTCGTCCGCGCCCTGGTCAACTCGATCGGCATCGCGCTGATCGCCACCACGATCGCGGTGGTGCTCGGCGCCATGGCCGCGTACGCGATCTCCCGGCTGGACTTCCCCGGCAAGCGCCTGCTGGTCGGCGTCTCCCTGCTGATCGCGATGTTCCCGCAGGTGTCGCTGGTGTCGCCGCTGTTCGAGATCGAGCGCCAGCTCGGGCTCTTCGACACGTGGCCGGGGCTGATCCTGCCGTACATCACCTTCGCGCTGCCGCTGGCGATCTACACACTGTCGGCGTTCTTCAAGCAGATCCCGTGGGACCTGGAGAAGGCGGCGAAGATGGACGGCGCGACGCAGGGGCAGGCGTTCCGTCGGGTGATCGCGCCGCTGGCCGCGCCGGGGCTGTTCACCACGGCGATCCTGGTGTTCATCTTCTGCTGGAACGACTTCCTGTTCGCGATCTCGCTGACCTCCACCGAGCGCTCCCGCACGGTGCCGGCCGCGCTGTCGTTCTTCACCGGCGCGTCGCAGTTCGAGGACCCCACCGGGGCCATCTGCGCCGCCGCGGTGGTGATCACCGTTCCGATCATCCTGTTCGTGCTCTTCTTCCAGCGCCGCATCGTCTCCGGCCTGACCTCCGGCGCAGTCAAGGGATAGGTGGTAGTCGTGGCTGACATCGTGCTCGACAAGGTGAGCAAGAGCTTCCCGGACGGAACCGTCGCGGTGCGCGACGTCGACCTGGAGATCGCCGACGGCGAGTTCGTGATCCTGGTGGGACCCTCCGGCTGCGGTAAGTCCACCACGCTCAACATGATCGCCGGACTGGAGGACATCAGCTCCGGTGAGCTGCGCATCGGCGGCGAGCGGGTCAACGACAAGGCGCCCCGGGACCGGGACATCGCCATGGTCTTCCAGTCGTACGCGCTCTACCCGAACATGACGGTGCGGGAGAACATGGCGTTTCCGCTGCGACTGGCGAAGCTCGACAAGGAGACCATCAACGCGAAGGTGGACGAGGCGGCGAAGGTCCTGGAGTTGAGCGCGCTGCTGGACCGTAAGCCGGCCAACCTCTCCGGCGGCCAGCGGCAGCGGGTGGCGATGGGCCGGGCGATCGTCCGCCAGCCCAAGGCCTTCCTGATGGACGAGCCGCTGTCCAACCTGGACGCCAAGCTGCGGGTGCAGATGCGTACGGTGGTGTCCCGCCTGCAGAAGCAGCTCGGCACGACGACCGTCTACGTCACGCACGACCAGACCGAGGCGATGACCCTCGGCGACCGGGTGGTCATCATGCGCGGCGGCGCGGTGCAGCAGGTCGGGCCGCCGCAGGAGCTGTACGACCACCCCCGCAACCTGTTCGTGGCCGGGTTCATCGGCTCGCCGTCGATGAACTTCCTGCACGCCGCGGTCGAGGACGGCCGGCTGCGGACCGCCCTGGGTGACGTGCCCCTCGGCGACCGGGTGCGCCGGCAGTTGGCGGGCGCCGACGCGCCCCGGGAGCTGATCCTGGGCATCCGGCCGGAGCACTTCGAGGACGCCGAGCTGGTCGACGACGACACCCGTCGCCGGGGCATGGAGTTCGAGGCGCCGGTGGAGATCGTCGAGTCGATGGGCTCGGACAAGTACGTCTACTTCACCGTCGAGGGGGAGCGGGCCAGCGCCGCCGAGCTGGAGGAGTTGGCCGCCGACGCGGGGGCGGCCGACTTCACCGGCGCCGGCGCCAACCTGGTGACCCGGCTGTCGGCGGAGTCGCCGGTGACCGAGGGTGGGAACCGGCGGGTCTGGTTCAACCTGGAGAAAATCCACCTGTTCGACCCGTCCGACGGCCGCAACCTGACCCTGCACGAGGGTCGGGCCGCGGGCGCGCTGGCCGACTGACGACCGCTCGCGCGGGCCGGGTGGGGTGCTGACCCCGCCGGCCCGCCGCGTCGTCCCGCCCGCGCGGGGCGGGTCTGGGCGTCAGACGCCGTGGCGGTCGTCGGCCGGCAGGTGGGGCGGCTGCGCCGGCTCGCCGGACTGGTCGGGCTGACCGAGCTGCGCGACGTGGGTCGGGTCGAGGACCCGGGAGAGGAACGAGCGGGTCCGTTCGTGCCGCGGCGCGCCGAGCACCTCCTGCGGCGGTCCCTGCTCGACCACCACGCCGCCGTCCATGAACACGACCCGGTCGGCGACGTCGCGGGCGAACGCCATCTCGTGGGTGACCACCATCATCGTCATGCCGTCCTCGGCGAGCGTGCGCATGACGGTGAGCACGTCGCCGACGAGTTCCGGGTCGAGCGCGGAGGTCGGCTCGTCGAACAGCATCAGCTTGGGTTCCATGGACAGCGACCGGGCGATCGCCGCCCGCTGCTGCTGGCCGCCGGAGAGCTGCGCCGGGAACGCGTCGGCCTTGTCGGAGAGGCCGACCCGCTCCAGGTTCGCCCGCGCGATCCGCTCGGCCTCGGCGCGGCCGCGCCGCAGCACCCGGCGCTGCGCGATGGTGAGGTTGTTGAGCACGGTCAGGTGCGGGAAGAGGTTGAACGACTGGAAGACCATGCCGATGCCGCGGCGTACCGCGTCGATCTCGACGTCCGGGTCGGTCATCTCGGTCCCGTTCACCCAGATCTTGCCGGCGGTCGGCTCCTCCAGGAGATTGACGCAGCGCAGCAGCGTCGACTTGCCGGAGCCGGAGGGCCCGATGACGCAGACGACCTCGCCGTGGCCGACCTCGAAGTCGATGCCCTTGAGCACCTCGAGCGGGCCGAAGGACTTGTGCAGGTCGCGGATCTCGACGGCGGGCCGGGAGGGGGTGGTCATGCGGATCACCGGGCCTTGGCGTAGCGGAGTTCGAGGCGGCGTACCACCTGGGACAGGGGCAGGGTGATGATCAGATAGGTGAAGCCGGCGACCAGCAGTGGCGTGGCGTTCACCCGGTCGTTGAGCGTGTCCCGGCCGAACTTGGTGATCTCGATGGTCTGCGCCGTCACGCCCAGCACGTAGGCGAGCGACGAGTCCTTGGTGAGCAGGATGAGTTCGTTCGTCAGCGGGGGGATCACGATCCGGAACGCCTGCGGGATGACGATCGTGCGCATCGCGGTGAAGTGCGACATGCCGAGGGTGCGCGCCGCCTCCATCTGGCCGCGGGGCACCGCCTGGATGCCGGCCCGGATGGTCTCCGCCATGTAGGCGGCGGCGGTCAGGCCGAGACCGATCGCGATCGAACCGAACACGCCACCCGGGATCTCCCGCTCGGGGAAGGCGATGGGGATGCCGTACCCGACGAGGAAGAGCACCAGGAGCGCGGGCAGGCCCCGGAACAGCTCGATATAGGCCGTCGCCAGCCAGCGGTACGGGGCCACCCGGGACAGCCGCATCAGGGCGAGGATGGTGCCGAACACGAGGCCGAAGGCGAACGCGCCCAGCGTGTAGAGGACCGTGTTGCGCAGCGCGACGGTGATGACCGTCGGGAACATCGACTTGATGATGTCGACGCGGAAGAAGGCCTCGCCGAGCCGGCCCCAGTCCGCGGCGAAGGCCACCGCGGCGACGACGACGACGAAGGCCAGGTACTGGAGCCAGAGGGACAGCCGCTCCCGCTGACGGCGCCGCAGCTTCACGGTTCGATGCTCCTCACGCACGCGGAGGGCGCGCGACCCGCGCGCGCCCTCCTGCCACAGCTTGCGATCACTTGGCCGGCTGCTTGCCGATCCACTTCTCGTAGATCTTGTCGTAGGTGCCGTCCTGCTTGGCCTTGGCCAGCACCTCGTTGATCTTCTTGAGCAGCTCCGGGTTGGCGTCCTTCTTCACCGAGAAGCCGTACTGCTCGCCGGTGTCGAACTCCGCCGTCACCTCGAACCCGCCCGGGTTGTCCTTGATGTACTCGGTCCAGACCGGCAGGTCGTTGATGGCGGCCTCGACCTGGCCGTTGGCGAGGGCCTGCTGCAGGGCGGCGAGGTCCTCGAACTCGACGAGCTGGAGGTCCTTCTCCTGCTCGAACTTCTTGGCGTAGTCGCGGCCGGTGGTGGAGGCCTGGACGCCGAGCTTCTTGCCCTTGAGGTCGTCGAGCGACTTGTACGCCTTGCCCGTCTTGACCAGCATCGCCTGCGTCGCGTCGAAGTACGGGTCGGAGAAGTTCATCACCTTCTGCCGCTCTTCGGTGATCGTCATGCCGGCGGCGGCCGCGTCGCACTTGCCGGTGTTCAGGTCCTGGCCGGACTTGATCCCCTCGAACGGGGTGTCGACGATCTTCTGTTCGACGCCCAGATCCTTGGCGACCAGGTCCATCACGTCGACGTCGAACCCGACGACCTTGCCGCCGGCGTCCTTGGACTGGAACGGCGCGTACGGCAGGTGGGTGCAGACGGTCAGCGCGCCCTTCTCGACGAGCTTGACCCCGCCGGCCTGGACCTCACCCTCGTCCTTCTTGGCGCATCCGGCGGCGCTCAGTGCGAGCGCGGCGACGGCCGCGACGAGTCCTGCCTTGCGGGCTGCGCGATGGAAAGTCACGCTGCGTCCTCCGATTCAGCCCCCGTACGGGCAACCAGCATTCACCAAACGGTGTGTGGGGGGACGCTACCTGATCAGCGGATGCGAACCAAGATCAAGTCGGGCTGGGGGGATCGAAGCTGCGACCGTCACACCCCGCGAACCGGGCGTTCGGCGCGAACCCTGCGACAGGGGAGATAACCGCCTCCCATTCAGGTCGCGCGCGCCTCGCCCTCAGGCCGGCCAGTCGACGCGCAGCGGCAGGTCGAGAAACCGCGCGTAGTGACCGAGGGCCCGCTCGACGCGGGGTCGGTCGAGCGGGGCCAGCGGACGCACGGCAACCGTGACCCGGCGGGCGCCGATCGTGCGCTTCCACGTGCCCACCACCCGGCCCCTATGGACCACGGTGGCCTGGAAGACACCGTTGCCGCCCGGGACCACCGCCTCGCGGTGCGCCGGGTCGAGCATCAGCGTGCGGTCCCGGTAGCCGAGCAGGTACTCGTCGAAGCCGGGCAGCACCAGCAGGTCGTCGACCGCGGCCCGGGGCGCGTCGAGCAGCGCGGCGTCGACGAGCATCGCCACCGCGTCGACCTCGACGGTGGCGAGGACGTCGCCGGCCGCGGCCAGCCCGCGGCGGGCGTCGGTGAGCGTCAGCCCCGTCCAACCGGCGAACTCCCGGTCGGTGACCGGGCCGTGGGAGCGCAGGTAACGACGGGCGAGCAGGGCCAGTGCCTCGTCCCGGTCGGGCCGGTGCGGGGCCGGCGCCCACTCGTCGAGCAGCGCGAACGTCTGCTCGGTGCCGACGTTGGGCGCGAGGCAGGTCACGCCGGACAGGCTCGCGTGCGACAACAGGTGGTAGCCGCGCTGACCGTCGACGCCGATGCCGGCCGCGGCGAGCCGGGCCAGGCACTCGGCGCGGGTGAGTCGGCCGCCGCCGGCGAGGGCCGCCCCGAGCACGTCCAGCGCGCGATCCGCGTCGGCGTCGGTGAGACCGAGGGCGGCGCGGCGGGTCGCCGCGGCGGCCAGCGTGCGCACGCCGGTCAACTCCAGCATCCACCGCGCGTCGCGGGAGGGGACGAGGTGGACGGTGCCCCGCATCGGCCAGGTGCGCAGGGCCTCCCGCCGTTCCAGCGCGGCCCGCACGTCGGCCTGGGTGAAACCGGGCAGTCGGGCGCCGAGGGACCAGAGGCCGCTGGCCAGGTCCTGGGCCTGCATGGCGCCGAACCACTGCACCACGTCGGCGACCGTGCCCGGCGCGACGCCGGGGTGCGGGCGCAGCAGCAGGCTGGTCATCCGCAGGTCGAGCGCCTCGCTCGCGGTGAGCCGCACCGGCATCGGTCGCCTTTCGTCAGGTCCGTCGCCCAGCCTAGGCGCACCCTCCGACACTTACGTCCCATCGGCCCCGCGGCCACGGCTGGGCGGTGCGCCGCCCGCCGGTCCGCCCTGCCCGGGCGGCGACCCCGCCAGGACCCCCAGGCATAAGGACCGAAGCAGCGGGGATGCGCCGAGCGGAAGTGCGCGCGCCGCGCGTGCGGGAGGGAGAGTCATGACTGCGTCCAGCGAGCCGATGCGGGGAGGCGCGCCCGCCCGGTCCCGGGCCGATCGCACCCCGGCCAAGACCAGCACCGCCGCGACCTTCGCCCTGGTGTTCGGCGTGTCCGCCCTGATCTGTGTGCTGACCGCGATCCTCGCGTGGGCCGGGATCATCCTCGGCATCATCGGGATCATCGTCGGCGTCTTCGGGCTGCGGATGTCCGCCCGACCCAACGTGACCGGGCGGAGCGTGACGATCGGAGGTCTCGTCCTCAGCATCATCGCGCTGATCCTCGGTCTGGTCTTCATCGCCGGCATCACCACGTTCCTCAACAACGAGGGCGCGGTGGACCGGCTGCAGGAGCAGGTCGACGACCTGCGCTCACGGGTCAGCTGACGGGCAGGGGAGGGTGCACGCACGCCGGGCGGGACCGCCGTGTGCACCCTCTCGGGCCCCTGATCGCGCTGCGCCAGCATCGTTGACGGCGAAGCGCGATCCCCCGTTCAGGTGCACCGGTGCGGGGGCGGCGGTGGGCTCCCGCCGGCACCGGTGGGACCAGGATCCCCGCCGGCCGGGCGTACCGGGACGCTAGGCATCGGAATTTGCGGAAATCTTGAGTTGCGACAAGCAAACTGGCGAAAAGTTTCCGGCACGCCCTCTCGGGCGTGCCGGTGCGGCGTTTTCCGCCTCCGGCAGCGGGTAGTCGCGGGAGCCTGATCCGAGTCGGGAAGGGGACCCATCTGATGGCCCAGGTCAAGGTCGCGGTGATCTACTACAGCGCCACCGGTACCACGTACCAGATGGCGCAGGCGGCCTGCGAGGCCGCCGGGGACGCGGGCGCGGACGTACGCCTGCGCAAGGTGCGCGAGTTGGCGCCGGCCGAGGC
Organism: Micromonospora krabiensis; assembly: GCF_900091425.1. Taxonomy (GTDB): domain Bacteria; phylum Actinomycetota; class Actinomycetes; order Mycobacteriales; family Micromonosporaceae; genus Micromonospora; species Micromonospora krabiensis. The sequence continues at coordinate 6,980,631 of NZ_LT598496.1, forward strand.
GATCCGCTCCAACTCCGGCTGGCAGGCGCACCACCTGGAGACCCAGGACGTGCCCGAGGCGCAACTCGACGACCTGTCCTGGGCCGACGTGGTGATCTTCGGGACGCCCACCCGGTACGGGGTGATGGCGGCGCAGCTCAAGCAGTTCATCGACACCAGCGGGCCGCTGTGGGCGCAGGGCGCCCTGGTCAACAAGGTGTACGCGGGCTTCTGCACGACCGGCACCAGCCACGGTGGCCAGGAGGCGACGCTGCTGTCGATGTTCAACGTGTTCTACCACTGGGGCGGGATCGTGGTCACCCCCGGTTACACCGACACCAGCCAGTTCATCGCCGGCAACCCGTACGGGGCGTCGCACACGAGCAACAACGGTGAGGTCGCGCCGGACGACATCGCGCTGACCGCCACCGCGCTGACCGCTCGCCGGGCCGTGCAGATCGGTACGGCGGTGAAGAAGGGCCTCGCCGGCTGAGCCCGGTGGCCGGCCGGGGACTCTCGGCCCGATCGGCCACCGGTATCGCAGCCCTACCCCGTGGCGGACGGCCTCATGCGCCGTCGGCCGTGGTGGTGCCGGTCAGGCCCGAACCGACCGGCGTGCCGGCAGGTGGCAGCAGCCACCCCAGCAGGTCGGCCAGCACGGTCAGGCCGTCCGGGCTGAGCACCGACTCCGGGTGGAACTGCATCCCGGCGAAGCCGCGTCCGCGCAGCGCGTGCACGGCCCCGTCGTCCTCGTCGCGGGCCAGCTCCACCGGGCCGTACGCGGTGTCGAGCCGGTCGGCGTCGGCACGGGCGGTGAATGTGGCGTAGAAGCCGACCCGGCGGGGCGCACCGAAGATCCTGATCTGCCGTTGCAGGCCCTGGTAGGGGGCGTCGCGGCGGTGCGCCGGAAGGCCGAGCAGCCCGGCGAGCAGTTGGTGGCCGAGGCAGACCGCGAGGGTCGGTTGCCCGTGCGCGAGCAGGTCGGTCAGCAGCGCGCGCAGCGCCGCCATCTTGGGGTCGGTCGCGCTGCCCGGGTCGCCCGGGCCGGGGCCGACCAGCACCAGGTCGTACGCCCGGATGGTGCCCGGGGTGTGCCAGGGCCGCAGCGTCACGGTGAGGCCGAGCGCCCGCAGTTGGTGGGCCAGCATCCCGGTGAAGGTGTCCTCACCGTCGACGATGAGCACGCGGCGGCCGACGAGCTCGCGCCGTTCGGCCGCGCCCGGCGCCCGCTGGTCGAGCCAGAAGCGGGCCAGCGGCGCGTTGCGGGCGGCGAGCGCGGCCCGTACCCGGGGGTCGTCGGCGAGCCGGGCCGTCGGCTCCCGGCCGGCGGTGGCCGCCTGGGGGCCGAGTCCGAGGGCGGCGAGCACGGCGGCGGCCTTGGCGTGGGTCTCGGCGACCTCGCCGGCGGCGGTCGAGTGCCGCACGAGGGTGGCGCCGACCGGCACGCGCAGCGCCCCGGTGGGGGAGATCTCGGCGGTGCGGATGAGGATCGGCGCGTCGAGGGTCTGCCGGCCGGCGTCGTCGTGGCCGAGCAGCGCGAGCACGCCGGCGTAGTAGCGGCGGCCGGTGCGTTCGTGCCGGGCGATCACCCGGCAGGCGTTCTCCATGGGGCTGCCGGTGACGGTGGGCGCGAACATCGTCTCGCGCAGCACCTCGCGGACGTCGCGGGTGCCCCGCCCGGCGAGCAGGTACTCGGTGTGCGCCAGGTGGGACATCTCCTTGAGGTAGGGGCCGACGACCTGGCCGCCGTGCTCGGCGACGGTGGCCATCATCTTCAGCTCCTCGTCGAGCACCATGTACAGCTCCTCGACCTCCTTGGGGTCGGCGAGGAAGCGCAGCAGGGCGTCGTGGTCGGGCGTCGTGCCGGTGTGTCGGAAGGTGCCGCTGATCGGGTTCATCATGACGAGGCCGTCGTCGACGCTGACGTGTCGTTCCGGGCTGGCGCCGACGAGCGTCCGGGTGCCGGTGTGCACGACGAAGGTCCAGTAGGCGCCGCGCTCGTTGACCAGCAGTCGGCGCAGCGCGGCGAGGGCGGCGGCCAGGGGTGGGTCCTGCACGGTCGCGGTCAGGGTGCGGTGGATGACGAAGTTGGCGCCCTCACCGTGGCCGATCTCGTCGGCGAGCACCCGGCCGACGGTCGCCGCGTACTCGTCGTCGCCGATGTCGAAGGCCGCGTCGGTGGTGCGTACGGGCCGGTCGGGCAGGGCGGCCAGGGCCTCGGCCAGGTCGACCCGTTCGTGCCCGGTGACCAGTAGGCATTCCAGGGGGGTGCCGTCGTCGACGCAGGCGAAGCCGCGTTCGGTGATCTGCCGGTAGGGGACCAGGGCCAGCGTGCGGGGCCCGGACACGCCCTCGGGCAGGGGGATGTCGGCCAGCCGGTCGACGGTGCGGGTGGCGCCGGTGAACAGCTCCAGCTGGTCGGCGTCGGCGCGGCGGACCAGGGCGAACGGGCCGGGGTCGGTGCCGCGGGACACCGCGGCGAGCAGGTCGTGCAGGTGGGTCATCGGAGTCTCCTGAAGGCCGGGCGCCGCCGGTGGGGGCGGCCCGGGGGCCGGGAGACCCGGCGACCGCCTCGATGGGCGGCCGCGTGGGAAAGCTACGCGCGGGAGGTGGCCGCCGGGTCGGCGGGCCACCAGCAGGTCGGGTACGCGAGCATGGCACCACCCTACGTGGCGGCGCGGCGGTGGGGAAGCCGATCCGGCGGACGCGGGGCCCGACCCGTCTCGTCCCGCAGGTGGAGCGGGTAGTTTGACCGGCGATGAACATTCTCGCGCTCGACCTGGGCACCTCCTCGGTGCGCGGCCTGGTGCTGGACGCGGACACCCAGCCGATGCCAGGTGCGCTGGCGCGGCGCAAGGTGAGCCTGGCCATCGGTGACGACGGCACGGGCACCCTGGTCGGCCCGGGCTACCTGGCGTGCCTGCTGGAGTGCCTGGACGAGTTGTCCGAGGGCGGGCACCTGCACGAGGTGGGCCTGGTCGCGGTCTCCGCACAGTGGCACTCGGTGGTCCCGCTGGACGCCGCGGGTGAGCCGCTCGGGCCGGTGCTGACGTGGCTGGACACCCGGCCGGCGCCGTTGCCGTCGGCGCGGGGCCCGGCCGACGCGGAGGACTTCCACCAGCGCACCGGCACGTGGTGGCACCGCTCGTACTGGTCGGTGCGGCTGCCGTGGGTGCGGGAGCGCTCCGGTGCCCGGGTGGCCCGTTTCGCCGGTCTGCCGGAGTTCGTGTTGGGCGAGCTTCTGGACGAGGCGCCGATGTCCATCTCGCAGGCGTCGGGGACGGGTCTGCTGGACCTGAGCACCCTCACCTGGGACGAGGAGGCGCTGGCGTTGGCCGGCGCCGGTGCGGACGTGCTGCCGGCGCTGGCACCACTGGACTGGCAGGGCCGGCTGCGTCCCGAGTACGCGAAGCGTTGGCCGGCGCTCGCCGAGGCCCGCTGGTCGGCGCCGGTGGGCGACGGTGGGGCGTCGAACGTGGGCTCGGGGTGTGTGGACGAGAGCCGGGCGGCGGTGACGGTGGGCACGTCGGCGGCCGTACGGCTGATGCAGCGGGTGCCGGCCGGCGCGCAGCTGCCGTACCTGCCGCAGCGGTTGTGGCGTTACCGCGTCGACCACGACCACGTGGTGACGGGGGCCGCCTATTCCTCCGGCGGCAACCTGTTCGCCTGGGCGAACCGGGAGCTGCGGCTGCCGTCGGGCGCCGAGCTGGACGCGGCGTTGGCGCTGGTGCCGGCCGGGGGTGGACTGCCCACGGATCCCCGCTTCGGCGGTGACCGCCCGCCGGGTCTGGCGCCGGCCGGCACCGGTCAGCTGCGCGGCCTGAGCTTCGGCACCACCGCGGTGGACATCCTCGCCGGTCTCATGCAGGGCCTGTGCGAGCTGGTGGCCGAGGACCTGACGGTGCTGGAGTCCACCGTCGACCGGCAGGTGGAGGTGGTGCTCGGTGGTGGCGCGGTGGCCGCGTCGGTGTGGTGGCGGCAGGCGTTCGCCACGGCGCTGGCCCCGCGGTCGGTGTCGCACCAACGCAACCCGGAGATCGGCGCTACGGGTGCGGCTCTGGTGGCGCTCGGCCGGTTCGGAGAGGCCGTCGAGTTGGCCGACATCGGCCGGATGGATGACTCGGTTCCGCCGACCACGACAGGACAGTAGGGTCCGCAGTATCCTTCCGGAACACCTGCCTCGTTCGGGCCGTTGACACCGCTCCCGGGCCTGGTTGGATGGGATCCGCTCCCCGGGCGCGGTGGACGCGAGGGGACGAGGAGGCAGGTGTGGGCACAGGTGCGGACCCGGCGCGGGGCGCGGTGTCCCACCATCGTCGACGCCGCTTCGACGTCCGGGTCGTGCCCCACCGGCGGCGCTCTCCGCTGCGGCTGCGCGACTGGCGGATGCGTACGAAGCTCGCGGCGGTGCTGGTCATCCCATCGGTGGCGTTCCTCGTGCTCGCGGGTGTGCAGACCCGTGCCCTGGTCGGGCAGACCACCGCGCTGAGTGACTTCGCCGAGCAGGTCGGCATCGGTCGGGAGATCGCCGTGGTGGTGCACCGGCTGCAGCAGGAGCGGGACCGCTCGGCCGGTGAGTTGGCGGCGCTGCGCCGCGACGGCAGCGGCCCACGGCGTGACGAGGCGACCGCGGCGTTGGCGCCGCTGCACCGGGCGACGGATCAGGCCATCGTGGACCTACGTCGGGCGGCCGAGCCGTTGGCGGACGCGGACGCGTCCTGGCGGGTGGCCTACTCGGAGGTGCTGGAGGCGTACGAGCAGGTCGTGTCCATCCGGGCGACGGTGCCGCCGGCGGTGCTCAACAGCGACACGATCCTGAGCAACTACCACCGGGCCGTCGACGCGCTGCTCAACCTGCTGGCCGAGCCCACGCCCGGGCCGGACCATCCGGCGCTCAGCGACGCGGTGCTGCGCTACGTGCAGCTAGCCCGGGTCAAGGAGTTGTCCTCGCGCATCCGGTCGCAGCTCTACGCCGCCGCGCGCGGCGGCGGGTACGGTCCGGAGGGTCAGGTCGTCCTGTCCGACCTGCGCGCGCAGCAACTGACCGCGCTCGGCGCGTTCCGCGTGGCGGCGACCAGCGAGCAGATCCGCCGCTACGACCAGACGACGCTGGACCCGGCGTTCGTCGACGCGGCCCGCATGGAGGAACGGACTCTGCCGGTCGGTGAGACGGTGCCGGTGGTGCTGCCGGCGGAGCAGTGGTGGTCGGCCAGCGAGGGGCGTCAGGAGCTGCTGCGGCAGACCGAGGCGGGGGTGCTGGAGGACGCGGTGGCGCAGGCCGACGAGGTCAGCTCGCGCCAGCTGCGGGACACGCTGCTGGTGGTCGGCGGCATCGTCGCGGTGCTGCTGGTGGCGGTGCTCATCTCCGTCCTCATCGGTCGGTCGTTGGCCCGCTCGATGCGGCTGCTGCGCAGTCAGGCGCTGCGGATCGCGCAGGTGGAGCTGCCGGAGGCCCTGGACCGGCTGCGGACGGTCACCGGTGGCGTGCCGGAGATCTCGGTGGCGCCGGCGGTGGTCCGTTCGTTGGACGAGATGGGTGAGCTGGCCGAGGCGTTCGTCGCCGTGCACCGCAGCGCGGTCAGCGTCGCGGTGGAGCAGGCGCTGATGCGCCGCAACGTCAACGCGATGTTCGTCAACCTGGCCCGGCGCAGTCAGGTGCTGGTGGAGCGGCAGTTGGAGCTGCTCGACGAGCTGGAGCGCGAGGAGAGCAGCCCGGATCAGCTGGAGAACCTGTTCAAGCTGGACCATCTCGCCGCGCGTATGCGCCGTAACGACGAGAGCCTGTTGGTGCTCGCCGGCACCGAGTCCACCCGACGCTGGCAGCGTCCGGTCGGGTTGAACACGATGTTGCTGGCCGCGGCCGCGGAGATCGAGCAGTACCCGCGGGTCCGGCACGAGTCGGTCGCCGACCTGCACGTCGTGGGTCACGTGGTGGGCGAGCTGGTGCACCTGTTCGCGGAGTTGCTGGAGAACGCGACCGCCTTCTCCCGGCCGGACACGCTGGTGTCGGTGAGCGCGCGCGAGGAGGAGTCGGGCGCCGTCATCGAGATCGTCGACCGGGGTCTGGGGATGAGTCCGAGCGCGCTGACCCAGGCGAACGAGGTGCTCGCCACCCCGCCGGCGGCCGACGTCGCCGCGGTGGAGCGGATGGGTCTGTTCGTGGTCAGCCATCTGGCGTCCCGGCTGGGTGTTCGGGTGCGGCTGCACGGCGGGGAGGACGGCCTGGTGGCGGTGATCCGGCTGCCGGCGGACCTGCTGGCGCCCGCGCCGCCGGTGAGCGAGGAGCCGCCGCCGCGGATGGTGACGGCGGGGCCGGCCGCCGCCGTGGATCTGCCGGTGGCGGGTCGCCCACCGGTGGCGGTGCCGCGCCAGGCCCGCCCGGTTCCGGTACGCGCCGAGGACGTGCTCGCTCCGGCGGCGTCCGTACCGTCGGGGGGCGGTGGATGGTGGTCCCGGCAGGGACCGTCCACACCGGTCCAGGCGGGGCCGCCCGCGCCGCCGGCGGCCCCGGTGATCGGCGGCACCAGCGCGCGGGGACTGCCGGTGCGGGTGCCGATGGCGCAGCTCGCCGCGGTGACCCGTTCGGCGCGGCCGGAGCCGGCGCCGGCGGCCCGGCACGATCCGGATCCGGCGGCGGTCGGCGGCATGCTCTCCCGCCTCTACGGTGGGGTGCGGCGCGCCGAGGCCGAGGACACGACTGAGATACCCGTGCCGCCGCTCGGTGGTGGGCACAGCGAGGAGGGACGACAGTGACGACGTTGAGCCAGGAGGCGCGGGACCTGAGCTGGCTGGTCAGCGGCTTCGCCGAGCGGGTGCCGGGGGTCGCGCACGCGGTGGTGGTCTCCTCGGACGGGTTGCTGGTGGCGATCTCCGACCACCTGCCCCGGGACCACGCGGACAAGCTCGCCGCGGTGACCTCCGGGCTGATGAGCATCACCTCGGGTGCCGCGCAGATGTTCGACGGGGATGTGGTCAAGCAGACCGTGGTGGAGATGGGCCGCGGCTACTTCCTGGTCATGCAGGTGCGTGACGGTTCGATCCTGGCCACCCTCGCCGCGTCGGACGCCGACATCGGCGTGGTCGGCTACGAGATGGCCCGGCTGGCCAAGCAGGCGGGGGAGATGCTCACCCCGGCGCTGCGGGCGGAGTTGCAGCAGGCGCTGCCCCGGTGACCGTGGCCGGTCCCGGGTCGGTCCGGCCCGGGACCGGGCAACGCCTCTCGGGGCAGGCTTCGTGCTCGCCGGGTCAGCGGTGCGGGCCCGAGGAGGTCCAGCCTCGCTGGTGCAGCCGCTCGATGCCGTCGAGCAGCAGGTCCAGCGCGAACTCGAACTCGAACTGGTCGTCGCAGCCCTGACCCACGACCGAGTCGTCGTCGTGCGAGGCCGCCCCGGCGATCTCCGCGAGGTGCGGGAACCGGGCGGCGACCTCCGGCGGTAGAGCTGCCGGTGGCGCCGGGTCGGTGGCGCCGGAGCGGCCGGCGCGCCGGGAGTCGTCGAACAGTTCCTGGCTGAAGCCGAGGATCCGGCTGCCCAGGGCGTGCATCACGTGATGGGCGAGGTCGGCGGAGAGTCCGCCGGCCCGCAACGTCGCGACCATCGCGTCGAGGTACGCGAGGACCGCCGGGGTGGCCATGTTCCGCGACTCGATCGCGAGCGGCGCCCAGGGGTGGCGGCGCAGCACCTGCCGTGCGGAGAGGATCCGCCGGCGGATCGTGTGCTTCCAGCCGGTCCCCGGCACCGGTGGGTCGATCTCGCCGACGACCACGTCGATCATGCCGTCGAGCAGGTCGTCCTTTCCGGCGACGTGCTTGTAGAGGGCCATCGGCACGACGCCCAGGTCCTGGGCGAGGTTGCGCATGCTCAGCGATTCGATCCCGGTCTCGTCGGCGAGCGCGACGGCGGCACGCAGGATCCGGTCCCTGCTCAGCGGCGTCCGGCGCAGCGTTTCAGCCTGCTCAGCCATCTGGTCCTCGTCTTCCGGTGGTCGTTGGAACCTTAACGCCCTTGACCGGTGTACGGCGTACACCTACTCTGATGCCAGAGGTGTACGCCGTACACCGAGGGGAGGGGAAGATGAAAGCGATCGTCCAGGACCGATACGGACCGCCCGAGACGCTCACGCTCGCCGAGGTCCCCGTGCCGGTGCCCGGCCCCGACGAGGTGCTCGTCCGGGTCGAGGCCGCCGCGCTCAACGCGTACGACTGGCACGCCATGCGCGGCGACCCCCTGCTGGCGCGGCTCGCGATGGGCCCGTCGCGGCCCCGCGCGCGCATCCGCGGCCGCGACTTCGCCGGCCGGGTCGAGGCCGTCGGCGCCCACGTACGACAGCTGCGCCCCGGCGACCCCGTCTTCGGCGACCTCGGCGAGGCCAACGGCGCGTTCGCCGAGTACGTCCGCGTGCCCGAGACCGCGGTCGCGCCGACACCGGCCAGCCTGACCCCGCAGCAGGCGGCCGCCCTGCCGCTCGCCGGCACCACCGCGCTCATGGGCCTGCGCGACACCGCTCGGGTCGAGCCCGGCCAGCGCGTCCTCGTCAACGGCGCGTCCGGCGGCGTCGGCACCCTCGCCGTCCAACTCGCCAAGGCGCTCGGCGCGACCGTGACCGCGGTGTGCCGCACCCGCAACGTCGACCTGGTGCGCTCCCTGGGCGCCGACCACGTCGTCGACTACAGCCGCGAGGACTTCGCCGACGGCACCCGCCGCCACGACGTCGTCCTCGACCTGGTCGGCAACCGTACGCTCGGCGCGCTGCGGCGGGCACTGACCCCGACCGGGACGCTGGTGCTCTCCGGCGGCGGTGTCTACCGCGGCGGCAGCGTCATCGGACCGATCGGACTCATCGTGCGCGGACGGCTGCTGGCCCCCCTCGTCCGACACCGCATCGTCACGCTGTCGGCGCTGCCCAGCCGGGAACACCTCGACACGCTCGCCGCCTACGCCGACGCCGGCCGTCTCACCCCGGTCATCGACCGCACCTATGCCCTGCACGAGGTGCCCGAGGCGATGCGCTACCTCGAAGGCGAACACGCCCGGGCAAAAGTCGTCATCACCGTCTGACGAAGCGGACTTGGTCTTCTCCCCAGGCCCGGCGGAACCGTGGGGGTCGGCTATGCGATGGCGGCGGCATAGCGGGCGACGACGTCCGGGCCGGAGATCTTGCCCTGTTCGATCTGCGGCTTGCCCGCCTCCACCGCCCGCTCGCCTCCGGCGTGCTCAACGTGGGCGACTCCCACTCGTCGAGGCCCGCGTCTCCGCGCTGCGCCAGCTTGTGCTCCAAGCAGCCGCGCCCGGACAGCGGCATGAGCGCGCACCGGACTAGGGGTTCGATGGACCGGCAGCGTCAGCGCTGGCTAACGGGTAGGTCCTTGGTAAGGCAGGTGATTCCGTCAGGGTGGGCGAGAGGTAGCGACAGGTAACCCTCGCTGTGGTAGAGGCCGATATTCCGCAGGCTCTTGGCGCCGGTGAACAGCAGGATGCGGCGACAATCCGGTTGTGCGGCAGCTTCGGCGGTGTGGAGCAGCCACCGGCCCAGCCCCTTGCCTCGCAGGTCGGGCACGACGGCGAGCCGACCGACATGCCAGTCGGTGTCGACGCGATGGGCCCGCACCATGCCGAGCAGTCGGCCGTCCAGCCAGATGCCCGTGGTGTGCCAGGTCGCAAGCCAGTCACGTACCTCTTCGAGGGACTCGTGCAGGGCTGGTATGGCCATGGTGTCGTTGGCGACGGCCTCGTCCACCCAGCAGCACCGCTGCAGCACGGTGACCTCGGGCGCGTCGTCGGGGGTCAGCTGTCTCACGTAGGACCCTGGCAACGGTCCGGACAGGGCCCCGGCTCCAGCGCGTTCGCGCATCGGCCGTAGGGCGTGGGCGACCCGGACAAGTTCGTCCAGCAGGCCGATACCCGCCGTGTCGCGGGCCGCATCGGGCCGCAGCCGACCGTTCTCCGTTGCGTCACCGATGCGGATCGCGACCGTGGCGCCCAACGGAACCAGGCGCAGCGTGGTCACCACCTGCTTGGCGTGCTGCACCGACCGGGTGCCCGCCGACGTGTGGCCGTAGCTGACGAAACCGATCGGCTTCCATGCCCATTCGCGGCTGAGGTAGTCCAGCGCGTTCTTCAGGGTGGCTGGCATCCCGTAGTTGTACTCCGGCGTGACCGCGATGAACCCGTCCGCCGCGTCGACAAGCGCGCTCCACCGACGGGTGTGCTCGTGTCGGTAGGCACCCGACGACGGGTGTTCCTCTTCGTCGAGGAACGGCAGGTTCAGATCGCTGAGGGCCACCGGCACAAGCTCGACGCCGAGTTCTGCGGCGCGAGGGGTGATCGCCTCGATCAGCCACTGACCCACGGCGGGGCCGAGCGCGCCGGGGCGGGTGCTGGACGTCAGGACGAGGACACGAGCCGGTTTCATTGACATGGAAACGAATTTTAGGTGCTAGGTTGATTACATGTCAACTAATCCGCCGGCCGGGACGGTACGCTGGTTGAACCCTGACGAGGAGCGGGCGTGGCGGGCGTTCCTGCGGGTAATGGTCGCCGTGCAGACCGGCACGGCGCACGACCTAGCCGCGGTCGGCCTGTCCGAACCTGACTACGAAGTACTCAGCACGCTGTCGGAGCAGCCCGACCACACCAGCACCCTGGGAAGACAGGCCGACAAGATGGGCTGGTCACGCAGTCGGCTGTCCCGGCACGCCACCCGGATGGAAGCCCGCGGCCTCCTGCAGCGCGCACCCGACCCGACCGACGGCAGAGGCTGCCTCCTCGCACTCACGGCGCACGGGCTGGACACACTCGCCAACGCCGCGCCAGCCCACGTCGAATCAGTACGACACCACTTCATCGACCGGCTCGCTCCGGAAGACCTCATCGCCATCGAACAGATCGACCGGAAACTGAAGGAACCCCTGACCGGCGACGACGGACCACCCAAACAGCACCCGTCGGCATGATCGTCGATGGACAAACGCACTCATCTCGGCTGAGAGCGGACGTGTTGCGCCCGCACCGCCGGGCTGTGCACCCATCGGTACGCGTCTGGACGGCATCCAGGCCAGCTTGGCGTAACGATACTTGCACGCGGAGCGCGGCAAATCCGTGCAGGTGACTATCGTTCCTACGTCACTTTGGTTTATGGCTGATCCGCTCGCCTATCCAGCCGAGCAGCGTGCTGGTGTAGTCGGAGCTGACGGATTCGAGGGTTTCGGCACCGCCGCGGGTGGGCAGGTGGGTGCAGTCGGTGAGCCGGTGGATGGTCAAATCGTTGGTACCGGCGACACGCCGCCACACGGCGATGCTGTCCTCGGCTGGGGTCCACTCGTCGGATTCGCCGTAGAACAGCAGCGTCGGGCAGTTCACCTGCGCGATGACCGGCTGCGGGTCGTAGTCCATGTCCTCCCACGTACCGGGGTGGCCGAGCAGATCACGCGGGACGTGCGCGAGCGGGAACCACGGCCTGTCGGCGTAGCGGTCCACGACCGCCTGGGCGGTCGCGCGGTCGATGTGACCGCGGACGGCGCCTTCGAGCGCCTCACGTAGGCGGGCCAACTCGGCGAGGTCGGCGTCGCCGTAGCCACGCTGGAGCAGCTGCTGCGCCGTTCCGTACCGCATCTGAACCGCCGGGCTCACGCCGCTGCTGGCCACCAGCACCAGGAGGGCGACCAGTTCGGGCCGGCGGGCCGCGACCGCCGACGCGGGCCAGGTGCCCTGGCTCCAGCCCCACAGTCCCACCGGGACGTCGCCCATCCGGCGGCGCAACTCGGCAACGGCCGCCACCGTGTCGTCGGCCTGCACGGCGAACGGCACGTCGCCGTGCTCACGCGGGCGGCGGTCGAAACGCAGCACCGCGACACCGGCTCGCGGAAGCTCGCGCGCCAAATGCTCATACAGGAAGTACGAGCGCTGCGGCATGGCAGAGCCGTGCAGGACGACCACCGCACCGCGCGCCGGCCCGACGGGCGGCACGTCCAGTGTGGCGGGTAGAGACACGTCACCGGCATCGATGGACAGCTCCACGCCGGCAGTCAAGCACACTGCTGCACGGACCACTTTCGCAGCCGGCAGCAGGATCCACCGCAGCCGGCTGGAAGGATACTGACCACAGTCCCGGTGCCCCGCCATTCTCGGCAGACACGGTCACTTCCCGACTGAAACATCCTCAATTCGGCAGATCCGCGCACACTCGGCGGCAGTCGAGGACGTCTAGATGGTGAAGTCCGCGGGCGCGCCTTCGCCCACGCGACCGTCCACTGCCTCTCGGAGGATGTCCGCGTGGCCGGTGTGTCGTGCGTACTCCTCAACCATGTCCAGGAGCATGGCGCGGACCGTAGGCGTGCGGCCGTCCGGCCAGGTGAAGGACGCCGACCCGTCGAGCCCGCGCTCCTTGATGACCTCAGCCACGAGTTCGCGCGAACGCTCGACAGCGTCTCGCCACACCGCGTAGACATCTTCCGGAGAGTCCAGCGCCCCCGTGCGCCATTCCCAGTCAGGGTCGGCGTCGAAATCTACGGTGTCCCACGGGGCTCCGTACTCCTGCCCGGCGAGCTTGACGGCCAGCCAGTCTGCCTCGACCAACGCCACATGCTTGACCAGACCACCGAGGGTCATAGCACTGGCGGCCGTGGTCGCGCGCAGGCCCTTCTCGTCGAGTCCGGACGTCTTCCAGGCGAAGGTGCGCCGGTTGCGTTCGAGAACTGACAATAGGGCGTCGGCCTCGATGGAGGCCGACGACGGGGAAGGCCGCGGAGAAGCTTCGCTCATGGCCGGCAGCATAGCCAGCCGCTCGTCTACCGCTCATCGGCAAATCGCGATGCCGGCACTCGCATCGGCCGGACCCTGGTGCCGCTCCTCGCCGAGTCGGGCGCTGCGGCGAGGTCGGTCTTCCCGTGGTCGACCCGGACGACATCGCCGAGGTGGCCGCCGTCGCCCTGCACGGCGCCCACGAGGCTCGCACGTACGAACCGATCGGTCCGGGTGCTGACACGCCACGTCAACGCGCCGCGGAGTTCGCCGCCGCGATCGGTGCGCCGATCGACTTCGACGAGCAGACGCCCGAGGAGGCCCGCGAGCAGATGCTGCGGTTCATGCCGCCGCCGGTGGTCGAGGGGACGCTGGCGATCCTCGGCGCGCCGAGCGAACGGGAGCAGCGGGTCAGCCCCGACGTGGCGGCGGTCCTCGGACGATCGCCACGGCCCTTCGCCGAGTGGGCGGCGCGCACCATCGACGCCTATCGTCACGTTCTCCGCCGCGCCCAGCCGCGAGCACCTCGATGCGCTCGCCGCCTACGCCGACGCCGGCCGTCTCACCCCGGTCATCGACCGCACCTATGCCCTGCACGAGATGCCCGAGGCGATGCGCTACCTCGAAGGTGAGCACGCCAGCGCGTAGGTCGTCATCACCGTCTGAAGCGCTGGATCAATGATCTACCACGGGACGACGGCGTAGTTCTTGAGCAGTACGCCGTGCAGCGGCGCGCCAGCCTCGCCGCTGACGATGGGATGGTAGATCCGCGCGGCGGCGTCGACGACGTCCAGCGGTGGTCGCCAGCCGGCGGCGGCCCGACGCGCCTTGAGCGCTGCCGGGTTCTCGTCGGTGATCCAACCGGTGTCGACGCCGCACATGTACACCTGGTGTCGGGCCAGGTCTGCGGCCCCGACCCGGGTGAGCATGTTCAGCGCTGCCTTGCTGACCGAGGTGTGCGGGTGTCGTTCGGGTCCTGTTCCCTTCTCGCCGAACCAGCCCTCCCGGCCGCTGACGTTCACCACGTACCGACGGCCGGGCCCGGGTGCGGTCAACACCGGGCGCAGTCGGTCGACGAGCAGGAACGGTGCCACCACGTTGACCAGTTGCACCTCCAGCAGCTCCACCGGGTCGACCTGGCCGATCTTGGCGGTCCAGGAGTTCGCAACCCCGGGGACGACCAACGCGCCGGTCGCGTCGGTGAGCTGGGCAAGGTCCCCGCCGGGCGCGTCGGTGACGGCGGCGAGGGCAGCGCTCCACTCGGGCGGCGCGCCACCTGGCCGATAGCCGGCCACGGACTCCACCGCCGTCCCCTCGCGGACGGCCAGCAGCTCCGCGGCCACCAGCGGCTGGTACGCCCAGGTCGGCCGCCGTACCGTCTGGGCCGCGTTGTTGACCAGAATGTCCAGCTGGCTGCGGCCCTCGGTCAACCGGTCCGCGAGGTCCAGCACCTGGCGCGGGTCCCGTAGGTCCGCGCCGATGACCCGTAGCGACGTCAGCCACGTGGCGGCATCCGGCTCCCGCGCGTAGCGGCGGGCGGCGTCCGCCGGAAACCGGGTCACCACCGTGACGGCGGCTCCGTCGCGCAGCAGCTTCAACGCCACCTGATAGCCGATCTTGACCCGGCCGCCGGTCACTACTGCCCGTCGGCCGGTCAGATCCGTACGGGCGTCCCGATGCCACCGGTGCAGCTCGGCGCAGCTGGGGCAGAGCGCGTGGTAGAGAACGTCGATGGTGCGGAACCGGTCGCGGCAGGCGTAACACCGGCGCTCCCGACGGGTCCGGCCCACACCGTCCACCTCGGTCGACCGCGGCGCCTTCGGGATCACCGGTACACCCTCGGCCCGGTCCACCGCGCCAGTGGCCGCGGCGGCGAGGACAGCCCGGTCAGCGGCCGCGGTCTGCCGGCGACGCTTGGCGCGCCGCTGCCGCTGGGCATCCTTGAGCAGTCCGTCGACCGCGCGCTGAACCCGTTGGCGGATCGGATCGTCGACGGGTAGCGCGCGGATGTCGCCGAGTACCCGCAGCGCTTTCTCGACCTCGTCGCCGTTCATCGCCTCTCCGCCCTCGGCACACCGGCGTGGACGGGCCGGATTCGAACCGGCGTCCTCCGCATGAGCAGTACGGCGCGTCGACCTCTGCGCTACCGACCACCCGGCAGGGTGGGACCCGACCGGACTCGAACCGGCATCCTCCGCCATGGAAGGGCGGCGCGACTACCCCTGCGCTACAGGTCCCACCGCACGGCATGCTAGCGACTTGATCACCACGCCGCCAACGGGTAATCCGCCGTGCGCGCCCGGCCGTCGAGGAGTCGGCGCGGGCTCACCGGGCGGCGTCGTAGGCCTGCCGGGCCTGGTCCACGTCGGTGAGGTGACTGTCGGCCCAGGTGGCCAGGTGGGCGAAGAGGGGGGCGAGGCTGCCGCCCAGTTCGGTGATCTCGTATTCGACTCGCGGCGGCACCTCGGCGTGGTAGGTGCGGGCGACGAGCCCGTCGCGTTCGAGCTGCCGCAGCCGCTGCGTGAGCACCTTCGGCGTGATGCTGGTCAGCCGGCGTTCCAGCTCCACGAACCGTTGCCGACCGTGCTGGTGAAGGGTCCACAGGATGGGTGTGGTCCATCGACTGAAGACGATATCTACGACCGGCGCGATCGGGCACGCCAGCTCGGGGTCCGCCGACCGTTCCATGTGCCCTCCGTCACAAAGCCATTACTATCCTCTAGGTACCTACTATACCGACGCCACTAGCGTCTCCCTCAACCACGCGAACGACGTGGTGGAACGGGAGATACACCCATGTTTGTCGTGACAGGCGCCACCGGAAACGTCGGCCGGACCCTGGTGTCGCGCCTCGCCGCGTCGGGCGCCGCGGTGACGGCGGTGTCCCGTGGCCGACGCCCGGTCGCGGTGCCGGACGGAGTTCGTCACCACCGCGCAGATCTTCACGAGCCGGAGAGCCTGCGACCGGCGCTCGCCGGCGCCGAGGCGATGTTCCTGCTCGTCGAGGGCGCCGGGGCGGGCCTCGATGTGCCCGAGATCCTGCGGGTCGCCACGGCCGCCGGGGTGAAGCGGATCGTGCTGCAGTCCTCGCAGGCGGTCGGCACCCGGCCGGGGGTGGCGTCGCACGCGCCGCTGCACGCCATCGAGGAGGTCGTACGCCGGTCCGGCCTCGGCTGGACGATCCTGCGTCCCGGCGGGTTCGCCTCCAACGCCTTCGCGTGGGTCGAACCGGTCCGGGCCGGGCGGATGGTGGCCGCACCCTTCGGCGACGTCGGTCTTCCCGTGGTCGACCCGGACGACATCGCCGAGGTGGCCGCCGTCGTCCTCGACGGTGCCCACGAGGGTCGTACGTACGAGCTGACCGGTCCGGCGCTCAGCACGCCGCGCCAACGAGTCGCGGAACTCGCCACCGCGCTCGGCGAGCCGATCGACTTCGTCGAGCAGACGCCCGACGAGGCCCGCGAGCAGATGCTGCGGTTCATGCCGCCGCCGGTGGTCGAGGGGACGCTGGCGATCCTCGGCGCGCCCACCGAACAGGAGCAGCGGATCAGCCCCGACGTGGCAACGGTCCTCGGGCGATCGCCGCGGCCCTTCGCCGAGTGGGCGGCGCGAAACATCGATGCCTTCCGCTGAGGCGTCCTCCGGCGAGCCGAGGCGGTCGTTGAACTCGTGCGCGACGCGGGCGTGGGCGGGTGGATCGAGGCTGTCGATCCACCCGCCCGGTCACCGGCGAGACCGGCGCCGTGCCGAGGCGCACACCTCAGAGGCCGTTGTCGGCGATCACCGTGCGGTACCAGTGGGCGCTGCGCTTGAGGACGCGCCGTTGGGTGGGGTAGTCGACGTAGACGATGCCCCAGCGCTGCTCGTACCCCGCGTCCCACTCGAAGTTGTCCAGCAGCGACCAGACGTGGAAGCTCTCCAGCGGCACCCCGTCGCTGATCGCGCGGTGGACGGCGGCGAGGTGGTCGCGCAGGAAGGTGACCCGGGCGCTGTCGTCGACGGTGCCGTCGGCGGCGAGGGTGTCCGGGGTGGGCAGCCCGTTCTCGGTGATGGTCAGCGGCACCGGCCCGTAGTCGCGGGTGACCCGGGTGAGGATGTCGTACATGCCGTCGGGGTGGATCTGCTGCCACTGAGCCTCGGACGTGGGCCACCGGGTGACGGTGCCGCCGGCGGCGGTGACGTAGAGCGGCGTGTAGTACTGCACGGCGAGCAGGTCGACGGGCGAGGAGATGATGGCGAGGTCGCCGTCGGCGATGCCGCGCACCATGCGGCTGTCGGGCCCGAGGTCGTCCAGCACGTCCTGCGGGTAGCGGCCGGTGAAGATCGGGTCGAGGTAGAGCCGGTTCTCGTAGCCGTCGTAGAGGCGGGTGGCCGCGGCCGCTTCGGCGGTGTCGTCGGCGGGGTAGCAGGGGTGCAGGTTCAGCGCCGGGCCGATGCGGCCGCCGCCGGCGGCGCGCAGCGCCCGTACGGCCAGCCCGTGGGCGAGCTGGAGGTGGTGGGCGACCAGGTAGGCGGCGTCGGGGTCCTGCCGGCCGGGGGCGTGGTGTCCGGAGAGGTAACCGTTCTGGACCACCGTCTTGGGCTCGTTCATGGTGAGCCAGGTGGGGACGCGGTCGCCGAGGGCCCGGAAGACGGCATCAGCGTAGTCGGCGAAGCGGTAGGCGGTGTCCCGCGCCTCCCAGCCGCCCTGGTCCTGCAGCGCCTGGGGCAGGTCCCAGTGGAAGAGGGTGGCCATCGGGGCGATGCCCCGCTCGTGCAGGCCGTCGATAAGGCGGCGGTAGAAGTCGAGTCCCCGCTGGTTGGGTGCGCCGTTGCCGTCGGGCTGGATGCGCGGCCAGGAGATGGAGAAGCGGTAGCTGCGCAGGCCGAGGTCGCGCATCAGGTCGAGGTCGTCGCGGTAGCGGTGGTAGTGGTCGGCGGCGACCTCGCCGGTGTCACCGTTGCGGGTGCGCCCGGGTGTGCGGCTGAAGACGTCCCACACGGACTCGCCCCGGCCGTCCTCCTTGGCCGCCCCCTCGATCTGGTAGGCCGAGGTGGCCGCGCCCCAGCCGAAGTCGGGGGGGAAGGTGAGCATCGACATCTGTTCTCCTCGTGGATTGGCGCGACCACCGGCCGAGCCGGGAGCGCTCCCAGCATAGGGCAGGCTCCGCCGGCCGGGTGTGGTGCGCCTGTCCCGTCGGCCCCTTCTCCCGTTCTGTGTCGGGCATTAGTGTGGGGACGGGGGAGGGCAACCCCCGTCCCCACCGTTGCTGCACACGTCCGGGCGGAATTGGCGTCCTGCCGGTCGTGTCGCGCGGGAGCCGGGCCACGCGAGTGGCTTTCGGTTCCACCTCCCTCCGTGGGTGGGACGGCTGGCGGCGGCGTCCGGGCTGGCCCGCCGCCAGCCCTCGGGGCTGGCGTCTCCGGTCCTGTTCGGGACAGGTTTCCGGCGATCTTCTGTGTGCACCTTCGTCGATGGAAGCGCTCCCATCGACAGTTGCGACTGTAACGCCCGTCACGGGTTTGTGAAACCCCCAAAACGAGATCGAAACATGGATCCGCGCGTCGACCAGGCATCTTGTTGTGGGAGCGCTTCCATGGCAGACTGTCGATTCATCGCGACTGGGAGCCAGTTCGCGTGAGCGTGGGTCGCCGAGGGCAGCCGGCACGTCCGGCACGGCCACCCGACGTGGGCGGGGGAACCCCAACCCTCCACCCGCGCACCCCGGCCACGCCGGGGCGACCGCCTTCCCGGGCGCCGTGACCCTCCGCACGCCACCACCCGCGCGGCACGGCACCCGTCCCCGCCGGGGCCGCACCCCGGCCTGGTCCGAGGAGACACCGCGCTCATGAGACATCAGGCACTACGCCGCCGGCTGGCGATGACCGCCGCCGTCGCGCTGGCCGTCGTCGGGGTGACCGTGCCCGCCGGCGCCGCCCAGGCCGCGCCCGCCTGCGACGTGGTCTACGCGACCAACGACTGGAACAACGGCTTCACCGCCAACGTGACCATCCGCAACCTCGGCGACCCGATCAACGGCTGGACCCTGCGCTTCGCGTTCCCCGGCGACCAACGCGTCACGCAGGGCTGGTCGGCGCGTTGGAGCCAGAGCGGCAACCAGGTCACCGCTACCAACGAGGCGTGGAACGGCAATCTCGCCACCGGCGCCAGCACCAGCATCGGCTTCAACGGCTCCTTCACCGGCAGCAACCCGAAGCCCACCTCGTTCTCGGTCAACGGGGTCACCTGCGGCGGCACGGCCCAGCAGCCGCCGACCGTGACCCTCGCCGTGCCGGCCGGCCCGTTCGAGGCCCCCGCCGACGTCCCGCTGACCGCCACCGCCAGCGACCCCGACGGCAGCGTCAGCAAGGTCGAGTTCTACCGCAACGGTCTGCTGGTCAACACCGACACCACCGCCCCGTACGCCTACACCCTCGAAGACCTGCCCGCCGGCTCGTACACGGTGCAGGCCAAGGCGTACGACAACGCGAACCTGAGCGCCACCGCCGAGCGGTCGTTCACCGTGGCACCCGCCTCCGGGCCTGTCCTGGTCGCCACCCCGTCCGCGGTCAGCGTCGCCGAGGGTGGCACCGCGGCGGTCAACCTGAAGCTCAGCGCCGCGCCCAGCGCCACCGTGCCGGTCACCCTGACCCGCACCGGCGACACCGACGTGAGCGTCACGCCGACCACCGTTTCGCTCACCCCGACGAACTGGAACACCGGGGTCAGCGTCACCGTCGCCGCCGCCGAGGACGCCGACACCGTCGGTGGCACGGCCACGGTCACCGCCTCGGCCACCGGCTACGCCCCGCTGGCCGTCACCGTCACCGAGATCGACAACGACACCCCGGGCGGCGACAACACCTACGTCGCGCGGTTCCTCGACCAGTACGGCAAGATCAAGAACTCCGGGTACTTCAGCCCGGAGGGCGTGCCCTACCACTCCGTCGAGACCCTCATCGTCGAGGCGCCCGACCACGGGCACGAGACCACCTCCGAGGCGTTCAGCTTCTGGCTGTGGCTGGAGGCCCAGTACGGGCGGGTGACCCAGAACTGGGCGCCGTTCAACAACGCCTGGACGGTGATGGAGAAGTACATCATCCCCAGCCACGCCGACCAGGCGACGGCCGGCGCCGCCGGCACCCCGCAGTACGCCGCCGAACACGACCTGCCCAGCCAGTACCCGTCGGCCCTGGAAGCGTCCGTGCCCGTCGGCCAGGACCCGCTGCGCTCCGAGCTGCAGTCCACCTACGGCACCGGCGACATCTACGGCATGCACTGGCTGCTCGACGTGGACAACACCTACGGCTTCGGCCGCTGTGGCGACAAGACCACCCGCCCCGCGTACATCAACACCTTCCAGCGCGGCACCCAGGAGTCCGTCTGGGAGACCGTCCCGCAGCCGTCCTGCGACACCTTCACCGCCGGCGGCCCCAACGGCTACCTCGACCTGTTCGTCAAGGAGTCCAGCGCGCCGGCCAAGCAGTGGAAGTACACCAACGCCCCCGACGCCGACGCCCGCGCCGTGCAGGCCGCGTACTGGGCGCTGACCTGGGCCAAGGCGCAGGGCCGGCAGGCCGACGTCGCGGCCACCGTCGCCAAGGCCGCCAAGATGGGCGACTACCTGCGGTACGCGATGTTCGACAAGTACTTCAAGAGGATCGGCAACTGCGTCGGCCCCACCACCTGCCCCGCCGCCACCGGCCGGGACTCCGCGCACTACCTGCTGTCCTGGTACTACGCCTGGGGCGGCGCGTACGAGACCAGCCAGAACTGGTCCTGGCGGATCGGCTCCAGCCACAACCACTTCGGCTACCAGAACCCGTTCGCGGCCTGGGCGCTGACCAACACCCCGGAGCTGAAGCCGCAGTCACCGACCGCGGTCGCCGACTGGACGAAGAGCTTCGAGCGGCAGCTGGAGTTCTACACCTGGCTCCAGTCCGCCGAGGGCGGCATCGCCGGCGGCGCCACGAACAGCTGGGGCGGGCACTACGGCCAGCCGCCGGCCGGCACGTCCACCTTCTACGGCATGTTCTACGACGTCGACCCGGTCTACAACGACCCGCCGTCCAACCAGTGGTTCGGCATGCAGGCCTGGTCGATGCAGCGCATCGCCGAGCTGTACCTGCAGACCGGCAACACGAAGGCCAAGGCGCTGCTGGACAAGTGGGTGCCGTGGGCGATCGCCAACACCACGCTGGGCAGCGCCTGGTCGATCCCCTCGGACATGAGCTGGAGCGGCCAGCCGACCACCTGGAACCCCAGCAACCCGCAGCCGAACACCAACCTGCACGTCCAGGTGATCAGCAAGGGGCAGGACGTCGGCGTCGCCGCCGCCTACGCCCGCACCCTCATCGCGTACGCGGCGCGCTCCGGTGACGCTGCGGCCAAGAGCACCGCCAAGGGGCTGCTGGACGCGCTGCACGCGGCCAGCGACGCCAAGGGCGTCTCGACGGTGGAGAAGCGCGGCGACTACCGGCGCTTCGACGACGTCTACGACGCGACCACCGGGCAGGGCCTCTACGTGCCGCCGGGGTGGACCGGGCGGATGCCCAACGGTGACGCCATCGCCGCCGGCAAGAGCTTCATCGACATCCGCTCCTTCTACAAGAACGACCCGGACTGGCCCAAGGTCCAGGCGTACCTCAACGGCGGGCCGGAGCCGGAGTTCTCCTACCACCGCTTCTGGGCGCAGGCCGACGTCGCCATGGCGTACGCCGACTACGGAAACCTGTTCCCCAACGGCTGACCGGCGCGGGACGGACGGCCGACGCCGGCCGTCCGTCCCGATTCCGGCCGGGGCCACCCGGCCGGACAGAGCGGCCTGACACCCACGGTCAGGCCGGGGTGGGCCGGCGATCTGGCCGACGCAGCGGGTCGGCCGGCCCACCCCACCGTCCGGACACGAGACTGCTGCGAAAAAGCCCGGAAAAAGAGGCCGTCCCGGGATCACGCGTGAGACCGCGACGGAGTAACGTACGTCATCGGAGAGGCCGCTCCCCCCGTGGCGGCCTCTCCTTTAATGTCTCCGCCTTGCACGCCCGCAGTCAGTCGGCCTCGTGGTTCGGCTGCGCCTCAGACCTGTCTCTGCGCGGCGACCTGGACTCGGCGTGCGGCCTTGGCCCGGTCCCGCCAGTCGGGTCCGGCCCACCCTGCTCGCCGGTCAACTCCCTGTCGGGCTGATAGCGGTACGCCGCCTCCTGTACCGCAGAGTCGGATTCCAGTCCGGCGCCGAGCGCGCCGCCGACCGTCGCCAGCGAACTGGCCAGCCAGCCCAGCTTGACCTGATGGGCGACGCCGGCCGGTCGGCCGGTGGATTCAGCGAGCAGGTCCCAGGGGACGAGGGCGATCGCCCCGATGATGGTCAGCGCGGCGAGCGCCACGTACAGCGCGAGGACGCCGATCACCACGGTGAGCACGGTGACCGTGTTGAAGAGGACGACCTGCTCCCGGGCACTCGGGTCGTGCGGAACCCGCTCCCAGAGGCGCGCGCCGAGCACCATGGTCAGCACCACCGCCAGGATGGAGCCGGCCGCGAGCAGGGCGAGCCGGAGGTTGCCCAAGGCCGCCGACAGTTGCCAGATATCGGCGCTCACCAGGGCGAGGACAGCGGTCGCGAAGGCACCGACCAGCAGCCGGGAGAGCCGGATGGCCAACCGCCACGGCCGGTTTGCCCGGAGCATGCCGAGCAGCAGCCGCAGGTTGCCGCCGACCACCCCGGCCAGCAGTCCGATGCCGGACGTCTGGTGGTCCACCTGCGCGCCGAGTTCCCGGGCTCGCCGCCCGGCGGCTGGGTGCCAGCGGCGCGGGCCGGCCCGTACCTGGTCGCCGACCGCGTCGGTGTCGCCGAGCAGTGCCGCGAGGAGTCGGTCCCCAGCTTCGGCCATCCGTCGGGCCACGGCGACGGGGCCGAGCGCGGGCATGGAGAGGACCGCGACGCCGTGGGTGGTGCTGGCGTGCGCGACCACGGGCCGTCGCGCGGTCTGCAACGGCAGGTCTGTCACGCAGAGGACCAGACTCCAGCCCTCGGCCAGCATCCGGCGTCGGGCGGCCTCGACGAGCTGGCTGAGGTCGGCCGGCCCGTCGACGAGCCGCGCCTCCTGGAGGCGTACCGCCCAGTCGACCTCCGGCACCCGGTTGCGGAGTCGGTCGGCGAGTTCCGTGGTGGCCTGCCGTGCCAGGTCGGTGGCGGCGCCGGGGGCGGCCACCACACCCACGACGACGCAGCCTCGCCCGGTCACGAGACCCCCGGAGCAGGCCCGGCCGATCCTCTGGGCGTGCTGCCGGTCCCTGGTGCCGTCGTGAACACTTGAAGTCCTCCTTCGGGATACTCACCGACGCCTTCAGCAGCTCGGTTCGGAGCAGGTGGCTGCACGCTCAGCCGTTCCTCGTCACTGGTGGAGCCGTCGTCGGAGGTGTTCGTCCGACGCAAGCCCGGGGCGTTGTTTCGGTCGGTGGTGACACTGCAGACCACGATTGCGGGCAACTGCTCGGTCCGGGGACGATGTGGCCATTCCCCCTCGGCCGTGGTTCAGCTAGTCCCGTACGCGCCGACTCATTCGTCCGCGCCCGGACCGTCGCTCAGGGCTGGTACTGGCCGCGGGTGCGGGGCAGCCACTGGGGGTGCTGGTCGCGCAGGTAGCGGATGAGTCCCTCGCGTAGGTCGCAGCGCAGGTCCCAGGCGCTGGCGCCGTCCGCGGCCGAGGCCTGCACCTGGATGACCACCGTCTGCGGGGTGACGTCGACCATCTGGAGCACCCACTGGTCGCGATCCCACAGCGGTGAGGACTCGACCAGCCGACGTGCCTCCCGGCGCAGGTCGTTCAGGTCGGCGGTATGGTCGAGGTGTAACTGGATC
Source organism: Micromonospora krabiensis (assembly GCF_900091425.1). Taxonomy (GTDB): domain Bacteria; phylum Actinomycetota; class Actinomycetes; order Mycobacteriales; family Micromonosporaceae; genus Micromonospora; species Micromonospora krabiensis. The sequence continues at coordinate 7,004,185 of NZ_LT598496.1, forward strand.
TTGCCGACCACCCGAAACTCGTTCCGAGTCCAGTTCTGGAACGGCCGCTCGGTGAAGTACGTGGTCGGCAGGATGAGCTTCCGGTCGTCCCAGAGCCGAATCACCACGTTGGTCAGCTTCACCTCCTCCACCCGGCCCCACTCGCCGTCCACCACCAGCACGTCGCCGACGTACATCCCGTCGGCGAAGGCGACCTGGATGCCGGCGAATGCGTTGCCGAGCGCGGTTCGGGCGGAGAGGCCGATCACCGCGCCTACCACCCCGGCCGAGGTCAGAACGGAGACGCCGAAGAGCCGTAGCGGCCGAAAGGTGATCATGATCAGGCCGACCGCGACGACCGTGACAACGGCCACCGTGAGCCGCCGCACCGGACGGACCTGTGTCCGGGCCCGCCGGGCTCTCCGGTTCGCGACCGGATCGCCCGGCAGCCGGCTGAAGGCGACCGCTTCCACAACGTGCAATGCCTTGATCACCAGCCATGCGCAGACGATGACCAGGACCAGCAGGATGGCGTGCCGCAGATGACGCTGCCACGCGGCCGGTCCGGGCGGCAGTGCGTAGAACAGCGTCGCGGCCAGCAGGACTGCGGCCGCCGGGCGGCGGCAGGCGTGCCGCACCGGCTCCAGCAGCCAGCTGTAGCGGCCACGGGCAACCCGGCGGGCCAGCACGCCGGAGACCAGGTCCACGACCACGGCCGCCGTCAGCGCGGCCACCACGATCAACACGGTACGCATCAGAGGCCGTTCACCGTGATCCCGATGCCGCCTCTCCCGGACTCGCGACGCACTCCCCGCGTTCAGGGTGTCATCCGACCCGGTGGCGAGCGGTGGATATCAGGAATACCGGCCTCGCGTACAGCCCGGATCCGCTCGAACACCTACCGGCCGTGCCCCAACGCCGCGACCGGCGGCACCACCACCCGCTCGGCGCGGCGGGCGGCGACGTCGGCGGTCGGCAGGACCTTTGTTAGGACCGGGGCGGCAGCGGTGGTGTGACCTGTTCACCGGAGTCCGACGCCATCGGGTGCCGCAGCCCCGGATGCCCGGCCGGCAACGAGCGGCGCACCACCATCCAGCTCACCGCGAGCGCGGCAGCCACCAGCGGCCAGGTCAGCGCCACCCGGGCCACCACCAGCGCGACCACCTGACCGCTGAGGTAGAGCGGCACGAACACGGCCACCCGCAGCACGTACGTGCCGGTCCACACCCAGCTGCCCCGCGCGTACGCGCGCAGCAGCGCCGGGTCCCGCCGCCACCGGCCGCGCTGCCGCAGGGCGGTGCCGACGACCACCCCGAGCAGCGGCCAGCGCAGCACGATGCTCACCGCCCAGGCCAGCGCGCTGGCGGCGTTGGACAGCAGTTGGAGCAGGAAGAAGTCCTCGGCCCGGCCGGTGCGCAGCGCGACGAGCGCGGCCACGCAAACCGCCAGCAGCCCCACCAGCACCGAGCGGGGGCGGTCGCCGCGGCGCAGCCGCCATCCGGCGACCGCGGTGCCGGTGACCACGGCGGCGGCGACCCCGGCCCAGAGCGACTCCCCGCCGAGCAGCCACCCGGCGGCGAACGCGACCGGCGGCAGCGTGGCGTCCACCGCGCCTCGTCGGCCGCCGAGCAGATCCGCCAGCGACTCCGGTCGGTCGGACGCGGAAGCGGGCTGGTCGGCGGGCGGCGGGGTGGGTGATTCCTGCTCGGGTCGGCCGCTCACCGTCACCTCCTCACGTCGATCCCCAACCTAGTCCGCGGACAGCGGCGGGCCACTCGCCGACCCGTCCGTCCGGCTCGCTACCGTGTGCGCGTGCGCGAGACGGCGAGGGGTTGGACGGCGGTCTGGTTGGTCGTGCTGGTCCTCGCCCAGGCGGCCGCCTTTCTGCTGGTCTGGCGGGTCGCGGTGCACACCGGGCTCGGCCAGTGGGTCGACACCGTCGCGTTGACCGGCAACCGGATCGGCCAGGATCGCATCGACGAGCCGGTCGACCGGGTCCTCAACGCCATGTCGGTGGTGTCCCTGGTGGTGGCGACCGCGGTGATCGGGTTCATCGCGCTGATGCGCGGGCGCATCGCGTTGGCGATCACCGCGACCCTGCTGATCGCCGGCGCCAACGTCACCACCCAACTGCTCAAGCACGGCCTTGCCCGCCCGGACCTCGGCATCGACCTGGAGCGGGTCTATGCCGGCAACAGCCTGCCCAGCGGGCACACCACGGTGGCGGGCTCGGTGGCCGTCGCGTTGGTGCTCGTCCTGCCGGCCAAGGTCCGCGTGGTCGGGGCGTTCGTCGGTGCCGGTTACGCGGCGGTCGCCGGGGTGGCGACGTTGTCGGCCGGGTGGCACCGACCCAGCGACGCCGTGGCCGCCTTCCTGGTGGTGGGCATCTGGGCGGCGCTGGCCGGGCTGGTGTTGCTGGTCACCCAGCGGGAACGGGCCAAGATCTCCAGCGCCGACGCGCACCGGGTGGCCGCGGCGGTGCTCGGTGTCGCCGGGGTGCTCGCGCTGGGCGTCTGCGCGCTGGCGCTGAACTGGCTGGTGGACCTGCGCGGCACCGACCCGCAGGAGCTGGGCCGGCGGGCCTTGTTCGCCGGCTACGCGGGCAGCGCCGCCGGCATCGCCGGCACCATGGGCGTCGTGATGGCGCTGGTCCTGGCCGTCGTGCACCGGCTGGTGCCGCGACACCAGGGCTGAGTCTCGCCGGCACTAACGATTGAGCCCGAAGTCTGGACAGGTCAGTGGTCGTAGGCGATGCGGTCAGTAGAACCGGACGTAGGTCACGCCATCGAGATCGTGAGCGTAGTAACGGCTCATGATGTAGTCCTGCGTGAAGCCCATCGCCTCGTAGAAGCCGCGGCCGAGCAGGTTGTTGACTGGGGTGTCCACGTGTACGCCGCGGGCACCGTGCGAACGGAGATGGTCCTCGGCCGTGGTAACCAACGCTCGGGCCACGCCGCCTCGACGGGCGGTGGGATCCACGGCCAGCCCGTGAATCTGACCCAGCATGTTCCACCGTGCCAGCACCGCCGACACGTAGCCGATCACGTGGGCATCCGCTGTGGCGACGTAGACGCACCCGTCAGGCGAGGAAGCCAGCCGCGCCACCGCGCCGAGCTGCCCGTCGATGTAGCGCTGCTCCCAGCCGAGCGTCCCCAACACAGCGCCCACTCCGGCGGCGTGGGCACTCTCCACGTACTCGATGACCCGCACGGATCGGAAATCTAACTGGTGTCGTCAGGCAAGCCGGTTCCTCGACGGCCTGGGCGTGCACCTGGTCCGCCCCGCAGGCAACCGCTGACCAGTCCAAACATCGGAATCAACCGTCTAGTCTGGCGATCATGGGGGACTGGGAGCTTCGGCCGGCGTCGGCGGCGGACGTCGAGGCGGTGGCCGAGTTGCGGGCCGTGGTGCTGCGGGCGGATCTGGAGCGGCTCGGGCGCTACGACGCGCACCGGGTGCGGCAGCGGCTGCGCGACGGGTTCGCGCCGGCGCACACCTGGCTCATCGAGGTGGGTGGCGTGTTCGCCGGTTGCGTGGCGCTGCGCCCGGCCGGGGACGCCCACTGGCTGGAGCACTTCTATCTCGCCCCGCACGCGCAGGGCCACGGCATCGGCACGGCCGTGCTGCGCCGGCTGCTGGAGCGGTGCGACCGCGAGGGTGTCCGGGTGCGCCTGAACGTGCTGCGGGGCAGCGCGGCGCGGCGGCTGTACGAGCGCTACGGGTTCACCGTCGAGTCGGAGGATCCGGTGGACGTGTTCATGGTGCGCGAGCCAACCCCGGTCGTCCCCTCCGACTGATCAGCTGGTGCCGTTGCCGGCGTCGGTAGCCGCCGTCGGGAGTGCCAGCTCGCGGCCCGGCCAGCGGGAGCGCAGCCAGCGGTCGTGGCTGGCGATCACGATCGCGCCGGGCCCGGCGCCCAGCGCCTCCTCCAGCTCGTCGCACAGCCGCGGCGAGAGGTGGTTGGTCGGCTCGTCGAGCAGCAGCAGGGCGGGCGGGTCGGCCACCAGCAGCGCCAGGGCGAGCCGGCGCCGCTGGCCGACCGATAGCTGACCGACCGGCCGGTCCAGGTCCGCCGCGCCGATCAGCCCGAGCGAGAGCAGCGGTACGGACTCGGCGCGCTGGGCGCCGACGGTCGCCTCGTAGGTCTCCCGCGCGGTGCGCTCCGGCCGGTCGAAGACGGTGTCCTGGGCGAGCAGGCCGACCCGCAGCCCGCGTCGCCGCCGCAGTTCGCCGGTGGCGCCCAGCCGGCCGGCCAGCACCGCGAGCAGGGTCGACTTGCCCGTCCCGTTCGGTCCGGTGACCAGCAGCCGGTCGGTGGCCGAGACGTCCAGCCGCTCGAGCGTGAGCCGGCCGGGCACGCGGACGCCCCGCAGCGACACCAGGATCCCGTCCGTGGCGGTGCTGGCCAGGGTGGCGGCCCGAAACCGCAGCGGTTCCGGCGGCTGGTCGACCTGCTCGCGTTCCAGCTCGTCGAGGCGGCGGGCGGCGTGGCGTACCCGCCGGGAGATCTGGTTCTGCACCCGCCCGGCGGTGTGTCCGTACCCCATCTTTTCGTTGTCGCGGCGGGCGCGCCCCGGCGCGACCTCGTGCGCGGTCACCTCGACGGCGCGGCGTAGCTCGGCCATCTCCTCCTGCTCCTCGGTGAAGCGGCGCTGCCAGCGTTCCCGCTGCGCGCGCTTCGCGGCCTGGTAGTCGGTGTAGGTGCCGCCGTAGCGGGTCGGGCCGCCCACCGATGGGTCGAGGTCGATCAGGTCGGTGCAGACCGCGTCGAGGAACGCCCGGTCGTGGCTGGCGACCACCACGGTCCCGGGCAGGGCGCGGAGCTGCGCCTCGAGGAAGGCCGCGGCGTCGTCGTCGAGGTGGTTGGTGGGCTCGTCGAGCAGCAGCGCCGCGGGTCGCCGCACCAGGAGGGCGGCCAACGCGACCCGCCCGCGTTGCCCGCCGGACAGGGAGGCGAGCGTACGGTCGCGGGCGAGCGCGGCGAGGCCGAGGCCGGCCAGCGTCAGCTCGGCGCGCCGGTCGGCGTCCCAGGCGTCGCTGGCCTGCGCGCTTTCGAGCCGATCGCCGTACGCGACGAGCAGGTCGGCGTACTGCGGCGCGTCGGGCGGCGTGTCGGTCAGCGCGGCGCTGAGCCGGTCCAGTTCGGCGAGATCCGCGCGGGCCTCGCGCAGCGCCTCGTCGAGCACGGCGGTGATCGTGGCGGCCGGTTCGAAGGGCATCTCCTGGTGCAGGAAACCCAGGTCCGGTGGGCGGACGACACGACCGGCGTCGGGTTCGTCCGCCCCGGCGAGCAGCCGCAGCAGAGTGGACTTGCCGGTGCCGTTCTCGCCGATCAACCCGATTCGCTGGCCGGGCGCGGCGGTGAGGGAGACACCGTCGAGCACCCGGCGGGTGCCGAGCGTGCGGACGAGGTCGTGGGCGATCAGGGCGAAGGTGGACATGCGACACACCCCATCGGAATCGTCGTCGCCCCCGCGGGCGCACAGCGGCCTACGGGGTGTGGGGGAAGGGCAGCGCTCACGTGGCGCGGGTGTGACTCCATGTCGGACGGCGGCTCACCCGCCGGACCGTCGGCCGCCCCCGGGCATCCGGGGGCGGCCGACGTGGGTCAGTCGACGTCCGGGGGGCCGGTCTCCCGCAGGCGCCCGTCCGCGAGCCGCAGCCAACGGTTGACCTTGATCTCGGTGAGGAACCGCTCGTCGTGGCTGACCACGAGCAACGCGCCCTCGTACGCGTTGAGCGCGCTCTCCAACTGGCCGACGCTGACCAGGTCGAGGTTGTTGGTCGGCTCGTCGAGCAGGAGGAGCTGCGGCGCGGGCTCGGCGCCCAGGACGCAGGCCAGGGTGGCGCGCAGTCGTTCGCCGCCGGAGAGCACCCCGACCGGCAGGTGCGCCCGGGAGCCGCGGAACAGGAAGCGGGCGAGCAGGTTCATCCGCTGCGCGTCCGGGGCCTGTGGCGCGAACGCGGCCAGGTTCTCCGCCACGGTGCGGTCCAGGTCCAACAGGTCCAGCCGCTGCGACAGGTATGCGATGCGCCCGTCGGCCCGCTTGATCTGGCCGGCCTCGGGTTCCAGGTCGCCGTTGATCAGGCGCAGCAGGGTGGACTTGCCGGCGCCGTTGGGGCCGAGCAGGGCGATCCGCTCCGGTCCCCGGATGGTCAGGTCGACGCCGTCGGCGGCGAACAGGGACCGCTGGCCGTACCGGACCTGCATCCGCTCGGCGGCGAGGAGGGTGCGGCCGGCCGGCACGTTCGTGGCGGGCAGCTCCAGGGAGATCTTCTGCTCGTTGCGCAGGGCCCGCCCCGCCTCGTCGAGCCGGGCTCTGGCGTCGTTGACCCGCGAGGAGTGCAGCTCGTTGGCCCGGCCCGCGGACTCCTGGGCGTCGCGTTTCATGGTGCCGGCGAAGATCTTCGGCAGGCCGGCGTTCTTCAGGTTGCGGGAGGCGTTGCTGGCCCGCCGCGCCGCCCGCTCACGGGCCTCCTGCAGCTCCCGCTTCTCCCGCTTGAGCTCCTGCTCGGCGTTGCGGACGTTCTTCTCCGCCACCTCCTGCGCGGCCTGCACGGCCGCCTCGTAGTCGGTGAAGTTCCCGCCGTAGAACCGCATCTCACCGCGGTCGAGTTCGGCGATGCGGTCCATCCGGTCGAGCAGCGCCCGGTCGTGGCTGACCAGCAGCAGGCAGCCGTTCCACTGCTCCAGCACGTCGTAGAGCTGGTGTCGGGCCTCCAGGTCGAGGTTGTTGGTCGGCTCGTCGAGCAGCAGCACGTTGGGCTGCTTCAGCAGTTGCGCCGCCAGGCCGAGGGAGATGACCTGACCGCCGCTGAGGGTGTCCATGCGTCGGTCGAAGGCGAGGTCGCCGAGGCCGAGCCGGTCGAGCTGGGCGCGCGTGCGTTCCTCGATGTCCCAGTCGTTGCCGATCGTGGTGAAGTGTTCCTCGCTGGCGTCTCCGGCCTCGATGGCGTGCAGTGCCGCGATCAGCGGGGCGATCTCCAGCACCTCGGCCACGGTCGGGTCGCCGACCAGCGGCAGGCTCTGCGGGAGGTAGCCGAGCGTCCCCTCGACGGTGACGGACCCGGCGGTGGGTCGGTACTCGCCGGCGATCAGCTTGAGCAGGGTGCTCTTACCGGCACCGTTCGGCGCGACCAGCCCGGTACGGCCCCCACCGATGGTGAAGGACAGGTTCTGGAAGACCGGGGTGTCATCCGGCCAGGAGAAGCTCAGGTTCGAGCAGACGATGAACGAATCGGACATCGGGAAACGACCTCGGGATATGAGGGCAGGCGGAGCCCATCCGCCCGCAGGGGACATGGTCTCGGGGAACGACGAAAAGACCACGGCAACGCGCTCACGGGCGCGGCCGGTGGCCGATCACATGTCCGGTCTCACCCGGAGATGTCGTCGTCACCCACCATGTCTCGTCTCCCTGCTCGTTCGTCATCCATGTCGGATGACTCGCGATCTACCGTAGCACCGGCGGTTGCCGACCCGCCGTGCGGCGCGGGCGGCACCGATGCCTCTCAACGGGCGTACCGGGCGACCATGTTGCCGCTGGCGAACTCGTGACCCTTGACCGCGCGGCGCACGTCGGCCGGCTGCGGCGCGTCCGGCAGATCCAACTGCTGGTCGAGGGCGTAGAGGCGGAAGAAGTACCGGTGCGGGTCGTCCCCGCGCGGCGGCTGCGGGCCGCCCCAGCCCCGCTCACCGAAGCTGTTGGGCCACTCACGGGCGCCCTCGGGTGCCGCCCCCTCCGCGATGCCGCCCGGCTCCGGCCGGATGCCGCTGACCAGCCAGTGCAGGAACGCCTCCCGCCCGGCGTCCGGATCCTCGACCATCAGCAGCAGTTCGCTGGCCCCGTCCGGCACCTCCCCCCACTCCAGCGGCGGGGAGATGTTGCCCCCGTCGCGGGCGAAGCGGTCCGGCAGCAGGTCGTGGTCGTTGAACGCGACACTGCGCAACATGATCCCGGCCATCGGTGGCACCTCCTGAGTCGAGCCGGGTCGCGCGTACCCGGCGGGCCGGCGCCGAAACGGTCTCGGCCCCACCTCACCGCTGGGCCGCCGCCGCGTCCCGGGCCAGCGCCCGGGTCGCCAGTTCGGCCAGCACGAGGGCGCCGTCGGCGAGCACCGCGTCGTCGAAGGCGGCGCGCGGGCTGTGGTTCATCGCCGCGGCCGCCGGGTCGTCGGCGGCCGACGCCCCGAGGATCAGGTAGCAGCCGGGCACCTCGTCGAGCACCCGGGAGAAGTCCTCGGCGGCCGCCGCGGGAAACGGCATGGGCGCGAACCGTTCGGCGCCGAGGACGTCGGACACGACGCGGCCGGCGAACTCGTACTGCTGCGCGTCGTTGACCGTCACCGGGTACTTCCGCACGTACTCGACCTCGGCCGTCAGCCCGTACGCCTGGGCGATGTGCTCGCACAGCCGCCCGGCCTCGGTGCGGATGACCGCCTGGTTCGCCGCCGAGAAGGTGCGGACCGTCGCGGCGAAGCGGGCCGTGTCCGGGATGGTGTTGACGCTGTGTCCGGCGTGGAACGATCCGACCGTGACGACCACCGGGTCGAACACGTTGAAGCGCCGGGTGACCAGGGTCTGCAGGGCCGTCACCATCTCCGCCGCCGCGGTGACCGGGTCCCGTCCCTGGTGTGGCATGGAGGCGTGGGCACCGACCCCGTGCACGGTCACGCGCAGCTCGTCAACGGCCGCCATCACGGTGCCGGGTCGGCTGGTGACCAGCCCTCGCGGGGTGCCGTAGGAGCGGACGTGCAGCGCGTACGCCGAGGAGACCCGCCGCCCGGCCGCGTCCAGGACGCCTTCCTCGATCATTCGTCCGGCGCCGTTGAAGCCCTCCTCGCCCGGTTGGAACATGAACACCACATCGCCGTGCAGCGCGTCGCGGTGGCTGCTGAGCAGCCGTGCCGCGCCGACCAGGATGGCCGTGTGCAGGTCGTGGCCGCAGGCGTGCATGACGCCGTCGACCTGGCTGGCGTAGTCCAGCCCGGTCGCCTCGGTGATGGGCAGCGCGTCCATGTCCGCGCGCAGCAGCACCGCGGGTCCCGGGTGCCCGCCGCGCAGCACCGCGGTCACCGAACTCAGGCCCCGGCCGCGGGTGATCTCCAGGCCGAGGCCGTCCAGCGCGTCCAGCACGAGCTGCTGGGTGTGGGGCAGGTCGAGGCCGATCTCGGGGTGCCGGTGCAGGTCGCGGCGCAGTCGCACCAGATCGCCCTGTAGCGCGGGGGCGTGGTCGCGCAGCCGGTTCGTCAGTGCCATGCGAAAACTCCAGGTGGGTGGGGTGGCGCTCCGTCTCGCGAGGAAGGCGTAACCGCGGCCCGTACGACCCGTACGTTGCGCCGGTCACAGTCAGGCCCGTCGCGTTGCTCGGTGGATCTCGGCAGGACGTTGTCGGTGGTCCGCCTACGCTCACACAGTGATCGGACGCCGTCGTGAGATTGCCGCCCTGGACCGGCTGCTGGACCGTGCGGCCGCCGGGGTGGGGGGCGCTCTGGTCATCGTGGGTCCGCCCGGGTCCGGGAAGAGCGCGCTCGCCGACGCGGCGGGCGGCAGCGCCCACCGGCGCGGCCTGCCGGTGACCCGCACGATCACCGACACTGGTACGGGCGCCCGGCTGGTCGTGCTCGACGACCTGGACCCGGCCGCGACGGCGGCGGACCTGGATCGGCTGGTCGCCAGCGGCGCCGCGGTGGTGGCGACCACCGTGGCGCCCGGCGGGCCCGGTCCGTACCTGCATCTCGCGCCGCTGACCGAAGCCGATCTCGCTGCGGTGCTGCCGGGGCTGCCGGCCGGTGCGGTGCACGCGGTGTGGCTGCTCACCGCCGGCTGGCCCGGCCCGGCTCTCGACCTCGCGGCGAGCCTGCCGGGCGGTGCCGGCGAGGACGCCGTCGTGGAGGTCGCGCTCGCCGCGCCCTCGCGCGGCGAGTTCCTCGTCCTCGACATGGCGTTGATCCGGCTGCTGGAGGAGGCCGCGTCCCGGGCGCTGCCACCCGAGGTCCGGGCCCGCGTGCTGGTGCGGCTGGCCCGGGAGTTGCTGGGTGACCCGTCGGCGGCGACCCGGCGGCGGGAGCTGGTAGACGAGGCGGTCCGGCTCGCCCGGGACACCGGGGAGCCGGGCACGACCGCGGAGGTCCTGGACGGGCGGTTGCACGCGCTGTGGGATCCGGCCGCGGCCGACGAGCGGTTGTCCACGGCGTCGCAGATCGTCGACCTGGCCCGCCGGGCGGGCAACGCGCTGCTCGAACGGCGGGGACTGTTCTGGCGCTTCATCGCGCTCGCCGAAGGCGGGGACCTCGACGCCGCGGAGGCCGCCCTGGTGGCGTACGCGCGGGCGGGGGAGCGCGACGGCGATCCGGAGGCGGGGGTCGTCGCGCTGTCGCGTCATGCCGTGCTGGCGCTGGTGCGCGGGCGTCTCGAGGCCGCCGAGGCGCTCATCGCCGAGGTGTCGCAGGCGGGACGGCGGATCGGGCTCGCGGACACCGACCGGTTGACCGCGACCCTGGCCGGACGGCTCGCCACGCTCCGCGGTGACGCCGCCAGTCAGGTCGAGCCGTTGCGGGAGCTGTCCCGCAAGCTCCCCGGCCACTTCTTCGAGGTGACCGCGGCCCGGGCCCTTGCCGAGTCGGGGCGCGTCGCCGAGGCGCTGCTCGACGTGGAGCGGCTGCTGCCCGCGCTGCTGCGCGGGGCGGGGCCGCGGTGGGTCGGCGCGGTCGCCGACCTGGCCCTGGTCGCCTCGTACGGGGCTGCACCGGCCGCGTCGCAGGCCCTCTACGACGCGCTGGCTCCCCACGCGGGGCGCCTGGTCGTCTGGGGCGGGGCGAACACCATCACCGGGCCGGTGGACGACTACCTGGGCCGGCTCGCCGCCCACCTCGGCCGGCGCGACGAGGCGGCCGCGCACTTCGACCGGGCGATCGCCCAGGAGGAGCGCCTCGGCGCGCTGCCCTGGCTGGCGTCCACCCTCGCTGCCCGCGGTCGCCCCGGCGACGTGGGGCGCGCCCGCACGATCGCCGACGGGCTGGGCCTGCCGGCACCCCGTGGACTGGCGGCGGCGCCGCCAGCAAGCGGACCTCCGGCCGTGGCGCACCGGGACACCGCCGCGGGCAACACCTGGCGGTTGCGGCGCGACGGCAACGACTGGGTGCTCGAAGCGGGCGCCGAGCAGGCCCGCCTGCGGGACATGAGGGGCCTGCACCACCTGCGGATCCTGCTGGCCAATCCGGGGCGCGAGATCAGTGCACTGGATCTTGTGGCCGGCGGCGCGGGCCTCGTGGCAGCCCCGCCGGAACCCGTGCTCGACGCCACGGCTCGCCTCGCCTACCGCAGGCGCCTCGATGACCTTGCGCAGCAGTTGGACTCCGCCGACCGGTCCGGCGACGTCCAGCGCGCCGCCACCCTGACGGCCGAGCGCAGTGCCCTCCTCGCCGAACTGCGGCGCGCCGCGGGTCTCGGTGGCCGCCCCCGCCGACAGAGCGCGGAGGCGGAGCGGGCGCGGGTCAACGCGACCCGTGCCCTGCGCACGCTGCTGGAGAGGGTGGAGCCGTACGCCCCCATCGCCGCCGCGCACCTGCGGGCGTCCCTGCACACCGGGACCCACTTCCGCTACCAGCCGGCAGCCGGGGGACCGACGTCCTGGCAGGTGTGACCGCGGCCACGAACCGCCTGTTCCGTCCCGGGTTACGCCTGCGGGGTATGACGTCTCCACTTGTGCTCCTGCACGGGCTCACCTACAACCGGCGGCACTGGGCTCCCCTGCGTCGGGAACTCACCGCGATCGACCCGAACCGCGAGGTGCTCGCGCTGGACCTGCCGGGCCACGGCTACGCCCCGTCGCGGGCGTCCTACCGCCTGGCCGAGGTCGCCGAGGTCATCCACGGCCAGATCACCGCCGCCGATCTCGGCGAGCCACCCACCGTGGTGGGTCACTCCGTGGCCGGGGTGATCGCGACGGTCTACGCCGCCCGCTACCCGACCCGCGCGGTCGTCAACCTCGACCAGTTCCTGCTGCCCGGCCCGTTCGGCGACATCGTTCGGGCGGCCGAGCCCGACCTTCGCGGCCCGCGTTGGCGCGGCGTGTGGGATGGGATGGTGGCCGGCATGGGGGTGACGTCGCTGCCGCCCGAGGCGCGGCGGATCGCCGAAACCTTCACCGACCCGCGACCCGATCTGCTGCTGGGCTACTGGGGCGAGATCCTGCACGGCACGGACGAGCAGATTCGCGCCCAGCGGGAGGCGGACCTGCGGGCGATCGGCATGCGCGGGATCGCCTACCGGTGGGTGACCGCCGCGGAGCCGCCCGAGCGTTACCGGCAGTGGTTGACCGGGGCCCTGCCCACGGCCGTCATCACGGTGCTGCCCGGAGGTCACTTTCCGCACCTGCAGCATCCCGCCGCGCTCGCGCGGCTGCTGTCGGACATCGGCTGATCCGGCCCGACCCCGGCGGCCCGCCGCCGAACCGGTCCAGGCCGATCTGCGAGAGTGTCGGCGGCAGGTGGGATCGGGGGAGGGCAGCCGTGGACACGGTACGGGCGGCGTTCCGGGACGAGTGCGCGGCGCTGGGCGCGGCCCTGCGCGACGTGTCCGAGGCGGATCTGGACCGGCCGAGCGGCTGCCCGCCGTGGTCCGTACGCGAACTGCTCGCGCACGTGCGCACCGGCGTCGGCCGGCTGGCCGACATGCTCGCCGCGCCCGCCCCCGCGGCGGCGGACGTCGACGCGGCCGGCTACTTCGGGGTGGCGAAGTTCGCGCCGGACGTCGACGCCGCCCGCATCGACAGTGGCCGGCGGGAGGCCCGGGAACTCGACGGGCCGGCGCTGGTCGCCGACGTCGGCCGGGCCTGGCAAGCGGCCGACGACGCGATCGCCGCCGCGCCACCCGGGCGGTTGGTGCGCACCCGCCACGGCGACGCGATGCGGCTGGGCGAGTTCCTGCGTACCCGGGTGGTCGAGGTCGGTGTGCACGGCTTGGACCTTGCCGCGGCGCTGGACCGGCGGCCGTGGCTGACGCCGACCGCGGCCGGGGTGATCGCCGACCTGCTCACCGGCGGGCAGCCGGTGCCCGCCCGACTGGGCTGGGACCCGGTGACGCTGATCAGCAAGACCACCGGGCGGGCGGCGCTGACCGGGTCCGAGCGTGCGGTGGTCGAGGCGGCTGGCTTCCGCTGGCTGTCGTTCGGCGGCTGACGCCCCACCTCAAGCGTGGGACACGCCCAGGTGTCGGTGTCCTTGATGGTACAAATCCCCATAAGGAGGGCGGACCGAGGGCCGGGCTGATCTATGAGACGTGGGCCGGATGGACTGCTGCGACGACTCGAGGAACCGCAGGCGACGTACCTGGAACTGTTCTTCGACGTGGTCTTCGTCCTCGCACTGGCACTGCTCTCGCTGGGCCTGGTGAAGGATCTGACATGGAGCGGCGCCCTTCAGACGCTGGTGTTGCTGCTCGCCCTGTGGTCGGTGTGGTTCCATACCTCGGGATGCACGGACAGGTTGGACTCGAAGCTACCGCAGATTCAGCTGCTGGTACTCGCGACCATGGTGGGCACCCTGCTGATGGCCGCCGCGGTGCCCGAAGCGTTCGGCGAGCAGGGACTGCTCTTCGCCGGCGTGTACCTCGCCACCCAAATTGGCCGGCATGCCGCCGCCGCGCTGCTGCTGCGGGGGCACGAGGCGGCGACCGCCTTCGTGCGATCACTCTTCTGGTGGGCCGTGTCCGCGGTGCCCTGGATCGCGGGTGCTCTCGTGCACGGCACGGCCCGGGAGGTGCTGTGGGTGCTGGCGGTAGCGGTGGAGTACGTCGCCCTCGCGCTCGGGGTGCCCACACCGCGGCTGGGGCGCGCGTACATGCGGACAACCGAGTACGCGATCTCCGCCGAGCACCAAGCCGAACGCTATCGGCAGTTCTTCATCATCGCGCTCGGCGAGCCCATCCTGGTGACCGGCCTGATCCTGAGCCGCAGCCTCGAGTTCGAACGGGTTGTCGCGGCCGTGGTCGCGTTCGTCACCACCGGGCTGCTCTGGCGGATCTACATCCAACGGGCCGGGAGCCTGTTGGCCGAGACGATCACCGCCGCGTCCGACTCGTTCCGTGCCCTGGTCCGGTCGCTCTACGCCCACCTGGTCATGGTCGCCGGCGTCGTGACCGTTGCCGTCGGTGCCGAGCTCGTCGTCGAGCACCCGCTCGGACACACCCGGCCGGCCTGGATCGTCGTCGTGCTCGGCGGTCCCGCGCTGTTCCTCGCGGGACGGGTCCTGTTCGAGTACGCGGTGTTCGCCCGGGTGTCCCGGTTCCGCGTGATGGGGATATTCGTGTTGGTGGCGATCTCCCCAGCGGCGATCCTCCTGCCGCCGATCGCCGTCGGCGTCGTGCCCGTGATGGTGCTGGCCGGGGTCACCCTGAATGACAGTGCGCGTATCCGCAGGTACGCAGCCGTGACGCCGTCGCCACCTCAGTAGGTGCTTCGAACCCGGGGTCAGGTGTCGGAGGGGACCGCGGGGACCTGTGGGTTGGTGGGGTCGCTGCCCGCGCGGGGCGCCGGCACGCGCGGGGCGCAGCGGCGCAGGTGTTCCAGCACCACCGGGTCGATCCGGCCCGGCACCAGCCGCTCCTCCAGGTTCTCCACCCCCGCCCAGGAGGCCAGCGCCTCGTCCGTCCCGGCCTCGTCCACCGGATGGCCGACGGCGGCGAGCAGGGCACCCACCTCGGCGGCGACCGCACCGGTGAGGTCGAGCAGGGTGGCCGGGTCGGGGCGGCCGAACAGCATCGTGTGCACGGCGAGCAGCCGCTCCAGTTCGGCGACCGGGTCGGCGTGGTCGTCGACGCGCAGGTCGACCACGACGTCGCTGCCGCCGCCGTAGCCGCCGCCGCGCTCCACCACCAGCAGCGCGGCGCTCTGCCGGCCGCGCCGGTCGCCGCCGGCCTCGTCGCCGGCGCGCAGTGCGGCGAGCAGCCGCTGCGCGAACGGCAGCGTCGCGTTGGCCAGCCAGGCGTCGCGCAGCGCGTCGACCACCTGCGGGCCGGCGAGGATGTTGCCCTGCGCGGCCCAGCCGTCCCCGGCCTGGCCGCCGGCCCAGTCGTGGCAGCGCTCGCCGGTGAACGTCGCGCCGGGGCCGGTCGCGGCGACCACCCCGAGCTGCCGGTGGGCCCGCTCGCCGTCGGCGGCGACCAGACCGGCCACGACGTCGGACGCGGCGACCCCGGTGCGCAGCAGGGTCAGGCCCTGCGGACGGTAGGCGAGGTTCGCGGACGCCTGCGTGGCCAGCGCCCCGACCTGCGCCTCGGCGGCGGGGACGAGGGCGCCGACGGCGAGGAACTTGCTGGCCACGGCGACGCCGTGCAGCCGGCCGTCGTCCGAGCGCGCCACGATCGAGAAGGTCACCGGCAGAGAGTAGCGGCGCGCGGCGGGCTCGGCCCACCCCCGGGGCAGGTCGCCGCGTACGGATGACGGCGGTCAGAACGGCGGGGCGGCGGCCTCGGGTGGTCGGCCGGCGGCCCGGCGGGCGTCGGCCACCGCGACCGCGGCGAGCACCAGCACGGCCACGGCGGACGCGACCAGCGCGGGTGTGCGCATCAGCAGGGGGCTGGCGGCCAGCAGCACCAGGGCGGCGATCCAGCGGGAGGGGGAGACCCGGGCGAACACCTCGTACTCGAAGCGGGCCCGGCCGGCGAGGAAGAGGACCGGCCCGCCGATCACCATCGCCAGCCACGGCCCCGCCGGCGGCATCGTCGGGTGGTCGATGACCAGTTCGTAGCCGATCGCCACGGCGGTGAGCCCGATGACCATCACCAGGTGGGTGTCGGCGGCGGAGCGGCCGATGGTGGCCGGGTGGCGGGCCTTGGTGACGGCCTCGGCGAAGATCTGCCCTGCCCGCTGGATGTAGATCCGCCACAGCACGATGGTGGTCGCCAACGCCAGCGCGAACGCCGCGGCGTGCCCACCCCCGTACGGGCCCTTGCTGTAGGAGAAGCCGGCGACCAGGATCGTCTCGCCGAGTGCCACGAGGAAGAACTGCTGGTAGCGGTCCGCGAGATGGTCGCCGGCGATTTCCCAGCGGGAGACGGTGGAGCGGCCGAGCCCGGGTACCGGCCAGCCGAAGCGGGCCGCCAGGTACTCGGCGAGCAGCGCGCTCGTCCAGAGGATCACCCGCGGGTTGGTCGGCAGGAACGCGCCGGTGATCCAGAGCACCCCGGTGGCGGAGAAGATCAGGGTCATCCGCAGCTTGAGCCGCCGGTACACGTGCGGGCCCAGGGCGATCATCAGCACCAGCGGGCGGGACACCTGCGCCACCACGTACGCCACGGCGAACACCAGCCCGGTCGTGGAGAACGCCCGGGGGATGGCGATGCCCATCACCATGCTGCTCACCAGCGCGGTGATGACGATGCACTGCAGCCAGGCGTGGCGCGGGTCGTAGCGGCTGGTCGTCCAGGCGGTGCCCTGCCAGACCGCCCAGAGCGCGAGCAGGAGCAGCAGGGTCTTCCCGCCGGCGGTCACCGCCTGCCACGCCTTCGCGCCGGCGTCCTCCTCGATCAGGTCCTCGAACGCGCGGGCGGAGATCCGGGTCAGCGCGAAGACGTACACCAGGTCGAAGAACAGCTCCAGGAACGTCGCGCGTCCCGGGTCGCTCGTGGTCGGCGCCAGGCGGATCTTCCCCCCGGTGGCCACGTCACCCCGCCCCGCCGTCCGGCCTGCTCACCAGGCATTCGTAACACCGGCGGCGGCCCCGACGACCGGCAACCGGGAAACCGGCCGGTCGCGGTACCGGCGGAGCGCCACCAGCGGTGTTACCTGGCCGCAATCACCGCTGCGTAGAGTTCGACCATGGCGGATCTGTTCGAGGAGTACCGCCTCGGTCCCGGCTGGGACGAGATGTTCAGCGACCCCGGGGTGCCCCGGGACGTCTACGCCGCGCTCTACGCCACCCTGCAACCGCTGTCCAGCGGCGACCTGGGAATCCGGGCGGACGTGCTGGCCCGCGCGTTCCTCGACCAGGGGATCACGTTCGCGCTCAAGGGTGTGGAGCGTCCGTTCCCCCTCGACATCGTGCCGCGCATCATCGCCGCCGCCGAGTGGGAGGCCGTCGAACGGGGCGTCGCGCAGCGCGTGCGGGCGCTGGAGGCGTTCCTGGCCGACGTGTACGGCGCCGGGCACGTGCTGGCCGACCGGGTGGTGCCGCGCCGGCTGATCGCCACCAGCGCGCACTTCCTGCGCGCGGCGGCCGGCGTCACGCCGCCCAACGGGGTGCGCATCCACGTCGCCGGTGTCGACCTGATCCGCGACGAGCAGGGCACGTTCCGGGTGCTCGAGGACAACGTGCGGATCCCGTCCGGGGTCAGCTACGTCATGGAGAACCGGCGGGCGATGGCGCAGGTGCTGCCCGAGGTGTTCGCCGCGGCCCGGGTGCTGCCCGTCGAGTCGTACCCGGCGATGCTGCTGCGCGCCCTGCGCGCGGCCGCGCCCGTCGGGGTGGGCGACCCGACCGTGGTGGTGCTCAGCCCCGGGGTCTACAACTCGGCGTACTTCGAGCACGCGCTGATCGCCCGGGAGATGGGTGTCGAGCTGGTCGAGGGCGGTGACCTGGTGTGCGTCGGCAACGAGGTGTCGATGCGGACCACGGCCGGCGAGCAGCGCGTCGACGTGATCTATCGGCGCATCGACGACGACTTCCTCGACCCGGTGCACTTCCGCGCCGACTCGATGATCGGGGTGGCGGGGCTGTTGAACGCGGCCCGCGCCGGTGGGGTGACCATCGCCAACGCGGTCGGCAACGGCATCGCCGACGACAAGCTCGTCTACACGTACGTGCCCGACCTGATCCGCTACTACCTGGGCGAGGAGCCGCTGCTGCCGAACGTCCAGACGTACCGGCTGGATGATCCGGACGTGCGGCGGGAGGTGCTGGGGCGCCTCGACGAGGTGGTGCTCAAGCCGGTCGACGGGTCGGGTGGGGCGGGCATCGTCATCGGCTCGCAGGCCAGTGAGGAGGAGCTGGCCGCCGTCCGGGAGCGGATCGTGGCGAACCCGCGCGGCTGGATCGCGCAGCGTGAGGTGAAGCTGTCGATGATGCCGGCGCTGATCGGTGACCGGTTGCGCAGCCGGCACATCGACCTGCGCCCGTTCGCGGTCAACGACGGGGAGTCGATCCGGGTGCTGCCGGGCGGGTTGACCCGGGTGGCGCTGCCGGAGGGCGCGCTCGTCGTCAACTCCAGCCAGGGTGGCGGCTCGAAGGACACCTGGGTGCTGGCCGGTGACGCGCACCCGGTGCCGCTGCAACTACCCCGCACCGGCGGCTGGTCGGCGCCGGTGCCCACCGCCGTGCACCCCGATCCGGGGCCCGGTGGCGCCTCGACCGCCGAACAACAGCAACAGCAGCAGCAGGGGAGGGCGGCGTGCTGAGCCGGATCGCGGAGTCGCTCTACTGGATCGGCCGCTACGTCGAGCGGGCCGAGGACACCGCCCGGATCCTCGACGTGCACGTGCAGCGGGTGCTGGCCGACCCGTGGACAGACGAGGACGTGGCCTGCCGGGCGCTGCTCGCGGTCATGGGCATCACCCCGGTGGAGGGGCCGTTCACGTCCACGCGGGTCATCACGCTACTGGGCCTGGACGACACCAACCCGACGTCGGTGGCGGGTGCGCTGGCCGCCGCGCGGGGCAACGCCCGTGGCGCGCGGGAGACGGTGCCGTCGGAGATGTGGGAGTGCCTCAACACCACCTGGCACGGCCTGGCCACCTCCCGCCGCCGGGTCGAGCAGGAGGGGGTGCACGCGTTCTTCCGGTGGATCCGGGAGCGCTGCACGCTGCTGGCCGGGCTGGCCGACGCGACGATGAGCCACGACGAGGGCTGGCTGTTCCTGGTGCTGGGTCGCAACCTGGAGCGGGTGGACATGACGGCGCGGCTGCTGCGCGCGCACGAGCTGGCCGGGGACAGCGTCCCGTCGTGGCTGACCCTGCTGCGCTCCTGCGGGGCGTACGAGACGTTCCTGCGCGCCTACCGCGGCTCCTTGGACGACCGGCACGCCGCCGAGTTCCTCCTGCTGGACCGGCTGTTCCCGCGGTCGGTGTTTGCCGCCCTGTCGACCGCCGAGCGGTGCCTCGGTGAGCTGGAGCCCGGTCCGGGCCGGGCCGGGGTGACCACGGAGGCGCAGCGCATCGTCGGGCGGGCCCGCACCGGGCTGGAGTTCCGCGGCGCGGAGGAGCTCATCGGTGACCTGCCGTCGGTGCTGGTCGGCCTGGGTCGCACCTGCTCGCAGGTCAACGACGCCGTGTCGCGGCGCTACTTCCGCCACCCGGCGGCGGTGTCGTGGGTGCTGCCCGGGGTCCTCGCATGAGCGTGGACAGTTGGCGGTTGATGGTGCGCCACCAGACCGGCTACTCCTACGACGGGCCGGTGTCCTCGTCGTACAACGAGGCGCGGATGTGGCCGCGTGACGAGGCCCGGCAGGCGGTGCTGGACGCGCGGATCGAGGTGTCGCCGTCGGCGCGCACCTACCGCTACCGGGACTACTGGGACACCCTGGTCACCGCGTTTGACGTGCACGCGCCGCACGAGGCGCTCACCGTCACCGTCACCTCCCTGGTCG
This sequence comes from Micromonospora krabiensis, assembly GCF_900091425.1. Taxonomy (GTDB): domain Bacteria; phylum Actinomycetota; class Actinomycetes; order Mycobacteriales; family Micromonosporaceae; genus Micromonospora; species Micromonospora krabiensis. The sequence goes on from NZ_LT598496.1 coordinate 7,023,746, forward strand.
AGACCCTTCCGCCGGGTGACCTCATCGGTCCCGGTGAGGGCGCCGGGTGGGACGAGCTGGCCGCGCCGGAGATCGTCGACCGCTGGTACGAGCTGCTGCAGCCGACGCCACAGACCACCCTGGACGGTGAGCTGACCGGCATCGCCGCCGACCTGCGGGCCGCCCACCGCGAGCCGCACGCGGCCGCGCTGGCGGTCTGCGACCTCGTCCGCGCCGAGGTGCGCTACGAGCCCGGCGCCACCGGGGTGCAGAGCGACGCCCTGCACGCGTGGACGCAGCGCAAGGGCGTCTGCCAGGACCTAAGTCACCTCACCGTGGGGCTGCTGCGGGAGATGGGCCTGCCCGCCCGGTACGTCTCCGGCTACCTGCACCCCCAGCCCGAGGCGCAGGTGGGGCAGGCCGTGGCCGGGCAGAGCCACGCGTGGGTGGAGTGGTGGGCCGGGCGGTGGACCGCGTACGACCCGACCAACGGTGTGGCCGTCGGCCGCCAGCACGTGGTCGTCGGGCGGGGCCGCGAGTACGCCGACGTGCCCCCGCTGAAGGGCCTCTACGCCGGCCCGCTTAGCACCGGGCAGAGCGTCGAGGTGACCATCACCCGGTTGCGCTGAACGTCGGCGACGGATCTTGCCCCCGAGCGACGTTACCGGGCAGTATCGACGGGTGACGACGCGATGGGGCATGACGGTGCCGCTGGGCGGCATCCCACTGGCCGACCACGCCGCGGTCTACGCGACCCTGCACGGCTGCGGGTTCACCGACGTCTGGTCCTCCGAGGTCGCCGGCACCGACGCGTTCACCCCGCTGGCGCTGGCCGCCGCCTGGCAGCCCGGGCTGCGGCTGGGCACCGCCGTGGCACCGGTGTTCACCCGAGGGCCCGGCCTGCTGGCGATGAGCGCCGCCGCGCTGGCCGAGACCGCGCCGGGGCGCTTCACGCTCGGCATCGGCGCGTCCTCGCCGGTCGTCGTCGGGGACTGGAACGCGGTGCCGTTCACCGACCCGTACGGGCGCACCCGCGACGTGCTGCGCTTTCTGCGCGCCGCGCTCGCGGGGGAGACCGTAGACGCCGCGTACGATACGTTCACCGTGCGCCGGTTCACCCTGGAGCGTCCGCCCGCGGTGCCGCCGGCGATCATGCTGGCCGCGCTGCGCCCCGGCATGCTGCGCCTGGCCGGCGCGGAGGCCGACGGGGTGCTGCTCAACTGGCTGGCCGCGACCGACGTGCCCCGCGCGCTGGGCGAGCTGGGGCAGCGGCGGCCCGGCTTCGAGGTGACCGCCCGTATCTTCGTCTGCCCCACCGAGGACGCCGGCTACGCGCGCACGCTGGGCCGACGCATGATCACCAGCTACCTGACCGTACCGGCGTACGCGGCGTTCCACCGCTGGCTCGGCCGGGACGAGACGCTCGGGCCGATGTGGACGGCGTGGGCGGCCGGTGACCGGCGCGGCGCCCTCGCCGCGGTGTCCGACGACGTCGTCGACGCGCTGATCCTGCACGGCTCGCCGGAGCACTGCCGCCAGCAGGTGCGCCGCTACGTCGACGCCGGCGTCGACGTGCCGGTGCTGGCGCTGCTGCCCACCCCGGAGGTCGGCGCCGGTGGGGCGGCCGCCGTCACCGAGCTGATCGCGCGGCTGGGCCCGGAAGGGGAGGGCTGACGTGAACCTCACCGACCGGATCGCGGTGATCACCGGCGGCGCCGGTGGCATCGGCGCCGCGCTGGCTCGCCGCTTCGCCGCCGAGGGCGCGGCCGCCGTCGTCCTGGCCGACCTCGACGGCGACGCCGTGCGCGCGGTCGCCGAGGGCATCGGCCCGCTCGCCCACGCGACCACCCTGGACGTCACCGACGAGGAGCAGGTCAAGGCCCTGGTCGACGACACCGAGCGGCGCTACGGGCGCATCGACCTGTTCTGCGCCAACGCGGGGGTGACCAGCGGCGGCGGGATCGAGGCCGACGACCGGGCGTGGGATCGCGCCTGGCGGGTCAACGTCCTGGCCCACGTCTACTCCGCGCGGGCCGTGCTGCCGGGGATGCTGACCCGCGGCGGCGGGCACCTGCTGCACACCTGCTCGGCGGCGGGGGTGCTCACCGCCGTCGGCGACGCCCCCTACACGGCGACCAAGCACGCGGCCGTCGCGTTCGCCGAGTGGTTGTCCATCACCTACCGGGACCGGGGCATCCGGGTCAGCGCGCTCTGCCCGCAGGGCGTGGACACGCCGATGCTCGCCGACGGGCTGGCCGCCGGTCACCTCGGCGCGCGGGTCACCGCCGCCTCCGGTGCGGTGCTCACCCCCGACCAGGTCGCCGACGCCGCCGTGGCGGGCCTGGCCGAGGAGCGGTTCCTGATCCTGCCGCACCCGGAGGTCGCCGGGTACGCGCGCCGCCGCGCCGAGGACCCGGACGGGTGGCAGGCCGGCCTGCGCAAGCTGGTCCGGCGGCTGAGCGCCTGACGGCCTGGCGCTGGCTGGGTCTACGGCCTGACGATTTGACGTAGTCAAGCGTCGAAAGAAGCCAAGGCGGCAAGCGGATCATCACCTCCGTAACCGGTGTAGCGCTAAACGGCGAGGACCGTGGCCGACCGCGGCCTCGGGATGCGGAACTCGCGCCGCCAATGGCCCTCCGAACAGTCGGGCTGATCGCAAGGGCACTCCCCCTGAAACCAGGCCTCGAACCGGTCCCATTTGGCGCTCTCGCCGTTGCCGTAGTTCTCGCCCTTCAGCTCGAACTGCTGGTGCTCGTGCACCTCACCCGAAGCAACATCGGCGGCCGCCTGCGCCCAGTCGCGCCAGTCCCAGGAACGTCGTGGTCTGCTCACAGCGGCCAATCGTGGCACTTGGATACGACAGTGGGCCGTGGGCGCGGCGCGGTGACCCGCACCTTCTGGTCCGCCGGCTCCCTCCCGGCACCCTGCGCGACTGGCCGCCCTTTATGCCCGGCTGCGTCACCACCGCCCGCCGCTGCGCAAAGCCCCCGCGTCCCCCCGCCGGGCGAAGATCGCGGCGCTTGTCGCCGGGCTCTGGGTGGTCAGCCGCATCGACCTGATCATGACCGTTTGGCCCGGCCAACCCCCGCCTCGTCGAACGGCTCCCGTTAGCCACCGGTCTGACCGGGCAGCCCCCGACCACACCCTCAACCTCCCTTACCGGCGGCTCGGTGGCTGGGGATGGGCCCGCATGACTCTGTGCGCCGCGCCGGGCGAGACTGCGGAGGACGCCCGGTATCCTGCGGCGTCCTCCGCTTCATTGCCTCTTGGGGTTTCTCACGCTGGCTGGGGAATCAGCCGGGCGGCTTCAGAGACGAGCGCGGGGAGTTCGGCGGGCGTGCGCAGAGCCGCCATGTTCTCCACGGGTACCCACCGTGCGCCGCCAACCTCTTCGACCTGCGCCGCCAGGTCGCCGCCAGCTGCCTGGCAGACGTAGACGAAATCAATGTGTCGATGCGGTCCGACCTTGCGGTCTTCGATGTCCATCTCGATGATGGCGAACGGGCTCGGGATGCTTCGTACGGCGGGGTGCCGGAATGGTTGTGGACCGAGGATGTCGGCAATGATCCCGGTCTCCTCGTGGACTTCGCGGAGTGCCGCTTCGGCGGGGTCTTCGTTGGGGTCGACGTGTCCGCCGGGGTACAGCCACTGGTCGATCTTGTTGTGGTGCACGAGCAGGACGTGGCCCTCGTCGTTGAAGACGATGGCTGAGCTGGTGAAATGGCGGATCATGCTCGGGTTTCTCCCTGGGCGATCTGGGCTACGCGGTCGGCCATCCACGCTACGGTCGCGTCCGTCATTCCGGGGTGAACGGGGAGCTGCACGGTGGTCGTGGCGAGGTGTTCGGCGTTGGGGCACTGGTTGGCGTAGGGCTGGAAGATGGGCTGGTGGTACAGCGGCCGGTAGCGCCACCGGATCGAGTCGGGTGGGAGTCCGGCGGCTTCGAACGCGGCGGCGACTTGGGGGATGCGGTCCTTGATGGTGAGGACGAGGTTGTAGTAGTTCGGCTTGTCCTGGACGCCGTACGGCAGTTCCCGCAGCAGGCCGCCGGGAGGCAGCGCGGCGAGGACGCGTTGGGCGTTGCGGCGGCGTCGGTCGAGTTGACCGTCGAGGAGCTTGAGACGGCGCAGGCCGATGGCGGCCAGGGGGCCGGCGAGCTTGTAGTTGACGCCGTGGGTGGTGCCGCGCAGGTGGCCGAGGTGGGTGTACCAGTCGATGCGCTCGCCGAGCTCCTCGTCGTCGGTGAGGACAAAGCCCCCCTCGCCTGTGGATAGGAGCTTGCGGTCGTGGGTGGAGAAGCAGCCGACTGCGCCGTGGGTGCCGGCGAACTGGTTGCCGACGCGGGTGCCGTGGGCTTGGCATGCGTCCTCTATGACCGGAACTCCCGCCTGGGCGAGGAGGTCTGTGCTGGCTCGTTCGTCGTTGGGGTAGCCCCAGAGCGGCAGCGTGATGGTGGCGCGGGTGCGTCCGGTGAGCTTGCGCTGGATGTCGGCGGGGTCGAGGGCGAGGGATTCGGGCAGGGTGTCGACGGGGATGGGCGTGGCTCCGCAGGTGAGTACCGGCATGGCGGTCGGCAGGGGCGCGGTGGCCGGAACGAGGACCTCGGTGCCGGGTCGGACGCCGAGGGCGGTGAGCGCGGCGTGCAGCGCGGAGGTTCCCGAGTTGACGGCGATGGCGCGGCGGGCACCGAAGCGTTTGGCGAGCGCCTGTTCGTAGAGGGCGAGGACGGGGGCGCCGCCGGAGAGGCGGCCGTCGTCGAGGGTGGCGCGTATTTCGTCGAGTTCGTCGCAGGGTGCAGGGGTGTACCGGTCGTCGACGGGGTTGAGGACGTCGTGGCTGCTACTTGTCATAGGTGAGCACCACCTTGATGGTCTCCTCGGGGCGCTGGGCGATCAGGTGGTACGCCTTGGCCGCCTCGCTGAAGGGAAAGCGGTGGGTCACCAGGCTGTCGACATGAATGTGCCCACTGATGACCAGTTCTCGGGCGGCGGCGTTGAGTCGGGGCAGGTCCCAGGCGGGGTGGGTGCGCTGTGGGCAGCCGTTGACGGTCATGGATGAGATCAGGGTGATGCGGTTGCGGTGGTACTCCTCGCCGAGTCGTAGGCCGTCCTGGTCGCCGTGGTAGGAGGCGACGGTCGCGACCCGGCCGCCCACCCGGACGCAGCGGATCGCCTCGTGCAGGCCACGGTAGGAGCCGGAGGCTTCGATGGCGACGTCCGCGCCCTGGGGGCCGCAGAGCTTGCGGACCTGCACGGCGATGTCGTCGGTGGTGGCGTGCACGGGTGTGATGCCGAGGGAGTCGGCGGTGTCCAGGCGCAGCGGATAACGGTCCACCCCGATGACCTTGGCGGCTCCGGCGAGTCGCGCGAGCTGGCCGGCGAGGAGGCCGACGGTGCCGAGCCCGACCACGACGACGGTGTCGCCGAGGCGTACCTCGGCGTCGTGGACGCCGCCGAGGGCGACGCGCGCCAGGATGAAGAAGACGGCGCGTTCGGGGTCGACACCGGCCGGCAACCGGCTTGCGAGAGCGGCGTCCGCGGGAACGATGTGCGCGGTGCCGTGCGGGCGGTCGAGGGTGACGAGGTCGCCGATACTCACTTTGCCGACAGCCGCCTCGCCGACGGCGGTGACCCGCGCGATGGTCTCGTAGCCGGGTGCGACCGGGAAGTCCCGGCCGGCGCCGTTGAGGAAGATGCGTCGCTGCGGGTCCCAGGACCGGTGTAGCGCCGCGGCGTCTCCGGCCATCCAGGCCATCTCGGTGCCGTGGCTGATGCCGGAGACGACCGATTCGGCGTAGACGTCGTCGGGGCCGAGTGCGGGCAGGTGCTCGCGGACGATCTCCACCTGGCCAGGAGCGGTGATCATGACCCTGCTGCAGGGGGGCGCGTGGGCAGTGCGGGTTTGTGCGACGTCGGCTTCGGTCATGGTCTCTCCATGGCTGGTAGGCGGGCAAGGAGCGCGTCGACGTCTTCGTCGTTGAAGGCGTCGAATTCGCTGGTGTCGAGTCGGATGATTCGGCTGGCGTAGTCACCGAGCGGTCTGTCGAAGGCTCGGGTGAGGTGTTCGAGGTAGGCGGTGGACAGCGCGGATTCCATGGGTCTGCCGCGTTGGGTGATTCGGCGGGCCAGGACCGGCGCCGGTGCGGTCAGGGCGATGAGAAGGTCGGGTCGTGCGGCGGCGTCGCTCCAGGTGGCGCAGGTCTTTCTGACTCGACTGGCGTCCTCGGGCGGCAGGGTGATGTGGGCGAAGATGACCTGTTGCGCCATGGACCAGTCCGCCACGACGGGGGTGCCGTGGGTGAGCAGGTCGTGGATCTCGCGAAGTTGCGCGACGCGCAGCGCCAGGAAGGTCAGCTCGACCTGAAGTGCCAGGGCCGCGGGGCAGGTCTTCCCGGAGGCGTAGAGCTTCGGGAGAGAGGGGTTGTCGGCGAACGGGTCGCGCATCAGACGCGCTCCGAGACGCTCGGCGAGTCGCTGTGCGAGGGTCGTCTTGCCGGCACCCGTCGGCCCGGCGAGTCCGATGAACATCAGCCCCTGCCCGATGGCCTGGATGCCCTTTGTCCGGCCGACTCTGGCCTTGGCTGTTCCGTCATGACAGCGGGTCCTTTCATGCCAACTCCGGCGAGGAAGTTGGCGAGGAAGGGGCTCGCCGACGTCCCTTCCGCCGGGAGGTGGTCCTCGGGGTCGGGGCGCCAGTGAGATACCGGGACGAGCGCGGCGCCGTCTGGGCGCGACGCTGCGCCGGGTTGGGGCGCGACCATGGCGAAGTCACCGAACAGTGCCTGGACGTCGGCGGGGTGTCGGAGTTGCAGTGGAGTGGGGGTGCGCTGGTACAGCCGCTGGACCTCCTCGGTCTGGCTGGTGGTTGTGCCGGAGGTCGCGTGGGAGATGACGAGGGCGCTGCCGGGACTCGCCGCGGCGCGGAAGGGTTCCACGATGGCGTTGGCGTCGCCGGGGATGAAGTGCAGGACCGAGACGAACAGGATGGCCACCGGGCGGGCGAGGTCGATCAGCCGCTGGGTGGCGGGGTTGTCGAGAATGAAGTCCGGGAAGCAGATGTCGGCTTGGATGACGTCGACTCGCGGGTCGACGCCCAGCAGGGCCCTGGCGTGTGCCACGGCTACCGGCTCGACGTCGACGTAGAGCACCCGTGCGTCGGCGTTGACGGAGTGGGCGATGTCGTGAACGTTGCCGACGGTCGGTATGCCTGAGCCGAGGTCGATGAACTGGCGTATGCCCTGCTGCAGCGCGTATCGGACGGAGCGGCGCAGGAATGCTCGGTTGGCGCGGGCAGCGTCAGCGACGTGGGGTGCGACGGCGAGAACGGCGTCGGCTGCTTGACGGTCGGCTGCGAAGTTGTGGCTGCCGCCGAGGAAGTAGTCGTACATTCGCGCGGCGTTCGGGCGGCTCAGATCAAGCTCGGCGGGTGCCCAGCTCATCGCCTCAGTTCCCATGGTCGTTCCCCTGGTGCCGGCTGGGGCGCTCGTGATCGCCCTCGGTGGTGGTGGCTGCCCGGTGCTTGTGGCGGTGTCGTGGGTGCTCATCGGTACACCGATACGGCGGTCTCGCCGATGAGGTCTTCGACGGCGCAGATGATCTTTTTGGTGGCGGGTGTGTGGTGTCCGGCGCGGGCGAGCATCTGGCGGAGCCGGTTACGCAGGTCGGTGTCGAAGCCGTCGAGGTACAGCTCGGATTCGAGCCGCAGGGCCCGTAGTAGACCGGCGAGAGCGTCAGTCTGCGGGTCGGGGTCGTCGTAGCCGAGGACGCCGTACCGCAGCCGCCCACGGACGCGGTGGATGACCGCGGGGTCTGTCGGCGGGTAGGCGACGGACCGGCCGAGCATGCGGCGTCTGGTGACTCGTTCGACAAGGCCGCCGGCGATGAGCCCGGCGGTGACCTTGTCGTAGGCGTGCTCGCCGAGCAGCCGCACGGCCTCACGGACGGACAGCGAACGGTGGTGGCGGGCCAGGAATGTCAGCGCCCAGTCGGCGACCGGGTCGCCGGTGGGTTGCCTGTGCACGGCGATGGCGGCGTCGCCGACGACGCGTACCCGTTCGATCGGTGCGACCAGGTTGGTGAGGATGGCCCCGGCCAGCGCGAGCGACAGGGATGGCAGGTGGGCCAGCGGGGCGCCGCTGTCGTTGTGGGTCAGCACGAACAGCTCGACGCGCAGCGGGAGGCGGACCGGTGGGGTGTCGAATGCGGCGTTGTTCATGGCGGGTCACCTGGTCGGCTCGGCGATGTGGCGCAGCCGCTGATGTACTCCGCCGTATGGGCTCGCGCCTGCCAGGACGGCTTTGGTGAGGGCGGCGTGCATGGTGTAGAGCGGATCGCAGACGTTGCCGGGTGCGGCGCGGCCGGCCTGGGAGACGAGCTGGTAGGCGTCGAGCAACTCCAGCCCGGTCAGTTGTGCCGTCCAGGTGACCAGGTCGTGCTGGCTGATCCGGTACGCGTCCTCCAAGGGTCGGGCGGCGCCGATCGAGATGATCCGGTGGTCGGTCTCGATGCGCGGCCGTGGTGTGGTCACGCCTTTGATCAGGTCGACGGCGATGGTGACGTTCATGGCCGTCTCCACCGCCACGCCGCACACCTCGCCCTGGCCTTGGCGGGCGTGGCCGTCGCCGATGGCGAACAGCGCGCCGGGGACGTTGACGCCGAGGTAGACGGTGACTCCTGGGCGGATCTCCGGGGTGTCGAGGTTGCCGCCGTGCGCGTCGGGCACGATCGTCGCTCGTGCTTCCCCGCCGCCTGGGGCGACTCCCACGGTGCCGAGCATCGGCTCCAGGGGCATGACGATCGTGTGGTCGGAGCGGCGGGCGTGGTAGGTGACGGTGTCGGCGGCGGTATCGATGGTGTAGCGCCACACCCTTTCCTCGATCGGCGGGTGCAGCATCGCCGTGGTGTGGGTGCCGGTCAGTGCCCCGAAGTGCGGGAAGGTGGCGGACATGCCCCAGTCGCGGGCGGGGGTGATGGCCGCGAAGTGCAGGGCGAGGGTGTCGCCGGGTTCCGCGCCGGCCACGTGGAAGGGGCCGGTGACGGGGTTGAACGCCTGGCACACCTTCGAGGGCAGGTCGTCGACGGTGAGTACGGCGCCGCCGAAGCAGTCCTGGGTGCTGGTGACCAGGAGGCTGCCGGGCTTGATCTCGGCGACCGCCGGACCGCCGCCGAAGGTGTAGCGCAGCTCGTTCTCGGTCGGCTGGTAGGTAACCGTGCTGGTCATGCCGACTCCCGTCCGCTGGCCAGGCCGGACAGCTCGGGACGACGACCAGCGGCGTACAGACCGGCCAGGGTCAACAGGCCGAGGATGAGCCAGACGAAGCCGAGGCGTTGGGCGGCCACGTTGGCGTTGACCACGACATAGGCGAGGATCGTGAACCCGACTCCCGGAAGAATCAGGTGCGCGACGTAGTTGCGGCTGCGGCGGCGGACCAGGTAGTGCCAGACGACGGCCAGGTGCAGTACGAGGAACGCGGTCATCGCGCCGAAGTTGATCAGGCTGGACAGCAGCGTGATGCCGTCGACGCGCCAGTTCATGTAGAGGCCGATCGCCAGCGACACCAGCGCGGTGAGGGTGATGGCGTGGGTGGGCACGCTGTGGCGTACCGAGACCGTGGCCAGGAACTTCGGCAGTTGCCGGTCGCGGGCCATGGCGTACAGCAGCCGCGAGGTGGCGACCTGCGCGACGAGGGAGTTCGCCACGCCCCAGGCGGCGGCGGTGGCGACCGCGCACAGGGTGGCGAGCCAGGGTCCACCGGCGAGCCGTGCGGCGTCGTAGAGCGCCGTCCCGTCTGGGTCGCCGTTCGCGAGCAGGCCGCCTGGGTCGGGGACCAGCAGCGCGGCCATCCAGGTCTGGGTGATGAACAGCAGTCCGGCCACGCCCAGCGCGGCGGCCATGGCGCGGCCGATCTGGCCCGCGCCGCCCTTGTTCTCCTCGGCGAGCATCGAGATGCCGTCGAAGCCGAGGAAGCTGAGCACGGCGATCGACACCGCGCCGAATACCAGCGCCCAGGTGAAGGTGTCAGGGTTGTAGAGCGGCGTCCAGGAGAAGCCCTGTCCCTGGCCTCGTGCGAGAGCATGACCGGCTGCGGCAAGGAAGATCACCAGGACGATGACTTCGCCGATGAGCATCACGCGGGTGATCAGGGCGGTCATCCGGATTCCCCGGTAGTTGACCAGCGTGTTGAGCAGCACGAAGCCGACCAGCCAGGCCCAGACGGGCACCACCGGTACGGTGGAGTGCATCGCCACCGCCGCGATCAGGTAGAGCAGGCTCGGCACCAGCACGTAGTCCAGGAGGATGGCCCAGCCCGCGAGGAAGCCGACGGGTGCGCCGATCCCCCGGCCCGCGTAGTTGTAGACGCTGCCGGCCAGCGGGAACGCCTTGACCATCTGGGCGTATGAGGCGGCGGTGAACACCAGCGCCACCATGCCGATGACGTATGCCAGCGCGACCATCCCGCCGGCACCTGCGTAGACGGATCCGAAGATGCCCATCGGCGCGATCGGCACCATGAACACCAGCCCGTAGAAGAGCAGGTCGGCGAACCCGAGTGAGCGGCGCAGCTCCGGCCGGTACCCGAACCGCGACGAGTCCGGCGACACCTGGGCCACGCCGATCTCCGGTGGAGGCGCTGTCTGCCTCGTGTACATCCTGTTCCTTCCTTCCTGTCGGTCATCGACGCCCGCGCGCTCCCGGCCGTGATGGAGTAGGTCGCACTGTGGCGGCTCAGTAGGCAGAGGCGGAGCTGGGACCTGCCGGATCGGCTGCTACAGACGCCACACGATGGACAAGTCCTGAGCGCAGCCGCCGACCCGCACGGCGACAAACAAGCGGCGGAAAATTCCAGTGAGTTCCTCAGGCGCGGCGCCGGCCACCAACCCCGGCGCTGGCACCGCCACCGCCTCCAGGACGAACTGTTCGATCTCCTCGGCATCCACAGCCGTCAACCGGCAGCCACAGGGCCCCCGGTAGGCACGCCGGCCCAGCATCCGGACGGGTAGCAGCGACGTGCCGCAACCGCGGCAACGCAGCAGCCCCGCGAGCGTGTAGGCCCCCGAGGCAGGAGGCTCGGGCTGCGCTGGCCGTTCACCGCTGCGGCCGGATGCGACGAGGCGAACGCGGTTGCGCGCGGTGTCGCTTCGCAGGTCCATGGCCACGGCACCTCCACCACTACCGCTGCTCGCAAACGCGAGGGCTGGCCACAGCGGTAAAGGTGGCGCGAGGTCCGGCCAATCCATCGCCGTGGTTGTCTATGCGACCAGCCTGCGGGTCCGGCCTGCTCCCTGACGACGCGTGGACGTCCTAGTGTTGTCCTAGTTTCAGCTCGTCTGCGCCCGCCGTCGTCTATTACGCTGCCGAATGCGACAACGACGCTGAGTGCACGGCCTGGGGGCGATCCCGTGGAGACGGTACGGCGGTGGACCGGCCGCGAGGCAAAAGCACTTCGCCTGGCCTTGCGCATGAGCGTGCGTGGCTTCGCCGAGCACTTGGGCGTCAATCCAGCGGCCATCTCTAACTGGGAAAAGCGCGGCTCCGCGACCCGCATGCGCTACGAAACCCAGCAGATGCTCGATGTCGATCTGGCACGGTCACCAACCGAGGTCAAGCAGCGCTTTGCCCAGACCCTCAAAGCGTCAGCGACCACAGATCCGGACGCCTCAACCGTTGCTACAGACGCCAACCGGCCCGCAAGGAAGGATCTCGGTACCCATTCCCGAGAACGGACGGCAGCCGTCCTCGCGGCGCTCGGTGGCCGACAGCCCGACGATCTCGTCTACACGCCCCCGGTCGACGTCCAGCGCCTGGTCGGGACCTTCCTCGTCTCGGCCGCGCGCGTCTACTTGGTCACCGGCCCTCCGGGCTGCGGCAAGACCAGCTTGACTCGCCACCTGGCGTCGCGAGCCCCAGGACTGGATGTTCAGCTGCTGACCGCCGACGCGTGGACCGAGGACATCGACCTGGCGCGGGAGATCCTCCGCTACGGATCCCAGCCGGCCGGCGAGGATCCGCTGCTGACCCTGGAAGATGAGAGCCGGAACCTGTCCAGGCCGCTGCTCGTCATCATCGACAGCCCGCAGTCCCGCGCGGTGGTCGACAAGGTCTGCCGCCAGCTTGACGCAACTCTGCGGCAGGTGCTCTCGGGAAACCTGAAGTTCCTCCTCGTACTGCGCACACCGCCGGAGGTCGAGCTGGCGCCCTACCCCGTCCTGTCGGCAGCGGTCATGCCTGGCCCGGATCACGGTGCCGGCCCGTCGCTGCCGCTGGACCGCTGGGACGCCCGCACCGCCCGAGAGGTGTGGAACACGCAGCGGCAGTCCAGCGAACCTCCGTTCGACGCGCTTCCCCCCAGGATCCGCAACCTGGCCCGACTGCCGCTGTACATGAGCCTCATCCGGGCCGCCAAGTCGACTGAGCCGCTCGGGCAGACCAACGCCTTCCGGCTCGTGGAATTCTGCGTCGCCTCGATCCTGAAGGCAGCGAGCCTGGACGTCGAACGCGCCACCGCGGACCTGACGGCACTCGCGCGGAAGCAGCTCGCTGCGGCATGGCCGCATCACCTGCTTCCCGCGATCGAAGCCAACCCGCCAGGGAACGTCGGTGACCTCACCGCCTCCCCGGTCGCGAGGCTTGTGCGGTCCGGCCCGTCCGGCGGCCTGACGTTCCATCACGACGTCATCCGTGAGTATCTCTTCGCCCGGTGGCTCGCCCAGCTCATCGAGGCCCACGGGCGCTCGTCCATCACCATCGAGTTGCTCAACGACCTTGCCGCTCGAACGAGCACGTCAGGCGACCTGCGGGGTGTCCTGGAATTCCTGTTGCAGGGCTTGGACGCGACGTCACCGGAACTGCTGGCCGCCGTCGCCCAGTCACCGTCGATCAGCATCACCGAGACGCTGCCGTTGATGCTCGAACTCACCGGTGAGAGCCCGGCCTTCGCCACCGCCGAGGTGCTGCGCGTGTGCGCCTCCCGGTGTCTGCACGACAATGGCCTACCGCTGGCCAGAGCCCTCCTGCACACCAACGCAGCCGCGACAGCACTGGGCGCTGAGTACCCCCGATGGATGCTGCGGGTGCTGCGCCGCTTCGGCCCGGCAGTTTGGTCCGACATTGTGGCGTGCGTCGAGACGCAGCTTCCCATAGCGGCCGTCCACGACTTCGTCCGTCTCGCGCAACTTGACACCGTAGAGGACGCGGTATTCCTCGCCAGGCACTTCTACGTCTTCCTCGCCGCCGACGACGGCAGTTCCCAGGAGCTGAAGACACTCCTGGCCCATCCAGACTGGCGAGCCCGCGCCGCCCTCGCCGAGGGGATCCGAGCGGGCCACGCGATCCCCCGGCAGACGGTGATCTCGATCGTGGAGGCGTTGACCGCGGACCGCGACTACAAAGTCCGCGCCGCCGCCGCCGAAGCCGCCGGCCAGTCGACCACGCCCGGTCTGGAACACCTACTGGCCACGCTTCTCGACGATCGCAACTGGCATGTTCGCGAACGTCTCCTCCAAGGGCTGTCCTTCAGAGTTGGAGACGAAGACTCGGTCGCAGACCTGGTCATCCGGGGCCAAGAAGCGTGGCGCCATGGCCCGCGCAATGTCCGAGTTGCCGCCCAGCGACTCCTACTGAAGTGCGGCAGGAAACCTCTACAGGACGAGGACTCCTCCCGCAGCGCCCTGTTCGGCCTGCTCCGAGAGATCCGTACCGGTGCCCTGCGGCTACCCACGAACGTCCAGTCGGCCCTGATCCGACAAGGCGTCGCCTCGGCCGACTGGCTTGTACGCACCGAAGCCAACCTGCTCGAACACCACGACACCGCCACGAACGCAGCCGCAGGCATCAGCAAGGAAGCCTTCCGGCGCCTTCGAGACGGACGGGCACTACAGGTCGCACTCGATGTCCGCGACATCGACCACGCAATCGCCGTCGCGCAGGCCGCCGCCATCGCTGGCGTGCAATTCATCGAGATCGGCGACCCGCTCATCAAGAGCGTCGGCATTCAAGCCATCAGCGCCATCAAGCAGCGAACCCCTGGTGCGTGGATCGTCGCCGAGATGATGTCCGCAGACTGGGGACGCGACCAGGTGGTCCTCGCGACCGAAGCCGGCGCCGACGTCGTACTGCTCATCGGACCCGCCAGCATCGCCAGCGTGTCCGCAGCCGTCGAAGCGAGCAGACGCCTGGGCGTTCCCATCATGATCGACGTGCCCGAGGGTCGGCTGATCCAAGGCTGGGTCCAGGACATGGAACGCGCGGGAGTCGACGGCTTCGCCATCACCACGAACATCGACCTGGGCGTAGCCGGCTTTCACCCTCTCGACCAGGCACAACTCATCAGGTCATGGACCAAACTGCCGGTCGCGGTCTCCGGCGGCTTCGAACCCACCGACGTTGAGGCCAGCCGACGACGCTCATGGGACATCCTCGTCGTCGGTCGCGGAGTCACCGACTCCCTGGACCCCGCCGTCGCCGCCCGGGACCTCGCCGCATCGATCGAACTCACCGAAGGACACCGCTCATGATCATCACCCCGCTCACGGTCGGCCGGATCCCCGACCTGGAGAAGCTGCTGGCGTTGGGAGAGCCGTACATCAGGCTGCGGGGTTCATCGGACTACTGGCTGTACGCCACGCTGTTCGCCAACACCTGCCCACTCGCCATCATCGACGGGCAGGTCGCCGGCAGCGTGATCGCCTTCCGAAGCCAGGTCGACCCATCACAGATCTACCTCCAAGACGTGATGACGCACCCCAGCCACCGCCGTCAGGGGGTCACGCGGGCGCTCGTGGAAGAGGTTCATCGCCAAGGCGCCCTCTGGGGATGCCGGCGCCTGTTCCTAACCTCGGAACCTGACAACCACGCCGCGCACAGCGCATGGCTCGGCTTGGGCTTCAGTAACCGCTCAGGAGACACCAGCGAGCAAGGCGTGTCCGTGATCTACGACTACAAGGGGCCGGGAAAGCACCGCGCTGTGTATGAGCGACAGATCGGCAGCTAGATTCGGGCGCCACGCGGGCGGCGGCTGGACGTGCACGACGGCGTGGACCGTCCGCGATGAGGATGGACAGCAGAGGTGTTGTGGCGTGAGCAGCAGTTCGCGCATTTCTAGTCGGAAGACGTGCTCGGGTCCGCGTGACATCTCCGTCTGGGCGACATCCGCCAGTTGGTCTTCTCGCGCTCTATCGCTGTCGACGATGTCCTACCCGCGAGAGTTGGGACTGGCGGCCTCGGCTGCGCCCGCCCCAGGCGGGGCGGGCGCAGGTCACGCGGCGCGTGGCGGTGCGGGTTGATGCAGGCGGAGCAGGCGGGCGAGTGTGGCGGCTTGGTCGACAGTAGGGAGGCCGGCTTCGGCGGCCAGTGCCTGGATCTCGGTCTCGGTGTCGGGGGCGGTCAGGTATCGGGCCATCGACGGCGTCCCCGGCAGAACGGCAGGATCGGGGTCGGGGTCGGGGTGCGCGGTCGGGGCCTCGCCGCCGGCTGCCCGCGTGGGCGGGGTCGGCGGCGACGGCCGTGGCGGGAATGGCGGCTACCTTCATCGCTGTGGCGCTGACCGTCGCAGGGAGGATCGACACCGCTGAGTTGCTCGGCCACCTGAGATAGGCAGCCGCACCGCTCTCACCCCTGCCGAGGGGCTGGCCATATCGTTAGCCTGCGACAGCCGGACCCGGTCACGCTACCGCGCGCCTCGGATCTGCCCAGCGTGGCAGTGTCTCCGAACGGCTGGCGGGGGATCTCGCCTCGATTGGTGGGTGCGAAGTAAACCACCCGACGAAGCTGCATTTGAGTGAGTCGTAGACAGCAGCGTGGCACCGAGCAGGTGGCGGGTGCGGTCATTCGCGGTGCCCGCGGCATGCTCATCGCACGATGGGCGGCGCGAGCGGCGGCGTCCATGCCGCGCTGCCCGTGGCACTGGAGGTTACGGCAGTCGCCGCGCCCTTGACGGTCCTGAGCGGTCAGGCTTGGGCGTTGAGCAGCCGGTCGAGGTTGACGGCGGTGCTGATCAACGACAGGTGGCTGAACGCCTGCGGGAAGTTGCCGATCTGCTCGCCGGTGCGGGCGACCTCCTCGGAGTAGAGGCCGAGTTCGCTGCTGTAGGTGAGCATCTTCTCGAACGTCAGCCGGGCCTCGTCGATCCGGCCGGACTCCGCGAGGGCCTCGACGTACCAGAAGGTGCACATGCTGAAGGTGCCCTCCTGTCCGGGCACCCCGTCCGGCGAGGCGGCCGGGTCGTAGCGGTAGACGAGGCTGTCCGAGACGAGGTCGGTGTCGATGGCGCGCAGCGTGGACTGCCACATCGGGTCGGTCGGCGCGATGAACCCGACCGACGGCATGGCCAGCAGCGCCGCGTCGAGGTGGTCGCAGGCGTAGTGCTGCACGAAGGCCTGGCGCCCGGGATGAAATCCGCGCGTCATGATCTGGTGGTAGATGAGGTCGCGGTTGGTCCGCCACCGGGCGATGTTGCCGGGACGTCCCCGCCGTACGGCGATCCGGATCGCCCGGTCGAGCGCCACCCAGCTCATCAGCCGCCCGTAGGTGAAGTCCTGCCGCCCGGCGCGGGTCTCCCAGATCCCGTCCTCCGGCTGGTCCCAGTTTTCGCAGACCCAGTCCACCGCGCGGCTCAGCCGCAACCATTCCTGGTAGGAGGTCTGCAGACCGGACCGGTCGGCGAGGTCGACGGAGTTCAACGCCTCGCCGAAGATGTCCAGTTGCAGGTGTTGGGCGGCGCCGTTGCCCACCCGGACCGGTCCGGACCCCCGGTAGCCCTCCCAATGTTCGAGCAGCTCCTCGGTCATCTCCGGTGAGCCGTCGACCCGGTACATGACCTGCAGCGGCGCGGTGCCGTTACGGGCGTCCTGGATGCGGTCGTTGAGCCACTGGAGGTAGCGCTGCGCCTCGTCGACGAAGCCGAGGCCGAGCAGGGCGTGCACCGAGAACGACGCGTCGCGGACCCAGGTGTAGCGGTAGTCCCAGTTGCGCTGCCCGCCGATGCGCTCCGGCAGCGAGGCGGTGGGGGCGGCGATCAGCGCGCCGGTCGGCGCGTACGTCATCAGCTTGAGGGTCATCGCGGAGCGCTCGACCATCTCCCGCCACCGTCCGGTGTAGTGGGACCGGTCGAGCCAGCGCCGCCAGAAGTCTCGGGTCCGGGTGACCATGTCCCGCGCCTCGTCGATGCTGATGACGCGGGGCGGGTCCGTGGAGGCGGTCTCCAGCAGGATGCCGCCCTCGTCGCCCTCGTGGAAGGTGCCGATCACGCGGACGCGCTCCGGGGTGCGTTCGTAGTACTTGTCCGGCTCGCGCTCGATGGTGCCGATCGGATTGAGGGTGAGGGTGGCGGTGGCGCTGCGGAAGACGTTGCCGTCCGGATGCTGTTCGAGTTCGTGGGTGTCGCGGCCGTAGTTGAACCGGGGTTGGCAGTCGACGCGAAAACGCATCGTGCCGCGCACGACGCGGATCAGGCGCAGCATGCGGTGGCGGTCGGTGGCCTGTTCACCGGCGACGGGCATGAGGTCGGTGACCTCGCCGACGCCGTCCTCGCTGAGGAACCGGGTGATCAGGATGGGGGTGCCGGGCACGTACAACTGGGTGCTCGTGTACTCGGTGCCCTCCGGGCAGATCTGGAAGTGGCCGCCGTGGCGGCGGTCGAGGAGCCCGCCGAAGATGCTCGGCGAGTCGAAGCGGGGTGCGCAGAACCAGTCCAGCGTGCCGTCCTTGCTGATCAGCGCCGCGGTCTGCAGGTCGCCGATGAGGCCGTGGCCCGCGATCGACGGGTACCTGTCCACCGGGCCTCCCCTCGCCCTCGCCTGGCCACCGTGGGGCCACCCGCTGGCGCGCTCGCGCTGCCGCCCGCGGCGACTACCCGTTGCGACGCCGGAAACACCTCGCGCCCGGGCCGTGCTGACCGGCCAGGCCGCCGGTAGGCGCGGCCGTCCCCGGGTGGCCCGGCGCGGGTGGGGGTGGGATCAGCGCCGCCAGCGCAGCGGGCCGGGGTGGATCGACCAGAGCAGGCGTCGCCAGCGGGGGCGGGTGGCGCGCAGGGCGTCGACGTAGCCGGTGGCGATGCCGGTGGCCTGGTCGGCCTGCGCCGCGCTGGCCGTGCCGGGGGCGAACGCCACCTGGTTGAGCAGGCCGGCCAAGGTGTCGACGTCGGCGTCGGGCGGTACGTCGCCGCGCCGGGGAGCGTCCGCGGTGTCGGTCGGGGTGACGGCGCGGCGGGCGCGGGCGGCTACCTCGGTGGCGGCCAGGTCGTCGCCGACCGGGTGGCCGGCCAGGCGCAGCGCGTCGGTGACCTCCCGCCAGGCGCCGGCGATGCGCTCGCCGGGGTCACCTCGCCCGAGGCGGGCGCGGGTCAGCGAGCGGCGCATCGCCAGCAGGGTCAGCAGCACCGCCCCGACCAGTAACAGCAGGCCACCCGTGCCGCCGCCGAGGAGCGCCGGCGTCGACAGGCCGCCGTTGGTGTCCGGTCCGGCGGCGTCGGCCGCCGGCTCGGGGGACGCGGTCGGCTCCAGGGTGGGCGCCGGGGCCTCCGACGGGGGCGGGTCCTCCGGCTTCGGCCGGAAGTCCTCCTCCACGGGGCGGGGCTCCTGGTCGGGGCGGGGCATCGGGTCGAACGGCACCCAGCCCAGGCCGTCGAAGAGCACTTCCGGCCAGGCGTAGGCGTCACCGGCGCGCACCGGACCGTCCCCGGTGGACCGGAAGCCGACCACCACCCGGGTGGGCAGCCCGGTGAGCCTGCCCAGGACCGCGAACGCGGCGGCGAACTGCTCGGAGGTGCCGCGCTGCCCGCCGCCGTTGCGGGGGCCGAAGAGGAAGAAGCTGAGGTTCGGGTAGGCGTGGCCGCTGGGCGCGTCGGCGACGACCCGGTAGTGCTCGGCGAGGAACTGTTCGATGGCGGCGGCGCGGGCGTACGGGGCGCCGTTGTCCTCGGCGAGTTGGGCGGCGAGGCGGGTCAGGGGTTCGGGCGCCCCGTCGGCGACGCGCAGCACCCGGGCCACCGCCTCGCCGGCGGGCACGTTCGCGGTGGCGAGGAGGTTGGTGTCCGGCTTCTCCCGCGCCGAGGTGACCGTGTAGCGCAGGCCGGGGGTGAGTCCTTCGGGTCGGATCAGGGTTCCGGTGGCCGGGTCGTACGCGACGCGTGCGCCGCTGACCTCGCGGGGGGTGGCGACGGCGGGCAGCAGCCGCCCGGTCAGTTCGGCGACGGTGATGTCCTGCCGGACGGTCTCCACGGTGCTGTCGCGGGCCGGGTCGGTGGCGGGCAGGATCCGTCCGGCGTTGCGGTAGGTGGCGCCTACCCGCCAGGTGACGCCGTCGTAGTCGCTGAGCACCGCCAGCCGGATCCGCACCGTGCTCCCGCCGGCCGGGTCTGCCGGTTCACCGTCGCCGCCGGTCGGTTCGTCGGCAGGGTCACCCGACGGCCCCGCTGGCGGGCCGGCGGACGCGGCCGGGACGGCGCCCTCGCGTCGCGTCGTCACGTCCAGGAGCTGCTGTTCGGGGTGCAGCGCCCAACCGGAGATGCGGATCAGCGGGTTCTCGTCGAGGGTCTCCACCTGCGGGGGCTCGACGTAGCGGCGGGGGTCCACCGGCCGCCCGTCGACCCGTCCGACGATCGCCGGCCCGAGCAGTGCCACCAGGGCGACCACGACGGCGACGCCGACCGTCGCGCCGGCGGCGAGGCGGGCGCGCACCGCGACCCGGACGCGGGGGGCCAGCCCGGCGACCGGGTCGCCGCCGCTGCGGGCGGGCCGGTTGGAGGCGGCCAGGCCGAGCGCCGCGGCCGCGACGAACAGGACCGTGGGCCAGAGTGCGGGTCCGGCGTTGGGGCCGACGACGTAGAGGGCGCCCGCGTACAGCAGCGCGGGGGGTAGGTAGCCGGCGAGGACCCGGCCGGCGCGGACCGCGACCTCGGTGCCGGCCAGCCCGGCCAGCCAGGCGGCGACCAGCGGCACGAGCACGGTGTCGGGGGCCGGCTCGACGGGGATCATCGCGGTGAGCAGGCGGGGGATGCCGTTGCGGGCGGCGTCCCCGGCCACCTCGGCGAGGCTGCCGGGCAGGTCGGCGTGGGTGGCCGCGACCCGCAGCGACCAGGCGGTGTAGCCGGCCATGGCCAGCACCGACAGGGGTGCGACCAGCCAGGACGGCAGCCGTCGGGCGGCGACGCTGACCAGCACCGACCCGGCGGCCGCGCAGGCCACCAGTTGCGGCAGCAGCGGCCCGGCGTAGACACGGCCGAGCACCACCCCGGCCAGCGCGGTCATCGTGACCAGCGCGAGGGGCACCGGCAGGGCCCGCAGCACGGCGGCGACCGGGCCGGGGCGGCCACCCGAGTCGGGGGCGACGTCGTCCACCGGGGCGGGGCGGGCGTCGCGGACGGTCACCACCGGCGGACCCCGTCCCACTCGGCGGCGAACTCCGCGCCGTCGGCGGCGTCGATGACCACTAGGCCCGCGGTGCCCGGCGGCGTCGGTTCGGTCGCGCCGAACACCCCGACCACCACCGACGGGTACGCGCCGCGCAGCGCGCCCACGTGTCCGAGGTCGCCGCGCCCGCCGGGGCCGGTGAGCACGACGAGGGTGTCGCCGAGCCGGTCGCGGCGCAGCCGGGCCGCCGCCGCCCGCAGCGGGTCCTCGTCACCGGCCGGTGCGACGGCGACGAGGTCCACGGCGGCGAGCCGGTCCAGCGGCCCGCCGGGACTGCTGGTCTCCGTCCCGACGGTGTCCTCGGTGTCGGCCCGCCACCGGACGCGCAGCACCGCCCACGTGCGCGCCGCCGCGCCCCGCCCGGCCGGGGCGGAGTCGCCGTCGTCGTTAGTGTTCGCGCCCAGGGTGTCGGGGACGGTCATCAGCAGGTGCGCCGGCAGGTCCGCCCGGTGCGCGGCGGTCAGCACCGACGCGGCCGCCTCGCACGCTGACTCGAACGACACGGCCACCCCGTTGCGCCGGTCGGGATGCGCGGTGGCCCGGTTGTCGAGCAGCACCACGATCCGGGGCAGGCTGGTGTCCACGTTCTCCCGCACCATCAGCTCACCCACCCGGGCGCTGGTGCGCCAGTGCACCCGGCGCAGTTCGTCGCCGACCACGTACTCCCGTAGCGAGTCGAAGGTGATCGACCCGTGCGCCACCGCGTCGACCCGCCCGTCCAGGCTGCGCCCCGCGCCGGTCGGCACCGCGGCCATGGGGTGCACGCGCGGATACACCCACACCGGCACGGTCGCCCCGTAGGAGCGCGAGGCCGACACCAGGCCCAGCGGGTCGCGGCGGGTCACCCGCAGCGGCCCGACGCGCACCACGCCCCGGCGGCGGGTCGGCACGTCGTAGCGGACGGTGGTGTCGGTGCCCGGACGCAGCCGCAGCAGGGGCACCGGCACCGCCTTGTCGGCGCAGCGGTCCTCGGCGAGCAGGTTCGCCGCCCGCAGCCGGGCGGTGTTGCGCACGGTCAGGGTCATGCTGGCCGGCTCGCCGCGGCCGACGCGGTCCGGGTCGGCGTGCCGGGTGACGGCCAGGCGGGGCCGCCAGGCCGCGACCACGGCGGCGTAGCCGACGGCGGTGGCCGCCGCCGCGCCGAGCAGCGCCAACTCCGGGTACGCGTAGCGGAAACCGACGCCGAGCAGCAGCACGGCGGCGGCGAGCAGCCCGACACCCCGGGCGGTGATCCCCACGGCGGTACGGCCGGTCAGCCCTGCACCGGGGCGGGCTGCCCCGACGGCAGCGGCACCGGCACCGACGCGACGGCCTGGCGCAGCACCTCGGCGGCGGTCACCCCGCGCACCTGCGCGTCGGGGGTGAGCAGCAGCCGGTGCGCGAAGACCGGCTCGGCGAGGGCCCTGAGGTCCTCCGGCATGATCCAGCCCCGCCCGTCGATGAGCGCGTACGCGCACGCGGCGCGGGTCAGCGCGATCACCCCGCGGGGGCTGACGCCGACGCGGACCTGCTGGTGGGTGCGGGTGGCGGCGGCCAGGCGCACCGCGTACGCGTAGAGCGGTTCGGCGATGTGCACCCGGCGGGCCATCTTCACCATCTCCCCGACGGTGGCGGTGTCGGTGACCGCGGTCAGCGCCTCGGGGGAGCGGACGGTGGCGCCGCGCAGCACCTCCACCTCGACGGCCTCGTCGGGGTAGCCGACGGACAGCTTCACCAGGAACCGGTCGAGCTGCGCCTCCGGCAGCCGGTAGGTGCCGTCCATCTCCACCGGGTTCTGCGTGGCTACCACGAGGAACGGCTGCGGCACCGGGTGGCGGACACCGTCCACGGTGACCGTGCGCTCCTCCATCACCTCCAGCAGCGCCGACTGGGTCTTCGGCGAGGCCCGGTTGATCTC
Source organism: Micromonospora krabiensis (assembly GCF_900091425.1). Lineage (GTDB taxonomy): Bacteria > Actinomycetota > Actinomycetes > Mycobacteriales > Micromonosporaceae > Micromonospora > Micromonospora krabiensis. The sequence continues at coordinate 7,046,027 of NZ_LT598496.1, forward strand.
GTCGGCGATGACGATGTTCGCGAACACCGGCCCCGGGTGGAACTCGAACCCCCGGGTGGCCTGGTTGAAGATGGTCACCCCGGACACGTCGGACGGCAGCAGGTCCGGGGTGAACTGGATGCGCCGCCACTGGCCCTTCACCGTCGCGGCGATGGCCCGGGCGAGGGTGGTCTTCCCGACGCCCGGCACATCCTCCAGCAGCACGTGACCCTGGGCGAACAGCGCGGTGAGCGCCAGCCGGACGACCTCCGGCTTGCCGAGCACGACCGAGTTGACGTTCTCGGCCAGTCGGGCGGCCAGGGCGGCGAAGCCCTGCACCTCCGGCTGGGTGAGCGGCTCGTGGGTGTTCACGTGGTGGTGCTCCTTGCCTGGGTGGTTCAGCAGGTGGGCAGGACGTTGATGTTGTCGCCGCCCTCCAGGTTCAGCCAGGCCCAGGGAATGTAGTTCTTCCCCTCGTAGTCGACCTGCACCCACCAGGTGCTGCGCTTGTCGTTGTTGTAGATGTAGGCGTAGACCTCTTCACCGGACTTCTTGCAGTACGCCTTGAGCCGGGTGCCGGGCTTCGCCCAGCCGACCTGCCGGTTGTTGTCCTGGCGGGTCACCGAGAAGATCTCGTTGCCGTTGCGGCCGCTCACATCCTTGTCGCAATAGGTGGCGGTCTCGCCCTCGGCGCCGTTGTGGCAGGTCGCGATGCCGTAGAGCGCGTCGGTGCTCTGCGGGCGGGTGACGCTGCCCTTGCCGGCGGCGTTGCTCGCGGTCACCGTGAACGTGTACGCCGTGCCCGGCGTCAACCCGCTCATCGTGATGCTGGAGCAGGCGCCGCTCTTGGCCGGCTCACCGGGTGTGGTCAGCGTGCAGGTGGCCTGCCCGCCGCCGGCGTCCACGGTGAACGTCACCGTCGCCGCGGTCGCCGTGGCCGACGACCCGGTCACCGTCACCCGGGGTTCCGCGACCGTGCGGGCGGTGGCGGTGGCCTCCGGGCCGGCTCCGGCCTCGTTGACCGCCTTCACCTTCACGGTCACGTTCTGCCCGTTACCCAGGCCGGTCAGCGTCGTGCGGGTGTCGGTCACCTCGCTGGTACGCCCACCCACCTCGACCTGGTACGTGGTGACCGGGCGCCCGTTCGGTTCGGCCGGCGCCCACTGCACCGACACCGTGCCCGGCTGGTTGGCCACCGTGCTCGCCCGCAGCTCGCCCGGCCGACCCGGCGCCGCGAACGGCACCACCGTGTTGCTCACCGGGGAGGCCGCGGAGCCGGCGCCCTTGTCGTTGACCGACACCACCGTGAACGCGTACTGGGTGCCGTACTCCAGCTCACCGGCCGGCACCACCAGCTCCGTCTTCGTCGACTCGCCCACCGGGGCGTTCGTGCCCGCCGACGTCGCCGTCACCGCGTACTTGGCAATGGTGTTGCCCTGCCCGTTCGCGGCCGGCCAGCGCACCAGCACCGTCCCGTCGGGGCGCTCCTGCGCGGTGACGCTCGCCGGCGGGTCCGGCACCGCCGCCGTCGGCGTCACCGGGTTACTGGTCCGCGACGGCCCCGCGCCCTTGGCGTTGACCGCGTGCACCGAGAACCGGTACGTCTCCCCATTGGTCAGGCCCGTGATCTCCACGGCCCGCTGGTTCGCGCCCACCTCGCGCTTCTGACCCGCGCCCTCCACCACATATTTGGTGATCTCCGCGCCGTTCGCGGTCGCCGGCCGCCAGCTCACCCGCGCCTGCGCGTTGCCGGCCGCGGCCGTCACGCTGCGCGGCGCGCTCGGCTTCCCCACCCGAGGCTTCTTCGGCGGGGGTGGCGGCGGAGCCACCGGCGGCGGGTCGCCACCGAGCACGTCGTTGGCGTACTTGTTCACCTCACGCACCTGGTGCTTGTCGTCCACCACCCGCGCGGTCGACGAGTCCGGGGCGTTGATGAACAGGTGGTTCTCCCGCACCTCCAGCTCCAGCGGCCCGGTCGCCTTCCCCTTGACCGTGTCGACGAGCTTCCCGTCGGCGTCGAACGCGTAGAGAGTTCCGGTGGCCTCGTCGGCGCAGTAGAACCGGCCCGCCCACGCCACCGCCGGGCTCAACCGGTCACCGGTGCCCGGCACCGCGAACGCGCGCTCCTCACCGCCGGCCTCACCGACCACCAGCACCCGCCGCTCACCGGGCAGCGTCACCGGCACCTTCGGCCCGCTCGTACGCGCCGGAAGCGCACCCGGTGAGGCCATCGTCAGCTTCGTCGGGCGCACCGTGCCCTGCTGCACCGTCACCAGCGCACCAGCCGTGCGGTCCAGCACCGCCACCCCGTCATCCAGCGTGGACACCACCAGCTCGTGGCTGGGCTCCGCGACGTCGTACGTCTCCACCTGCTTCGGGCTCAACCCACCCGCGGCGCCCGGCGACGCGGGCTTGGCCGGCAGCGCCCCGGCGGTGATCGCCGAGACGGTGCCCTCGCTGGGCACCGCGATCCACAGACGGCCGGTGCCGTCGAACGACCCGCCGGTGATGCCCGGGGGGTAGCGGATCGGCTCACCCACCGGCGACAGCGACCGCGGGTCGAGCTGGCGCACCACACCCTGCACCGCGTCGACCACGAACGCCGCGTCCTCGTGCAACGCCACGTTCACCCCCAGCCCGGGCGTGGTCCGCGTGGTCGCGGTGATCTGCAACGTCGCCAGGTCCAGGGAGCTGACCTGACCGGTGTTCAGGTCCCGCAGCACCAGCAGCCGGTCGGTCTGGGTGACCTGCATCGGGTGCCGACGCGCGCCCGGCACCTCCGTGCGGGTGTCCACCCGCGCGGTGACCCCGTTGACCCGGGCCAACTCGCTGCGCGCCGCGCTCCACAGCCACGAACTCGCGTCGTAGCTGGCCACCGCGTTGTCCGCCGCGCCCAGGCCCAACACGGTCAGACCCATCGCGGCGAGCAGCGCCGCCACCGTGCCGATCGTGACCAGCCCACCCCGCAACCGCCGCGAACGGGGACGAGGATTGTCGGGCCCGGTGCTCACGGCATCGTCGATGGTGGCCACAACCGGCTGCCTCCCGTGTCGTCGTGGCAGGTGGCGCGCCCTGCCGGCGACCCCTCCCCTGAGCCGGGTGCCATCATAGGGGCCCGCCCCGCGCGGGGGGAACCCGTACCGTCCGCCTGTGGACACCCAGCGTGTCCGCGATGGACGCGCAGGTCACCCCGACGGAGTGCGCCGCTCACGATCGGTGCACACCTGCCCGGAGGTGGCGAACGTGTCCGTCGACCACACCGCCAACACCGTGAAGCAGTAGTCCACCCGGGCGCTCAACCCGTTCACCGTGTAACTCGTCTGCCCCGGATCCACCGTGGCCATCACACCCAGCGCCTTACCCGTCCGCCCACCGGCCACCATGAACGGCACCGTCCCACCCGACGGATCCGTCCACGACAGCGTGATCGTCGCCGAGTCGTCCCGCAGCTCCAGATCACCCGGTGGCGGGCCGCTCGCCCTCGGACCCGCCGGCACCGGCGACGACCCCGGACCCGCCACCGGCGTACCGTCGCGACTCAACACCAGCGCACCAACCCCGGCCACCGCCGCGACCGCCACCCCGATCGCCGTCACCGCCACGGCCACCGCCGCCCGGCTCCGGCCGCGCGACGCCGGCTCCTCCATCACGGAGTACGCGGACGACGGCGCCATCTGCCCCGGGTAGGCGGACGGGGCGGGCGGCCGGTACGGCTCCACCGGCGGATACGTGACCGCCTGCGCCGCGGCGGGGTGCGGCTGGCTCGGGACGGTGTCGTAGTGGGCCGGGGCCGGGTGGGACTGACCGGCGTTGGTGTGGCGGTGTCCCTCGGCGAGCGGTGGGTTCGGGTTCGCTGGAGCTTTCGGGGCCTGCGTCATCGTGTTCGACGCGGGATGGGCGACGGGTGCCGCGGTGTTCGGGTGCGCCGACGGGACCGGGGCGACCGTGCCGGGCGCTGCCCCGCCAACGGACGTCACGCCAGCAGCGACGTACCCGGGCGTCACCGGCTCGGACCTGCCGCGCTCGTCGAACGTTTCGCGCCCGGGCGTATCCGTCGCGGGCTGATCGGGCCAAGAGACCAGCCCCTGGTCCAAATCGTCCGCGTCGAGCGAAACGTCCTCAGCTGGCTCGGCCTCGGCCGCGTCCGAAGTGGGCAGCGGCTGCGGCGGCGCCGTGGCCGCCCACGCCGGGGCGGTCATACCCCACGGCGGTGCGCTCACCGGCGGAGCGCTCACCTGCTGCGGGTAGCCCGGCGGGCCGCTCACCGGCTGCCCGGGCGGTCCGCTGACCGGCGGGAAGTAGCCGGGCGGCGCGCTGATCGGCGGCGCCGAGACCGGCTGCAGCTCGACCGGGCCGTACCCAGGCTGGCCCGGCGGGGCCGACACTGGCTGAGCTGGGCCGTACCCGGGCTGACCGGGCGGCGCCGACACTGGCGTCGGAGGTGCGGGTGGGGCACTGAACTGCTGCGTCGGGTACGGCGACACCGGCGCCGGCTGTCCGCCGGCCGCCCCTGCATGGTCTGGGGCGCCTGCTCTGGCCCGCGCGATCTCCTCCTCCAGCAGCGGCCCGATCTGCTGGACCTGCACCGTCGGGTTGTCCCAGCCGGGCGTCTGCGGCACCGGAGAAGGTGCCGGGGGACCAGGCGCCCGCGAAGCAGGAGACGTAGGCGACGCGGGTGGCGCAGCCGGGCGAGCAGGCGGAGTCGTCGCGGCGGGCGCTGACGGCTGCGGCGGGGCGGTAGTCGTCGCCGGGTCGGCCGTCCAGGACGCGGGAGGCTGCGGCGGAGCCCAGGGCGATGCCGGCGGCGAGGAGACCGGCGCGGCAGCGCCGGGCGCCCCGGCCCAGGCCGACACGGGCGACCCAGGCGGGCGCGCGGGGTGCCCTGGGTGCCCGGCCGACGGGTTGGACGACGTCATAGGTGCGGGCACGGAGCGAGCCGAAGGCGGCTGCCCGGGCGGAGCCATGGGCGCCGGCCCGGGCGACGTCGCAGGAACGGGCGTGGGGGGAGCCACAGGTGCAGGTCGGGGCGCCGCCGCGGGTGCGGGCGCAGGGGAAGCGAGAGATGACGGGCCGGACGGTGCCGCGGGTGAGAGCCCGGACGGGGCCGCGACGGGCGGCGGCGTCGGTCGGGTCGGTCGACGGGTCGGCGGCAACGTCGCGAACGCCATCGTCGGTCCGGACAGCGCCGCCATCGCCCCCTGGTCCGGTGCGACGGGACCGGCGGCGGCAGGCGCGGGCACCGGGTCGGGGTGGCCGAGATAGCGGCGCGCGGTGCGTACCGCCGGATGGTCCTCGCCGAGCACGGCGGGGCCGGCGTTGGCGACCCGGGCGTAGTTGCGGCGGGCCTCGTGCCGGTTGCCGAGTTCCTCGGCGACACCGGCGAGGTCGTAGGAGATGGCCAGCATCAGCGGGTCGGACGGGTCCCAGCGGCGCTCCCCGGCCGCGTACGCCTCCTCCAGCACCCGGCGGGCGGCCATCGGGTCGTCGGCCTCCCGGTGGAACCGGGACAGCAGGTGGGCGGTGTTAAGAACATCCGGGTGGTCCTCGCCGTACGTCCGGCGGGCTGCCCCGACGGCCTCGGCCAGCAGCTCACGGGCAGCGCTCAGATCGCCCGCGTCGCGCAGTGCCAGTGCCCGGTGCGCGGCGGCGGCCAGAGGGGAGGGGTGGGACACGTGGTCATGCTGCCGGGTGGACCCCGGCGAACGCTACCCGGACCCGCCTCGATGGGCGGTACGTCCGGTCTGACCAGCGGAACGAGCGGGGCCGCTGGGGCGGGGGAGCGCGATGTGCATGATCCACCTCGGGCGTGTACAGTAACTCCCCGTGCGGCCCGCCGGGCCGGCTCACGGTGTGGAGATCACCGGAGCCGGCGAGGTAGGCTGAACACACCCAGTCCGGGTGGCGGAATGGCAGACGCGCTAGCTTGAGGTGCTAGTGCCCGTATAGGGCGTGGGGGTTCAAGTCCCCCCTCGGACACGAACCAAATCCCAACGGTGCTCGCCAAGATCAATCGCGGCGTGCACCGTTTGTGTTTCTGCGGAGTAGGTCAGCCTCAGCCGCAGGCTGCGGTAGAGGTCGAGCTTGTGCTCAGGTTCGGCTTCCTCCAGCGCCGCAGCGATGTCGCCCAGTTCGGTGACCAGCGCGGCGATGTCCTCGGCGGTCATCGAGTCGATTCCATCGTTCCTGGGCGCAGCGGGACGGCTCGCCAGCGCAGCGTCCCGCTGCTGTTCAGCCTCGGCGATCCATGCCGCTACGACGGTCGGGCTGGCTCCCTCGTCGAGGGCCTGCTTGTAGCGAGCGATCTTCTTGTCGAACTCGGCGGTGATGTCGCGACCCGCCCGCGGCGGTGCCGCCGGCTGGACCTGCGGGCTGAGCTGGTGAGCCAGCTGCTCGATCGTCTGATCGCGCTGTGATGGGTCGAAGACTGAGGCGATCCATTGGTCGATAGGCCGGGTCGCCAGGTCTTCGCGCATGATCACGTTTTTGGGGTGGTCGACGCGGTTGGCCAGGGCGTAGTCGGATGGGTAGCGGCACCGGTAGTAGGCCACGTCGTGGGAGTGCTGGCCCTGCATGCGGCGTTCGCACACGGAGCAGTAGATGAGGCTTTTGAAGACGTACGGGTGTCGTGTGCGGTGCGGCTTATGCGCGGCGGGCTTGTGCGCCCGCGATCCGAGCAGGTCGCGAGCGGCGTTGAAGACCTCTTCGCTGATGAGAGGTTCGTGTACGACCTCCTGCGAGGTGATCCACTTGTCTCGTGGGTTCCACCGCATAACGGGCATGTGCCCCAGCGCGACGTCGTCCACGTCGACCAGTACTTCGTCGGTGCGCTGCTTGTTCCAGACCTGCCTGCCGGTGTAGCGGGGATTGGTGAGGATCACGCGGACGGCGCTTTTCGCCCAGGCGCGACCGTCGCGGTGAGGGTTGCGTTGGTGGTCGTAGGCCGAGGGGGAGAGGATGCCCTCGCTGGTCAAGGCTTCCGCGATAGCGAAGATCCCGTTGCCGTTGAGGAAGTCGCGGTAGATGCGCTGCACGACGGGGGCGGTCTGCGGGTCCGGGGTGAGGCCGTGCAGGCGTTTGCCGTCGGCGGCCTTCTGCGGATTCGGATGCGGGCCAAGGTCTTTGAGCATGTAGCCGTAGGGCGGTCGTCCACCGAGGTAGCGGCCCTGTATGTGTGCCTGGGTGGCCATGGCGCTGCGGACCCGCACCTTCACGCGGGTCCGCTCACCCTTGCTCATGCCGCCGAAGACCGACATGACGAGGTCATGGGCCTCGTTGTCCGGATCGATAGGGCCACCCACCTCGGGAACCCAGAGCTTGACGCCGAAGTGGGCGAAGATCGGAACGGTCAGCCCGTACTGATTGCCGTAGAAGGCGCGATGGGGCTCTCCGATGACCACGTTGTCAAAGCCTCGGTTAGGGTCTCGCAGGGCTGCCAGGAGCCGAGTTGCGTTGGGCCGCCGAGGCCAGGGAATCGAGCGGCTGTCCCCAACATCGAAGAAGCTGGCGACTATCCTTACCCCCACGGGCTTGACGAGGTTCTCGGCGAGCATGAATTGCCAGTTGTACGAAGACTCCGGATCTTGATTGTCCTCGGTGGAGACTCGTCCGTAGAAGGCAAAGCAATGCGCGTAACACGAGCTTCCGAGGAGTTGGTGTGTGTTCATTCAGGCTCCATTGTGTCGGGCGTTCTTCGCTTTTCTGCGCCGGTCGCGGACTTCGAGTAGTAGCCGAAGCAGCGCCTTGGTAGCTGGTGCATCGAACGTGGGTGGTGCATCGGGCAGGATTACCGATGGGTCGGATGAATTGCGTTGCGACCTGTTTGTATTGTAGTTTTCGTCGGCTGATCTGTGCTGTCTGGATTCGCTATTCGGCATTGTTCCCCAAGACAAATGGCGGCGCTCTCGCGCGCGGTGATCTGGCCATTCGGGGGCCTCCAATTCGTTCCGCGTGATGGCATGAATGAGTCCATCGAGCAGATACTCGATGGGCTCGTGGTAATCACGTATTCTTTACCCGCTCAAATAGCAGATTCGGCAGGCGGGGTCGATAAAGTGCGAGCTCAACTCCGACGCCTGTCCGCGGCCAGCGACTCGACGTCGCGAGAAGATCCGGACAGCTGTTCGATTGCGAGCTCGTCATGGTAGAAGGCCGGCGCGCTACGACCCCTCCGGCGGGCAACGGGAGTAGAAGGCGGCCGGCAGGAAGCTGCATGCTGGTGGAGGTCAGGCGCCGTCAGCGGCTGCTCCGCAACGACGTCGGATGGGGGATGGAACGGGGAAGGCTCCACCGAGAAGGGATCTCGGTGGGGCCTGCGCTGGTGGGCCGCGAGTTGGCTATCCGGTCACGACGGCTCGTAGTTCGGTGACGGTGACGGTGGCCGTGGTGGTGGTCGTGATCGCCGGCTCTGTTCCGGAGAACCCTCCACCGCTCCACGAGATATCCCAAGTGGCGACCGCGCTGACCGTGAACTTGCCACTGGGCTCGCTCGCTGAGGTCTTGGTGTACATGTCCGCAGTCGGGTGATGCGGCGTTCGGGTTCGCCGACCGAGTCCATGGAGTCCCCGGTCCGGTGCACACCGTGGTCGTACCGTCGCCGGCGTACCAGATGATCTTTCGTGGTTCGCGCGGTGATGGCCACTGGCTACCTCCGTTCCTCGGGCAGCTTCCCGCTGCGAGGCTGGACTGGGCCGTCGTCGTGCCACTCCTAGACCGGCCCCCTGCTAGGGCTCGGATCCAGCATCGCCTTGGGGGTCCTGAGCGGAGTCGTCACGTTGGTCCTGACCGGACTGGTGGTGGCAAACCGGCTCCACAAGCTCGTCTAGTAGGGCTGCGCAAGCCAGCAGTGCCCTGCCCTGTGGAAGGGCAGGGCACTGCTATTGAGCGACAACGACCATCATCCTTCCGTCGGCGAGGTTCCCCCGGAGGGGCCAGGTGGGTCTGTGCCCAAATCTGCCGAGCAGCCAAACCGGCGGACATGAGCGGACGACAGCGAACCCGGGCGCCACGGCGGGCACGAGGACCAGGCGGTGGACCAGCACCCCGGAACCGACTCGCGATGAGCAGGTCGGGCCGGCACGGCCGGCTGCGGTGGTCAGTCTGTCGTCCCCGGAACCGGTGGCCGGTACTGGTAGACGTCGAAGCCATCGAGCTTGTCGGCGAGGGCGTAGACGTGTTCCATGGCGGGTGCCGGGACATCCTTCGCTCCGAGGTAGAAGCCTGTCTGAGGCAGCTTGACCATCATCGGCGGACTGCCGTGAGGGGTCACCTCCACCGGCATCAGCCTCCCGTCAACCGGGCCGCCCAGAAACCACGCCTCTACCGCGGTAGGCCGCCGGTCGAGGCGGGCCTGCTGCCAGGCGAGCAGGGTCGGTCCGATCAGTGCCCAGCGGGCGTCGGAGATGTCACTGGGGTAGGCGCGGCGAGCGGTCACGGTAGAGATCTACTCTGGACGCCGCGGTGAGGGCGGCAGCCGATACAGGCGGCGATTCAGGGTCAGGTCTACGTCAGACGGAATCCGCACCGCTTATCGAGAGAAAACAGGCGCCGGCTTGCGCGTCAGCGTCGTGGAATATCGCTACTTAGCAGGCTTACAGCACGAATAGGACGCACCGAAAAAGACTCAAACCAGGACAGCATTTCATCGAATGCCCTCTGAGAGGGCGGTTCGGAGTGTTAGGTCCGTTTCTGGGTGAGGGTGAATACTCCGGGTTCGTCTTCGGTGAGGACGTGGCGGTTGACCATGCGTTTCAGCTTCGCGCGGGTGCCTTCGACGTGTTTCGGTGAGGGCTCGACGCCGAGGGCGAGGCAGATGCCTTTGGCGCGCATGCCGGCGGGCGCGGTGCCAAGGATGTGCAGGATCTGCTGGTAGGGCCCGCTGGCGATCGTCGGGTCGTCGGCGGTGAACTCGTCGGCGGCGAGAGTGCGCAAGGTGGTGCGGGTGGTCGCGAGGTCGGCCAGTTCGCTGTCGAGGCGGGCGAGTTCGCCGGTCAGTGCGGTGATCTGCTCGCGGAGCCGTTCGGCGTGCTGGCGTGCGGTGGTCTCCTCTCAGAGGCCCCGACGACGCGCCGATCAAACTCAGCACAACCGTGCGCATGCTCAGCAGCCACAAGCCAGCCCACCACGCTCGTCAACGCGGACGTGCACGCCGCGCGTCGGGTTGAGACACAGAACCGGCCCCGCCCGGGGGATGGGCGGGGCCGGTTCTGATCGGGTGGGAGTCAGGTCATCGGGCGTTCGCGGGCAGGGTGGTGAACTCGCCCTCGGCGGCGCCGCCGTTGACGGCGTCCCACACCCCTGAGGTGAAGGTGAGCACCGGGCCGGTCGGGTTCTTGCTGCCGCGTACCTGCACCTGGCCGTCGCCGATGAACTGCATTTCCACGCAGTTGTCGCAGTTCGGGCCGGACCGGGTGGACTTGAACCACTGGTTCAACGGGCGCAAGGCAGTCGTCATGGGGCCTCCTCCTTTGTGCTGGCGGCGGTCGGGGTGCCGCCGGTTGTCCGGGCGGGGGTGGTCTCGGGTAGCTCGCCGTGGGCGAGTAGATCGGCGAAAGCGTCCGCCCACGGCCGGCACCGGTGCGGCTTCTTGCAGACGGGGCATTTGCCGTCGCGCATGGTGTGCGCGTGCAGCTTCTTCCGCCAGTCGGCGACCTGCACTGGCGTGGGGGCGCTCACTGCTTGCCGTCCACGTTGGCGCGGATCGCGGCCACTGACACCTGCGCCTCCACGCACCACGGGGCGGTGCAGTCGCCGTCAGGCCACACACACTCGATGTGGTGGCCGCGCACCCACACCCGTCCGCCGATCGGGTTGCCGTACACGCGCAGCACACGCAGGTCGAGGTAGCCGGCGGCGGGTGTGCCCTGCCCGGCTCGCCATTCCCCCGCCCGCAGGTACAGGCGTGTGCCCTCGGGCACGTCGGGTACGGGCGGGGCGGTCACGGCTGTTCCGGTGTGGCAGCCCGGAACCGGGTCGACCGGTTCGGCGGTTCGGGCGTGTCGGTCGGGGTGCTGGCGCATTCGGAGGCGGTGGTACCCGGCGGGGGCATGTGTGGGGCGGGCGGCTCGTACCGGTCCCGGCCGGGCACGTTGCACCGGAAGCTCCATCGGGTCACGCGTTCACCCCCACGGGTTGCGTGTGGTGGCCGGCGAGGCTGCAGATCCCCGGTCGGCCACCACACAACCATCGGCAGCGACAGGCCACGCCACATACGGCAGCGACCCGCCACGCCATTCCGTGCCGGCCTAAAAGATCGACCGACGTGGGTAGCGTGCCCGTTACGCTGGGGGTCGCGGCAGCCGTGAGCAGTGGGCCCACACGGCAGCCCACACGCTGGGGGCGATATGAACGGTTTCGGGGACATGCTCAGGCAGCACCGCAAAGCCGCCGGCTGGTCGCTGCGGAAGTTCGCCGACCTGACGGCGTACGACTTCGGCTACCTCGGGCAGATCGAGCGGGGTGACCGCCCGGCCAACGCCGACGTGGTGGCCGCCTACGACCGGGCGTTGGCCGCTGGTGGTGCACTGGAAACGGCGTACGCGAGCAGGCAGGCAGGCGACACGGACATGCGCAGACGGGTAATCCTCCAGGCGATGGGCGCGCTCGCGGCGGCGCCGGCCGTGGATCGGCTCGTCGGGTGGGAAGCCCTGCGGCAGGGGCTCGGCGCCGCCGTCGATGTGGAGCACGACGAGTGGGCGCAGATCGTCGCCGGCTACGGACGCGGCTACTACCTCCAGCCGCATGACCAGTTGATGGCCCAGCTGGGCCGGGACCTGACCGTGTTGCAGCACCAGCTCGCCGCCGATGGGGAGCAGCGCAGGCCGCTGCTGCTGCGGGCCGCCGGCCGGCTGTCGGTGATCGTGGCGCTCGGTTTGGTCGCGTCCGGGCAGGCGGTGCTCGCCGGGCGGTGGTGGGCCACCGCGCAGCGGGTCGCCGACGAGTCCGGGGACGCGGACACGATCGTGTTGACCCGGGCGTGGGATGTGGTGAACGGCTGCTACGACGGCCGGTCACCGGCCGCGGTGGTGGCGATGTCGGATCAAGTGCTGCCGCTGGTGGACGGGGCGCCGTCGGCGGCGACGTGTGGGCTGCTCGCCGGACGGGCGCAGGCCCTGTCCCTCACCGGCCGGCACGACGAGGCGGTCGCGACGGTGCGGGTGTTGGCCGACCAGGTGGAGACGCTGCCCGCCGACCTGACGGCCGATGTGGAGTCGCTGTGGGGGTGGCCGGAGCACCGGCTGCGGCACACCGAGTCGTGGGTGTACACCCATGCCGGTGACCAGCGGGCCGCCGCAGCCGCGCAGCAGCGGGCGCTCGCTTTGTACCCAACGTCGCAGCAGCGGCTACGCACGCAGTGCAGCTGCACCAGGCGGCAGCGCTCATCCGCGGTGGGCACATCCCCGACGGGCTGCGCTTCGCGGCGGACCTGATCGATCAGCTACCGGCCGAGCAGCACAACGAACTCGTGCGGGCGGTCGCCCGACAGGTCACGGCCGCCGTGCCCGAGACTGAGCGGCGGCGGCCGGTGTACGGCGAACTGCTGGAGCGAATCGGCGCATAGGGTGGCGAGCGTGCCCACCTACACCGTCCACGACGGAGGCAGCGCCGGCCCGCTGATCGACGCGTTGGCCGAGCTGTACGCGATCGTCTACGCCGAGCCGCCCTACTGCGAGGGGCCGGAGCAGGTGGCCCGGTTCCGTGAGGGCCTTCCTGACGAGGCGACCCGCCCGGGGTTTACGCTGGCCGCCGCCCACGACCGGGACCGGCTGGTAGGCGCCGCGTACGGGTGGACGATGCCGGCCGGCACCTGGTGGTCCCGCGCCGACGGGGAGCCGCCCGCTGATGTGCGCGAAGCGGCAAAGCTCGCGGTGATGGAGTGGATCGTGCACCCGGCACGCCGCAGTGAGGGCATCGGCGCTGAGCTGATGCGCAGGCTGCTCGCCGACCGGCCAGAGCGGTACGCCACCCTCGCCTCCGACCCCCGCTCGCACGCCCGTCAGGTGTACGCGCGCAACGGGTGGCGGCAGGTCGGCACATCGGCCCTCCCCTGGGGTCCACCGATGGACCTGCTCGTCCTCGACCTGGGCCGCGAGCCGGTTCAGGGCGGCTGACTGTTCCGGGACGCGTCGGCGGTCTCGGCGGCACGGCCGAGGAGTGCATCTCCGACCACCGCCACCAGCAACTTCGAAGACGTTGAAGCGCCCCACCTCCCGTGCCCGGGTGAGGGCGCTTCTGTGCTCAACGCCGCCGTCCCCTCCCAAGGCGCAGCGCGCTGAGCGCCGACCAGCCGCGGGCCACCGATCGGAGGAGGCGGAGCGCGTTGGTCCCGATCTTTGTCGGCTCCATCCTTGCCACCATCACCCAGCCCGGGCTCGGCCAGCGGGTCCGCGCCTGTCTGCAAGCTGTCAGGGGAAAAATCTGGCCGCGGTCATGCAGGCGATGGACCGCACCCCGAAGATGCACGAGGGCAACATGTCCCACGACGTGCTCGGTGTGGCGTACCAGTACCTGCTGAAGCCTTTCCCCGACGGGTCCGGCACCCGCGCCGGCCAGTTCTTCACCCCGCGCGAGGTCGTCGAGCTGATAGTCGAGGTCCTGGCTCCCAAGAGCTTCGAGTCGGTGTACGACCCGACCTGCGAGTCGGGCGGCATGCTCATCGCCTCCGCGGCAGGTCAATGCTCTGCGCGACGCGCTCATCAGGACCCGGCAGGGACGCTTCGATGGGCCGCTCGGCGACGACGGAAAGCCTTGCGTTATGCGGATGTGGGAACATCCCAACCCGGACCTCGACGACCACTACGACCCGGCCTACCCCATCCTTCGGGGTACCACGTGAGCCGAGCAGTGAAGGCGAGCACACATGAACCGATCCCATGACCGGCAGACCCTGGAAGCGACATACGACCGGTGGGTAGTTGAAGCCGTCGCCGACGGAACCTTCGCCAACCGGCACTACAACCAGTGGCGAGCGTGGCAGCCGGCGCCGAAGCCGCCGTCCTGCACGGTCCTGCCCCGCGACCTTGCTGATGCTCCGTCGTGGCCGGCCCTTATCCTGGCCACCCGGGACCGTATCGCCGCGCACGTCGCCGACCCTGCCGCGACAGCGGAGGTCCCGGTCAACTGCGTCGGCCGAGCCCGCCTGCGGTGGGAGATGCGGCCGCTCGAACAGTGGCTGGTCGACCAGGACTGTCACTGCTCCGACTGCGGCCAGCCGACGATCGCGCGCCGCTATCCCGAGCTGGTCGCCAAGCTCGTCGACCCCAGCAAGGCGAGCCAGGCGAGCAGCCGATGGGTCCAGTGGAATCTCTGCACCAGCACCGTCCCCGGGCATCGACATACGCCCATCGGTGGCTCGGCGGCTGCGGTCTCCGCAGGAGAGCTGTATTGCAGGGGTTGCCGATCGCTGGAGGCGTTCTACCAGCAACACCAGCCCGGTGACGCGGTCACCGCCCGAGGCCGAGACGCCAGCACCGCGCTGGAAAGACAGGTCGCGGTTGAACTCGCCGCTCGCTATCCCGACCTCGGCTTCCGAAACGGCCTCGCTGTCGTCATCCCGCAGGACGCCGACTACCACGGCCTATACAGCATCGCCCCGGACCTAACTTGATCTTTAACCTGTCGTGGGTCGGCATCGACCCCGGCTGATCATGGGGACAGCCCTTGATCGATCATTCGTCTTGTCTAGGGAAGAAGATCGCAAACCAAGGGCTGTCTGGTGATCAGTGTGCACGATGCTGGAGCGTTCGACGCGGTCGGGCGGCTGGCCGCGTTCCGGCGCGAGTTCCACAACTGTCTGCCCGCTCGTAGGGATGCGTTGTTCGAGTTGGCGGACGCGTTGTTGTGCGGGGATGCGCCGGTGCGGTCGTTGGTGGAGTTGTCGCTGGTGGGTGAGCACCGCCGCGGTCACGGTTCGTTGTATGCGGCGTTGAATCGGGGCCGGATCGACGTCGAGCGGCTGCGGAGCGCGGTGGCGGCGGTGGCGCTGCCGCGGGCCGCGGACGGGCGGATCGTTCTGGCGGTGGACGTGACCTGCTGGTTGCGGCCGGAGGCGCATACCTGCCCGCAGCGGGTGCTGTGTCACACCTACGGGCGCGGCAAGGACGCGCACGTCGGGGTTCCGGGCTGGCCGTACTCGTTCGTCACCGCCCTGGAGGCCGGGCGCACCTCGTGGACCGCGCCGTTGGACGCCCGCAGGCTGGCGCCCGGCGACGACGCTGCCACGGTCACCGCCTGCCAACTACGCGACGTGGTGCGACGGCTGATCGCTGCCGGGCAGTGGCAGCCTGGTGATCCGGACGTGTGGATCGTCGCGGACGCCGGATACGACGGGCCCCGACTGGCGTTCCTCCTCGCCGACCTGCCAGTGCAGGTTCTGGTGCGGATGCGTTCGGACCGGGTGCTGCGCCGACCCACGCCACCCCGGCTACCCGGCACCACCGGCCGCCCACGACGCCATGGCGGCGAGTTCATCTTCGGCGACCCGGCCAGCTGGGGCGACCCGGAGCTGGCCACGACCACCGACACCCGCCGCTACGGCACCGCGACCGCACGAGCCTGGCACCAGCTGCACCCCAGGCTGACCCACCGCACCGCCTGGACCTCCCAACACGGCCCGCTACCGATCATCGAGGGCACCGTGATCCTGCTGACCGTCGACCGGCTGCCATCAGGCGCCACCGCGAAACCAGTCTGGCTCTGGTGGTCCCAACCAACCGCCACCGACGCCGAGGTCAACCTGCTCTGGCAGGCGTTCCTGCGCCGCTTCGACATCGAACACACCTTCCGCATGCTCAAGCAAACCCTCGGCTGGACCAGCCCGAAACTGCGCGACCCGCACGCCGCCGACCGCTGGACCTGGCTCGTGCTGGCCGCCTACACCCAGCTACGCCTCGCCCGAAGCGCCGTCGCCGACCTGCGCCGGCCCTGGGAACGCCCAGCGTCGCCCGAGCGACTCACGCCCGCCCGCGTCCGCCGAGGGTTTCGGCACCTGCGCGGCAAAGCCGGCAACCCCGCCCGCGCACCGAAACCGTCCCGGCCAGGACCCGGCCGACCACCCGGACTACGCAACCGCCACCCGGCAAACCGCCACGACGTCCACATCGTCACCGCCGTCACCAGCACAAAACCGCAAGGCGGCACGAAGAAAACGAAGACTTCGAATAACCCGAGGCCACGCCGCACAGGTTCTTGATTTCTAACCCTTGCGGGTCCTCTGGGGACCCTGACTGATCACGGAAACAGCCCTTGGTTGATGATCTTCTTGTCTAGGGAAGAGCATCAATAACCAAGGGCTGTTCTGGTGATCAGTGTGCATGACGGTGGTCCGGCTGATGCCGCCGGGGACCTGGGGAGGTTCCGGCGCGTGTTCTACCACTGCTTGACTGCTCGGGCTGACGCATTGTTCGACCTGACGGATGCGGTGTTGTGCGCCGACGGTCCGGTCGTTGGTGGAGTTGTCGCTGGTGGGTGAGCACCGCCGCGGTCACGGGGCGTTGTATGACGCCCTCGCCTGCGGGCGGCTGGACATCGATCGGCTGCGCACCGCCCTCGCCGGAGTGCCGCTGCTGCGGGCGGCGGACGGCCGTCTCGTCCTGGCGGTCGACATCACCTGCTGGCTGCGTCCTGACGCTCACACCTCACCGCAGCGGGTCCTGTGTCACACCTACGGACGCGGCAAGGATCAGACCATCATGATTCCGGGCTGGCCGTATTCGATGGTCGTGGCCCTGGAGGCGGGTCGCAGTTCGTGGACTGCGCCGTTGGACGCGGTGCGGCTGGCACCTGGTGATGACGCGGCCACGGTCACCGCTGGGCAGCTGCGAGACATCGTGGGACGGCTGATCACGGCCGGGCAGTGGCAGGTCGGGGACCTGGAGATCCTGGTCGTGGCCGATGCCGGATACGACGCGCCCCGCGTTGCGTTCCTCCTTCGTGACCTGCCCGTGCAGATCCTCGCCCGGATGCGCTCCGACCGCGTACTACGCCGGGCGGTGCCAGCCCGGCAACCCGGGACGATCGGCCGACCGCGCAGGCACGGCGACGAGTTCGTCTTCGGTGACCCCACCACCTGGGGTGAACCGGATGCTGCCACCGTTGCCGACACCCGTCTTTACGGCACGGCGTGGGCTCGAGCCTGGGACCGGTTGCACCCCCGGTTGACTCACCGATCCGCCTGGACCGCTGCGGCGAAGGTGCTGCCGGTCATCGAGGGAACCGTCATCCGTTTGGAAGTCGAGCACCTGCCCAGCGGCGCGACCCCGAAGCCGGTCTGGTTGTGGTGGTCCGGCGTCGACGCCACCAGCGCTGATGTCGACCGGCTCTGGCAGACGTTCCTGCGCCGCTTCGACATCGAACACACGTTCCGCCTGTTCAAACAGACCGTGCTGCCCAAACTCACGAACGTAAGGCCACGGCAATGATCTCCGGACGGCGCTCCCGCCCCATCGGGCAGTAACCGTGCCCGGCGCGCTTGGCCGGATCCCTCCACCCAGATCGCACCTCCGAACCACCCCGAGAGGGGAGTTTCAAGAAAGATCGGACATTCTCCCGGGTGGTATCTGCCACGCACTGCCGCACAGCGGCGCAGCTAGGTATCCGCATCAGCCGCCGTCCCGCGCCGATCGCCCGATTAGTTGTCCCGGCCGAAGAAACAGTCACGAGTGTCGGTCGGTCGGGCACCGACGGTACGGGAGTCTCGTGCGAGGGGCGAAGATCGGGCAGACTGGCGTCTACGCGAATCCGGGTCGGACGCGTATGGGAAGGCATGAGCTCTATATGGAAGACAATCCTGCCCAGATCGGACGTTACACGGTGGCGCGCCGGCTCGGCTCAGGAGGCATGGGAGAGGTCTTCCTCGCATACTCCCCGGCTGGCTCGCCGGTCGCGGTGAAGGTAATCCGGAGCGACCGGCTGGACGAGGCCACGCGCGCCCGGTTCGAGCGGGAGGCCTTGATCGCCCGGACCGTGATCGGCACGAACCGAGTGGCGCGGTTCCTCGACGCGGACCCCTACGCGCGACGGCCGTGGTTGGCCATGGAGTACGTCGCCGGAGCCACCCTGCTCGATCACGTCGACTCCGAGGGTGTGCTGCCGTTGCCGTTGGTGGCCAGCCTCGGCGCGTTGCTGGCCGAGGGGCTGGCGGCCGTCCACGACGCTGGTCTGCTGCACCGGGACCTGAAGCCCCAGAACATCATCCTCGGCGTCGACGGGCCGATGATCATCGACTTCGGGCTCGCGGCGCTCGTGGACGCCTCGCAGGACTCGCTGTCCCAACCAGGGATGATCATCGGAACGGTGCGGTGCATGCCGCCGGAACAGGCCGGCGGCAACCCGCGGGTCACGCCGGCGGCGGATGTCTACGCGCTTGGCACGGTGCTGTTGTACGCGGCTGCCGGCCACTATCCGTACGACGGCCCGAAGTGGCAGGCCATCGCTGCTCAGGTCACCAATCCTCAGGTCGTGCCGGACCTGAGCGGGGTGCCGGCCGCTTTGCTGCCGCTGATCGCGTCGATGCTGACGCACGAGCCGCAGGACCGGCCGACCGTCGCGGCCGTCGCGGCGACGTGCGCCGGCCTGGTAGGCGACGCGGGCCTGACACCGGCCGATGCCCGGTGGGCACTCGTCGCATGCACCGCGGGCCGCAGCCCGGCCAGCGCCGCGCACCGGCTCTCCCCGTCGATCGCGGCGCGGCTGGCCGAGCTGCTTGCCGCTACCGACGACATCGACCGGAGCCCGCTGGACGGCCCTCCACCCGCGCCTGCCGACGAGCCGGCCGCGCCACAGGACCGCGATGGGAAGCCCGCCGAGACCGACCGGCAGACGCCGGAGCGTACGGCACCGGTCGAGCCGTCCGCCGTGCCGTCGGGCCGTACGCCTACGCCGCGGCGTCGGCCGGGCCGGCCGCCCGCTTCCAGCCGGGTGGCCGATGACCTGCGGAGGCAGTACGGAGTACAGATCAGTCTGTGACTAGGGTGTGAGGCCCGTGGCGGGCCGTCGAAGAGCTCGGAGTGTGGGAAGGGATCGGAGCCGGGGTGAGCGTCGAAGTCGAAGTCGTTGAGCGGGACGAGGGGACTTCGGCGGGTTACCCACCGGGGGCGCAGGTGTTGGTCCGCGACGAGCTGTGGCTCGTCCGGAAGATCACGAAGACCAGCCGCGACGGGTGGATGGTGGAGGTCACCGGTGTGTCGCCCTTCGTCCGCGGCGCCGAGGCGGTGTTCTTCGACCGGCTCGACGACATCCGCGTCCTGGATCCGCGCCGGACGGAGCTGGTCCCCGACGACTCGGCGAACCACCGTCGCGCCCGGCTGTACCTGGAGGCCGTGTTCCGCAAGACCCCGCTGCCGCAGACGGAGCGAGGGCTGGCGCTCGCTGACGGCTTTCTCATGGACCACCAGATCCACCAGCTCCGCCCGGCGGAGCTGGCGCTGTCGATGCAGAACCCGCAGCCGCGCATCCTGATCGCGGACGTCGTGGGGCTGGGCAAGACGCTGGAGATCGGCATTCTGCTGGCCGAGCTGATCCGCCGCGGCCGCGGCGAGCGCATCCTGGTCGTCACCCCGCAGCACGTCCTGGAGCAGTTCCAGCGCGAGCTGTGGACCCGCTTCGCCATCCCGCTGGTGCGGCTGGACTCCACAGGCATCCAGCGGATGCAGCGGGAGATCCCCGCGGGACGCAACCCGTTCGCGTACTTCAAGCGCGCCATCATCTCGATCGACACGCTGAAGAGCGACACCTACGCCCCGCACCTCGAGCGCACCGACTGGGACGCCGTCGTCATCGACGAGTCACACAACCTGGTCAACCGGGGCACCAAGAACAACCGGTTGGCCCAACTGCTGGCCCGCCGCACGGACGCGCTGATCCTCGCCTCGGCCACCCCGCACAACGGCCGGGCGGTGTCCTTCGCCGAGCTGATCCGCATGCTCGACGAGGCCGCGATCGCTGACCCGACCACGTACGACGTAGACACATTGGGCCACCTGTATATTCGCCGCACCAAGACCTCGCCCGAGGTGCGCGACGGCCTGCGCGGTGCTTGGGCCGACCGCGGCCCGTCCCAACCGATCCATTTCGCGGCGACTGACGACGAGGCGGCGGTCTTGGCGGAGCTGGGCAGCCGCTGGATCCCTGGCGCTGGGGGCGGCCCGTCCGTCAGCACCTCGCAGCTCGTGCCGTACCGGCTGCTCAAGTCATTTCTGTCGTCGCACCGCGCCCTGCTGGCGACGATTGAGACCCGCCTGCGGACGCTCAAGGACTCCAAGTCGTCCGAGCCGGCCGCCCGTGAGGCGGAGCGGGACGCCCTGCTGACGCTGCGGGAGCTGGCGGGACGGATCCGAGACGACGAGACGGCCAAGTTCCGCGCGCTCGTGGACGAGCTGCGGGAGATGGGCGTGGGCCCCGGCTCCGACGTGCGCGTCGTGGTGTTCTCCGAGAGCATCCCCACGCTGACCTGGTTGGCGGAGTCCGTCCCGGAGGCGCTGGGTTTCAGTCCCGGCCCGAGCCGGGACGAGCGACGGCCATGGCTCGGCTACGGCGGCGTGGTCCAGGTGATGCACGGCGACTCCACGGTCGACGAGGAGCAGAACAGCATCGTCGAGCGGTTCGGCCTCCGTGACGACCCCGTACGGATGTTGTTCACCGGTGACATCGCCTCGGAGGGCGTCAACCTGCACCAGCAGTGTCACCGGTTGATCCACTACGACCTTCCGTGGTCGCTGATCCGTATCGAGCAGCGCAACGGCCGGATCGACCGTTACGGCCAGGAGCACGAGCCCCAGTTCCGCGCGCTGATCCTCACCTGCGACCTGCCGTGGCGGACGGACGAGGTGACCGGCCGCCCGCGCACCTTGGACGACCGACTGGTCGGGGAGAAGCTGCTGATTCGGGAAGCGGAGGCCCATAAGATCGAGGGCTCCGCCGAGGCGGTCACGGGTCTCTACCGGGCCCAGGAGGAAGAGGACAGGCTCGTCCAGGACCTGATCGCCGGCCGCACGGTCGAGCAGTCGATCAACCGGTCGCGGCAGAGCGGATCGGCTTTCCTCGCCGGACTGCTAGGCCAGGTGGGGGCCGTCCCGGAACACCTTGAGGTGCGGCGGGCCACCGTGCTGTCCCTGTTCCGCTCCACGGAGAACTACTTCGAGGAGGCGTTGCGCCAAGTGTGCCGGCCCAACCCGGAAGACCACCTGTCGCTGCGGCGCGACGACGACGGCACGATCGCCTTCGAGCCGCCGGCCGACCTCCTCCACCGGCTGCGGTCGCTGCCCAGGTCGTACCTGGACGAGCAACGGATCCTGCCGACGAAGACCGAGCCGGGCCGGATGCGCGTCACCTTCACCAAGTCGCTCGCCGACGCCCGGCTTCGGGCCGCGCGGGAAACGTCGAAGTCGCAGTGGCCGAACGTCTCCTATGTCACAGATGTACATCCCGTGCTGGACTGGCTCACCGACAAGGTGCTCGTGGAGATCGGCCGACACCAGGCGCCGGTGATGGCCGCGGCGGTCGAGAAGCCGGTGTTCCTGATCCAGGGAGTGTGCTCCAACGCTCTCGGCCGCCCCACCATCGTCAAGTGGATGGCGGTCACCGGCTTGGCCGACCACCCGCAGGTCGTGGAACTGAGCCCAGCGTTGCTCCACCAGTGGGGCGTGGGCCCACAGATGCCCGGTCGCGCCGTGCCGCGTGACCTGCCGGGGCTGGCCAAGCTGGTCCCGGCCGCCGTTGACGAGGCCCGCCGGTACGTGACGGAGGGCAGCGGGGCGTACCGGCAAGAGGTGTCGACGATGCTGGCTCCGTACCGGGCGCGCATCGGCACGTGGCATCAGGAAGCCCTGTTCGCGGCGCCGCGAACCTCCGCGAAACAGGCGGTCGACGAGACCGCAGAACGGCTGCGGCACCTGGTGGAGGCGCTGGAGACCGTGGGCGAGCCCATGCTGCGTGTGCTGGCGGTGCTCGAGCCGTCCAACGATGCGGCGGAAGGTGCGGACCGATGACCGTCTTCGACTCGATCATCAACCGGGGCGAGTACCTGGCCGCCCACTACTTCGCCGAGCAGCTCGCCGTCGACCTCAAGAAGCGCCTGTTCGCCACGTGGGCGGTCCGCGAGGGCGACGAGCACGACACGCGGACGACGCCCCGGCAGATGGTGCGGGCACTGCGCCGCGAATACCTGACGCCGAATGTCCGCAGCTACCTCGCCGCCGGGCCGGAGCCCGATCCGTTCGACCTGTTCGACCTGGGCACGTACAACGATCCCGAGTGGCGCAAGAGGCTGGAGGAATGGCACGACGCCGTGCTGCGCGCGCTCGAGTACCAGCCGCTGCGCACCGAGCTGACCGTGCACCGGGCCGGCCGCGAGCACGCCGTGCGGGTCGCGTACCACGGTCCCGGCATCGTGGCGCTGGACTGCGGATGGGCCGCCGACGGGGACGCCGCGTTCGACCCGGCCAGCGCCGGCCGGCTGCTGTCGCCGCTGCGGGTCAACGCCACCGAAAGCTACGAGACCGGCGCGGCCCTCGCCTCGTGGCTCTTCCAGGCCAACGTCGGCACGCCGGACGGACCGCCCCCGCGGTTCGTGCTGCTGCTGCACGGCGGCGTCATCGTGCTCGCAGACCGCAACTCGTGGGCCGAGGGGCGCTACCTCGCCGCCAATCTCGACGCCGCGCTCGAGCGCAACGACCGCGCCCAGTTCGGCGAGCTGGCCACGATCGCTGCCCTCTTCTGCCGCGAGATGCTGTGTCCCGGCGAGAACGACACCGCCCCGGCGATGGACGCCCTGCTCAAAGGATCCACCGCCAACGCCGTCGGGGTGTCCAAGGAGCTGCGCCACGGCGTGCAGCACGCTGTCGAAATCATTGCGGATGAGGTCCTGCGGCGGATGGCCGAGCCCGTCAACGACGTCACGCCGGCGGACATCGAGGATCCGCGCCTGCCGTTCGCCCGGGAGCTGACCCGCGACTGCCTGCGATACCTCTACCGGATCCTGTTCCTGCTCTACGCCGAAGCTCGTCCTGAGCTCGGCATCCTGCCCGCCGACGACGGCAGCTACGAGGCCGGCTACTCGGTCGCGCGGCTGCGCGAACTGGTCGCCCGGGACGAGGAGCTCGTCGAGGAGGAGGCGAAAAACACTTTCCACCTCTACCACTCCCTCGACCTGCTCTTCGCCAAGGTCAACTTCGGTCACCGCCGCTACGGGTCCGAGCCGGACGATGACCAGCCCAGCGACGACGAGCGGACCCGTGAGGAGAAGGCGGAGCGGCGTAGCGAAGACATCGGCCTACGGTTCGACCCGCTGCGCAGCGAGCTGTTCGACCCGGGCTCGATCCGGCTCATCGGCCAGGGGGTGCTCGACCCGCGGTGCGACGAGGAGACAGCCCCGCGCTGGCTCGACCTGCGCCTGCGCAACTCGGCCCTGCACAGCGTCCTGCGACTGCTCACGATGAAGAAGGGCCGGCCCGGCGAGCGGGGCGGCTTCGTGTCGTACCGGAACCTCGGCATCAACGAACTCGGCGCCGTGTACGAGGGGCTGATGTCCTACACCGGCATCATCGCCGACGAGGAGCTGTGCGAGGTCGCCAAGGACGGCGATCCCGACGAGGGCTCGTGGCTCATCCCCGCCCGCAGGCAGAAGGACTACCCTGATGAGGCGCTCGTCCACTACGACGAGGAGGACGCGCGCCAGGGCCTCCGCGGCGTCAAGAAGTACGAGCGAGGCTCCTTCGTCTACCGGCTCTCCGGACGCGAACGCGAAACAACGGCGTCGTACTACACCCCGGAGTCGCTCACCAAGGTGACGGTGGAGCTGGCGCTCAAGGAGCTGCTCAGCCAAGACGCCGACGCCGATACGACACGCGCCTCCCGCCTGCTGTCGTACAAGATCTGCGAGCCGGCGCTCGGCTCCGGCGCCTTCCTGAACGAGGCGATCAACCAGCTCGCTGAGGAGTACCTGCGCCGCCGGCAGAAGGAGCTCGACCGCTCGATCCCCGCCAGCGACGTGCTGACCGAGAAGCAGAAGGTCAAGGCGTACATCGCCCTGCACAACGCGTACGGTGTCGACCTGAACGCTATGGGGCGCGAGCTGGCAGAGGTCTCGCTGTGGCTGAACACCATGCACCCGGGCATGCAGGCGCCCTGGTTCGGATTACACCTGCGCCGCGGCAACTCGCTCATCGGCGCCCGCCGCGCCATCTACACCCCCGACGACATCTGCTCGCCGGACAAGGCCTGGCTAAAGGCCAAGGGCGGGCTCGCGCCGACGCCCCTTCCGCTGCGCCAGGACGGTCGACCGCAGCCGCTGCCCGCCGACGCGGTGCACCAGTTCCTGCTGCCCTCGCCCGGGTGGGCGGCGATCACCAACTCCATCGAAGCCAAGAAGCTCGCCAAGGACCACGTCGACCGGTTGGCCGCCTGGCGGAAGGGGCTCTTCCAGCGCCCGACCCGCAGTACCGCCCACCTCAACGCCGACGGCAGCCCGAAGATCGACCGCCGCACCGGCCAGCCGCAGAAGGAGAGGGCTTCTCAGTTCACCAGGCTGCACGACGCTGCCCGGCGAGCCGAGTTCCTGTGGTCGTGCGTGGTCAAGCGGATGGAGCTGTCCGAGCGGGAGATCGCCCGCCGGATCGACGTCTGGGGCGCCGACCCGGCCGACCCGGAGTACGCCGTCCTCCGCTGGCCGGAGCAGGCTGTGCCGAAGGAAAAGGTGTACGCCGAGCTGTTCGAGGCCGCCGGCACGCCGTACCGGCGGCTCAAAACCGTCATGGACGCCTGGTGCGCCCTGTGGTTCTGGCCCACCGACCGGGTCGGCCTGCTCGACGGCACCGACCCCGAGTACGCCGTGCCCGCCACGGAGGTCGGCTTGGACACGCTCGCCGAAATGCTCGGCGGCACCGGCGACGTGCCGGCTGACCCCGCGCCAGCCGACGACGAAGGCGGCCAGCAGGCCGCTGCGGATGCGCAGCCGGCGGTGGCGCCGACCTTCTTCCGCGCGATGACGCTCTTCCCGGTCGACGGTGAGCAGATGTCGCTCGACGAAGCGGACTGGGAAGCCGCTGCGGCGACATCGGCCGCTACGCCCGAGGCGAAGCCGAGGAAGACGCCGAAGCCTAAGCAGCCGGCTCGCCGTCCGGTGATCCCGCTGACGAACCTGGACGACTGGCTGGACTTCCTCGAGGCCATGCTGGGCGCGGCCGACGTCCCGGACGGCACGCTGCTCGACAAGTACGACGACCTCGACAACCTGAAGGAGTTCGAGGACAACCTCGTGCTCTTTATGGGCATGGACAACGCCGACCCAGAGGCACGGTTCCCGTGGTTGCGCGTTGTCCGGGAACTCAGGGACAAGCACGCGTTCCTGCACTGGGAGCTCGACTTCGCGTTGGTCTTCGCCGAGAACGGCGGTTTCGATCTCCAGGTCGGTAACCCGCCGTGGGTGCGGCCACGCTGGGACGAGGATGCCGTGCTGGCCGAGTACGAGCCCTGGTTCGAGCTGGAGGAGAAGCCGACCCAGGAGGAGAAGGACCGCCGCCGCCAGGAGTTGCTCGCGCGTCCGAAGGCCCGGGGGTACGTGCTGCGCGAGCTGACCACGACGATGGGGCAGGTCGCCTTCTTCGGGACGGCGCAGGTGTACCCGCTGCTCGTGGGCACGCAGCCGGATCTGTACCGGGCGTTCATGTGCCAGGTGTGGGCGCACCGGTCCGCCGGCGGCACCGTGGGCATGTTGCACCCCGACAGCCACTTCACCGGCGACAAGGAGGGTCCGCTGCGAGCTGCGGCCTATCGTCGGCTGCGTCTTCACGGCGACTTCGTGAACTCGGGACAGCGGTTCTTTCCCCGACCGGTGGGAGATACCGCCCACTTTGGTGTCCACATCTACGGCCGTCCGAGAGAGATCAGGTTCGACCATCTGTCGTGGTTGGTCTCTACCGACGCCCTGCGGCACTCCCGGGACCACGACGGCTCAGGAGATATTCCGGGGATCCGGTACAAGAACCGAGAGTTCGACGAGCGACCGCACCGCAGCCGAGTCATCACCGTCACGGAGGACGTGCTGTCGGTATGGCGGAGGCTGCTGGACGAGGAGGACCGACCGCTGTCCGAGGCGCGGCTGCTGTTCCCGGTCAGCACCGCCGAGGCCGCCGCGATCGAGGCGCTGGCCGCGTACCCGCTACGGCTTGCCGAGTTGGGGCCTCAGATCACTCGCGGCTACGACGAGTCAGGTGGGAAGAAGACGAATCTGATTCAGTACAACCGGAGCGATAAGGCGACTGGCCGCGAGTACCAGCCCGCGGGCTGGAGCGAGGTTGTCCTGAAAGGTATCCAGATCAGCACCGCCACTCCGGTCTTCAGCGGCACGACGCCAACAGCAACGACCCATACGGCTACGACCTGGTGAGCCTGCCGGCCGACTTCGTCCCCGACACCGAGTACGTCTGCGTCCCGGGCCGCGAGGCGGCGTTCCGGGAGGAGCAGGACCGGTGGCTGGATCTTCAAGAGCTGCAGCGACTTCGCGCGGATGCCGAAACGGTGACCAAGGCGCGGGCGCAGGTTGCGGTGGAGCTCGGGGTGCCAGAGGCGGAGGTCGAGGACGAACGGGTCGATGCGCTGGTGGTCGATCAGGCGCGCCAGCCGTACGTGGACTTCTACGCCTAGCCTGGCGGCGCCAGGTGGCACGAACACCGAACGTGCCTTGTACTCGGCCATCATCCCGCCCGGACCAACGCACGTGGACGCGGTACACAGCCTTGCGTTGCATGATCAACGCATGGTGACCTTGGTCCAAGGCTTCTGGGCCTCGCTACCTCTGGACTACTTCGTCCGCGCTACCGGGCGCGGCGACCTTCGGGTTGGCGGGGCGCGAGCGATGCCGGCCCGCACGAGAACCACCCGCTCGCGTCGGCACTGTTGCTGCGTACCCTCCGGTTGACTGCCTCACCAGCGCGTACGCCGCCCTGTGGGCGGAGCTGTTCGACGCGGGCTGGACGGCGAGACCTGGGTCTGCGACTGGCCGGGTCTGCCGCCGCTGAACGACGTCACGCCGGACTGGCGGCCGGAGACGCCGTTGCGTACCGAGCGGGCCCGCCGGTCCGCGCTCGTCGAGATCGACGCCCTGGTCGCCGTCTGGCTGGGCATGAGCGCCGACGCGCTCATTGCCGCGTACCGGGGACGCTTCCCGTGTTGCAGAAGTACGAGGCCGTCACGTGGTTCGACGCCGACGGGTGGAAGCTCGCCGGCAACGCCCGGACGGTCGGCCAGCGGCAGACCAAGCAGACGTGGGCGCAGTTCGAGGCGTACCAGAAGGACCCCGAAAACGTCCCACCGCCCGACGGTTACACGCCGCCGTTCAATAAGGCCGACCGGGAGGCCGAGATGCGGGCGGCACACGCTGTCTTTCAGGCCAGGCTGGACGCCGCGATCGCCCGGGGCGACTGGGACCCCGCGTCGCGGGAGGTGAACGCGCCGTGAGACCAACCCTGCAGGCTAGAGCGCTGAAGGAGAGCCTGCTCCAGTACCTGTCGACCACCTACGCTCTGGCCGACGAGGGCGCTCGGGAGGCCCTGCACGCTTCCTCGGTGACGAGAACACTGGCATGTTCCGGGGGCCGTTCCTGCGGATCCGCACGCCCTTCACCCTGGCCGCGCCGGGTTGGGAGCGGCACCTGGAGTGGCGGCGTGACGATTGGACCCCCTACGCCCATCAGGCGGCAGCCTTCGCGCGCCTGACCTCCGTCGACGGGCACGCGCCGCAGCCGACCCTGATCACCACCGGCACCGGCTCCGGCAAGACCGAGTCGTTCCTCTACCCGGTGCTGGACCACTGCCGTCGCGAGCGCGCCGCCGGAAAGGCCGGCGTCAAGGCGATCCTGCTGTACCCGATGAACGCGCTGGCCACCGATCAGGCCCAGCGGCTCAACGAACTGCTCATCGGCAACCAGGAGCAGCTCGGCCGCGTCTCGGCCGGCCTCTACATCGGTGACCGGGCGGCCCTGCGCTACGACCGGGTCCGCACGAAGCGGTCGGAGATGCAGCTCACGCCGCCCGACATTCTGATCACCAACTACAAGATGCTGGACCTGCTGCTGCAGCGTGACGACGACCGGCCGCTGTGGCACGACGCCGACATCGGTACGTGGTGGTCGACGAGTTCCACACCTACGACGGCGCGCAGGGCACCGACGTGGCGATGCTGCTGCGCGCCGCCGCGGCAGCGGTCGGCCGGCCGGACGAGAAGCGGCCACTCGGCGGCATCTGCCCGGTAGCGACGTCGGCGACCCTGGCATCGGCTACCGACGAGGAGGCGACCGCCAGCCTCCTCGACGTGGCGACGGCTGTCTTCGGAGCCGAATTCACCCGCGACTCTATCGTTGGGGAGGACCGGCTGTCGGTTGACGAGTTCATCGCGATGGACGACCTCGATCTGGCGCTGCCGCTGCCGTCACCGGAGGAGATCCTGGCGTTGCCCGATCCCGCGTTGGCGAGGACGCGCTGCTGGACCTTATCGAGGCGATCACGGCGGTCCGGGATCCGGACCCGGTGCTGTTGGGCAGCCACCTGAAGCGGCACCTGTTCACCCGGGCCGTGCTGATGGCGTTCAGCGGCGGGGACCTGAAAAGCAGCGTCGAGGTGCTCGACACGATGTGGCGGGCCGGCGCCTCCGGCTGGGCTGCAACTATCGCGCGGCAACCGGAGAAGGCCGCCGAAGCACTCGCCAGGTTTGTGGCGCTGCTGTCCCACGCCCGCCAGGCGGGCGCC